>JAFAQY010000117.1 GCA_019261985.1 Bryobacterales bacterium | reverse complement strand
GCTCGAAATAGACCGTGAGCGGCGCCGCTTCAAGCTCGGTATCAAGCAACTGGAGCCTACCAGCATCGACGAATACCTGGCCGAGCACAAAAACGGCGAGGTGGTCACGGGACGCATCGTCGATGTCTCCGCGGGACGGGCGAAGGTAGAACTCGGGCAAGGCGTGACCGCTTTCGCCAAAGTTCCCGAACAGAAGCGTGAAAGCGCAGCCAATCGGGCCCCGGCCGATCTATCGGCCATGACGGCGATGCTTTCGCAGAAGTGGAAGGCGGGTGGCGGGTCATCGGCGGCCCCGGAGGCGCCGAAGTCGGGCCAAGTCCGCAGCTTTAAAATAACCTCCTTGGACCCCGCCGCCAAGACGATCGAATTGGAGCTGCAGGGCGCTTGATGCAGATGCATCAACGTGTGATGTAGGTGCAGCGCCCATGCTAAAGTGGTGTCGTGAGGACCACCATTAGTCTTCCAGGCCCGCTCTTTGAGAACGCAAAGAACTACGCGGAAGAACACCACATAACTGTGAGTGCATTGATTGAAGATGCACTCAGGTGTCACTTGGCGCAAAAGCCACCGTTACCGCTCGAAAAAATCCGGCTACCCACGATGCGCGGGAAACTGGTGAATCCCAATCTGGATCTGAACCGGACTTGCCAAATCCTTATGGACGAAGAGGCGGAGCACTTCCTAGATGTTAATGCCCGACGTTAACATCCTGGTGTATGCGTATCGCGAGGAATTGGATGATTCACGATCTTGGAAATGGTTGACGGATTTGGCCTCCGGTCCGGAGCCGTTCGCAATTTCAGAACTGGTTCTACACGGATTTCTAAGGGTGGTCACGAACCCGAAAATCTTTCTCCCACCCTCCAGCGTGGAGCGAGCATTGGAGTTCATCGATGCGCTTTTGCGATCCCCAGGGTGCCACTTGATTCGGCCTGGCGCGCTGCACTGGAGTATTTGTCGCGAGCTGTGTGTGAGAGCAAACATTCGCGGATCGTTAATCGCAGACGCTGTCGATGCCGCGCTGGCAATTGAAAGCGGGTGCGAATGGGTTACCGCGGATACAGATTTCGCTCGCTTCAGCCCGCCTCTCCGGTGGCGGCACCTCTCGTGACCTTTCCTCCAAGCTGGCGTCAATAATAGTGTTGCAACGGAGTGCCGTGGCCCGGGAAACGGGTTTGGACGTCCAAATCGACGAAACGGCGCTAATTCGGGCTGCTCAGCAAGGCGATCATGACGCTTTTGAGCGGCTTGTACGCGCCTATGACCAAAGTGTGCTCCGATTGGCAATGAACCTCTTGCGTTCCCCTGAGGACGCTCGGGACGTTTATCAGGAGGCGTTTCTGAGGGTGCACAGGAACCTTCACAGCTTCCGGTTCGATTGCAGCTTCCACACCTGGCTGTACCGGATCGTGACCAACCTGTGCCTGGATCAGATCCGTAAGCGTAAGGTGCGGAAGGAAGAAGCGACGGTGGTCGCTACCGGGGAGGGTCCCCTGGACCGGCTTGACGCCGTAGCCGAGCAGCGGGCAGATACCGATCCGGAGCGGCGTCTGTTCAGCGGCCAGCTTCGCCGGCGCATAAAGGAAGTCTTGAATAACTTAACCCCGCGCGAACGCATGGTTTTTGAGTTAAGGCATTATCAAGGGCTGCGCCTGAAGCAAATTGGAGAGATTTTAGGCACCAGCGAAGAAGCGGCGAAGAACTGCCTGTTTCGCGCCACGCAGAAGATGCGGGCGGCGCTCGGAGATTTTGTATGAATAGCGCCCTCGGGGCTTTTATATGAGTGACCTCGGAGCTTTTATATGAGTGTTATGACGTGCGCCGATGCGCGTAGCCAGTTTTGGCTGCTCGAATACGGCGAGTTGAGCTTTGACGAAGAAGAACGGGTGGAGACGCACCTGGACGCATGCGCGGATTGCCGCGCGGCATTCGAGCGGGAGAAGGAAGTGTATGCGGCTTTTAATACCGCCGCGGCGGAGCCGCCGCCCTCGCTGCTGCGGCAATGCCGTGCCGAGCTCGCCTCGCGGTTGGAATCGGAAGAACATAGCCCCGCCCCGGATGCACGGAGGGTTTTCAGCGGCTGGTGGGAACAGTTCACCCATGCGCTTACCGGCGGATTTATTCTGCGTCCGGCGGGCGCGTTGGCCATGCTCGTCCTCGGGTTTGCCGGCGCGCGGTTCATGCCCAATTTCCTGAATTCGCCGGCAGCGGGCGTGACGGAAGCCGGGATGAATCGCGTGCGCGACGTGAAGGCCGCCGCGAATGGCCAGATCCAAATCCTTGTCGATGAGACGCGGCAGCGGACGCTTGCGGGCGGGTTGGACGACTCGCGAATTCGCGGACTTCTGCTGGAGGCCGCAAAGGATCCGAGCGACGCCGGTTTGCGGCAGCAGAGCTTGAGCCTGCTAAACGCGCATGCCCAATCCGCGGATATTCGCGATGCCCTGATCTACGCTCTGCAGCACGATCAGAATGCGGGGGTGCGCTTGAACGCCATGACGGGGCTGAAAGCCTTCGCTGCGGAGCCCGAAGTTCGCGGCGCGCTTTCGCAAACGCTGTTGAGCGACCCAAATCCCGGAATCCGGATGCAAGCAATCGATCTGTTAACGCAAGATTCCGCGACTAACATGGACCGGCAGATGGTCGGCACGCTTCAAGAGCTGATGTTGCGCGAGGACAACGAGTATCTCCGGCAACGGTCGCAGAAAATTCTTGAGGCTATTAACGCCTCTACGGAGATCTATTGAGATGCTGCTGGACGGGGTTAAAGTTTTTGGGCTGTTGCTCGCGGCGCTGAATCTGGGAGCGCAGGAGCCCCGATTGACGCGCGAGGGGCCGAACTCGTGGGTACACACGGTGAAGGGCGAAGCGTCGCTGACGCCGCAGCGACGCCTCGCCGTTGTTGCGCGTGGCCACATCATCGTTCGAGGAGGTTCGGGGCAACGAATCACGTACAAGCTGGTTCAGCGTGTGCACGCCAGAACCGAGCAGGAGGCAAACCAGCTTGTCGGCAACGGTTCACTCGATGACCGCACGTTCGGTCCGTCTTCGCGAATTTACGTCGAACAGAGATCCTCACTGAACGTGGGTAATGAGCTGGAAATTTCTGTGCCCCGGCAAATGGCCCTTGTAAGTGTCCGGTCAGAGCTTGGCGGCGTCGAAATTTATGATTTGGACGGAAGCGTTGACGCCGGCACGCCCGCGGGTGATATCCGGGCCGACCGCATCGGCGGCGCTCTATCGGCCCGTGCCGGGGGCGGACACATTATCCTCGGCACAATCGGTGGCTTGGTCGAATGCTATACGGGCGCCGGATCGATCACGGTCGAGAATGCGATGGCGGGCGTGAAGTCTTGCGAAACGGGGGGAGGCGACCTTGAGGTAAAGCAGGCCGGCGCGCCGATTGTGCTCGCAAACGATGGCGGCAATATCAGCGTGCGGAAAGCAGCCGCTTCCGTTCAAGCGCGCGCGGTATCGGGCTTGATCCAGATCGGCGAAGCCGGCGGACTTGTTATCGCCGACTCGCAGGGAGGGTCGATTCAAGTTGGCTCCGCCCGCGGCGTGCGAGCCGAGTCCTCCCAAGGAACTGTGCGCGTCCGAAGCGCGTCCGGCCCCATGACGGTTTCAACCGCGCTGGGCAATATTCTCGCGGAGCTGGTAGCCGGAGCGCGGATTCAAGACTCGCTGTTGGCCGCGAGCTCCGGGGACATCACCGTGATGATCCCACCGAATTTTCCGCTGTCGATCATGGTTACGGACGATATGGGCGCCTACCCGCGGTTCGTCTCCGAATTTCCAGAAGTGCGCCGCCCGGAGACGCTCGGTTTCACGCGAGCTCCGGTGGTAGCGGAAGGCGCGATTAACGGCGGGGGCCCGGTGCTCCACATTAATGCCGGTACGGGAGCCGTGTACCTGCGTCGAAGTAGGTAGGGCAAGCTTCCGGCTTGTCCAGGCAAGTAGGACAAGCTTCAGCTTGTCCCATGCGACAAGGTAAAGCTTGTCGCACCAGGGGGCTGTTTGCATGTTGCACCGAAACATATTTCTGCTTGGAATGAGCCTGGCGGTTGCCGGTCTGATCGCGCCCGCGGCGCGCGCGCAGGTTATCCAGCGCGCGGGTGAATCCGGGAGCTTTCTGGGAGTCTTTCTGCAAGAAGTCAGCGGCGATCGCGCGAGGGCGCTTAGGCTGCCGGAGGAAACCGGCGTTGAGATCACTCGTGTGGACCCGAACAGCCCCGCCGCCACGGCCGGTCTTATGCCTGGAGATGTGATCCTGCAATACAACGGGCAAAGAGTCGAAGGCATGGAGCAGTTCTCGCGAATGGTGCGGGAGACGCCCGCGGGCAGGCAAGTGACACTTCAGATGTTCCGTAATGGAGCAATGCAAACGGTAACCGCGAAGGTTGCGTCGCGTCCGGCGCCCGCTGCTGTCCCTTCTGCGCCCTCCCAGCCTTTTCCTCCGCAATTGCCCGGCGTTCCGCCGCGTATAGGCGCGCTCACGCGCGGCGCCACGTTAGGCATCGAAACCGAGGCGATCAGCGGTCAGCTCGCGGATTATTTTGGAGTAAAAGAAGGCGTGCTGGTGCGCTCGGTAGCGGCGAATTCGCCGGCGGAGAAGGCCGGGATTAAAGCCGGCGATGTGATCACGCGCGTGGGCGATTCGAGGATCGCAACTCCGGCCGAGATCGCGACGCAGGTTCGGGCGAAGGCGGGCCAGCCGGTAGCGCTGGGTGTGATGCGCGATCACCGGGAAATGACGGTCACGGTGATGCCCGAAGCGGGTGATGGAACCCACCGGTTCTGACGCTCCCGTCTTCCTTTAACAATTAAAGTTCTTAAACTCCCGGCCTCCTGCTTTAGAGCAGCGAGGCCTTATTTTTTCCTCAGATACCAATCCGTTCAGTAATTGTTTTAAGCATTTCAACCCTAGAATTTCGCCATTCCCTGTAATAGCCTTATGCCGCCAGCGAAGGGAGTGGAGAAAAAAGCGGCTGCAGGCGGCCTGAAAAACACCCTGGCAAACAGCGCAACTCCCACTTTTTGCTTGACTTGGATCTTAGGACAGTGTTAACTATAATCTGACTGCGTCCAGGGTGTAACAGCAGTTTAGGCGGCATTCATGACACGTGAGTCCCGCGAGCACATAAGAGAGTAAAGCAGTAACAAAAGAAGTCAGCCGAAGAAGCTAACAACGATGAGCTTTATAGCAGTTCAACCGGGAAAGAATCAGCTGGCGGCGCACAGCGACCGACGGCGCGCCCGGGTCCCCAGTTTGAGGATGCAGAGGGTTCAAGCTTGAGGGATTGGAAAAGGATTGCAAGCCTGAGGCTCAGGTTGAAAAGAAGGACTTCCATCAATTCAAATTTTCAAACTCACAAGGAGAAGGAAATGGCAGATTTTCGCAAACTGTTTTACGCGCTTGCCTTAGTGGCCATGCTTGCCGGGCTCACTGTTCCCGTAAGCGCGCAAGTCCAACCCTTTCAGTGTATTGCCAACGCCGGCGTTCCTCCGATCATCCGTGGCGAAGGTTATGCTGAGCTGGTTGGCGACCTGACACTGAACTGCGCTGGCGGTATTCCAACCGTCGCCGGCGCGACAGTGCCCCCGGTCAACTTCACGATTTTGTTGAACACCAACGTTACGAGCAGGCTGCTCTCGACGTCAGGCTTCAACGAAGCGTTGTTGATCATCGACGAGCCGCACTCCGCGGTCAATCCGCTTGTGCCGCTGCTGAACTGCGGAGCGGCGACCGCGCCGGACAACGGACCATCTGGGCCTGGTGTTTGCTCTATTACCAGCACGGGTGTCCCTGCGGCGACCTATGATGGATTAGCTGGCACACCTGGTGTATATTCCACCGGCCACCCCAACGTATTCCAGGGCCGCACCGGGACTCAGCAGAACCCCGGCCAGTTTAATGCTGTAACCTGGCTCGGTGTTCCGCTCGATCCTCCTGGGACCACAACCAACCGCACCCTCCGGTTTACCAATATCCGCGCGGATGCTGTGTTCTTGGGCGTGAGCTCGACGTTCACGACCAATTACGTACAAGCACAGATTTCGGTAAACGGTAACACGTCGCTATCGATTAACAATCCGCAACAGATCGTCGCTTTTGTTCAGAAGGGCCTGGTCGTATCGACGGGAACCACGCCGACTCAATTCCTGCAGTGCACTCCCACGAATGCAGCCGCGTTCACCAGTGGGACAGGAACTCTGACTGTCGGAACGCCGCCGTTCACGTTAAACGGACCCGCTATAACATTTACGGAAGGCTTTGCGAGTTCGTTTAAGGCTAAGAACATCGCAATGATCACGAATCAGGTTGGAAATGGGACTTTGCCGAGCGGAGTAGCCTACTGGACCTACGCCGGAACAACCCTGTATCCGGCCGACCTGAATCAAAACGTCCCTGGCGCGATCTACAACACTGAGTCCGGGTTCCTGAATCTCGGTCCGGCTTCCGACCCGTCGCCGAACCCGCCGCAAGGCATCGGCACAACTGCCGTAGCCACAACGGCTGCGTTCAGCAGCACCTCAGGTACCGGGATTGCCGGTGCGGGTGTGGCGACCCAGGGCACACGGTTGGCTGTTCAGGTCACGAGCATTCCGAACGGCTCAATTGTGCTGGTTCCCCAAGTCGTTAATCTCATCAATAACGCCGCAACAGGACACATCTCTGGTGTGGCTGTTCTGACGACTACAGACGCAAGCGGAGCCGGTGCTTTCACTGGGCCTACCGGAACGCTTTCAATCAACAACTATGTCCAGGTCCAGGCCAGCGGCTTGGCGGTATACGAAGTTCTATTCGCGGATCCGTTTAGCATCGAGACCGCGACCGTCAACCTCGTCGTGGCCTATCCCAGCAACCTCGCGTCGAATTTGCCACAGCCTTCGGTAACTGCTCAAGCTGCTGGCAGCTTCGCTCCGTTCTACAGCACGGCTGCGGCGCATAACCCGTCCGCAACGCTGCCGGTACCGCGATTCGTTCCCGGCTTGGTTCCACAGAATGTCTTCTCAATCCTGAAGTGCGCGTGCGATATTCTGTTCCCATGGGTCGTCAGCCAAGGTGGGTTTGACACGGGCATTGCCCTCGCCAATACATCGCTTGATCCTGGCGCCGCCTTCGGCTTTGCTGGTGTTCCGCAATCGGGCTCGGTCCAGTTCTGGTACTACGGAACGGGCACCGGTGGCAGTGGTACTCCGCCATCGACGCAGTGCACTAACACTACTAGCCCCGGCACCTGCCCCGGCACCACCGTGGTTCCGCAAGGTCAAGTGCTGACGTATGTCGTATCGCAAGGCAGTACTCAGTGGGGCCTTGATAATCGCGGCGCTGGGTTTGCCGGGTACGTGATTGCGCAGGCTGGATTCCAATACTGCCACGCATTCGCATACATCAGCGCTCTCGGCGCTGGCCCGCTGACTACCGGAATCTCCGAGGGGTATCTCGCGTTGATTCTGGATCCGGGGGGGCTCCAGCGCACCAAGCAAGCATCCGAGAATTTGCTTCACTAGCTCAAGCAATAAAACCCACCAAAAGGGAGGAGCTTCGGCTCCTCCCTTTTGTTTTTTGTTGGACCGCTGCCGCTTAATCCGCGAGCTATAAAACGTTATAATTCCCTTTTGTTTTTGCTAGCTTCGCGGCCGGTCCTGTGATAGAATCTCTGTTGTCTCCCCCCGCGTCTATTCAGTTTCCACGAGGTATTTCCATGTCCAATCGAAGTGTCTCCGTTGCGGCCTGCCTATTTCTGGCGTCTGTAGCCGCGTTCGGAGTCTGCACGCCGGCCACGACTGCCCGGTTTGTATTGGAGTTTCCGCAGCTTAATAGCTCGGGTTCGCGCTTTCAAGGCTTTGACGCCGACAATAACTGCCAGCTCGCCGTTATCGATGCCACTGGTCCGACTAACGTGAGCCAGATGGTCGCGAAGCCCGATGGGACCAAGTTCTACGTGAGGGGAAGCAGCGGGATACAATCCGTCGATCCCGCGTTTGCGAGCACCTCTTTTCATTCCGTGAATGGCATTACAGGCACCCCGACTGCGATGGCGATGTCGCCCGACGGAAAGTACCTCTATGTTGGCGCCGGCGGCCTATATATATTGGACACCGCGACTGATTCCGTCCTGAGCAACGGCGTCTCTATTACCGGCACGATCGCCGGATTTGCTTTCAGCGCGGATTCCAATTTCGCCTATATTTTGACGAATCAAGTTCTCGGGAGCTCGATCACGAAAGTGAATACGAGCACCAGGCAGCGCGTGGGCTCCCCTCTTAATCTCCAGTTCGGCTGCGATACCAGCACGACAGGAACAGTTTTGTGCTCGATCGGAATGTCGCCTCAGCAATTGCTCTATGTCACTCAGGGTTATTACATCTATGAAGTCGATCCGGTCGCCTTGGCGTCCACCACAACCGGGACGATCTCTACGAACACATCTACGTTAGGACCTTTGCGGTTTACTCCGGATGGCACCACTGCGTATGCGGTCAACCTTACCCCGTCAATTGGCGCCCGTTCTCTCCTTCAGTTAAATCTGAGTACGCATGCGGTGAGTGAATTGAACTTCTTCAATGCGGGGATCAACGCTCCCGCGTTCATCGATGTGTTTCCCGCAAGCGCAACACGCGTCTTCGCGATAAGCGGTCCGGATACAACTCTGTGGGATGTGACGCCGAGCCCGTTTGCTGCGACGCCGAGCACAAGTCTGGCGTCAATACCTAACGGGGTCAATAATGTTCTTGGTGCGACTCTTTCCAACGAGCAACCCGCCGCAAGGTATCTTTTTTTACTAAGCGCGAATGGAAATCAGACTAACCTGCTAAAGGTCGATCTTTCTACAAACGCCGTTGTTAATAATACGCTCGCGATCCTCGGGCCGGGACGACTCGACTTTGCGTCGGTTCCGCCTCAAACGGGAGCCGCGGGATTCAACCAGTTCAACACAACTCAAACGGTAAATCCGGGCGGAACCTCCGCTCCATTGGCCGCCGTGGTCACCAACAGCGCGGGTATTCCGCTGTATAACATACCGGTTACTTATTCGGTCCCCACTGGCAGCGGCATTGTGATCAATAATCCGAGCACGGCGACGAACGG
The DNA here is from genome assembly GCA_019261985.1 of Bryobacterales bacterium. Lineage (GTDB taxonomy): Bacteria > Acidobacteriota > Terriglobia > Bryobacterales > Bryobacteraceae > Palsa-187. Next base: position 18,654 of record JAFAQY010000117.1, on the reverse strand, counting down.
TCTTGGCTATGCCACGGCAACGGCAACGATGCCATCGACGGCGGGAACGTACGCTATTACGCTAACAGCGGGCAGCGCGACGGCGACATACAACATCACCGTTCCTGGAGCTGGTGGCGGAGGAGGCACGCCAGGTGGATCCAATCAAGTCAGTATCGTGGTCGGGGATGGACAGCTCATTTATTCAACTCAGGATTCAGTGGTTCCGCTCACGGTCAAGGTTTTGAATACCGACGGAACGCCCCTGGTCAACACTTCCGTCGCTTTCGTTGTTACCTCCGGTCCGGGCGACCTTGTCCCCACCAATTACCCTAGCCTCGACGCAAGTGGCAATCCATTGACAGACTCGAACGGGATGGCCTCTGTGCTTTTTAAGCAGCCGTTCGGCCTGAACGGGGGAACGCCTTTTGCGACAAGCATCGTGACCGCGAGCACTGTGGTTGGCGCGGTCCAATTTCATGAGACCACGTATCAGCTCAACGCTGCTAACAGCTCAGCTGGGCAGGGCACTGGTGCGCCCTCAATCGTGCTTCAACAGCCGACGGATCTATCGCCGGTAGCCGTTGGCGAAGGGGATATAGTCCCCAACGCGATTGTAGCCCGGGTTCAAACAGGTAATGTCCCGCCGTTCGGGCCCATTCAGTATGTCGGCATGCGCATTTCCGATCCGGCGAACCCACTCGGGAACTCGCCGGCGGCAAGCTGCCAGGGCGGGACTCCTTTATCGGACAGCAACGGCGTGATTACTTGCAACCTTGTCGTCTCCTGCAAGATCGGTACGAATTTTGTGGGCATTCAGCCTGTTGTCGGCGAGTTGGTGAATTTGCCTCCTACCGGCCTTACGCTTCACGTTGGGCCCGGCTCATCGCGTGCCATAGCCAAGGCCAGCGGCGATAATCAAAGCGGGCAGGGAGGGCAGACCCTCGGCCAGGCATTGGTGGCGAAAGTGACCGATAACTGCGGCACTCCAGTAGGTGGTGTTGCGGCGACATGGAAAGTCACCCAAGGATCGGCGACCCTCACGAACACGGTCAGCACATCCGATAGCAGTGGGAATTTATCCACGAAGGTAGTGCTTGGATCGGTGCCCGGAGCGGCCCAAGTCACGGTGTCGATCGGCACAAGCGCCCAAGTGGTATTTAACGCCACGGTTAACGTCACGATAGCCGGCATCGCGCTTACCAGCGGAAACACTCAGTCCGCGCTTGTGGGCCAGGGCTTCACTCAGCCACTGGTATTTACGGTGAGCGATACAACGGGTAAACCCGTCCAAGGAGTCCAGGTCAACTTCTCTGTAGCGAGCGGGTCGGCCTCGGTTAGCCCGTCGTCGAGCACCACTAACTCCGCCGGTCAGGTTACGGTGAACGCGACGGCCGGTGGTACTCCTGGCCCGGTGGTTATCCAGGCCAAAACTACCACCTTTACAGCCAACGCAAATCTCACCGTCAATGCGCCGGGGCCTGTGATCACGGCCGCAAGCTTCGTGAATGCGGCCAGTTTGAAGCCAGGGTTGGTCGGCTGCGGGTTGGCGACAGTCACAGGATCCGGTATCGCGCCCACGTTGACGCCGGGACAAGTCGTGCTCGGTAATCAGCTGGGCTTCGGACCTCTTCCGTACACGATTGCCTCGGCTTCCCTGACGGTCAATGGCATCCCTGCGCCGCTCTACGCTGTATCGAACAGCAGTAGCGGCATTCAACAACTGACCTTCCAGACACCTTGCGAGACGCAGCCGGGCCCGGCGACGGTTTCTATGACGGCCGGCACCGGCGCGAGCGCCGCCACCACTACGGTGACCGGTGTTCAGGTATTCGCCGCACAGCCCGGCATCTTTACCTATGCCGGGCCAAATGGAAAACTGTACGGCGCGGTGATTCGTGGCGTGGACGGCAGCTACGTGACCCCGAGCAATCTTGCTCGGCGCGGCGAGACGTATTACCTCGTTGCGACCGGGTTGGGGCAGACTACTCCGACGGCATCGACCAATGCCGCGGGAGCCGGCCAAACCATATCAAACACGCTCATCGTCGGCGTGAATAATGCCGGCGTTCCGGTGACATCCGCTCAGTACGTGGCCGTCGGTGTTTACTACATCGGCTTCCAAATTCCGCTGGATGCTCCACAAGGCGTGGATCAGAATCTGGCCATCGGCGAGGTCGTAGGCCTCCAAACAGTCTACGATAACCAGGGAGCGCTGCTACCCGGCGTCCAGTAACGCTCCGTTCGCGAAACCCCGCCCAGAACGGGCGGGGTTCCGCCGTGCTTCGAGTTATAACCCGAGCTGGCTCACGATTTCGTAAATCTGCTTCAGCGTTGCGCGATCGTCGGCGGTGAAGAGTCCCGCGGCGGCTTCCGCGGATTGCTGAAGATCTGTTCGAACCACGCCGACACCCATTAGACCTGTTTGCAGTTGCTCATTCGGCAGCAAATTCCGAACGGGCATCGGCCGTGGCGGGCGCGTATCGTTCGTGCCCGTTGGCGGCGGCGGGTCGGCAACCCAGACCGCAGTCCCCTGCGACGTATCCCAATGGCCGGGCGCGCCAACGCCCTGCTCGTACTTTTGGTTAAGCAGCAGTCCAACATTGAGCGGCTCGCCGTCGAGCACAACGTCCCACACGCGCCTAGGCTCGTTGGCTGGGTAAATCACCGGGAAAACCGGACTGTTGCCTTCATCCAGCAGGCTCGTGCCGCCGATTTCGGTCAGTATCTCTTGCGCGTCCGACTGCAAGCTTAGATAGAGCGCATTGATGCCCGATCCGGCTCGCGTCGCCTGCGTTGGCGCAATCATATATGGCGGATAAACGATGGTACCCGGCAAGTTCACCGTTGCTGCCTCCGAAGCGGGCATAACCAATTGCTGAAGTCCCCAGTGGCCGTTCTGGTCCTGGGCCACGATTTTATAAACGGCGATATTGCTGGGATTGGACGCATCCACCGTGGAATCAAACCAGCTCTTGATGAGCCGTGTTGGATCGTATGACGGCGCCTGAACACCGAAGGTGCTCAAGTACGTGTCGCGATTAAATGTTTGAAAAAGGCCAAGCGCCTGGGTGCCGTAATATTCCTCATTCGGCTGCGGCGGAATAACGGGCTGACTGACTGGGTTGCTCATATTTATCTCCTACCCAAAGATGAGCGCACACAGCGAGCCGGTATGAACCTGAACGTTTCACGCAAGCGGCGGAAATGAAAGCGACTATTTCCGCCGATTTACCCGTTGCTGAACAGATACGGATTATTCGAGGGAGCGTTTGCCATGATATGCGGGCCATAGTTAGCCGTCAGGTAGTCTTGTATCGTTTGACCCGCCGGAAGCCCGTAATCCGACGCGTAGATATAAGCGAGCTGCTGGTTTTGCGTGAGATCGTCCCACTTCAGGTTGGTCCCGTGAATCGTTTGACCGGCCATTGGGTCGCCTGCGAGAGATACCTGGTCCTGGTTCAGGATTTGAGCGGGAGTCAGCATGACCGACGCGGCGTTCTGCCATGCCAATTCCGTGGCCAGGCTCGGAACCGTGATGTTTCCCGCCCCAAACGGGACTTGTACGTAACCGTCGGCGGGCGATGCCGTCGACCCTGGCTGGGTGGACTGAATAGTCGACGGCTGCGCAGCAGACTCTACGGCCGCCGCCGCTGGCGTCCCGGGAACCGTCTTCACGGTCACGATATAACCGTCGGCGGACCCTTGACCGGATGCGGGTTGAATATCCAGTTCAACCTGAGATCCATTTGGGGACCCATTCTGGGATGGATTCAGGTACTGCTGCAGCGTAGCCGCGAGCTGCTGAGCAAAAGAATCTGTTGAAGCCGTTGAAACTGGCTGGTTCAAAGGAATGTTCGCAACACTATCGGTTTGCGTGCTGCCGGTTCGGGAAACCATACGCCGGATTGCCTCCGGCTTTGATGAAGCAACAAGAGGGCCGTTAATTGTTGGCGGCGAAATTGATCCCGATACTGAAGGGCTGGTTAAACGGAACCACCGTCAACTGAATGGCGGCGGGCTGCGGCGCGGCACTATCGCTGGAGGGCGGCTCATAGCTAACTTGCACAACTGCGTCCTCTCCGAAGTTCAGGTCAACTTTATCGAGCTTTACATCCAACCCGGGAACTTGGGGATACTGAACTTCGAGGTGAATAGAGCCTTGCGCTCCGTTGTGGAATACCACCTTATCGGATGAGGGTTTACCTGCAGCCAGCGTAACCGTGGATTTGTCAACTCCGGTTTGCTGTAGGATCTTCTTCGCGGCTGCGTCTACCATGTCCTGGGTGATATTGTGCGGCACGCCGGTTACCGTTCCATCCGCGTTTCGCTTAACCAAATCGATGTTTGACGGTCCCATCGGCGTCAGCCAATCGCTGTTCGTTCGCTCGTGAGTCCACACCCATTTGCCCTTTTCGAGCTTCCAGGTCATGGGCATCTCGACGTCGACCTCCTCAGGCTTGCCGCCGATCACCCACACGCGCTTCACAGTCGAGTTGACGGTGGCATGTTCAAACCCCGGATCGTACTTAATCTCGCGGATCTTGAACTCCTTAATTTGAGCTTTCCCCGACGCGAAATATTCCTCTTGCGTATCCTCGGCCACCAAATCCATCGCCGCGCGGAATTTTCCATCCAAGAAATCCTGAAAAAACTCGGTGGCTCGCGCGCGCAGTGCCGCATCCACCTCGGGCGGCGGCTGAACGGACGGGGTCTGCGCAAATGCCACGAAAGGCAGAAAGGCTAAGGCTATGCGTCGAATCATGCGGCTCCTTTTTAGTCTAACAATTCAACGATGTTATGAAAGACGCGGAGCCGCGTGGATTGTTAGCAATGCCAATTGTGTAGCATCCCTTCCCGCCATGCGATATGATTGGTCCCGCTATGCGGAACACACGCTCAATCACCATCGCTCTGGGAATCGGAATCGCGGCGCTCCCGCTCGCGGCGGCGTCCGTGCAAGCGGGCAAACCGGAAGAAGTCGGTCTTTCGACGGAACGCCTGCAGCGCATCCACGAAACCATGCAGCGCCACATCGCCGCGGGCGACATCTCCGGCGGAGTCACGCTGGTCGCGCGTAAGGGGCGCATCGCGCATTTCGAAGCGCACGGCGTGATGGATCTCGACGCGAAAAAAGCCATGCAGAAGGACGCGCTCTTCCGCATCGCATCCATGTCGAAGCCGATCACCGGCGTCGCCATTATGATGCTGATGGAAGAAGGCAAAATCCACCTCACCGACCCCGTCTCGAAATTCATTCCCGAGTTCAAGAATATGAAGGTCGCGGTCGCAAGGGAAGGCACGGCGGCCGGGCGCGGCGGCGCGGCGCCCGAGTTCTACACCGTACCCGCCAATCGCGAAATTACGATACGCGATCTGCTGTCGCACGTTTCGGGCTTGGTTAGCGGACCGATGAGTACGGCGGAAGCAAATAAGCTGGGGCGTAAGCCTACGGACACGCTTGCCGATTATATTCCGCGGCTTGGATCCACCCCTCTCGAATTCCAGCCCGGATCGCGCTGGAGCTACAGCCCAGGCGCAGGTTTCGACACACTCGGCCGGATCGTAGAGATCGTTTCAGGTCAGCCCTTCGATCAATTCCTGCGGCAGCGAATCTTCGGCCCTCTGGAAATGGCCGATACGACGTTCTACCCCGTGGATAAGCAGTTGCTTCGCGTCGCCGTTCGATATCAGAAAACCGCGAACGGCCTGGTGAAACAAGAGGGCGGTCCTCCCAGCAACGTCTATTTTTCCGGCGCGGGCGGCTTATCGAGCACAGCCGAGGATTACGCGCAGTTCGGGCAAATGCTGCTGAATGGGGGAACGCTGAATGGTAAGCGATTGCTCAGTCCGCGCACGGTGGATTTGATGTCGTCCGTGCATGCGCCCGACACGCTTCCCGGCAGGCCTGCGGGCCGCAGCTTCGGGCTGAGCGTTCAAGTGGTGAACAATGCAGTCGCGTCAAACTATCGCGTTTCGGATGGCAGCTACGGTTGGGACGGAGCTTTTGGCACTCACTTCTGGGTGGACCCGAAGGAGAAGATTGTCGGCATCCTGATGGTGCAAACGTCGAACCAGGAGTTAATGCGCGATTTTGAAAACGCGATAATGCAGGCGGTTGTGGAGTAGGACAAACTTTAGTTTGTCCAGGACGAGGTAAAGCTGGTCCCGAATATTGGACAAGCTGAAGCTTGTCCTACTACCCGGTTCGCTTAAATGCGGACAAGTTGAACACCGTTCGGCGGGCGGCCTTGCGACGCATGCCTTCGAGCAGCATTCCGGCGATCTGGCGCCCTTGCTCGCAGGCATCTTCAAAGGCGTCGCGCCGCTCGGCGCGCGTGAATCCATAGCCCAACCGGTAATACCGCTCGAGCGACTGGCCGACCACGAAAGTACCGGCCCAGGCGATCCCCGCCTTCGGGATTAGTCCGCCGCCGAAGGGGATTTTTCCGACCAGCTCGCGGGCCAGCGCCCGCCAGCCGAATGCCCCCATAGTGATAGACGCGAGTTCGGACCGTTGTTCGCGATAGCCCACCGGGCGGTCGCTGGCTGCCGCCAACAGAAACGCCATCCGAATCTGATTCATCGTCAGGAAGGCGGCGTCCGAGCCGAACTCGCCGACGGCCCAAGGCAGTGACAGCCCCGGGATAGCGTCGGGAAGCGCGGTGGCAAGACAGAATAGGGCATTTTCCTTAGCCACGGACCGGATGATCTGCTGAACCGCCAAATTCCTGAGCGGGAAGAAGTTCCTGGCTAGCGGCAACATTAAATCTTCGCGTTGGCGCAGGATGCGGCGACCGCAGGTATCGGGATCGTCCGGGTTGAAGGAAAAGGCGTGGGAAGGGAGGAGGACAGAATCGGAGTAAATCTCTATGTCACAACCGGCATCCCCGCCCCGGATCAGCCTTGACGCCGATTCGGCTCTGCGTTGCGCGGATAGATGGGGAGGTACTAAGTAAGTCTCGATTTGCCCTAACTCAGGTTCTGAGGAGGCTATAAGTCCGACTCGCACCACCCTGCCCGCATCTTCGCGGACTTCCGAAGACCTTAGGTTTGCGAGCGCCTGCTTGACGTGGCGTTGAAGGGCGAACATTTTCTCGCGGAGCCTCGAAACATAACCCGAAGCTCCTGTCTCCATTGTATACCTACTCCGATGCGTTCCGCAGGAACCTCGGGCGAAAGGTACCGCAGGACGGTCTCGTTCGAGGGGTGAAAATCCAGGGCGGGCGCGACGAGCAACAAGATGGGCGGGTCGGAGCGGAGTTGCATGCCGGGGAAATAGCCGCGGCCGGAGAACTCACCACGTTCCAGGTGCCACTTCACGCGCATCCAGTAATCGAGCGCCTGTAGTGGCAAATGCACGTCCTGCGAGGCTTTGATCTCGATGACTGCTAGCCGGCCGCCACGTTCCAGCGCTAGTAGGTCGATGATTCCGCGCTCGCCGCCGGCGAACTGAGGCACTTGACCGTAGACGGGGCAGGGGAGCAGGCGCGCATCGATTTCTTCGATGTTCCCGCGGACTTCGGATTCGAGCCAGGCTTCCGGATAACGCGAGTAGAGCGGGTTGCATGGATTGGCCGCTCCCGCATGCCGAATCTCAGCCAAACCCTCCGCTAGGGCGACGATCTCAGGAACGCTTGCTTCATTGGCCGCGTGACGATGAGCTTGGCCTAACGGCAGGGCGCCGAACAGCAGAAGTTCCCCCGAAGCGCGCGCGAACTCGATCCCGCGCAGCGCCAGGCTCACCGACCCGTCCGGTTGATCCCGGCGCTGCACTCCCTCAATCGCCGCGAGGCGGCCGACCCACTCGTGCAATTCCGCGCGGCTGCCGGCGAGCGCCTGGCGGCAAGCCTCGATCTTCGTGCTGAAGTTGGTGTAATCGCCAGGTTCAACGGGATCTTCGGAGCCGTCGGGGTGGTGAACGAAAATGGAATAGGATGCGATCGACGGATCAAGATAGCGGAGGCGATGACAGGTAGTCGCCTCGCGCTCTTCGGGAAGAAAAATTGCCAGACCGCGTATCGCGGTCCGCGGCTCGCGGCGGCGCAGATAATCGAGCCAGATTAATCCGAATGTGAGCGCACCATCGGGGTCCAGCGCGTCCTCAGCCGCCCCGATCGCCGCTAGCCCGATGTTACCTTTTCGAAGAAACGCTCGCGGATAGCTGGGGGACAAACTGTGCTGGAGGTCCGGCTCTGTGCTCAATTCAATCAGCTTCAAATCCGGGAACTGGCGCAAAAGCGAGTGGCGGAACCTTTCGCGATATTTGAGCCTTACTCCTCGACGCGAGGCATCGCGATTCGCCGGATGCGCCAAGTCGGCGAGAACGATGCGACCGGCGCGTCCGCCGAACCGCTCGACCTCTATTTCGAGCCGTCCGCGCTGCTCGGCGGCAATGGAGCGGAGGCGCCGTACGACGTTTTGAGTTTCCGACCACGCTTCGAGCGTAACGATTTCGCCGCGGCGCGTGATCTGGTAGTTGCCGGGCGCAAGCTCGATGGCGTCGCTGCCCGGTTCGATCATAACCGGCTGCCTTGCCGTCTTGACGAACTCCTCGAGAGCTCGCTGTGCCTCAAGAGGCCCTGTGCGGGCAGGTTTGGCTGCGGGTTGCATACAAGAAGTAAGTGCCCGCAGCGGCTCAAAATATCAGTTCTTTTCGATCTTTCGAATGCTTTTCGAGGCTTTTTCGATCCTGGAACCAAGTGTTCATAGTCGTTGATCGGCTGAAAAGCTCCCGGGCTTGATCCTCAAAATGCGGCGAATCCGGCAGATCGCTTTCGCCGAACGGCAACGCCAGTACGGATTTCACCGGTTTCGAAAACGCGACCACCATCAAACCCGCCTGCCCGGCGTGGCCTACCATTACCGCGCCCCTGGGCTCGAACGCGATCGCGCGCGGCGTCGCCATACCCGCTTCAACGGCCGTTCCGCCGCCTACGGCCCATGATCTCCGCTCGCCCTCCCGCATTATCCGAAAGAGCGCGCCATAACCCGCGTCCACCGCGAATTCGGTTTCCAAGCGGTCTTGTGCTCTTCGGAGCGCGGCGCGCAGTCGCTCATCCGTCAAACCCGGCGGCGGTTCAACGGACGGCGAATCGCCGCCGAGCGCCATCTTAAACAGGTAGAACGCGAGGGCCGGCCGCGAGTTCCACTCGGCTTTGCGGCTCCAACCGGTGATCATGCGCGCGAAATCCGAACCCGGAGCGACCTTGGCGATGCGTGTTTGCCAGGTTTCGGCTCGATAGACATCCGTTGCATAGGCGAGCGAAACCGCCGATTCGAGCGAAAACGTATTCGTGTGCTCGATCAGATCGCGAGTCATCGCCTCCGCCGGCGCGACCCCACCGCCCGTCAGAAGGATTCCATCCGGCGGATTGACCCTTCCGTCGCGGCTGTCGTAAATGTCGCCAGCGGCGGTTCCTATAAAGATGGTTTGCCTCGGGAGCTGTGCCATCTGGAGCGCTCGTTTGGCTTCGTCCAACGATTTGGAATTCACCAGTGCCCACGCTTCTTCCAGGGCTTGGTTGCCGGCCATACCTTCGCCATGGACTGAAATGGCGATCGATTCACCATGACCGATTACGGGAAAAGGCAAGCCCAGCGGGACCAGCCCGGCAAAAACGAAGCCATCCGCGCTCGTTTCCTCGACCGCATACAGCCGCGCCGCGCCCGACCATTCGGCGTTCGGCGAGATGATGGCGATCGTCGCTTTTTCACTCGACCGCGCGGGCGCTATAAATATGTCATTCGCATTCGGAACAAGGCCGAAGGCGGTCCGGCTGAACGTCTCAACCATGGAGGCATCGACATTGTTCGCGCCAAGCTGCGCGTTAATTCCCGCGCAGTAGGCCGTAATAATGGCTTGCACGCGGCGAGACAGCGCGGATGGCGCGCCGGCATGGCCCGCGCCTTGAAGATTGGCTAGAAGCTGATCGCCCCGATCGGCAGCCTCCGCATAGCCGAGGCCGTAGGCTGCTCCCTCCGCTGTTCGCGCATAGATGTGCGGGACACCGTGGCCATCGCGGATAATTTCGACTTTCTCTGCGGCGAGCAGGCTGATGCCGCTTGCAGTAAGGAGTAGTGGAAGGGTGCCTCTCAATACTTCAATTCAATGCGAATCGCGTGCGACGGTACTGAATCGATATTGGTCACAGAGTGTACAGTCGCTTCGGACCATTGAGCCGTGCCGGATTTACGCTCCTGCCTGGATTTTCGCCCGTCCTGGGTTACCTGTTCGTTCACGTAGTTACCCAGATAAACTGACACGCCGTGCCGGTGCCGGTGCATTGGCTCGGTTACTCCGGGCGGGATTTGATCATCGATCACGCGCACCAATTGATTCTCGAAAATCAGCTTTTGTGTATCTTTGCAAACTACAAGGGAATCGAGCGGGTCGTCAGTAGGCTGCGACCGGGCCACAAATACCGCCGCGGCGCAGACGACCACTCCAGCGGATATTTTAAGCCAATTCCGCATGGCTCCGTCTAGCGGCCTTCGTCGTCAATCGCGATCTTAAGCGCCCGGAGAAATTTCTGATCCTGGGAAGTAAGCTTTATTTTCCCCACACGGCGGCGTCCCGTTTCAGGGGGCGCTTCCAACTCGATTGCCTCTCCAGTTTCGTCGTCAACGGCGTCTTCCCGCTTGTTAAACCCGATCGTTGCCTCTAACACAAGGAACACGTCGTAGCCAGCCCGCTTAATCTCTCCGATGGCTGCGGCGATGCGATCGGAGTCGGACAGCGATTCGTTGATGGCTGTTCCTAACTCCTGCATGAGATCTTTTAATCGATCTTCCAAGTGAGCCTTCTTTCTATGGTTCCTGTCCCATTCCGTAGTTTTGCTCCTGCCTCCAAAGCCACCTTCAGCATATCACTGATGCTTCGGAACAAGGCTTAGTTTCTTTAGGTTCACCATGGTTGTTTATCGGCGGATACACGGGTAATCTGTACTGCCCATTGAAGTGTTTTCCGGCGGACTCTTCGCCCGATTATCGCTATATACTTTGGAAACGGACTTCTATCGGAGGTATCCAGTGACTCCGGAACGCTGGCAGCGTATTGAAGAGATTTATCACTCGGTTCTGAATATCGACCCTTCCCGCAGGGATGGGTTCCTGGCGCAGGCTTGCGGCGGCCATGGTGAGTTGCGCCGCGAAGTCGAATCGCTTCTTGCCCAGGACGGCGATACCGGAAGGTTGGGCCGTCCCGAGGAGAACTTAAACGTAACCCGCACCATCATGGCTGCCGGATCCAGCATAGGCTCCTACCGGATCCTTGGCCCACTCGGCGCGGGAGGCATGGGCGAGGTTTACCGTGCGCACGATAGCCTGGGGCGCGACGTTGCACTCAAGACCTTGCCCACTGTTTTCGCGCGGGATCCCGGCCAGCTGGCGCGCTTCCGCAGGGAGGCCCGCACGAGATCATCCGGCGAGTTATCGCCGATCGCGAACAACCGCGGTTACGCGAAACGACGCGGCAATGTGGGCGCGGGTGCCATTAGAGGAGGGAATTGCCGCGGTGGCGGCTCCCGAAACCGACGTGCTAGCCGTAGATGCCGCAGTGGACACGCTTGCAAATTCGATCCCCGCAAAGCCAGAGTGGTCGAACTGCGCTACTTCGGCGGAACGAGTGTCGAGGAGAGCGACGAGGCTCTGGGGATATCGGTCGAGACAGCGAAACGGGATTGGAAGGTCGCCAAAGCGTGGCTGCTTCGCGAGCTGAGGGGGAGAGGCAGTAGCCGATCCGTTAGCTGACGGCCAGCAGATGGGCCCGGCGACCAGCGTGACCGGCAAGATCACGGTCGAAGGTAACGATGGAAAATCCGGCGGCATCCGCGAATGCGGTGAGGTAAGCGTCCGTCCAGAAGTTATGACCTTTGGTGAAACGCCGTGTTACGGTCCGCCATGATCGCTCCAGACCTTCCGGTTCGTGTACGAATTTGATGCGGGAGTCGGCAAACATCGCATCGTATTTGTCCCAAGCGTCCGCAGTCGTCAGCACGTTGGTGCGCATGACGTGCTCGTTAGTGAGCAGCCTCAGTAGACCTGCTTGCACGACGCGGCAGAGCGCGATCTCACATGGTCCACATCGATCCAACCATGCGACAGCGATCTTGTGGTGCACATGTCCGATCACCGCCAGCGCCAAGCAAACGTTTACGTCAGACAAGTAAATCATCGAAATCGAAATTGCTCAGATCTAACTTGGGGCCTTTCCAGGATTTGATGACGGGTAACGCGGTCTCTTGTTTGCGCTTGGGCTTGGATGTTGTTTGATCGGAGGCTTCCCGCTCCAGCGCCCGCACGATCAGCGCTTTAATGGTTGTACCCTGAAGCGCCGCCCTGGCCTTTGTCTTACGAAATAGTGCATCCGGCAAGTCAATCGTGGTGCGCATAAAGACATATTAGCATAAAAGCATAAAAATTAAAAGAAAGTGGGTGCTGGTATACGTAACCGCCACTTTAAACGGCGTCGCTCCCACTGCCGACGAAGAGACTTGCATCGTATACCAGCCGCGTTCTTTTGTTCTGACCGTTCCGCCATGATCGCCGAGTTGGTTTCCGGCGAGGTCGTGCAAAGGTAAACGTCAGATTCGGGCCGCCGACCTCCGGACGCAATTCCACCGGAACACCGGAATCGCACCAGATGCGGCCCACTACGCTGGACTCGCCCCCTACAGCCGGTCTGATGTCGAGATCCCACCGCCTTGGAAAACCTGTGTCGTTGCCAGTCGGCGGACCTCGTTCGGCTTGTCCAAACCGGCGCGGCTGTAGCACATCTACCATGGCCGGAGTAATCATGAAGTTGCACATTGGGGCCGAATCCCGTCTGAACCGTGACGGTCTTCCAGCCGTTAAACATGCCATTGTTCAACCAACGAGCAAATTGGGGAGGCTAGCATGCGCCGGATCGCCTCCCGCAAACCCGTAGTGATCTAGTTGCGTCATGTCCCACCGGCTTGCGTTGTTGCACATCGCCCGCATGGCGAAGCGCACGCCGAAGTCGAATCTGCACGAGCGTCCATTCATTCCGGAATTCCAGACCCACCAATCGAGCGTGTCCGGATTGCCATCGAAATACTCGCCCACGGCGAACTTGCCGCGCATGGCTTTTGAATTAAGAAAGGTCCACACCAACTCGACCGCCATGCCTTTGGTATCGTCCATTCTATAACCCTGAGCATCGAGCGTCCGTGTTTGCCAGCCGGCGCAAGCTCGTCACCGAATCAGAAATCGTCTGAGACAGGACCGGCGATCGGATCGCGCGGCACATTCCGAAAAAACATTTCGGATGTTTCGGAAAACGGCCTGCATCCGCAGCCGCATCGGTGCCCGGACATAAATAGGTGAAACGGTTTCTTCCATCCCGCTGGTGTGGAACCATGTCGAGGTAAATATCGAGGCCGTTCGCCGTCATAATCGCGGCGCAGCGCTGTAGCCTTTCACGCGATCCGAAGCGCGTGGGCGTCGAGAAAAACTGGTTCTTGCTGCCGAGGTCGTAGTCGTCGAAAACGCCATAACCATCCGCGCCTGAAAACTCCCGCGTTTGTCTTGAGGGCCGGTGGCAATAGCACGGCCGTCAATCCGGCCTGCCGAGTTCGCCTGCGATTCGAGGTGATCCCACCACCACGGCCGCGACGAATTCCATCAAAGGGTGAGGGCACGGTGTGCCCGTTCGGGAACTTGAACGTTGCCTGCAAAATAACGCCCTTGGCATTCAGCTATGCCGAATTTGGAGGGATCGCGTTTGTCATCAGGCCGTAATCCATCGCCGGTGGTGGAAATCGGCCAGCGGCAGCGCCGAGCGGAAGTACAAATCACACAAAAATATGGACAAACCAGTCGGCACGGCATTTGCATTAACTACCGTGGAGGAAGAAATGAAGACGAAGATTTTAGCCCTGCTTTTACTCGGAGCGACTTCTATGTTCGCCGGTCCTCGCTGGTCGATCGGGATCGGAGTAGGCGGCTTTGCTCCGTTTGGCGGCTTTTACGCCGCGGCTCCCCCGCCGGCGCCATTTGTCGCCCCCGCGCCCGCATTCGCGTCGCCAGGGTTCACGTGGATTCCCGGATATTACTACCCGGTCGGCCCGCGCTGGGTGTGGCGCGCGGGATACTGGGCTCGTCCACCGTACGCGGGTGCTGTGTGGGTTGGGCCCCGCTATTATGGCGGCCGCTACTTCGGTGGCCACTGGCGACGCCGCTAAGTAAGGACAAGCTTAAGCTTGTCCTACTGGCTTTGCGAGCTTCAAAAGCCGCTGGGCGTTGCCAAAATAGATCTTGTTCCGATCGGCCGTGTCGATTTCCAGGCTGTCGATCACCTTGATGGTTTCTCGAATGAACAAACCGGGGGTCGGCTCGAATGGAGTGTCCGAAGCGAACAGAACATGGTCGACGCCGAAGAATTCCAGTCCACAGATCGTCCCCGCGCGGGCGCCGAAAAGGGCTGTATCGCCGTAGAACATTTTCAAATAATCGATCGGCCGCTTCTTCATTGATTTCAGCAGAGCCTTATAATCGACATCCGACGTTCGCGAACCTAATTGATCCCAACCGTGCCCCACGCGCCCTTCGAAGTAAGGGACCATACCGCCCAAGTGATGCGTGACGACCTTCAAATTCGGCAGCTTCTCCAAAATCCCCGAGAACACAATTCTTGACATGGCAACGCTCGTTTCATACGGCCAGCCGAGCGTCCACCAAATCTCGTACAGCGATTTTTCCTCGGTTTTGTAGTCCGGGAAGTCGGCGCCGCGCGTCGGATGCATCAGGATCGCGATATCCCTCCGGGCGGCTTCTTCAAACAGCGGGAAGAACTCGGGGTCATCCAGCGGCTTTCCTTGCACGTTGGTATAAATCTGAATTCCCCGCGCGCCGAGCTGCGTCACCGCACGCTCCATTTCTTTCAAGCACGCGTCGATATTGTTCATCGGCATTGCGGCGCCGAAGCCGATGAACCGCTCCGGATGCTTCTGGCACAGCTCGGCTAAACCATCGTTGCCGATCTTTGCCGCTTCCGGGCTTTCTGAAGGCGAACCGAGCGCTTCAATCGGAGGCGCCGGAAGCGTAAGGAATTGAGTGTAGCCCTCGCCAAACTCGTCCGCGACTTTCAATCGGAAATCCAGATCGTGAATCGCTTGAATGTTGCGCACCCGCTTGCCGATATCGCGGATGCCGCCCGTGTCTATGAACTTTTCGAAGAACCGCTTAGGGAAGAAATGGTTGAAGAGATCGATTTTCATCAAAGGGGCACTATAGCATGGCCGTCTTGACACTTACACGGGCCGCATTCTAGGATTCAAGGCGAGCTGTAACTTACGGCCATTCGCGTCGTCTTCTGATTGAATCGCTTGGAGAATCGACATGGAACATACTCGGATCGCGCTCTTTGCCGCGAGCGTCGGCCTGCTCGCGACCACTGCTCCTCTTGCTGCCCACCACTCATTCGCCGCCGAATACGATTCGGAAAAGCGGATCACGATCACCGGCAAGGTTCTGTCGGTAGAACTGGTGAACCCGCATTCGTGGATTCACGTACAAGCTGCCGGCCCGGACGGCAAGATGCAGGATTGGGCGTGCGAGTTCGGCCCTCCCAACGGGTTGTACCGCAACGGCTGGAATAAGACCTCCGTGAAGGTCGGCGATACCATCACCGTTGCGGGATCGCTCGCCAAGAACGGTTCCCCAACCATCAACGCGAACAATATTCAAACGGCGGAAGGCAAGCGGCTTTTTGCGGGATCGTCCGAAGGGAACGCGGCCGGCGCGGGAAAGCAGTAACACATGTTGAGACAAGTGACCGTGTTTGGGCGCGCCGCCGCTGCGCTGGCGGTCGCCTTTTTGGTGCAATCCCCGGCCCCGGCTCAGAGCAAGCACAAGACGTATGAGCCGCCCCGCCTGTCCGATGGCAAACCCGACCTGAACGGCATTTGGAACGGTCCTGCGATAGTCAACAATGATCTTCAGGCCGCAAAGGTCAACGGCAAAGGCGTAATTGTGGATCCGGCGAACGGAAAAATCCCCTACTTGCCCGGCGCGACGCCGCGCGTTAAGAAGAATCTCGCCGCCCGAAAACAACTCGACCCGGTGAACCACTGCTTTATGCCGGGCGTGCCTCGCCTGATGTATATGCCCGACCCGTACATGATCGTCCAGACGCCCGGTTTCGTCGCGATTCTTTCACAATTCATGCACGAAGTCCGCAACATTCCCGTGGATGGCAGCAAGCACCTGGAGAACATCGACCTATGGCAGGGGGATTCGCGCGGGAGGTGGGAGGGCGATACGTTCGTGGTGGACACCAACGATTTCAACGATAAGACCTGGTTCGACGCCGCGGGCAATTTTCACAGTGACCACTTACACGTTGTCGAGCGCTTCACCCGCACTGGTCCGAACACCATTACTTATGAGGTCGCCATCTCCGATCCAATGACATTTTCCAAAGATTGGAAGATCAGGATGCCTCTGACGCTCAACGCCGCCAAGGACGCTCAGATCCTGGAAAACGAGTGCAATTACAAACTGGAAGGGCCGACAGTGACCGAAGGAACGAGGCCCGATCCGCACCGGCCGGAACCAAACAGGCCCGAAGCAAATAGAGAGGCGAAGAACTAAATGCGGAACCGCTTCAAGGAATACTCGGCCGGTCTTATTGCCGCAATCGCGGCCGCGGCGGTTTTCTGGGTCTCTGCCGCGCCAAAAGTGAAGGGGCAGGATGCGCCGCCCGCTCCTCAAGCTACGCCTCAAGAAGACGCCCCGAAAGGCGGACCGGGAGGAGGCAAAGGTGGCAAAGGCGGAAAAGGCGGAAAAAAACAGCCGGAGGTCCCCGCCGGACCGGTGCGCCGGCTCCCTAACGGTAAGCCGGACATCCAAGGCTACTGGAATGCAGGAGGCGGCGGACTGTTCTCCATCGAGCAAACCGAAGCTCGCAAGCAGATCGGCGTAGGCGCTGGAAAGGGCGTCGTCGTAGATCCGCCCGACGGCAAGATTCCCTATCAGCCGTGGGCCCGGGAAAAGGAGATCGATCTTTCCGAGAACCACACCATCGAGGAATCCGACGCGCACTGCTATACGTCCGGGATTCCGCACATGGTGGAAGCGCAGAGTGCGTTTCAGATTCTCCAACCCGAGGGTCCGGCCGGCTACGTCATCATGATCTGGGAGTACATGCACAACTACCGCATCATTCCCACCGACGGACGCCCGCACGTGCTCCCGTCCAATGTTCACCTGTTCGCCGGCGATCCTAAAGGCCACTGGGAGGGCGACGCATTGGTGGTCGACGACACCAACCAAAACGCGCGCACCTGGTTCGACATCGCCGCCAATTTCCATAGCGATCAAATTCACGTCGTCGAGCGGTTCACCCCGGAGAACGAAAATCGCATCGCCTACGAGGCCCTGATCGAAGACCCCAAGGTGTATACGCGGCCTTGGAAAGTGGCGTTCAATATCAATCGCAACCTGACGCCCGGCTATCGCAACATGGAGTTCTCGTGCTGGGAAGGCGAGCACGACGTGACCGAAAAATACACGCTGGAATCGCAGGGCGCGGATCCAAAGAATCTGCCGAAAAAGTAATTAATATTTCGCTTTGCCATAGAAATTAATCTGCGATAGCATAACCCCCAGGCCCAAAATGAAAAGACACTACATCGCGATTGCCGCCGGCGCCATAGGCGCGGTGAGCATTCTTTCTGTTTCGAGAGCGCAAAGTAATCACCCCGCGCCTCCGGCGGTGGATGCCAAAGTCCTGAAGAATGCGGGCACGCCTGCCGATACCATGCCGGGTTCGTGGCTGACGTATGGCCACTCGCAAAGCGAGCAGCGCTACAGTCCGCTGAAGCAGATCGACACGTCGAATGTGAACCGGCTCGGACTGGCGTGGTCGTACGTGGTCGGCGCGGGCGGAAGCAACCAGGAAGGCACTCCGCTGGTCTGGAACAACACGCTCTATGGCGTCACCACTTGGAGCGTGGTGTTCGCTCTCGATGCGCGCACCGGCGAGCAGATTTGGCGCTGGGACCCCGAGATCAATCAAAGCGCCGTGCGGCCGAAGATCTGCTGTGGCATCGTCAACCGCGGACTCGCGTTGTACAACGGCAATATCATCGCCGCGCTGAATGACGGCCGCTTGGTTTCCCTCAACGCGCTCACCGGCAAACCGGTCTGGGAGACGCGCATGGTTTACCCGCAGGATAATTACACGCTCACGATGGCTCCGCGAATCGCGGGTAACAAGGTGATCGTGGGCGCTTCCGGCGGCGATAAGCCGACGCGTGGCCAGTTCGATGCATTCGACGTCAACACCGGTTATCATGCGTGGCGGTTTTACACCGTCCCGGGCGACCCCTCCAAGCCCTACGAAAACGAAGCCATGCGCGTCGCGGCGAAGACATGGGGCGGCGATTTCTATACTAAAGGCGGCGGTGGAGCGGTGTGGGACGGCTTCGCGTACGACCCCGACGCGAACCTGGTGTACGTGGGCACCGGTAATGCCGAGCCGTGGGTGCAAAAATTCCGCGGCGCGCAGAACGTCGACAATCTATATACGTGCTCGATTCTCGCGGTGGATGTGAATACGGGCCAGCTCAAGTGGTATTACCAGACCACCCCGAACGACAACTGGGACTTCGATAGCGTTCAGCAGCTTATGCTGCTGGATCTGACCATCGA
>JAFAQY010000116.1 GCA_019261985.1 Bryobacterales bacterium | reverse complement strand
CCGCCGGAGCCAACTCGATCATTGCCCTACGCTGCTGTCGGCTCAGTGGTCGGTTTCAGGATTTTTGGGAACGTCGTTCGGAGCGCAGGAAGGCCGCGTGACCCGCTTTCAGATCATTTTTCTGTCGTGCGCCCGGAGGTCATACGGATTCTCCGTGTCCGGGCAGAGTGGTCCGGGCGCCCCCTTTCCCTGAATCAAAGGAGCCGTGACATAGCGTCCTTTATGGCGCTGCTTTACCGGCACTAGCCGCGCCCGAGGCTGCCCTCGCTTGGTGATAACGATCCCCTCTTCAGGCAGATCGTCCAGCAATGTGAGGATTCGACGACGAAGTTCAGTGGCGTTTAGGTCCACGCTCTAACTGTACACCACTATGTACAGTAGTCAAGGCACGAGCTTCAGGGATCTATTCCGTCAGATGAAGAATCATTCCTGTGTCCGTCGCCGCCCACACGTGCTTCGGGTCCGGCCCGGCGAGCGTGAGCGTGGTAGCTTCCGCGCGATAATCGACGGGCATTTCCTTCCACTCCTTTAGATTCGTGCTGGTGAGCATCTTCACTCTCCCGGGAATAGGGACGGTGTTCAGCCTGCCGGGCGGTTCCACCGCGGCCAGAAATGCGACGGGCCCTGGAAACAGCGCAATGTCGGTAACACGACGGTCGGCCTGGTGGAATGCGGACGTGCTTTCTCCGGTCCTGAAGTCGCTATGAAAAACCTCGGAGGGAAATTGAAAAGACGCGTTATAGCTGAACACATACAGCGCGTCCGGCGCGGCGATGCGCAGCGCGGAAACGAAGCCGATCAGAGGAGCGTTGTCGGGGGTCCAGTGCCCGCCGGCATCGCGCGTTTGAAGGGTTAACGTAAGCGTGGGAACTTGACGCGCTTTGGTGGCTCGTTCCGGGTCCATCCACGTGGGCAATGGGCCGAGATCGCGGCGCGGAGGGATGGCAGCGCCGGCGATAATCCCCAAAGGACCGTCGAACGCGATCTGCGAGTATCCGGTGAATACGGGATTGCCCGTTGGCTTGGCGGCATCGGGGACCGGCGTCCAGGTGTGTCCTCCATCCGAAGTTTGAACGACGGTCTTTTGATATCCGACTCCATAGCCGTGCTGGGCGTCGTTGAACCAAACCTTCAAAATGAGACCGCCGGGAGGCGACGGCTTCAGCTTTTTATCTGGCTTGAGTTGCTCGCTGATTTTGCGCCAGCTTCTTCCGGATTCTTCGGTGAACCAAATGCCGTCTTCGGAGACCATCCAGCCTTGGGAATCGTTCAAAAAGAAAACCGACCGCGGCAGATCCTGAAGCGGAATCACGGTCCAATGCGCGCCTTCATCGCTGGTCACAAGCGCGACTGGTTTCGGCTTGTGCTCGCCCTCTTCAGTCCAGCCGACCGCAATGCCCCGCTGCGCGTTGGGAAACGCAAGATCCGCGATCGTCAGCCTGGCTTTGGCTTCGTCAAAAAAATACTGGAGCGTCCAGCGCTGCGCCGATAAAACCGGGGCCATCGCTAATAACAACCAGCAGCGCATGGTTAATGCCGGCGGACAAGAGCCATCACCTGGTCCAGAACCGCCGAAGTCTGAAGAATGGCGGTGTCCACAAGCGAAAGGGCTACCAGCGATCCTACTTGCTCGCCCACCGTGGTGAGCAGCTCCATTTCATCGCCGGTGTGGAAATGAGGCTCGCGATGCTGGACATTAATCACGCCTGTGATGCAGTTCCGAGCGATTACCGGGGCGGAGAGGAAAGCGTCATAGGTGTCTTCGGGAAGGTCGGTGAAAAACTTGAACCGCGGGTCTAGATAGGCTTCGCGCGAGATTGACAGCAACCGGCGCTCGCGGGCCACCCATCCGGTGAGACCTTCGCCCAATCTTAAACGAACCGTACCGATCGTATCGGGCTGCGGATTATTGCTCGCGCACAGCACGAGCTCGTTGTCCTGCAATAAATACAGCAGGCAGGAATCGCACTGCATGAACTCGACAACCAGGCCAACAACGCCGTGCAATGCGTCGGCGAGGTTTACCTCGCGCGCCATAAAACGGCTGATGCGCTGGACGAGGCGGAGTTGGTGCTCGGTGCCCTCCAGGCGTGATTCCAATTCCTTGAAACGTGCCACGCTTGAATATTACCGTACTTTAATCGTGCCCTCCGCAATTGGGCAGAAACGCGTTTGCGGGCTGCGGAGCGCCCGTAATCCGTCCGTAAAGAACGGGCGCTCACATCCGCGGGCGCTCTTTAGGGTGCAACCGGGCTTCAGCCGGCCTCCGCCCGCTTCAGCCGCGGCGCGGCCAGTGCTGAAGCACCGGTCGCGGGCTAAAGCCCGGCTAAAGCCCGCTCCACCTGATTTACACCGGGGGTCTGCGACAACCTACGCGCTGGGCTATAATCCGTATTCGATCCGGTCACCCGCGCTGATGCGTATAGATCAGAGAGAAGCGATTCTGAGGCTCGTTCCGGCGACATTCGCCTACGCGTTTCTGCAAGTGGCGCTGCGGTTCAAAGACGATGCGGATTTGGCGCGGCGACTGAAGGCTCGCGATCCGCATGTGATGTCCACATTGTATGAGCGTTACGGCCGGCTGGCATATTCGTTGATCTTTCGTGTTGTGCGCGATGCATCCACGGCGGAAGATCTGGTCCAGGAGACGTTTTTGCGCGTGTGGAACCGGGCGCAATCATTCGATGAGCAGCGTGGAGCTTTAGGGCCGTGGATTCTGACGGTCGCGCGCAACCGGGCCATCGATCACGTGCGGTCGGCCGAGGGCCGCATGCTGTCCGGCGCGCTGGAGTTGGACAGGTTGGAAAATCCGAAGCTATTCTCGGATCTGGAGGACAGCGCTCTTTCGATTGATCGGGCTCGGCGGCTGAAGGCTGCGTTCGAGAAACTAACGCCGCAACAGAGAACCGTCATCGAGATGGCTTACTATGAAGGCCTTTCTCAAACGGAGATGGCGGAGCGGATGAAGCAACCGCTAGGAACCGTTAAGACCTGGGTGCGTACGGCATTAAAGACGCTGCGGGAGGAGCTTACGGAGGCGATGCTCGCATGACATGCGAGGATCTAAAGGACGGGTTCGAATTGTACTCGCTCGGCCTTTGCGACGCTGAGGAGCGCAGCGAAATTGCCGCGCACTTGGAGCGCGGATGCGATACGTGCCAAAAGAATCTGCGCGGCGCGCTGGCGTTGAATGCGGCGATGTTCGCTTCGGCGCCGAGCGTGCGTCCGCGAAGGCGTTTGAGACGGCGAGTTGTCGAGGGCTTCGGAGTCCGTAAGGCGGGGTGGGGATGGCTGTGGGCGCTGGCGGCAGCTTGTATGGCGGCGATTGCGGTTTGGCTCAGCATTCAGGAACGCCGCCGGACAACTGAATTAGCGGAGATCCGGCAGAACCTGATAGAGGTAAGCTCCGAGCGTGACCGGCTGGCGCAAGCGTTTAATTTTTTCAACCAGCCCGGCACGCGGCAAGTTAATTTTGGAAGCGCGCAGCCTCGGCCGCCGCGCGGCAATGTTTTCGTGAACTCAAGACTCGGAGTCTTGCTGATTGCGGGCAACCTTCCTCCACTCGGGCCGGGTAGAACATATGAGATGTGGGTGATACCGAAAGGTGGAGCGCCGGTGCCCGCGGGATTGTTCCAGTCGGCGGGCGATGGGTCGGCGATGCACTTGCTGAATGGTCCGATGGACGTTGCTTCGCTTGGCGCGGTTGCGGTTTCGGTGGAGCCGCAAGCCGGATCGCGCGCCCCAACAACTACGCCGATAATTGTTGCGGCGCTGTAGGTGAGGCACTCTTGACAAAATGCAAAGCCTGCCGCTGAACCGTGGAAAAAAGCTACGATGAAAGCGAGAATCGGCCATGCAATTGAACCTCCCGCCCGACCTTGAGACTCTGATTAATAAACGACTTTCCAGCGGCGCGTACACGAACGCCGAGGATGTCTTGCGCCATGCCCTTGAGGCTCTGGACGCCGAGGAAAGCTGGACCGACGACGAACGCCGCGCATTATTGGCTCACATCAAGGAAGGTTATCAGCAAACCGAGCGCGGGGATCTTATCGAGGGAACACAGGCCCGCTGCGAAATTGAGGCCATGAAAGAGAAATGGCGTGAAGGGCACGCGCCCCGACAATGAGTGCCTACGTTCTCACGCCTCCTGCGAAAGCCGACGTTTTCGACATCTGGACATACATTGCGGAAATAACGAACCCGCCGCGGAGCGCGTGGAACAGGCGATCCATGACGCGTGCGCGTTCCTCGCGAAAGGCCCGTTACGCGGCCATAGCAGAGCCGACCTCACGTCGCGTTCACTCCGTTTCTGGACATTGAGGCGCTATCCCAACTACACCGTTGTTTACCGGCCAGAAACGGCCCCGCTTCAAATCGTTGCCGTCCTGCGTGGAAAACGGAACATACGGCGGATTCTCGACCAGCGCCCATGATTAGTGTCCTACAATCAAATCTCTAACAGGGTCCAATTCTGTACAGTCGCCGCAGCAGTTTAAAAACCCTTCGACCACGCGGTTTTGAGCATTGCCCGGCCCTGCCCCTGTGCTAGACAGAACGCCATGGACGACACGCCAATTACAATACACAATTACACGGACTTCGATGAGATCAAGGGGGACGAGTACCGCTATTGGCAAAGCCGGCCCGCGCATGAACGGCTGGACGCGGTAGATGAAATGATCGAAATGGCCTATGCCCTCAAGGGCTGGAAAATCGAGCCTGATGTACCAAGACTACAAAGACCTTTTATCCGCCTTCCAGTCCCATGGCGTTAAGTACCTCGGTGATGGCAGCCACGCGGTGATTTATCCGCCGCCGCGCTTCAGGAAGGACACGGACCTTTTCGTCAAGGCGGCTACAGGCCTGAAGGCGATCATATCCGGCGATAACCTCATAACGTCCAAGCTGACGTCAGGCCGCCCCCGCGACCTCGCCGATGTTGATGACATCCGGGAAAGCAGCAGAGAACCAGCGCCGGCGCCAAAAAAGCCGTCGCAAGCGAGCGGCCCTGATCAGTGAGCCGTGCACTGGTGTCAAATACGGTAGAGCTTGAGACGGTGATTTTCGTATTTCGTGCCCCCCAGCTTCTTGCTAATGTTCTTATTGGCTGGCGAAAACGCGCCGACCAACGCGAATGACCCATCCCCGACTACCAATCATTGATGCTGCCCGTTCTTGTTGCTTCTTCCAAAGGAGAAGTCCCGATCCGTGCAGTTGTCGAACAACTCGCGGATCAATTGGGTCTCAGCCCAGAAGAGCGTAGCGAGTTGCTGCCGTCTGGTAAGCAGACCGTTTTCAGCAACCGCGTACATTGGGCCAAGACCTACTTGGCGCAAGCGGGCCTGATCGAAAACACGAGGCGCGGCCACTTTGCGCTCACCCCTCGCGGAGAGCAGACGCTTGCTTCTCACCCCGCGCACATTGATAACGCATTCCTGAGCCAGTTCGACGAGTTCAAGCAGTTCAAGGAACGTGCGCGAGTATCGCAGTCCAACCCCGACGTTCAGGCCGAACGGGAAGAGAAAATTCTTCACAATCAGACTGAAACACCCGATGAAATCATGCGCCGCGCCCATAAGCAGATCAATGCCGCGCTCGCCCAAGAGCTTCTTGACCGTGTCCGCGCTGCCGCGCCTGAGTTTTTCGAGCGCCTAATCGTCAATTTGCTTATCAGTATGGGCTACGGCGGTTCCCGTGCTGACAAAGCCGGTCGTACCCTCGGCCGCTCCGGTGATGATGGCGTTGACGGAGTGATCGATCAAGACGCCCTTGGCCTTGACCGCGTTTACATACAGGCGAAGCGGTACGCCGCAGGCAACAATATCGGCTCCGGCGCGATCCGTGATTTTTTTGGCAGCTTGGACAGACACAAGGCCAGCAAGGGTTTATTCGTCACGACCTCAACCTTTTCCCCCTCTGCGAAGGAAACCGCCGAGTTTCTTAGCAAACGCATTGTTCTCATAGATGGCGATCAACTAACAGCTTTAATGGTTCAACAGAATATCGGGTGCAGGATTGAAGATACCCTTGACATCAAGAAAATCGATGAAGAGTTTTTTGAGCCGTAGACCTTTGGTCAAATTTCACAAAGTGTGGAACCGGAGACGTCGCGCCAAACCGCGTAAATACGGGTGCCGTGTCTCAAGTTTCAGTATCAAAATAGGCCCACGGAACAGCCACATTTCAGCCACCGCAGCTGGGAGCAGTTTATCGGCGCGGGCGACGCCCACTATCAGGTTCAGCCCGCCCGTCAGGGTAGCATTTCCGGAAACTGGTTCTGCATTACGCACCGCAAACCATTTCACAACAATCTTCGGAAACATTTTAATATTTACGGCCGCATACATCGTCTTGTTTGGATATGTTCGTTCCAGGTCCGCAGGCATCATGAAATAGGCGGACCGAATTTCAGACAAGGAACCATACCCGGTGGCACCTTTATTGGCGGGCACGCAAAATCTCTCGCCGACGGATTTCGCCAAAATACTTCACCAAGATTAGCTGTTGTGTAGACCCGGCTTTCGTTGCCTCTGATGAATGGCCACAGGTGTGGAGAAGCCACAACAACCGGACTCGACAGTAGATGGAGAACCGCCGCAGTTTTGGAAACTGCTTTCAAATGGCAAGATGGAAGTGTTCTCCATGCGGCACGTCATCGTTGGGACCGCCGGCCATATCGATCACGGCAAAACTTCGCTAATCAAGGCGCTGACTGGGATCGATACAGACCGCCTGGAAGAAGAGAAGCGCCGGGGAATTTCGATCGACCTCGGCTTCGCCCACCTGGACCTGAATCCGAATCTCCGGCTGGGCTTCGTCGACGTGCCCGGCCATGAGCGGTTTATTAAGAACATGCTGGCCGGCGCTTCGGGCATCGATCTCGTCTTGCTGGTGGTCGCCGCCGACGAATCGATCAAACCTCAGACGCGCGAACACTTCGATATCTGCCGGTTGCTGGGCATTCGCAATGGAATTATCGCGCTTACGAAGACCGACCTCGTGGATGCGGATATCGCCGAATTGGCGCGGCTTGAAGTCGAGGAGTTCGTGGCTGGGTCGTTTCTGGAAGGCGCGACGGTAGTGCCGGTGAGCGCGGCCACCGCCGCCGGACTGGGCGATCTGAGAAAAGCGCTGGAGCAGGCGGCCACAGCAGTGGCGGCCAAAGACGCATCCCGTCACGCGCGCCTGCCGGTCGACCGGAGCTTTTCCATGCGGGGGCATGGCGCGGTGGTTACCGGAACTCTGATTTCAGGAAGTATTCGAACCGAGGATGAACTCGAGCTACACCCGACCGGTAAGCGAGTCCGAGTGCGCGGACTCCAGGTGCATGGCGCGCCAGTGACGCGCGCGTTCGCCGGGGAGCGGACCGCCGTCAATCTGGCCGGAATCGATTCAGCGGAAGCCTCGCGCGGCATGACGTTAACGCCGCCCGGTCTCTTCCGGTCTGTTATCCAAGCCGACTGCGTGCTCGATTTATTGCCCGGGGCGCACCCGCTGAAGCACCGCGCACCGGTGCATTTTCACGCCGGGACGTCTGAGGTAGAGGCCGAAGCGCGATTAATCGATTCGCTCGACCCGGTGCAACCCGGAGCCAAAGCGCGCGTACGCTTCCGCCTTCGCGATCCGCTCCTGCTATTGCCCGGAGACCGGTTCATCATCCGCATGTTCTCTCCGGTCCTGACGATCGGCGGCGGCGTAGTGCTGGATATCGGTGCTCCGCCGAAGCTTCGCCGCGCCGCATTGGCCGGACGGCTCCGGCAATTGGAGCAATCCGGTTCAGCAGATCGCATTGCGCTGCTGGTAGCGGAGTCTCAGGATGGAATGAGCGTTTCGGACCTGATGGCGCGTACAGGCCAGTTGCCTTCGGAAATACGCGCCGCGGCGGATTCAAAGGCTATTCTCCACCTGCCTCCCCCACATGACTGGCTGGTTACGCGGGCTTGGCTAGACCGAAAAATCGCCACCTTGCGCGCGAGCCTTGCGGACTTCCATGCCAAAAACGCGCTTCAACGAGGATGGCCGAAGGAGGAGCTGCGCACGCGCATTTTCCCGGGCGCGCCGGCATTTTTGTTGGACGCCGTCTTGAGCCATGCGAAGGACATCGTGGCGGAGGAGGAAATTGTCAGGCTCGCTTCGCATCGCGTCGCCCTGAAGCAAGATGAAGAGCAGGCTGTGGCGAATATTGAAAAAATCTTCGCGGACGCAGGGCTGGCCGTACCCTCTGTTTCCGAGGCCCTTGCCAAATCGGGCGTCGAAAGCGCGCGGGCGCGAACGCTGTTGCAGATATTACTCCGGGAAAAGAAACTGGTGCGCGTGAGCGAGGACCTGGTGTGCCACGCCTCGGCTATCGACGCTCTGCGCCGCGATATCGCGTCGCGCAAAGGCTCGTCCTTCACAGTCGCCGAGTTCAAAGATTGGACCGGCGTGTCGCGAAAATACGCGATCCCGCTGCTCGAATTTCTCGATCGTGAGCGAGTTACGCGGCGCGAAGGCGACAAAAGAACCGTGTCGTAAGCTGAAGAACAAAGGAGCATAAGAGTGTCCACCGTCCTGCTGGCGGACCCAATTTACAAAAGCCACTACACCGGCCCGGGTCATCCGGAACGGCCCGAGCGCTTCGACGCCGTTGTGCGCGCGCTGACGCATGCCGGCTTCCTGGACGCCCCTGCGCGAGTCGAGTCGCGCCCCGCGACGGAAGATGAAATCGCGCTTTGTCACAGCCGCGATTATATCCACGACGTGCGCCGCGAAATTGTATCCGGCGCTCGCGAGCTGAGCACTGGAGACACCGCCGTCAGTTCGCAATCGTATGAGGTCGCGCTGAGGGCCACGGGCGGAGTGCTGAACGCAGTGGACGCCGTGATGAGCGGCCACGCGAGGAATGCGTTTTGCGCGGTGCGGCCGCCGGGCCATCATGCGCGGCCCGAGCAGGGAATGGGCTTCTGCATCTTCAACAGCATCGCCATAGCCGCGCGTTACGCTCAAAAAACGCACGGGGTCGAGCGGGTGCTTATCGCCGATTGGGACGTGCATCACGGCAACGGCACGCAGGACATTTTTTATTCCGACGGTTCGGTTTTTTTCTTCAGCACACATCAATCGCCCTGGTATCCGGGCACAGGCGCGCGCAGTGAAACCGGCGAGGGCAAGGGCAAGGGATGCACCATGAACTGCCCATTTCCGGCGGGCACCGGTCGCGAGGACATTCTTCCGGTGTACCGCCGCAATCTGGCCGACGCTGCCGATGGATTTAAGCCCGACCTGGTAATGCTCTCGGCGGGGTTCGACTCGCGCATCGCCGATCCCCTGGGACGGTTCACTCTATCCGACGCCGACTTCGGGGAACTTACCGCAATCGCCCTCGAGATCGCGGACAAATATGCGGGCGGAAGGCTGGTGTCGGTGCTTGAGGGCGGGTACAACCTGGACGGCCTCGGATTAGCGGCGGCGGCGCACGTGAAGGCGCTGACGGAAGCGAAGTAGCTCGGGCCGCTGATGTCGAGAGTGCTATTGAAGGTGATATGTAGCATCTGTGAGGGAATGGGGGTGTAGTCCGCGGCGGAGTTCGGAGTCCGAGCGCTCACCCCGCCCGAAGCCTGGAAGGAGATCGAATCGCTTGAGGAGAAGTAATGTAGCGCTGCGGCTGCAGAACTCCCTGTTAGAGGAGGCACGAAGAGTATCCGCGAGAGAAGGAGTGGCGCTCAACCAGTTCATCAACGTCGCCGTGGCTGAGAAACTATCGGCCCTCAGAACACAGGACTACTTCGCCGAACGCGTCGCCCGACCGGATCTCGCGCAGGCCAAGCGTGTCTTGAAACGAGCCGGCAGAGGCAAGGCGCCTTTACCGGGGGATGAAAGCGGATAACTGCGTTTCCCGCGTTAGCCGTCGCTTACGCCGGCGTGGCTTTGCCTAGCCGCACCGGCCGCCTCGCCCCGGTTGCCGACGGCACATTTCCCGGCTTGCCGGTCAGGCGTCTGTAGGCAAGCACCGCGAACGCGATCGCCTCTTTCGCATCCGGATCGATACCGAATTCTAAGGCGCTCCGGACTGTCCAGGGGCTCACATAGTATTTCAACCGCTGCATGAGGTAACCATTGTGGACCCCGCCGCCGGATACGATGATCTGAACATCGTCATACGTTGTGTTGCGCAAGATGGCCCGTCCGATTGTGACCGCTGTCAGATCCGTGGCCGTGGCGATTAAATCCGGCAGCGGAATTTCCGTTGCGATCAGTCGATCTACGAATTCCCGGCCAAATTGTTCGCGGCCCGCGGTTTTCGGGGGCTTGCGCTCGAAATACGGACTGTCCATCAAGGAGGCGCGCAAGCCGTCATTGACTTTTGCGGAGCGGGCGATGCGTCCGTTGCGGTCGTAGGTTTGGCCGCCGTGAGTATAGCGCGCGACCAGTGCGTCAATGACCATGTTGCCTGGGCCCGTGTCGAATGCAATCACCTGGTCCGATCTGGGGTTGCGCGGCAAAATCGTGACATTCGCAATTCCGCCGATGTTGACTACAGCCCGGCAGATTGTGCGGTGTCGAAAAAGCAAATAATCCACTAGCGGCACCAGCGGCGCGCCCGCCCCGCCCGCGGCGATATCTCTCTCGCGGAAATTCGAAATTACTTCGACGCCGGTGCGCTCCGCGACCACGGCGGCCTCGCCGATCTGCAATGTGCTGGCGATGCACCGGCCCAAATACTTGACGGGCGTACCTTCGTGGAAAATCGTTTGACCGTGCATGCCAACCGCGGCGATTTCCTCCAGCGGAATTTTCGCGCGCCGCGCGGCGGCAATGAGCGCCTCCGCATACAGCTCGCCCAATAAAAAATTCAAGCGCGAAATTGATGAGGTGTGTGTGTTCGCATTCGATATCGCAAGCAGCGCCTCGCGCACGGCGTTCGGGTAAGGGAACGAGCGGAAAGCGACCGGCTTGACGTTGCCGCCGCGCCCGATTTCAACAATCGCCACATCGATGCCATCGAGCGAGGTGCCGCTCATGATTCCGGCGATCTTCACGAGAGCTCTTTCTGTAAATCGGCCAGTAACTGCAAAGCCTCAATCGGACGCAGTTGGTCCAGATTCAGCTTGCGGATGCGCTCGGCTATCTCATAGTGCACGGGCTCGAAGAGTTGAATCTGCATCGGCGCGGGCCTTGGAGCAAGCTCTTCGGTGACGGTGTGCTCCGCCGATTCGTGCAGCGCCAGAATTTGACGGGCACGCTCGATAACGGTCACCGGCAGCGCGGCCAGGCGGGCCACTTCAATGCCGTAGCTGCGATCGGCGGCGCCCGGCTCAACGCGCCGCAGAAACAAGATTTGGTCGCCGGATTCTTTGACCGAAACATGCAAATTCCGGACGCCTTCGAGCTGTGCCGCAAGCTCGGTGAGCTCGTGATAATGCGTGGCGAACAATGTCTTGGCTCGAATATGGCGATGAATATGTTCGATCACGGCCCACGCCAGCGCCAGGCCGTCATAGGTGGCTGTGCCGCGTCCGATTTCATCCAGCACGATCAGGCTGCGGGCGGTAGCGGTGTTCAAAATGACGGCCGTTTCCGTCATTTCAACCATGAATGTCGACCGTCCGCGGGCCAGGTTATCGGCGGCCCCGATACGGGTGAAGACGCGGTCCACAATCGGAAGCAGCGCCGAATCGGCAGGTACGAACGATCCCATCTGCGCCAGGATGGAAAGCAGCGCGGCCTGTCGAAGATACGTGGACTTGCCGCCCATGTTGGGCCCTGTGATCACGGCGATGAATTGCGATTCCGGGTGGAAATACAGATCGTTGGGGATAAAACGTTGCGCGTCTTTTTCCGCGAGTTTTTCGATCACCGGATGGCGCGCGGCAACGACATTGGTTTCCGCGTTTTCTGAAAAGCGCGGACGCGTGTAGCGGTTTTGCGCCGCCACTTCGGCCAGCGCTACGGTGCAATCCAATTCAGCCACGGCCGCCGCGGTGGCCTTAATCCTACCAGCGTGCGAAGAGGCGAGCGACCGAAGTCCCTCGAAGATCTCACGCTCCAACGCCAGAATACTATCGTCCGCCTCCAGGATTTTGGTCTCCAGCTCCTTCAACTCAGGCGTTGTGAAGCGCTCGGCATTTACCAGCGTCTGCTTACGGTCATAGTCTTTCGGCGCAAGGTGCAAGTTGGCTTTCGAGATCTCGATATAGAATCCGAAAACATTGTTGAAGCGCACCTTGAGGGACCCGATTCCGGTGCGCTCGCGCTCGCGAGCCTCAATTTGCGCGAGGTAAGCGCGGCTGTTTTGCGATAACCCGCGTAGCTCGTCGACGCGCGAGTCGAAGCCCGGACGAATGGCTCCGCCATCGGCGAGATTTACCGGGGGCTCATCGGCGATTCCTGCTAACACGCGATCCCGAACCTCGGCGATCTCATCGAGGCCCGCCGCAATCTCCCGCAGGCGCGCCGATGTCGCGTTTTCGAGACGCTGCTTCAGCGACGGGATCACCGCCAGAGAACGGGCGAGCGCCAATAAATCGCGCGGACCGGCGGATGACAAGCTGATTTTTGAAAGGAGCCGCTCGAGGTCTAGAATTCGCGCGAGGTCGTCGCCAAGCTGGGATCGCAGAATGGCGGCGGCATGTAACTCTGCCACCGCGTCCAGCCGTGCATCGATCTCGGCCGCATCTACTGAAGGAGCCAGCAACCGCCGGCGGAGCAGGCGTCCGCCCATTCCGGTGCGCGTCCGATCCAGCACATGGAGGAGCGTTGCATCTTTCGATTCACCGGCGAACAGCGGCTCGACCAACTCCAGATTACGCACGGTTGTCGCGTCCAGTACCAGAGCATCGCTGCGGTCGTAAAACGAAGGGCGCTCCAGGTGATCGAGCGCGGCCCGCTGCGTCTCACGCAGATAGTGCAAAATCGCGGCGGCTGCGCCAGTTGCCAGCGGACGCCCTTCCAAGCCGCATCCATCCAGCGCCAGTAAACGGAAGTGATCCGCTACGCTGCGGGTGGCGTAGTCGGGCGCGAACACCCACGGCTCGACATCCGTCTGAAGGCAGGGCAGCTTCAGTTGCGTGCCTGTCGGCGCGACCGCCTCACGAACGCTAAGCGTTTCCAGCGAGGCCGTAAGGTCGGCCAATTCGATTTCCGTGGCGCGAAATTCGCCGGTGGAAACGTCCACGTATGCAAACCCGGCCCGCGTGCCGTTCGGCATGACCGCGGCGAGATAGTTGTTCTCGTGCGAGCGGAGCACCTGCGAGTTCATCGCCGTGCCGGGCGTGACGATCCGTGTCACTTCGCGTTTGACCAGTTTCTTGGCTACGCTGGGGTCTTCCATCTGATCGCAGATGGCGACGCGGTAGCCTTTCTGGATCAGGCGGGCGATGTAATTTTCAGCCGAGTGATACGGCACTCCACACATTGGAATCGGCTGGTCTTTTTCTTTGTTCCGCGAAGTGAGCGTGATTTCCAGCTCACGGGCGGCGGTGACGGCATCGTCGTAGAAGAGCTCGTAAAAGTCGCCGAGGCGAAACATCAGCAGCGTGTTCGGAACCTGCTGCTTGATGCCGTGATACTGCCGCATCAGCGGCGTGGAAGGCTCGACGGACATGAGAAGTTTTATTATCGCGCTCGGTTCATTGCCCACACCTTATGCTTGCGGTTGTTAACATAAACTGAAAATGGAAAATTTGGAAAAACTGATAATCGATTTGAAGGACGGCTTGGAAAATCAAATTCGCAGCCTTGAAAACGGGGCGCGCGCTGGTTTTGGAAGGATTGAGGTCCGCTTCGATACACAGGCCCGCGGCTCGACCCGAACTGCGCGCCGCCTTGATAAGCTCGAAATGCGCAAAGGGTAGTAAGCATTCTGACATGGTTGTAAACATGCATCAGGGTTGGACGATAATGCTGGCTACCAGCTTGTAGCATAATCCGTTCAAGGGCTCGCCCAGGCTAATGAGGAGGTAAACCCGGCTCGCCGCCGGAATCTGCGCCGCGCTAAAAGGATGTATACCCTCCGGGAGGTTCCGCAGCCGGTTCACAAAGTCTCCATCCGTGATGGCAAGATCGTAGAAATTCCCGTTGAATCGAAAAACGGCGCGGAACTGCCGGCGTCCGTGAAAGTCTTTGCCGGACCACCATCGCAGGTCCTGCGGCACAATCAGCGCCAGGGAGCCAAGACTCGGGCGATCCAGGAAAATATGCTCGGGAACCCGATCGTTCGAATTTCCCAGTAGTTCGGGTCCGGGAGCTAGTGACCTCTCTAATAACGAGAGCCAATGCTGAGCCGCTGGACGTTGGCGCAACTGCCAGGGATCCCGGAAATGACCCAATTTTCCGGCTGGGAAGGAGTTGGCCGGGGTTCCCGAAGCGGTACACGAACCAGATCGAAGAGTCGAGGCAGGCTCCCGTCTTGCAAGCGTATCGTGCGCGATGAGAGCTGCCCGTGGTCCGCGCCATCCGCGACCGGACGAACCCACTCCCCTCTGCCGTCGGTGTTGGTATGAAGACCAGCGACACACCATCCACCATATTTATTCGATCGTGCCAAGCAGATCAGATCCGCGAACACCAGAAAGATAGTTAAAGATGAACGGCTTTTATCTCACCCCAATTCTCATTCAGGTATTCAATTACGAGCCGCCGGTGGCAATGCTCCGACGTTTCCTCACTACAGAGGAGAACAGAAGGAACGGCAAAAAGAGACCGGTCCATCGTGCGTTGCACCGCGCGTTCCCTCATCAGATCTAGGAACCGCCGCGCATACTCTTCCCAACTCCCTTTTTGCTTCTTATAGCTATCCAGCATCTCCTGCGTGGGCGCTAAGAGAGGTTCGTGGACGTAGTCCGCCCGGCAGATTTCGCGCAGAAAAAACTCGAGGTCGTCGCGTTTTGCGAAACCCGCCAACTGAGATGTATTGTTCAGACGGACGTCGATGAGGCGGCGAATACCGGCGTTTCGGATGGCTTCGAAGAACTGTCGCGCGGTTTTTTTGGTAAAACCGATGGAATAGATTTCCATGCGTCCCTTTCAAAGAGGGAAAGCTGAGCAGCTTCCTCCGCCGCGAGTAACTCCTGTTCCGATTGCAGGCTGCCATCCCCGCGAATGTGATGCACCTGGATTCCGCGCGACGTAAGGACCCGCGCGATCAGCAGACGGCGATGGCAAACCGAAGGGTTTTCTTCGCTACAAAGAAGAGCGATGCCTCGATAGCGGCTAAGACCGCGCTCCAGCCGTTCGATTCCCCGGAGGAAGAAGTCGGCGTCCGCCACCTTGCCGTAAAAAACGTGGCCCTCGGGATCGTAGAACTGTTTTCCCTCCGGCCGCCCGCCCAGTTCTTTGCCCATGTACACGTAGCGAATACCGGATTTCTCCAGCCAGCTCTTAACGCTTTCGCGATTAAAATGCGGACAAAAGCTCGAGTGAGGCTGCGATCGGGTGTCGGCGACGACGTCTACCTCGAATTGCCGGAGGAGTTCCACAAACCGCTCTAGAGAGTGGTTTGAGTGTCCGATCGTATACGCAACAGCCATGTGGAACCTGCAAGTATTATCGCACCGGGAGCCAGAAGACTTAGAGATAATCAGCGAACATGTGCCGTCGATTCACTCGTTGCGGGCGCCAGCGCGCTGATGGCCCACCCCGTCGCCATCGTCGAAATCCACTGATCGTGCCCGTAGGGGAAGCCGCTCTCGAAATACTGCTGAAACTTGGTCGCGCGACTGGATACGTGCCAGGAGCCGTCGGCGCTCTGTGTCCCGAGCAGGAATCCCACTCCCTTTCGATACGCAGCATCGCTGGGACGGAGCACACCGGCCTCCGCCAAGGACCAAAGAGTCATCCCGGTTGCGTAGGCATCGCTCGCGAACCCGTCGCGCTGCGCCCAACCGCCATCGGCGCGCTGGCGTGAAAGGATTGGGCCAGCGAGCTTCCGCAATTCCGCCGGACTTGCGCCCGCCGCGGCCATGCCGGTTAGGCGCATATCCAAATCCTCCAGAATTACCGGCTCGGCGTGCAGCAGAAACTGCTTTCCGCGTTCGATCCGCCCGGTTATCTCCGCCGCCCGGCCGGGCGTGCCGTATTTCTTCAAAGCGCGGATGGCCATCGCAGTGCGCGAGAAATCGCTGTCCTGAATCGGCGAACGCGAGTACCCGGGAAGATGCCATCCTCCATCGCTTCCCTGATATGCGGCAAGATTTGCGGCCAAAAAGTCTGTGATGTGGTCCGGCGCGTATCCCGAGCGCACCAAGGCTTCCACGGAATACAGATTGTTATCCGCTCCGCCCAGCGCCGCGGCACCCTCCAACTGAACGGGGCCGGAAGAGACGAGCGTGGAGGTGATTTGCAACCGGCGCTCGCGGGAAGCTTTTTCATCGACCGGAATACCGTTCGAGCGCGCGGCGGAGGCGGCGAATTCTCCCGGAGGCTGCTCGTGACAGGCGAAGCAGCCGCTCTTCATGAAAAACTGCGAGGTCGTCGAATCCAGCAGCGCCAAGCTCTTCGTGACCGCGGCCAGGGCTGAAGGCGTTTTTTCGTTCAGAACCACTCGTGTTTGCGGCTTGGGACTGCCGTTCAAAGATCCGATCACTTCCGCATCGCCGAATTTGTAAGCCCAATCCAGCGCGGACTCGCCGAAATGAGTCTTCGGGCGTAGGTCTGCGCCATGCTCAAGCAACATCCGGACCGTCTCGCGGCTGTAGCGGTCCGTACCAACCGCCAGCATCAGCGGCGTGAAGCCGCGATAGTCCTGAACATTTACCTTTGCGCCCGCATCGAGCAGCACCTTCACAAGCTCCGGAGGGCCGAACGGCGCGGCCATTAACAGCGGTGTCCAACCGCCGAACTCGACCGTGCCGGTTTGAATTTTAGGCAGGCCTTCGGTCTTCGACACGGCGTTCACATTCGCTTCATGAGCGAGTAGAAGCTTTACCGCTTCGACGTTCCGATTACCCGCGGCATTAATCAGCGGCGTCAATCCGATGAACGTGTCCGCTGTAGTGACATCCGCACGGGCATTCAGCAACAGACGGACGGTTTCGGTATCGTCACCGAAAGTCGCCGCGTTTAGAGGCGTTACGTTGCGCCGATCCATTACATCGACCTTCGCGCCCTTTTCGAGGAGCATCCGCACGACCTCGACGGAAGGATCCGTGAATGCGGCGATGATCAGAGCCGTCCGGCCGCTCTTGGCTACTCTGTTTACATCCGCGCCGTGGTCAAGCAAGAGCCGGACTCGCTGGGGATCGGACACGGACCACATGAGCGCCGTGGAGCCGAAGGCGTTTTGCGCGTTGACATCCGCGCCGCGCTCGACCAATATCTTCATTGCATCGAGAGAGCCGATCTCGGCCGCATACATGAGCGGCGTGATCTGCCGTCCATCCGGCGTATTGGGGCTGACGCTTTGATCCAGAAGAGCCTTCAGGCCACTGAGGTCGTTTGCGCGGATCGCGTCATACAGCTTGTCGGTCATTGGCCGGGCCGCTTCCTGGGCGCCGGCCGGAGCACAAGCCGCCCCTATCGCAATCCAAAGATATAGAAGTTTTTTGACCATAGCGATGGCACGTATAGAATGGTATCAGCCTCCCTCGAAGAAGACCACGCCCCTAGATGATGCTCTCGAAGAAGCTGGCTCGCGATTTTCCTTCGAATATTAGAAACCGAGGCCAAGATTACTTTTGGCGCCGCTGCGTTTCGATCAGCTTCGGTTCAGCGGAGCGGGTGCGCGCGCGCGTTCGCGGATCGCGAATGTACGATGTTGAACTGTTCCTTGAAGACAACGCGCTAACAGCACGCTGCGATTGCGCGTACTTCGAAACGGACGGGGGGTGCAAGCATCTTTGGGCGACAATTCTGGCGGCTGAAGCGCACGGCTATCTTTCGGCGGTGAATGGAACCACGATCCTTGACGATGGACTCTGGTTCGAAGGCGGGCCGGACCAAGACGCGGACGAGGACGATGAGGAATTCATATTTCAAGCCCCGCCGGCGCCGAAACCTCCGCCGAAACCGCCGTCGTGGAAAGTTCAGATCGATGCCATAGCTCAATCCAACGGGCCCGTCAGGCGGCAATCGGAAAACTGGCCTTCCAAACGACAGGTCTTATACATCGTCGAAGTGAATGCAAGCCAAAGCGCCGGATGCCTGGTAGTGGCTACGGCCAGCCGCGACCTCAAGGGCGACGGCAATTTTACCCGGCCGAAGTCTTTAACTTTGCGCCGAAACCAACTTGCGCAGTTGCCGCAGGAAGACCAGCAGGTTCTTTCGTACATCGCGGGCGGGCTTCAGTACTGGGGATGGGGAAGCGTGGTCGATGCCCAACTGCAATCGTCCTATGCAATCCCGCATCCTCTTACCGCGACCGTTATGCCCTTGGCGGCGGCAACTGGCCGTTGCTTCCTGCGAATGAGCGCGACGGAGTGGGACAACCTGAAGACGCTCGCGTGGGATGACGGCGGGGCGTGGCGGTTCGCGATGGAGCTTACGCAGAGCGACAAGGGCCGTTGGGCGGCAATTGGGTTTTTCCGGAGGGGTGAGGAGCGCATGAACCTCGCGACTCCCGCATTGATCACCCAGGGTTTGATCTTCGCCAACGACCGCGTCGCGCCGCTCGCCGAGGACGCACCCTTCGAATGGATCGCCTATCTTCGTAAGAACGGAAAAATCGAGGCGCCCGGAAACGAGCGAGACGAGCTGGCGGCCGCTCTGTTGAATGCGCCCAATCTTCCGGCCCTCGAAGTGCCCGAGGAACTGCGTTTCGAAGAAGTGGTCGCAACGCCGCGGCCGGAGCTGAAAATCCACGCATCCGGCCGCCACGATAACGGCAAGCTGCGCGCGGAGCTGTCGTTCGAATATGAGGGACGGCGTGTACTCGATTGGGACCGGGCGCGGGGAGTGTTCGATCCGGAAAAGCGGCTGTATTTTCGCCGGGATTTGCCAGCCGAGAAGGCTGCTGCCGCGGTGCTCGAAAAGCTTGGAGCCAAGTTCGTCCCACCCGATTACTGGACCCCGGAGCCGCGGTGGGAAATCGCCCCCACGAAGTTGCCGCGCACGGTACGCGAATTAGTGGAGGCGAGCTGGCACATTGAAGCCGATGGCAAGATTTTCAGGCGTCCCGGCGCGTTCCACATGCAAGTCTCGAGCGGCGTGGATTGGTTCGAGTTGCACGGGGGCGTGGATTACGGAAATACCAGCGCCAAGCTGCCGGCGTTGCTCGAAGCGTTGCGGCGCGGCGAGAAGATGGTCCAACTGGACGATGGCACGTACGGCCTCTTGCCCGAGGAATGGCTGCGGCGGATCGGAATGGTCGCCGGGGCGGGATCCGCGGAAAATGGACATATCAAATTCGGCCGCAGCCAGGCCGGCTTGCTGGACGCATTGATCGCGACACAACCGGAGGCGCACTGCGATGAAACGTTCGCTCGCATTCGGGAAGAGCTGCGCGTCTTTCAAGGCGTGAACGCGGCGGAGCAACCCGCCGGCTTCGTGGGTAAACTGCGCGAGTACCAGCGCGAGGGTTTGGGCTGGATGGATTTCCTGCGGCGGTTTTCGTTCGGCGGCTGCCTGGCGGACGATATGGGAGTCGGGAAAACCGCGCAAGTCCTGGCTATGCTGGAGACGCGGCGCGAGATGCGGGAGGCCGGGCAGCAGGTTCCTCCGTCTTTGGCTGTCGTGCCGCGCTCGCTGGTTTTCAACTGGAAGGAAGAAGCCGCGCGGTTCACTCCCCGGTTGCGCGTGCTCGACCACACCGGCATGGAGCGCAGCGCTAGCGATTTCTCGGCCTACGACCTGATTCTGACAACCTACGGAACGTTGCGGCGCGACGCGGTTGTGCTCAAGGACATCGAATTCGATTACGTAGTGCTGGATGAGGCGCAGGCCGTGAAGAACGCGAGCACGGAATCCGCCAAGGCCGCCCGTTTATTGCGCGCGCGCCACCGGCTGGCATTGAGCGGCACGCCCGTCGAAAACCATCTCGGCGAGCTATGGGCGCTGTTCGAGTTTCTGAATCCGGGTATGCTGGGTTCCGCGCAGGTGTTCAAGCTTGCCGGGCCGGCGGCGCGCAATCCCGACGAGGAAACCCGTCGATTGCTGGCCCACGCCGTGCGGCCGTTTATTCTTCGCCGCACGAAAGAGCAGGTGGCGCGCGAGCTTCCGCCCAAGACCGAGCAGACGATCTACTGCGAAATGAAGCCCGAGCAGCGCAAGGTGTATAACGAGCTGCGCGACCACTATCGCGGGGCGCTGCTGAAACGGATCGAGCTGGAAGGCTTGGCAAAATCGAAAATCCAAGTGTTGG
Organism: Bryobacterales bacterium; assembly: GCA_019261985.1. GTDB lineage: Bacteria > Acidobacteriota > Terriglobia > Bryobacterales > Bryobacteraceae > Palsa-187. Next base: position 13,060 of record JAFAQY010000116.1, on the reverse strand, counting down.
AGGCGCTGCTCCGCCTCCGCCAGGCTGCCTGTCATCCAGGCCTGATCGATAAAAAGCGTTCGAGCGAGAATAGCGCCAAATTGGATTCGCTGCTGAGTCACTTGCGCGAGGTGCTGGATGAAGGGCACAAAGCCCTGGTATTTTCTCAGTTCACGAGTTTGCTCGCGATCGTTCGCGACCGGCTGGATGAGGAAAAAATCGTCTATGAATACCTGGACGGCGCGACGCGCAACCGCCAGGCCCGCGTGGAGCGATTTCAAAACGACGCCGATTGCCGCTTGTTCCTCGTCAGCCTGAAGGCGGGTGGTCTGGGATTGAACCTGACGGCCGCCGAATACGTTTTTTTGCTGGATCCGTGGTGGAATCCGGCGGTGGAGGCGCAGGCGGTCGATCGCGCTCACCGCATCGGCCAGACCCGGCAGGTGTTCGCCTACCGGCTGATCGCGAAAGATACGGTGGAAGAAAAAGTTCTGGAGCTACAAAGGACCAAGCGCGACTTGGCGGCGGCAATCATCAGCGCGGATAACAGCCTGATCCGTAATTTGGGGCGCGAAGATTTGGAGTTGTTGCTCTCTTAATCTTCTACAGCGGCAGCGCACCCGCCAACACCGGCGCGAGCTGCTGGGCCAAAACTTTTGCGATAAGCCGCCATCCGAACCCGTTGAATTCCACGGTGACTTCATCGTTTTCATGCACCGGCGGGCAATCCGCCGCGCCGAACAGCTTTTCGCCGAAAAAGTGAACATGCGTGTCGCCCGGCCTGCGGTGATCGGCGTTTTGGAAGTGCTCCGATTCAACCGCGACCAGCGCAAGCGGCAACGAAACGCCTCCAGTGCAGACTTTTCGGGACCAGGTTTCCCGTCCTTCACCAACAAGGCGCGCATCGCCCTCCAATTGAGGGAAATCCACGTCGAGCACTAGCTCAGGGCCCAGTGCGTTTCGACGCCCTCCGCGAATTCCCGCCGCCAACCCCACGCGCCTTGGCGTGCCTCTTTCGCCGATGATGTAGACGGCAGCAATTTCGGGCAGAGCGATCCGTGCTGGAAGATTCACTACCGGCAGCGGCTCGCCATGACCGCCGAGGCTATCGCCCAAACCTTGATAACCCCATTTGCCGCCGGCGATTGCTGACACCAGACAGCGTCCTGGCTCCTGCGGATGATCAAAGGCCGGCAAAAACCGCCACGGCGTTTCGAGCGCATAGACTTCGCGGTAATCGAGTACAATGCCCGACAAATCCATGCTGAGCAGATCGCGCAACTTGCAGCGCGTTTGGACCGCCGCCATCGCGAAATCGAAAATGGAGCGATATGTCGCCAGCAGATGCAGTTCGTTGCGATCCACCAACGCGGCACGGCGCCCTTCGTCCGGGTGCGTCAACTGCACCAGATGAGTGGCGATGGGGCGGGACATTCGCTTTCAGCGTAACAAGCCTGTCGTGGGGCAGGTTGCCAACCTGCGGCGGGTTGCCAACCCGCCTGGCCGGGTGTGTGCAAAGCGCACAACGAGGTTAGCAACCGCGCGCAGGACGGCATCCTGCGCCACGACCGTGGTTAAGTCAGGTTGCCAACCTTCAGTGGGTTGGAGTGTGTGCAAAGACCGCACAGCGCGGTTAACAACCGCGCGCAGGATGGCATCCTGCCCCACTAGCGTGCGTAAAGTCACGTTGCCAACCTTCGGCGTTTGGAGTGTGTGCAAACCCGCCCAGCGCGGTTGGCAACCGCGCGCAGGATGGCATCCTGCCCCACTACCGCGTTAAGTTATGACTTACATGCTTGCTGTTCATCTCGAAAATGGCCGGGTGGAGGTGCGCCGAGAACCTTTGCCGCGCGTGCCACGCGGCTTTGCTCGCATTCGCCTGCTTTCCGCCGGCATTTGTTCCACGGATCTGGAACTTCAGCGCGGCTACTACGGATTTCACGGTACGCCCGGGCATGAATTTGTGGGCGAGGTGACGGCGGCCGAAGATACGGGTTGGATCGGAAAGCGCGTCGCGGGCGAAATCAATCTCGCGTGCGGAGCCTGCGAATGGTGCGCACGCGATTTGGGCCGCCACTGCCCGAACCGGACTGTGCTTGGGATCGTAAAGCATCCCGGCGCTTTCCGCGAGTTCCTAACACTGCCCGTGCGCAATCTGCACATCGTGCCTTCGTCGATCTCGAACGAGCAGGCGGTGTTCATCGAGCCGGTTGCCGCCGCGTGCGAGATTCTCGATCAGGTCCGGGTTTTGGCGGGAGCGCCGGTCGCCGTGTTAGGAGACGGCAAGCTCGGGCTGCTGGTGGCGCAAGTGCTCCGGGCGCGTGGAGCGAGAGTGCACGTTTACGGCCGGCATCGGGAAAAATTGCGGCTGATTGAGGGCGATGGCATCAGCACGGAAGTAATCGGAAAGGCGCTGCCGGAACGGGCATGGCCGATGGTGGTGGATGCAACCGGATCCGCCGAAGGCTTGCGCGCGGCCGTCGCGCTCTGCCAGCCGCGCGGCACGGTGATTATGAAATCAACGGTTCACGGGCTGGTGAAAATCGATACGGCTCCGGCGATCGTGAACGAAATAACTCTGGTCGGGTCGCGCTGCGGCCGGTTCGAGCCTGCGATAAGGCTGCTATCATCGGGGCGCGTAAAGGTAGACCGCTTGATTTCGGATCGGTTCACGCTGGATCAGGCTCCCCAGGCTTTCAGAAAGGCGGCGACGAAGGGCGTCCTGAAGGTTCTGCTTCAGTAAGAGCTGCTAGACTCCCAGCAGCACTCCGCGCGCAGGCGTGTTGGTGAGCTTTGAAAGCGCGTAGACGTACCACTGAAGCTGCGTTTCGTATTGCTGGCGGCGCGGCGCCGAATCGGCATCGGTTTTGAAATCCACCACAATCCACTTGCCGTTTTCCAGAAACGCCAGATCGATGATGCCTTCCACGCAGCGGCCGTCTTGCAGCCGGAGAGACAATGGGTATTCGCGATGCAAACGCGCGGCAGCTCGGGCACGCGACAGCAGTTCATTAGCTAAAGCGGCTTCTGCCGCCGACCTGGCGGCTTCTGTTTCTTCGGGCGGCGCCCCTAACACTCGAGCGTTCAGTTCGGCGAAGCGGCTCACCGCGGCGGGATCGGCGCCCAACGGCACATCCCGTAAGATCGCGTGCACTAAAGCTCCGAATCGCCTGCCAGACACGCTCCGCGACGCCGTTGCCGATCGGACAAAATCGATGGGCGACAGCTCAGGTGGCGCCTCAGCAGCCTGGCTAGCAAGAAAAAGTTCGACCGAGGGTTTCGCCGCGGCGGCCAGCAGTTGGTCGCGGCCCTCTCGCCAAGCGCGGTAGGCCGCCAGGCTGGATTCCCCGTCTTCCTCAAGCGTGCGCTTCAGTACGCGGTCTTGCCATTGCTTCTGGTTCTGCTCTTCGCCCAGCCTTAGTTTGAATGGATCCCACCAAACCACCTGGTGCGTGCCGGCTTCGGGCTGTATCAACCCCGGTTTCACGGAACCTTCCGGCTCGTGATCGTACTCGAGCGGCCGCTCGACGACACTCGATTGCCCGAATGCCGGACAACCCTCCGCCGGCACGGACTTCCGCCACACTGCACGATCCGGATAGAGAGCCTTATTCAGCGGACTCAGCCAGCCATCACGCGGGAACGGTTCGTCGCCCACGGCTGGGATCACCAGCAGATCCCTGGCGCGGGTGGCCGCGACGTACGCGATGCGAACGCCTTCCGCTCGTTCGCGTTTTGCTTCTACCGGCGCTTGATCGCGCAGCTCCCAAGGCGCGCAGCCGAGCAGCTCTATCGCGCACAGCTTGTTCTGGCCATCGATGTGGTGTTCGGGTTCTTTCCGCGACAGGGCGGTCATCGGGTCGGCCAAAATGACTACGGGAAACTCTAAGCCCTTCGCGCTATGGACCGTCATCAGGCGAACGCCATCCGAGTCCTCTTCGAGCACCGGAGCCTCGGCGGCTTCTTCTTTCTCTGCTTTTTCCGCCAATTCCTCGACAAACCCGCGGAAGGAGATTCCGCCGGTGGTCTCATAGGTCCGCGCCAACTCGGCGACGCGGCCGACGTTTGCGAGGATCTGCCGGCCTCCCGGGCGCAGCAGGAACCCGGCGTGCGCGCGCGTTGCTTCGAGCAGCGCGTTCACGGTCGCCGCAAACGGACGACGATTGCGCATCCGATGCAGGCCGGCTAACAGCGAGAGCGCCTCTTCGACGGGCGGCCTTGAGCCTGCTGCGGACTTCTGTCCCGCAACCGCTGGTGGCGGACTGAAGTCCGCCGCAGGCTGAAGCCCGCCCCACAACGGATGCAGCCGGCCGTGGTGGTGGCGATATAAAAACAGCGTCTCGTCGGCGATTGCAAACAGCGATCCTTTCAGCGCGGCGAAGACGCTGAGCTCGTCGTCGGGCCACTCGATCGCTGTCAGGGCCGCGCGCAGAGTTTCGACCTCCTCGCGGCGGTGCAGCGATTTCGAGCCTGCCAGCAGATGCGGAACACCACGCGCCTCCAGTGCGCGAACGGTTTCCCGCGTCAGATCGACGCCGCTATAGTTCCGTTTTCGAAAGAGCACCGCGACATCTCTCTCACGAAATCCCCAGCCGCTGTGGTTTATCAGCCAATCCACGAACGCGCCGATCGCGTCCGGCAAGCTATCGGCTAAGGCCTGCTTAGAAAGCCTCTGTCTGCCATAAGGCTTCGGAACCGGTAGCGCGATCACGCTGGGGCGGCCCAGGTTTTCGGTACGATCGCGCTCGAGAGGCGCCCAAGGGGCATGGCCCTCCTCGACATCGCCGCTCATTTCCGTTTCAAACGACGCATTAACGAATTGTTGAATGTTTGGAACAGAACGGAAACTCCGCGTTAGGGTTACACAACCTACGCCGTGTTCCTCCAAGCGCCGCCGGACCTCCCCATAGAGCACCAGATCGGCACGCCGGAACTTGTAAATCGACTGCTTCGGATCGCCGACCAGAAAGAGCTTCCCAGCGCATGGGCGAATCTTCATCCAATCGGATTCATTTGGGTCGTCAGCGCCCAGGAGAAGAAGGATTTCCGCTTGTAGCGGGTCCGTGTCCTGAAACTCATCCACAAAAAGATATTTAAAGCGGTCTTGCAGATATTTCCGGACATCCTTCTGATCTTTCAAGAGATTGCGGACACCACAGAGCAGGTCCACAAAATCGAGCTTCCCCTGTCTGCGCTTCCGGCCACTGTACTCCTCCCCCAGCCCGGTCATCTCCTCGCGAAGGAGCCATGCCAGTTCAGCGTCCGCGCGGGTTCGGAACTCGCCAATCCATCGGATCAGCTCCTCGCGATCGGAGATGAGGGTGGCCCGATCAACGCCTCCGCCATACTCGCCCGATCCTTTGCGGCCGGATTTTCGCAAGTCGCGCCCGAGCTTTATCAGCCGGCTTTCCAGAGCATCGTAATCGCGGGGCCCCGCGGCCTCACTCACTTCAATCCACCCTGCCAGATCTCGCGCGGGCTGAAGATCGAGATATAGGTTGTCGTTGCGTCTTCGCGGCTGCGAGCTCAAATCAGCGAGATTCCGCACCATACGCATGAGAGTATCGATCTCTTCGCTTCGAGCAAAAGGTGCGCGGCGCCAAGCGGCCGGGTAGTCGCGCCACTCGATCAATTTCCACCCCGCGGATTGAAGCCGCTCGAAGGGCGACGAATCGTCCCAGGAGTCGCGCCAAGCTAAGCGTGCGAACGCCCTGCGAAGGCCAGGCGAATCCTGATTCAAGCTGCGCTCCAACCAGGAGCGGAAAGCTTTCTGATAGATTCGTGCCGCTTCCTGCTCCGGCAATTCCTCAAATGCGGGATCGATGTTCGCCTCAACCGGCCGTTCGCGCAGAATTTGCGCGCAGAAGCTGTGGATGGTTCCGATCGCGGCTTCCTCCAGCCGCTCCAGCGCGTCTTCGAGCGCCTGCTTGCGCGCCGGGTCCGCATCCTGCCGTCTCTCATCCAGCTCCTGGCGCAGCCGCAGCTTCATTTCGCCGGCTGCCTTGTGCGTGAACGTTACGGCCGCAACCTGCTGGATCTGAGCCCGGCCGGTTGCCAGGACTTCCACAATCCTGCGGACCAGTTGCGTGGTTTTGCCGGTTCCCGCCGAAGCCTCAACAATCAGGCTTTCGTCAAGAGACGTGCGTATGCGCTCGCGCGCTTCCAGATCGGAAGATGGCCGTGGCGCCGGATTCATCCCATTCCTCTGATCTCGTTCAGCGCCTCCAGGCGTTCATCGTTCCGATTTTTATGCCGGGCAATCCGCCGGTCTTCATAGGGCCCGCAAACCAGGCGGTAGTCGCAGTAGGAGCAAGCATCTTTTTCAGGAACGGGTGGCAGGAAGCCGGAAGAAATCGAACCGTCGATGTTTTGAAGCAGCTGCGCTATCACCAGGCGCGCACGATCGTTTAACGCGATGGCCATGTGGCGGTAATCACCGCGTTGCGTGGCATAAAAAAGGCGGCCGTATTCCACTCGTGAGCCAAAAATTTTCTCGGCGGCCAAGCCGTACAAGACTGGCTGAAGAGAGCGGCCTGCGTTGACGCAAAGCGGCACGCGATCCGGCGCCTTGCCGGACTTGTGGTCGGTAACGCGCAAAACGCCGCTGCCGCGATGGCGCTCCACCAGGTCGATCGCTCCCCGCAGGTGGACGCCTTCGGCAAGCTCGATTTGATCCGGAACACTGGCCGGATCGCGGCCTTCGCGGTTTTCCAGACCGAACGAGAATTCGAAGTGCAGGGGTTCCCAGTCGCTGTCGTTTTGCGCGGCGTGCTGCAGCCAGCCTCGCAGATCGGTTCGCAGATCCTCGATTTCGGAGTTCCACACGCGCTCAATGGCGGGCGCGAACATTTCCTTGTATTCCGCGGCAACTGTATCGAGCACATGGTTGCACCGCTCCAAAGCTGCCGTTAGCCCTTCCGGGCGATGCTCGCGATCGAGCGGCAGCAGTTGCCCGGCCTTCAATTCGGCCAGCAGGCGGCGCTGCACTTCATGAAACAAGCCCCCGCGCGTAAGCGGATCGAGTTGCTCTAACGGGGCCGTGTCTTCACGCGGGCGCAGGCGATAGATGCCCTGCAGCGCGAACTTGTATGGGCACACGGAGAATTGTTCCAGCGAGGACGGCGACCAGGCGCGCGCGGTGAGGCGATTCGCGCCGAGCGCCTCCAGCGCAGCCGTATTCTGCACAACCATTCCATCGGACGGCTTCCATGTTCTGTTCCAGCGCTCCCAGCGCGCGCGCAAACTTCGCGCGACGTGAGGGTTCGCCTCCAGCAGATACCGCGCATGCTTCTTTTGTCCCAGCGTCGCTAGATCGAATTCGGCATCGTCGATTGCCTCTTCTGTTTGCGGCGGGGCGGGCCAGTTCAGCCGTGCCGGAGCAGCATTGCGGGCGCGCTCTTCGAATTCCGCAAGGTTCGGCAGCGCCCCCTCGATCGCGCGCGGCAATTCTAGCGCATAAAAAGATGGAACGCGAGGGCGCGCCTCCGCCACGTCCATTCGCGGATACGATGCAATAAAGCGATCGCGCGCGGCGGCGACGGCCAGGTGAAGCCGCTCACGCTCATCGGTGCTCCGATCCTGACGCAAGGGAAGATCGCCCGACAGATCTCGCCGCACATCGTCCAGCAGGAGCGAATCTTCGAACGCGCGCTGGGGAAATAAACCCTCCGCGAGTCCGGGTAAGAACACAACAGGAAACTCGCACCCCCGCACTTCATCGATCGATCCCACGAACACGCGTCCCCAGCGCCGCTGCGGAGGCTCCGCGCGCAGGAAACGGAGGCGCTCGCTCAAGACCTCCGCCACCTCGTCCACCGAAACCGGCCCCACATCACCCATTGGCTCGAGTTCCGCAAGTACGGCGAGCACTCCCTGCGGATTGCGCAGCGCGGCTTCCGCTAAGTCCGTGAGATGTTCAATCCACTCGCTCCAAACCGCCGACGCCGGCAGGTTGTCTAAGCGCTCGATCAGCGGAAGCGCAAAACCGCGGAGTGATCTAAGCCGCTCCAGTTGCATGGCGAGATATTCGCGGTGCGTTTCGTCTTTTTCCGCCACCGCGAGCTTCAGCTCAAATTCCCGTTCCAGGCCATTTAAACGCCGGACCCAACGTGCGCGGCCGCCTATCACCGCGGCGTCGACGAGAAGTTTTTCCCAGGCGGCCGGGGTTGGCGGGTGCGGCGGGTCGCCCGACCCGGGCTGAGCATCCTGGCTGGGCATTGCGGGACCTGGGGGTCCCGCGCGGGCAGAGGTGCCCGCCCCACCTATGGCCGCGGCAGCCAGGATCTCATCTTGTGGCGGGACCCAATCGTGGATTTGTTCGGTTTCACTCGGGACTTGCCCTAATGACAAGTACTCCGCGAATCGAGAAGCAGAGCATTTTTCCGAAGCGCACGCGAGTAAGGCAAGAAACGCTCGCCCTGCGGGATCGGGTCTCGCCGTGCCGCGGCTGAACCATGCCGGGATGCGCGCGCGGCGCAGAGCCTCCTCGACCATCGGCTGGTACCGTTCGGGAGATCGTAACAGAATTGCTATTTCATCCAGAGCGACACCCTCGGCTGCGATTCGCAAAATGCGGCGCGCGATTTCCACGGCTTCCAAACCCTCGCCGGGCGCGGAGAACATCTCGAATCCGGCTTTGGAGCGAGATCGAGCGGGCGACTGTGAGAATAGATAACGCCGCAAATGTCGCAAGGTGGACGCCGGGGAATTTTCCCCCGAATCCTCGCCCGCTATAGCGGCTAGGACTTCCCTGCTCCTCGCGGCGACGGCTTGAAAGAATTCGCGGTGCGCGCCGTTTTCGAGGGGCACGTCCAGTAGGAGGACCGGAACACCGATAAGCCGGTTTTCGCCGGCATTTGCCATTTCGGTGGCCAACTCCAAAACAGTGGCCAAATCGGCGAGGGAACGGGCGTGCAGCTCATCCTGGTATCGAAGCAACAGTTTGGCGAGATCCGCGGCGGCAGGCCCTCGGGATGAAAGATCCTCGGGCGTTATCCGCGCAAGCCGCAGCTCCCCCAAGGTTTTTCCCAATGCGCGCGCAAAACCCGGGAGAGCGGCCACGGGCTCAAAATATTTGAGTTCACGCGCCTTAAGGGCTTCATTTGCGACGCGCGCGGCGACCGCCTCCAACGCTAATATGCCGATAGGCGCCAGCCCGCGCTCGGCCATGGCCGGGCGTGCCAGAGCAGCGGCCAATTGAATCAGCGTGATGCGGTGTAGCCCCAGGCTGCCCGAAGCGGCCTGCTCCAGGCGTTCGCCCGCAAGCCGCCCCGGAACAATCGCCAGCACCTCGGGGTGGCGGGATACAAAAGATGCAGCGGCTTGGAGCAACCGGCCGTTAGACCGCGACCTGATCACGGTACATTCAGCCTGCGAAAAAATCTTTCGTGAATCAGTAACCATGGCGTCGCGTCCGTCGTTATTACAGATAACTAAATCCCCGTTACGACAGCGGGCGCTCTCACCCCTTTTCACCCATAAAGCGCCCGCTACTCTTTTACTGACATCGCGCACAACGCAGCGGGCCGCGGCCGCGAATTTACAAAATATTTGTCCTTTTTTCTCGCGCCGAACGCTGTGCGCTGTTTTCTGACATCGCGCACAACGCAGCGCGGCGCGGCCGGGATTTTAAAAAATATTTGTGCTTTTTTCTCGCGCCGAGTGCTGTACGCTGTTTCTCGCATTTAACTAAATCTAATCCAACAAGTTGTCGAAAAGCGCAGAGGTCAAGTACCGCTCGCCGGAATCCGGCAAGATCACCACCATTGTTTTACCGCGCATTTCGGGTTCGCGAGCAACGCGCAGGGCGGCGGCAACGGCGGCTCCGCCGGATATGCCGGAAAGCATGCCCTCCTCCCGTGCCAAACGGCGGGCCATCTCAATGGATTCTTCATCGCTGACGCGTTCCATGCGATCGACCATTTTTAGATCCAGCGTTCCGGGGATGAAACCCGCACCGATACCTTGTATACCGTGAGGTCCTGGCCGCACCGGCTGGCGAGCAAGCGTCTGCGACACCACCGGGCTGCCTTCGGGCTCCACGCCGATCGAAATCAACCGCTGTTTTTTTTCGAGCTTGAAATAGCGCGAAATGCCGGTTATCGTGCCACCGGTGCCGATTCCCGCGACCAACACATCCACTTTCCCGTTCGTATCGTGCCAGATCTCCGGGCCGGTGGTCTTACAGTGAATCTCCGGGTTGGCAGGGTTTTGAAACTGCTGTAGCAGCACGTATCGATTCGGGTCGGCGGCCACCATTTCCTCGGCGCGATCGATGGAGGCCTGCATACCCAGGGAGCCATCGGTGAGAATGATCTGCGCTCCCAGAGCTTTCAGCACCTTGCGCCGCTCGAGCGACATTGTCTCCGGCATCAGCAGCGTTACTTTGTATCCGCGGGCTGCGCCGACGAACGCCAGGGCGATGCCGGTGTTCCCGCTGGTCGGCTCGATGAGTTCCTTGCCCGGCTTGAGCACGCCTTGCCGCTCCGCTTCCCAGACCATGGCGGCGCCGATGCGGTCCTTCACGGAGTACGCCGGATTTCGTCCTTCGACCTTTGCAAGTACGGTTGCGTGCGACCCGGCCGTGATGCGGCGCAGCCGCACAAGCGGCGTCCGGCCGATGCTGAATGAATTGTCATCGTAGGGCATCAGATTTCCCAATTGGGAACGTAGCGGGTTTGCGATTCCTTCCAGCGCCGCACCAGCTCGGCGAATGTAGTTTGATCCAAAATGCCGTCAACCGCTGCATCGACACGCTTCCACAGATCAGAAAACACATCCGGACCCGCGCGGCGCGTGGATCTGTTCTCCTCGAGATACCGCAGAGCTTCGCCGATTGTAATCTGTTCCGGGGGCCTTGCGAGCCGGTATCCGCCTTCCGCGCCGCGCCGGGATTCCACAAACCCGCCGCGCTTAAGGCTCGCCAAAATTAATTCCAGGAATTTTTGCGGAATATGTTGCCGCCGAGCAATGTCGGCGATTTTAACCGGCTCGCCCGGTGGTTGCATCGCGAGATCGAGAATCGCTTGCAGAGCATATTCGCTCTTCACCGAAATATTCATCGGGGAAATTGAGATTCTAGCACTCGGGGGTCTCTCGATCGGATTTGAGAGGTCCCGCGGCTGCGTTGCATCACGCCGGCCGGCTTCTCAGTCCGAGTACCCGGCCGCGGAAATCGCACACACCACTTCGAGAAACGACGGCGCTGCTTATCACACCACGGAAGACGGCATCGGAATCGCTCATTCACGTAGTGCTTCGCGACATGAGCGCATTATCGTTCGCGATCTTCTTCCATAAACTGCGTGCTGTCGCTGGGCACTTGCGGAAATTCATTCCAGAAGCGGCTCATGTCGGGAAAGCCGATCTTGCGACGCATTCTGGACAACGGACGAAGCTCGGCCAACGGCTCGCCACGCCGCTCGATTACGATCACCGCGCCATCGGCCGCATCGCGCACCAGCTCGGAGGTTCGTATATGCAGGTCCCGGATGGACGCTTTTCGCATCTGCTACATCGTAGCAACTCGCGTTGCGCTCATCTGCCGCGTTCGTTTCCCCACAAATCGATATGCAGCCGCGGGCTATAGCGGAAGCCTTCACGTTTGCAAACGTCGGCGATCCACGCCGCCCGGAGCCGGATTGTATCTGTAGACGTTCCTTCGGCCATTAGCACGACTCGGTTTCGGGCGGCTCCCGTTTGCGTCAGGAGGGTTTCGATCTCGCCTAAATCGGCGGGATGTGTTACGACGAATTTGAATTGATGGTCGTACTCAGCCATCAACCGCCTCAGAACTTCGGGCTGATACCGGAGCCTGTCGTGTTGAGCCGCCCAGCGTCCGCCTTCGCGTTCCTTTGGCGTTGAATTCGCGAGCTTCGGGCTGATGCTCATCAGGTGGCACGCGATCGGCTGGTAAACTGTCCCGGCCGTCTCAACGGTGACATGAAGTCCAAGTTCGTCGAGCGCGCGCGTTAGATCAACCATTCCGGGAGCAATCATCGGCTCTCCCCCAGTGACCACGACGTGCGTGCAGGAGTAACTTCGGACGCGTCTAACAATATCGTCGACAGTCATCTCCGCCCCTTCGGGATTCCACGACGTATAGGGCGTATCGCACCACGTGCACCGCAGATTACAACCGCTGGTGCGCACAAACACGCTCGGCACTCCCGCGAGTATGCCCTCTCCTTGAATAGAATGAAAAATCTCGGAAATCTTCAAGACGAGTACCTGAGCGGATCGGCAATGCCCGCTTCCGCAAAGCCCTTGCGGCGGAGCAGGCACGAATCGCATTGCCCGCATGGATTCCCTTCCCGATCGGGATCGTAGCAGCTACGCGTAAGAGCAAAATTCACGCCGACCTCCGCGCCCAACCGCACAATTGCCGCCTTGTTCAAGTTTGCCAGCGGAGTATGGATGCACATATGCGTGCGCCCCTCTACTCCCGCGCGGGTGGCTAAATTCGCCATGCGCTCGAAAGCCGCGATGTATTCGGGACGGCAATCCGGGTAACCGGAATAATCGATTGCGTTCACTCCGATAAATATGTCCGACGACTCGAGCACCTCGGCCCAAGCCAGAGCATACGCCAGGAAAATTGTATTCCGGGCGGGAACATAGGTAATCGGAATTCCTCGTTCCATGTCGGCGGTATCCCGGTGCTTCGGCACCTCGATATCCGCGGTGAGCGCGCTACCGCCAAATGCCCGCAAGTCGATCTTCGCGATACGATGCTCACGGGCGTTGAAATGGCGTGCAATTCGTGCCGAAGCATCCAGTTCCACCCGGTGCCGCTGGCCGTAATCGAACGACAGCGCATAGCAGTCGTAACCCCCTCGGATGGCCACGCCGAGGCACGTCGAGGAATCAAGACCTCCGCTAAGCAAGCATACGGCTTTCATGAAAGAGTTGTGGGGCAGGCTGCCAGCCTGCGGCGGGTTGCCAAACCTAAATTATGCACGTAATCGAAGAGCACTGACGAAGGTCTGACTGCCTCGCCATTTGGTGACCCCGAAAATCCTGCGTTAAAACAGAAGAGCCGCGAAGCCAGAAACTTCGCGAGCCGACCTTCGGGAGTCACCCA
>JAFAQY010000114.1 GCA_019261985.1 Bryobacterales bacterium | reverse complement strand
ACACTCCACCTCGTTGCAGTTCCCTCTTGCTCAATGCCGTACGCCCCAATCCGACCTCCTCCTTCGGGGGAGGTCTTTCAGTTTAGGGGGACATTTCTAACGAGGTCTCAAGGGGACATTATCATAGTGGCGCAACAGGCCATTTTTCGCGCACGGTGCGAGCGCAGTTCGACGGCGGCACGATGACCTCCGATGCCGGCGGGCTGCTGCTGCGCGAGACGGACCGGCGGTTGAACCCTGCTGGCTCGTTTGGGGGATGCTGCGGGCGCTGGATATGTTTGTGGTGGATGGGATTCAAACCTCCATTCCTCTGCACCAGCGCATCCTCAGTCATCCCGATTTCGTCACCGGCCGCCTGGATACCGGTTTCCTTGCACGAACGGGCGTGACGGGGCCGGCTGGGAGCTCGGCGTACAGTACCCAGAGTCGGGATATATAGCTGCCGCGCGATCACTCCAATCGCCTCAGAAATTAATCACAAATTAATTGCAATATTGCCTTGAAGTCTATATACTAAGCTGGCTCCCACGTAGGTTTTTGCATGGATCGCCTAAATGTCAGGCAAAAGGAGATATTGCAGCTCACCTGCAAGGGGCTGCGAAATTCCGAGATCGCGAAGGCAATCGGCCTGAGAGAGCGTACGGTAAAGGCTTACATCAGCCAGCTCTTCCTGATTTTCGACGTCACAAATCGCACGGAATTGGTTGGGCTGTTCGTGGGTAATAGGGCGGATGGGTATTTAGGATTATTCTCAGAGACTTCCTACCCCCCCCCACACACAAAAGGAGTAAGATCAATGATCACTCTTGATCTCGCCTGGGTCGAGCGTCCCTAGCAGGGGATGGTCCTGCTCGGCCGGATCGGGCTCCCAATTTGGATCGCGTCTCAAGTAGATGATGTAAGTTTCGTACTCAGTTGTGATCGGGCCCGCACACCGGAGCGCTATGGTGTCCTCCCCGGATTTAATTACGAGGTTCCGGCCTTCCACCCTGCCCGCCCGCTCGAAGTCGGGCCGCGGAACCAGCGAGAGAACGAAACGCCCGCGTCCCGGGAGATAGAGCCAAGGGAGCGGACCCCGCAGTTGTACTTGCACTCGGCCACCCTGGAGGGCACCGTTGATGTAAACCATGGGAGACGTAACGTCCAGCTCCGCGTCTTCGGCAGACAGGTCGCGCGCCGCTCCAGAAATGTTGGCAGCAGGCGGCGCGAGTGGCCGGGGCGGCAGCGGACGGGAGATCAATTGTCGGGAGATTTCCTTTCGTGTTTCACTTACCTTCGCATTCAGCTCCTGGTCCGCGCGAAGGACACGGGCATACATCGCTTGCAACTCGGGTGTGGTCACGTTCTTGAGCTGCGCTTCGGCTGCCGCGCGCGAGGGGGCCGGCTCCGGCATTTCTACATAGCCGATGAGCCTTTTCCCGTCCCCGACGAATCTCTTCCCTTCATCCCCGGCTGGGGTCAAGTCGATGGCGAGCGTTTCGCCTGGCCCAACGACCTGCGGAGAAGGATAAGCCGCGGGAGGGCCATAGATCCAGCTTGACGGATTCCCCATGCCCGTGTGCCTGAAGTTCTTGGCAAGATCCGGGCCGCGGAGGCTCAGAGGCTGGAACCTCGCGAGGTAGGCCCCGTCCGCGCCGCGGGGTTGAAAAACCGCGTCACATCCGAAATATGGGCCCTGTAAACCGACCCAAAGGTGAAGAACGAATTGCCCTTCACCCGGCGAGGGGATGTCGCCAAAGGCGCCGGCGAGGAGGCCAAGCTCCGTAGGTTCCGTCTGAGCGTAGAAAATTATGTCGGAAGGATGAAGGGTTTTGGCTTCCTGCGCCAGGACCGGAAGCGTGCAAAGGAGAATGCCGGCGCGCTTCACTTGACCTGCTCCTTACGAAGCGATGCGATCTCTTCCGGCCCCACTGAGCCGGCCTGGGGCTTGTCGCGCTGCGACGAGGCCGCAGGCTCCCATTCGGGATCGTGCAGTGCGTAGACGAAATAGGGGGCCCCGGCGGGCGCGATCGAAGCCCCCGATGTGAGGACGAACGAGTCGCCGCCCATCTGGAGGTTGAGGTAGCCGCCTCGCGCCTCGCCAGCCTTGACGAAACCCAGTTCGGGACGCGGGACGAGGGAGAGAATGTATCTTCCGCGCCCTGAGGGAGAGAACCAGATCAGCCTTCCACGAGCGGACGGGAGGTCGGTCTCGGGGCCTCCGTTCACACTGAGGCGTAAAAAGAGCTGTGTTTTGAACTCTGCGTCGGCGGCGACGAACTGGCGCGGCACGCCCGGTATCGTGGGATCGGGAGGCGGGCTAGATCCCTGGTTAGCGGGCGGAGTGAGCTCAATGCCGCGCCGGCGCAATTCCATCGTCAGGAAGAGTCGGGACCGACCCAAGGCTAACTTGTCACGCAGATACAGCGTGCCTGCCTCGACGCGGAGCGGCCTCCCGTCAACAGCAATCTCATCGGTTAGACTGGCGCCTGACCCGGGCGCCACACCGAGAGGGATCGCGATGGATTCACCCAAATGGATCGTGCGTTGCGGTGGAAAAGCTGCCGACCCCTGTATTCTCCACTCGGCCGGATCTAAGCCTGCGCTGGACGGATCCAGGGGCCGAAAGCTTGCAAGGAATGTATCTGGCTGTCCCCCCGACTCGATGGCCAGCTCGTAGGCGAAATAGACGCTGTCAGCGGCGTCCGTCACGACCCTGCGCGCCACTACGGAACCGTCGGCGGAACGGTGCAGCACGACACTCGATCCTAGATCTGGGATCGCGGGCCGACGCGGGCTCCGCCCGAATGTGGAAGGATGGGAGGATTCGAATCTGGGGCTGCTCGCCGAGGAAAAGGAGGAGGCTCTGGCCTGCAGCCATTGTGCAGGCGTAGCACCCCGTCGCCATGTAAAGACCCAGGAGCTTCAACGAGGGTCCCTCTTTCAATGATGATAGCAGCCCGCGGGCTTACCCAAAGTAGCCGGAGTTCGTTGCGGCAGTTCCGTAGTCGTAGCCATCCGAGTTGTTTACGATCCCACTGCTGTTCCCGCTGCAGTCGGCAGACCCCGAGGAGTCCCACCCCATACCATAGTAGATGCCATAGAGATGAGCATCGCTGTCGACGTTTGCCGAAGACGCATATGACTCGCTCCAGAGCGTGTAGTACTCGATGTCCCAGTACCCGCTCGCTGTGCCTATGGACCCGACCGAGCCGGAGATAGTGCAGAGGGCACCAACGCCGGACCCCTGCCCGAGGCTAATTGGGCCGTAGCCATCGTTGCTCGCGGAGCATGGATTGCAGACGGCCGTGCTCCTGTCGACGACGCCGTCCGCACTGGCGGGCAGCGCCGCACTGAGGCACAGGAAGGCTAGGGTCAGTGCCCACGGTCCCAGGCGCTGCGGCGTTGATAACTTTTGCATGGTGGTGTGTTTCTCCTCATTGATGTTGAATGTTGGGGTAATTCCTCGTAGCTAGTAGCCGCTGCGCAAAGCCGGCGACGGCTCCCGGATCGCTGGAAGCTCTCTTTAGAAGACCGCTCGCGAGTTGGCGCTGCATATCCGAGAGGCCCATTGCGTAGGCGGCCGACGGGGTCGGGGCCTTAACCGCTGCCATGTCGCCATGCGGAGGCGGCGCGGCGACTACTATTCCTTGCAGGTACCCGGTCACAGCGCCGGCTCCTCCCTGCTGCCACGCGGCGGTGATACCGGTAAGCACCTGCTTCTGTGCATCCAGCCGCGCTTGTACGCGCGGGATGGTGTTGTTTGCGTCCGTGCCGAGCGCGGTTCCATCGCTCAGCACGACAGCCTCGAGCGACACGGAGACGCTCTGCTGGGCCTGAAACTTCGCTAACTCGCTCGCGATAGCACTGGCGTCCGTCCCCGGGGAAAGGATCGGTGTCACAAGACGGTCCGCGCCCGCCGCTACAGTCCCGCTGCTCGTTGGCGTGATCTGGTTTATCCACGCTCGGTCATGGGTTCGGACGTGGCCCGCCGCGTCCGTGCATGTCCATCTGACGCCGAGAGCGATTATGGCCTTTCCGGTTCCGTTCCTCAGAACGAAGGAGTATGGAAAAGTGGGGGCCAAGTTCGGGGCGCTCGGCGGGACGAGAGCGGGAGCCAAACCGGCGAAGGCTGGATCGGATGAAGACACCAGGGAAATTCCGGCCTGTCGCCAATTCCCCGGAGCCACGGTCATATTTTGGGCGGCCAGCGTGCCGCCCACTATCGCTATCAGGAAGAGCTTCATGCCTTTCACCTCCGCAACGGGATAAGAGGATCATACGCGGCGCCGGAAATCGCCACAATGTCCTGAGGTACAGTACGAAGGTACATCCTGATGCGATCCGACTCGCTATTCCCGATATTCCCCCGCATCACCCGCTGCGCTCCGCTTGACTTTCCCCGATCTCCCGGATTATCTTTAACATTTTGCAAGCATTTCAGCGCGAGGCGCGGCTATCCGCTCGGGAAAAGGGATTCGTCGGCTTGGTGTGCGCTGGAGTGTGGAGGACTTAGCTTCGCCGTTCAGGCTAGAGGAGTAGCTCCCATTTCTAGCGTGGGCCTGAAGACCACCGAACTGGCCGCTGCGCAAGCCGCCACCATACGTTTGCGATTGCTGAAAGTCGCAGCGTTGGTGCGTGTTACGGTGCGTAAGGTTTGGATCTCGTTGCCGCGCTCCTATCCTTGGCCGGAACTGTTCGCCCAAGTGCACCAAGCTTTGACCGGGTGACTGGCTGGCCGTAACGTTCTTTGACAATCTTCTCCTCGAACAGGCTCCCAGGATTAGTGCGTCTTCACCGATCCTGGGACGCTCCTCATCCGCCCGTCTCCCTCAGCCGGCCTCCATGTTGCCGCTCGGAACGGTCGCTCTCATTCACTGGTGAGAAATCCGGGTTAGCTGCTAAGTACAACAACTTTTCTCTCTGCGGTCTTGCATCTTCGCACGCCGCGAAAAATTAAAGGAACGCAACCCAACGGCATACATCAAAAGGTCAAGGGATGTGCTCACCCGGCTCCGTGGAGGCGTGTGCCGCCGCGCTGGGATTCCCTGAAACGACCTGTGGCGCTTTAAACGCGCTAATTTGGTAATAGACCGGCTCGGGCCGGACATATAGGTTTGGAGTGCACCATGCGAATTGAGGTGGCCGTTCTAGCTGCCTGTACCGCGTTTTCGCCTGTATTCGCGCAAAGCCGGGGCGCACAGCAGAGGATTGACGTTCAGGATTACGCCATTAAGGCGCGCATCGATCCGCAGGCGCAGACGTTGGAGGCCTCGGCGAAGGTGCGGTTCACTGCCGTGGACGATGCCTCCAACATCTTCTTCGAGCTTAACAACGCATTAAGCCTCGACAAAGTGACGGACGAGGAAGGCCGTCAGATCCCCGCCTCTCGGCTTCAGCAGGATATGAGCGTGCGCCTCACGCTTCCGCAGCCCGTCGCGCGCGGGAAAACGGCCGCGCTGACTTTCTACTACAACGGCAAGCTAACCGGGGATGAAGAATCGCCGGTTTTCGGAATTCGATTCGCCGCCATTCACCCCGATTATGCGTACCTGATGTACCCGGCGCGCTGGTTCCCCGTGAACGACTACACGACGGACCGCTTCGCGGCGACGATTGACGTGACGGTGCCGGACGGCTACAAGGTAATCGGCAGCGGAATCGATACCACCGCCGGTCCGAACACCACTCGCTGGGAGTTCACCCAAGCGTCGTTTCCGGGCAGCATTGCGGTCGTCCGCGGCGCGCCTAAGAACGTGTCTTCCGGCGGCGTAACAACAAGTTTCTACGTGCGCAAAGGCGCAGAAACCGCAGATGCTTACGGCGAGGAGTTTTCGAAGGCGATGATTTATTTCAGCAGCCTTTATGGCTCCCCGTTGAAGCGAAATCTCACCATCGTCGAGACTGAATCCGGCGCGCCCAACGGCTATTCCGCTCCGGGATTGGTCTTCCTTGCTCCTGGCGCGATGGCGAAGGAAGTCAATATCAAGCTGGTCGCGAATCAAGTTGCGCGGCAGTGGTGGGGGACGCTGGTCTCGCCCGCATCGCGTAATCATCTGTGGATTGAGAACGGCCTCGCCCGCTATTCCGAGCTGCTTTATGTAGATCACGCGAATGGATCGGGGGCCATGCAGCAGCAGGTGCACGACACCTACGTCGAAGCCCTCACCGTGGAGCAGCCGCCGTTAATTCAATCTGCCCGTCTCGAAGATTATTCGCCCGAATTCTGGGCTGCGACGGCGGGAAAAGGCGCGGCGGTGCTCAATATGCTCCGCGGGGTAATGGGCGACGACAAATTTTTGGCTTTACTCAAGGCCCTCCCTGAGCGGTTCGCATATAAATCCATCACCACCGACGATTTCCGCAAGCTCGCCGAACAGATTTCCGAGCAGAACCTGAACTTCTTTTTCGTCAACTGGATTGAATCGAGCGGAGCTCCGGAATTCAAGCTGGATTACACCGTCTTCCGTACCCAGAAAGGCTTCCGCGTAGTCGGCAAAATTGCCCAAGACCTCGACACGTTCAGCATGCCGGTAACGGTCCACATCGAGACCGAAGGCAATCCCGAAGAAAAGGTGGTTCAGGTGGTCGGCACGTCGTCCGAGTTTTCGATCGATACCTTCGGCAAGCCTCGCCCGGGCGGCGTGACTTTGGACCCCAAGGGTCAGGTGCTCCGCTTCGATAACGCGATGCGTGTTGCCGTCGCCATCCGCCGAGGCGAGCAGTTCGCGGAAGTCAGCGAATTCAGCGAGGCTCTGAAGGAATATCAGAAGGCGCTGGATGTCGCCCGCAACAGTTCCCTCGCGCATTACCGCATTGGCGAGCTGTACTTCCTCCAGGCGACATGGCAAAGCTCGGCCAACGAGTTCCGCGAGGCGCTGAACGGCGACCTGGAGCCGAAGTGGACCGAGGTCTGGTCCCACATCAAGCTCGGTCAGGTGCTCGATATCAGCGGCCAGCGCGACCGCGCGGTGAACGAATACAAACAAGCCTTAAGAACCAACGACGACACCCAGAGCGCGCTCGAAGAGGCGCAGAAATACATCAATACACCCTACGAACGCCAGCGCGCATCCAATTGAAGTAGGACAAGCCTTAGCTTGTCCATTTTGAAGTAGGACAAGCTAAGCTTGTCCATCGTTGGAACCAACCCCCGCTTACGCGCGTTTAGAATGTAAGCTGATATGCGCATCCTGGTGATAGAAGACGAGAAACGCATCGCCGACTTTGTCTCGCGCGGCCTGGAAAGCGCCGGCTATGCCGTGGATGTCGCAAACGACGGGTCGCGGGCCATCGATCTGGTCCACACGACCGAATACGACATGGTGATCCTCGATCTCGGCTTGCCGGACATGGATGGGCTGACGGTGCTTCAAAAAATCCGCAACCGCAAGGCCAGTCCGCCGGTACTGATCTTAAGCGCTCGCGGAGCTGTCGACGACCGCGTCAAGGGCTTGGAGGGCGGCGCTGACGATTACCTCGTCAAACCCTTCGCCTTTGTGGAACTGCTTGCCCGGGTGCGCGTGCTGTTGCGCCGGGGGCAGCCGACACCTGAGCGCTTGCAAGTCGGCGATCTGATGCTCGACTGCATCCGGCGGAAAGTCACCCGCGCCGGGGAGAACATCGAGCTGGCGCCCAAAGAATTCAGTATTCTTGAATATCTGATGCGCAACCGCGGCCGCCCCCTCAGCCGGACCATGATTGTCGAGCACGTCTGGGACATGGATTATGACGGCCTGACGAATATCGTGGATGTGTATATTCGTCATTTGCGCAGTAAAATCGACGACAAATGGCCGCAGAAAATGATTCAGACCGTGCGCGGCATAGGGTATCTATTGGAAGCGCCAGAAGGAAGCAAAGGTTAATGATGTTCCGTGTGGAGCAGGATGCCATCCTGCGGCGGGTTGCCAACCCGCCTGGCTGGCGTTTCCGCGATCTCCCGCCCGCGATCAGCACTTCGCGCGCAGGAAAAAGCAATGGCTAAACTAACCCGAGCGTTCGGGATACCGAAGTTGCCCGTCCGCTTCGCCCGTGGCCTGCGCTTCCGGCTAATGCTGAGCTACGTGCTGTTTTTCACGCTGCTGCTGATCGCCGTGGGTCTTTTCTTCCGCGAAGTGCTGAAGAGCCAGCTCGAGGGCGACATCCAGATGCTGCTGGAAGATGATTGGGGGTCGATTAAAGGCTGGGTAAGCATCGACAACGAGCGCCCGGTCTGGAGTGCTCCCGCCGATGAAGATGAAACGCAAATTGTCGCCCAGCTGAAGCAGGTTTATTTCATTGCCGACCGTGAGGGCCATGCTCTGGAGGATTCCGAGACGTATCGCTCGATCGGTTTCGATCCGCTGCCCGACATCAAGCGTGTTCTAAACATGCCGGAAGGTTTCACCGAGTACGTGACGCGGTGGGGTTCGGACGGCACGCCGTATCTGGTCAAACGGGGCTGGTTGGTCGGCACGCATCGCAAGCGGTATTTCCTGGCGATGGGCCGTTCCCTCGCCGACAGCCAGCGCAACGTGGCGCGCTTCACTCGCAACTATTTCCTTTTCGTCCCTGGCATCATCGCGCTTTCGAGCCTGCTGGGATGGATGGTCGCCGGACGGGCGCTTTGGCCGCTCAACTCAGTCGCGCAAGCCGCGCAGAACATCACCGGATCGAATTTATCTCTCCGCATTCCACCGCGCGGCGCAGGCGATGAACTGGATCACCTAATCGACAGCTTCAATCGCATGACCGCGCGCCTGGCTCAATCGTTCGAACAAATCCGGCGCTTTTCCACCGATGTCTCGCACGAACTGCGAACACCTCTCACGTCGATTCGAGGCCAGCTCGAAGTGGCGATCTTCACCGCGGAAAAACCCGAGCAGTACCGGGAGGCGATGGTTAACGCTCTCGAAGATGTCGAGCAGCTTTCAAGCATCGTCAGGGCGTTGCTACTGCTTTCGCAGGCGGAATCGGGCCAGCTCGTCTTGCAAAGGTCCCCGCTGGATTTGGGCGATGTAGCGATCGATATCGTCGAGCAGTTTCAAATCCCAGCGCAGGAAAAAGATATTCGCCTTACCGCAAGCGTGGCGCCCGGGTGCGTGGTTCCAGCCGATCGCGTTCAAATCAAGCGCCTGATTTCGAACCTGCTTTCGAATGCCATCAAGTACACGCCCGCGGGCGGCGCCGTGAATGTGCGGGTTGGTCCCGGCGATTCTCCGGCACTGGCGAGCCTCGAAATTGAAGATACCGGCGTAGGTATTGCCCCCGAGGATCTGCCGCACATATTCGATCGTTTCTATCGCGTGCGCAACGCCGAGACCAATAAGATTTCCGGCCTGGGCCTCGGCTTGAGCTTCGTCTCCTGGATTGTTGAGGCGCACGGCGGCCGCATCGATGTCGCCTCCACTGTGGGATCCGGTACCCGCTTCCGCATCCTGCTGCCGCGGCAGGCGGAAACGGAAGCAGTGCAGCCGATGGAGACGGATACGGCTACCACCGCGGCTTAGTAGGGCAAGCTTCAGCTTGTCCATCGCCGCGGACAAGCTAAACCTCGTCCTACTATAAAATGGGATTGTGAAAACCCACACGGACCGAATCCTCGCAGCCGCAGTCGCATTGCTGGCTGTGGCGCTCGTGTGGGTCGTTTACGGCACGCTCGAGCCGCCTGTTGTCAACGCGGGCGATAAGGCGCCCAATTTTTCCATCCTCACGGACCGGGGCCGCAAAATCACCCCCTCGGATTTCGGCGGTAAACTCCTGGTGCTGAACTTCTGGGCAACTTGGTGCGCGCCCTGTGTGGAGGAGGTGCCCTCTTTGAATGCGTTCCAGCGCCAGTTGGCGCCTCAAGGAGTCGTAGTGCTGGGAGTCAGCGTGGATGTGAACGAGAATAATTACAAGCGCTTCCTCGACAGCTTTCATATCACGTTCGATACCTGGCGCGATCCCGACGCCACCATCGCTTCGCGCTACGGAACCTTCGAATTTCCCGAAACCTACATCATCGATTCCTCCGGCAAGGTTGTCGAAAAAATTATCAGCAATCAGAATTGGACCGATCCGGAATTCGTCGCCCACATACAGAAGATGCTGTAATGGCCGCCCCACGCGTTGGTCTGCTGCACCCTGGCGAGATGGGGAGCGCCGCGGCCGCAACGCTCTTGAAGGCGGGTAACGACGTCTTCTGGGTGTCTGAAGGCCGCAGCGAGCGCACGCGTAGGCGCGCCGGGGAACTCGGCCTCAAAGACGCGGGATCTCTGGGTAATTTGTGCGCCGAATGCCCGGTGATCGTCAGCGTCTGTCCACCCGAGTTTGCCGATAACCTTGCCGATGCTGTTCTAGCTTGCGGTTTCCGCGGCTTACTCATCGATGCAAATGCGATCTCTCCCGAGCGCGTCGAGCGGATGGCGAAACGCGTAACCGCTGCCGGGGCGCGTTTCGTCGACGCTGCGATTATCGGTCTGGCAACGCGCGAACCCGGCCGTGTCTGGATCTATTTTTCAGGCGAGCATGCCTCCGAAGCGGCAGCGCTTTTCGGAGATGCCGGTCCACTCCAGCCTGAGGTAATCGACGGGCCCGCCGGCAAAGCTTCAGCGCTCAAGATGTGCTATGCCGGATATAACAAAGGCGCGGCCGCGCTCCTCTGTGCCACTCTCGCCGCCGCCGAACAACTCGGCGTGCGTGATTTGCTTGCGCAACAATGGTCCCGGTCGGATCGCGAAATGGCTGGCGCGGAAAAGAAAGCGGGAAGAGTTGCCGTAAAAGCTTGGCGCTTTGCCGCGGAGATGCGCGAAATCGCGGCAACATACCGCGAAACGGGTGTCACT
This sequence comes from Bryobacterales bacterium, assembly GCA_019261985.1. Classification (GTDB taxonomy): domain Bacteria; phylum Acidobacteriota; class Terriglobia; order Bryobacterales; family Bryobacteraceae; genus Palsa-187. The sequence goes on along the minus strand of JAFAQY010000114.1, from coordinate 95,367 downwards.
CCCGGATTTCATCGCGCGGCAGAGGAAGTTTACGCTGCCCTGGCCGGTCTCAAGGACGCGGACGAGATCGATGTTGACGAAATCTTAAGCGCGCTCGCGAAGGGGCAAGCGGAAGCATGCCCAACCTGACCGCCGCAATCGAAAAGATCGTCGGCCGGCACGGATACCTCCATAAACCGGAAGACCTCGCCAACTACGAATACGACGGCAGCATCGACAAAGCCAGGCCGGATCTGGTGGCATTCCCACAATCCACAGCCGAAGTGGTCGCATTGGTGAAGCTGGCGAAAGAGTTGGGCCTTCCGATCACGGGACGCGGCGCAGGCACCGGCTTGAGCGGTGGCGCCATCGCGCGCGCCGGCGGGCTCATGATCTCCTTCGCCCGCATGAACCGGATTCTTGAAATCGATCTTCCCAATGAGCGTGCAGTCGTCGAGCCGGGACTCGTGAATCTGGACCTTACGCTGGCGGTCGAAGCTGACGGCTATTTCTATGCGCCCGACCCCTCCAGCCAGCGAGCCTGCACCATCGGCGGCAACGTAAGCGAAAACTCTGGCGGCCCGCACACGCTCGCCTACGGTGTTACCACCAACCATGTCCTGGGTTTGGAGGTCGTACTTCCGGACGGCAGCGTCCTGAACACCACTGGCCCTGACACGCCCGGCTACGATCTTACGGGATTGCTTGTGGGTTCCGAGGGCACCATGGCGCTGGTGACCAAAATCACCGTGCGGCTTATGCGCAAGCCCGAAGCGGTGAAAACGATATTAGTCGTATTCAACAGCACGGAGGATGCGGGCAACACGGTAGCCGAAATCACCGCGCGCGCGATTACGCCCGTCGCGGTGGAGATGCTGGATGGCGTGCTGCTGCGAATGGTGGAAGAAGCCACGCACGCCGGTTATCCTCTGGATGCCGCAGCTGTCTTGCTGATCGAGCTCGAGGGGCTGAACGAGGCCGTGGAAGAACAGACCGAGCAGATCCGCCAGGCCTGCGCCGCGTGTAACGCGCGCGAGTTTCGCGTGGCCCGCGACGCGCAGGAACGCGAGCTTCTGTGGAAGGGCCGCAAGAACGCATTCGGCGCTGTGGGCCGGTTCGCGCCGTCGTATTACACGCAGGACGGTGTTGTGCCGCGCACGCAAACCTGCCCGACGCTCAAGTTCATTTACGAAGTTAGCGAGCGTTACGGCTTGACGATCAGCAACATCTTTCATGCAGGCGACGGCAATTTGCACCCCCTGATCCTTTTCGATCACCGTGTTCCGGGCCAGCTCGAAAAAGTCCGCCAGGCGAGCGACGAAATCCTGAAATGGTGTATTTCGGTGGGCGGCTCCATCACCGGCGAGCACGGAGTCGGCATGGAGAAGAACGAAATGATGGAGCACCAGTTCTCCCCTGATACGCTGGAGATGATCGCGCGGTTCAAAGCGCTGTTCGATCCGGAATGCCGCTTGAATCCCGGCAAGGTGCTGCCCACTGGGCGCGGCTGCATGGAGATTCGCCAGAAACGTGGAGATGTGAGTTTATGAAACGTATTCTGCCGCTCTTGTTACTTCCCATTTGCATGCTGTTAGCAGGCGAGAAAAAGCCCCTTCCCAACCAGGCGGGAAACGACGATATCGACATCGCCGGTACCGTGATCCTCGAACGGCAGGAAGTCGAGCAAGCACTCGGGGCCGATCTTGGCCCGCGCTACGTGGTAGTGAAAATCAAAGTCACTCCCAAGGCCGATGCAGGCCTGCGCGTCAGTCCGGACGATTTTACGCTTCTTTCCCGCAAAGATGGCGAGCGCAGCCCGGCGCTTGAACCCAGCCAGATCGCGGGTAAAGGCGAACTCGTGGTGAAACCCGCTCAGCAGCAGCCCGGTGGCGACGGCACCCGCACTAACGGTCCGATCTGGGGCGGCGTAACCGTCCGTGCCGGCTCGAGCAAAAAGAAAACGGAATCCGCCGACACGCCGGAACCGAAAGTCGATAACACCGTCGAAGAGAACCCCATCATCGGCGTGCTGAAAGAGAAGATTCTGCCCGACGCGGAAACGAAAAAGCCCGTAGAGGGCTTGCTCTATTTCATGATGGATGGCAAGCTGAAGCCCAAAGACGTTTCGCTCATCTACAAAGGAGCGGCAGGAAAACTAGTGATGGATTTCAAGTGAGCCTCTATTTAACTCCGATGCATGTCGGCGAGGTCACGCTGGTGGAAGCCGCGGGCCGGATCACGCTCGGCGAAAGCGTCGCATTGCTGCGAGATCAGATTCAGGAGTTGACCGTGGCCGGCCGAAAAAAAATCCTGCTGAAGCTGGCTGATGTAACGTATATCGACAGCTCGGGAATTGGCGAGCTCGTAAGCGCGTATAACACCGTCAAGCGCGAGGGCGGGACACTGAAGCTGTTGAAATTGACACAGCGGGTTTCGGACCTGATGCAAATCACCAAACTCTCCACCGTGTTCGAGATTTTTGAGGACGAAGATAAAGCCCTGCGCAGTTTCTCAGACAAAGCCGCCTGACTTTCCTCAATCTCCGCCCTAAAAGATACGTGACATTGTTTGCCAGGGACCGTCTGTTTGTCATGTGCATGCTACTTGGTTCGGCGGTGCTCCTTGTCTCAGTCCTTGGGCCAGCGGTTGCAATGGATAATTCTTTTGCGGGAGCCTGGAAAGTCAATCTCCCGAAATCAACAGGTCGCGTTAGAGAGTGCATAGGGGAAGGGACTTTGGTGTTCCCTCCGAAAATTTTCGTGCCCGGCTCCTCAGCCCCGGATCGCGAGGTCGCGTTGCCCAAGCGAAAATCACAGAACTGCTTAGGCCCATTAGTTTACAAGTTCACTCCATCGCCCGATGGCCGCACCTTGATGTTGACGCGCCCCAACGATCCTGCTTTCAAAGCGGTGTTGGATAAGCAGTAATTGCGGCCGCGCAGTCATCCGCGCCAAGGTAAATCTTCAAACCAGCCCACCTTCGCGGCGCGAGTCACTGGCCTGAATGCCAAAGCGAAATTCCGGTACGCGCCCCCCACCCTCCGAAACAGGTCCGTAACAGTATGCGTCTACATATAGATAAAAAGCTTGACGAGCCCCTATATCTTGGGGCAAGATGGCCAACAGCGGTTCAAAATCGGCTCCGGCGCACCGGGACGATCAAGCCGCTGGCTTGGAGGCCTAAATGGGACAATTAAGTGTAGGCATTGCGATGAAATTAAAGGACCTGCGCAATCCGGTACCGGTTGCCGACAGATTCGGGGTGTCATTCCCCCGTTTTTTTAGTGCCAAGCTTGAGCCGGGCAAGACTCCTTATGACGAGGTCAACTGGGAGCTGCGCACCGCCTCCATCGGCAACGATAAAGGCGCCGTTATCTTCGAGCAGCGGGACGTAGAAACGCCGGCGGAATGGTCGCAGACCGCCACTAACATCGTAGTCAGCAAGTATTTCTACGGCAAAGTCGGCTCGCCCGAGCGCGAAACCAGCGTGCGGCAGCTCGTCCGCCGCGTCGTCGATACCATCACCGATTGGGGTGTGCATCAGCGCTACTTCAGGACCATGCAGGACGCGTCGAACTTCCGCGACGACCTTGCGCACCTGATGCTGACCCAGAAGGCATGCTTCAACTCGCCGGTTTGGTTCAACGTCGGCGTGAGGGAGCCGCGCGGCTATGGCTGGTATTTCGACCAAGCCAACGATACGGTCAAGAAGCTTCAGGAAGGGGAGCGCCGGCCGCAGTGCTCGGCCTGCTTTATCAATTCAGTCGGCGACACGCTCGAGTCCATTCTCGATTTGGCTAAGACGGAAGGCATGCTGTTCAAGTGGGGCTCGGGCACGGGGACGAATCTGTCGACGCTGCGCGAAGAGGACGGCCTGTTATCGGGGGGCGGCCGCGCCTCCGGCCCGCTGAGCTTCATGAAGGGCTTCGACGCTTTCGCCGGCGTCATCAAGAGCGGCGGCAAAACCCGCCGCGCGGCGAAAATGGTGATCCTGAATTCGGACCACCCCGACATTGAAAAATTCATCTGGTGCAAGGCCAAAGAAGAGAAGAAGGCCCACACGTTAATCGAAGCGGGTTACGATTCCTCGCTCGACGGCGACGCCTACGGGTCCATCTTTTTCCAGAACGCCAACAACAGTGTCCGCGCCACCGACGAATTCATGCAAGCCGTGGAATCCGATTCCGATTGGTGGACGCGTTCCCGCATTTCGGGTGAGAAGCGCGATCGCTACCAGGCGCGCAACTTGATGCGGCAGATTGCCGAGGCGACGCACCAGTGCGGCGATCCGGGGATGCAGTTCGATACCACAATTAACCGCTGGCACACCTCCAAGAACACCGCGCGGATCAATGCGTCGAATCCGTGCTCGGAGTACATGTTCCTGGACGATTCGGCTTGCAATCTGGCCTCGCTGAACCTGATGAAGTTCGTCGGGCCGGATGGGCAGTTCGATGTAGAAGCGTACCGGCACGCCGTGGACACAGTCATCCTGGCGCAGGAGATTATCGTAGACAACGCGGCTTATCCCACCGAAAAGATCGCGAAGAACTCGCATGATTTCCGGCCGCTGGGGTTGGGCTACGCCAATTTGGGCGCGCTGCTGATGTCGATGGGCATTCCCTACGACAGTGACCAAGGCCGCGATTGGGCCGCGGCGCTGACTGCCATCATGTGCGGCCAAGCGTATCTGACCAGCGCCCGCATTGCCAATGAGGCAACCGGTCCGTGCGCCGGATACGAGGTGAACGAAGAACCATTCCTCGAAGTCATCCGCATGCATCGCGACGCGACGTCGGATATTGATAGCCACCGCGTGCCTTTGGCCGTCTATGAAAACGCGCGGAAGGTCTGGCAGGAAGCGTACGAGCTGGGGTCCATCGCAGGTTTCCGCAACGCGCAGACGACAGTGATCGCGCCGACGGGGACCATCGGCTTCATGATGGACTGCGACACCACGGGCATTGAGCCGGACCTGGCACTGGTGAAGTACAAGAAGCTGGTGGGCGGGGGCGTAATCAAGATCGTCAACAACACCGTGCCGAGCGCGCTCATCAAGCTCGGCTATAACCCGGATCAGGTAAACGCGATCGTCGATCACATCGATTCGACAGGCACGATCGAAGGCGCTCCGCACCTGAAGCCCGAGCATCTGGCGGTCTTCGATTGCAGCTTCCGTCCGCAGAACGGCACGCGATCGATTCACTACATGGGCCATGTGCGCATGATGGCCGCCGTACAGCCGTTCATTTCCGGCGCGATCTCGAAGACCATCAACATGCCGGAAGAATCAACAGTGGAAGACATCATGAACGCCTACATCGAGAGCTGGAGGCTCGGGTTGAAGGCCGTAGCGATTTACCGCGATAATTCAAAGCGCGTGCAGCCGCTGAGCACCTCGAAGGCGAGTGGCGCAGTCGATCGAGCCGTGTCGCCCGCGGTGCAGGAAAAACTTGTGGAGAAGGTCGTTTATCGCCCTGTCCGCCGCAAGCTGCCCGATGAGCGGCAATCCATCACTCACAAATTCTCCATCGGCGGGCATGAAGGCTACCTGACCGTGGGCCTTTATGAAGATGGCACTCCGGGCGAACTGTTTGTCACCATGGCGAAGGAAGGCTCGACCATTTCGGGCCTGATGGACAGCTTCGCGACAGCGATCAGCTACGCGCTGCAATACGGCGTTCCACTGAAGTTCTTCGTCGACAAATTCAGCCACGTGCGTTTCGAGCCGAGCGGATGGACTGGCAACCAGACCGTGCCTTACGCGAAATCGATCATGGATTACATCTTCCGCTGGCTCGGCGCCAAGTTCCTCGGAGCCGAGTACGCGGCAGGCGATGCCGGCGAAGCCGCCAAGCTGCGCGCCACCGAACCGGACCCGCAACAAGCGCTGCCGTTCTCCCCGAGCGTCAGCGATGCTCCCACCTGCGCCGAATGCGGGGGCCTGATGACCCGCAACGGCTCGTGCTTTAAGTGCGAGAACTGCGGAGGGACCAGCGGGTGTAGTTAGGGATGAGCCGTCCCATACTGCGTCGCCGCGAGCAGGAATCAACGCCTGTAAGAACGGAGCGCTGGCTTCGGGTTTCAGCGCTCTCGCGTCCATGATCGACCCGGTCATTCGCTAAGCATCGCGGCGACGGCGGCCTTTAGCCGTGGTAAATCCTCCTCAATAATCTGCCACACAACTTCCAAGTCAACTCTCCTATCGTCGTGAACGAGGAAGGTGCGGAAACCCGCGATTCCGCGCCAGTCCACCTCAGGGTGTGAGTCACCGATAAACGTTTGGTCGTTTCGGCGAGCAACTGAAAATTGTGCAGAACAGCGTCCTGAATCGTATCAGACGCATCGAACGCTGCCCGGCCTCCGGAGGTGTCCTGGCCGATCCGGCGGATATTCTCCAGGATGAATAGAAGATACTTGAGATCTTCCTTCACAGCGCAATGACATCATGGAGCACCTCGTCCCTGACCACCGGGTTCAGGGAGCGGGCGATGACGATGTCCACACCCTGGCCAAGGAATGCCTCAAGATCGTTCAATAGACCTCCAGGAAACCAAGGTGTCGTCGGTCCAACAACGTCGATCAAGAAGTCGATATCGCTGTCCGGGCGCGCTTCGCCGCGAGCTACGGAACCGAACACGCGAACATTTCCGGCGCCGTGCTTCGCGGCGATGGAGCAAATCTCCGCACGTTTTGCACATAGCGAGTCAAGTGACGGCATAGCGACATTCCCATTGTAAATAGGACCGGCGCCGGGGCGTCACACGGTACCAAGGTCTCTGATCAAGCTCGGCTATAACCTGGGTTAAACGCGACCATCGATCACAACGCCAATGTCGCCGGCGCGCCACGCAGCCTCTTTGGGGAGGCAAATCGCCGCTCATATTTCAGCCGTAGGTATGAGCCGTCACAAGCTTGGCGCCTTTGCGCCCCGTGCCAGGACTGCGGGGTTGTAGACAGTTTCGTTTCCCCTCCGACTTCGCTTCTCAGAACATTTTAATGTTCCTTCGCTAAAATAAGGGACCTATGCCGCTAAGCTCTCTTTCGGCCATCTTTCTCTTACTTTGGCAGAGTGCCGCGTCCAATTCGGCGGAGCTTGAGAAAGCTCGTGACGCCCAGGACCGCGGCGCGTTAGAACGCTATGCCAGCCAATTAAATGCGGTTGCCGCGAAGCAGTCCAACGATGCGCAAGCGCTGTACCGGCAGGCGCTCGCCGAATCGTACCTCGCTGAAATTGCGGTGGAAATGGGCGATAAGAATCTGGCTCGCTCCTCCGCCGAATCCGGAATCAAATCCGCCGAGCGCCTTACGGCTTTAAAGCCCGAAAATTCGGAATACCACCGGCTGCTTGGTACATTATGCGGACAAGCCGTTCCCGGAAACGTGATGACCGCGTTGAAATATGGCCGGTGCGCGCAAGATGAATTAAACAAAGCGGTGCAGCTCGACCCAAAATCCGCGATGAATTATGTGAGTCGCGGCGCGGGTAATTATTATTTGCCGCAAGCTATGGGCGGAGGCGCGGACGTCGCTATCAAGGATTTTCAGAAGGCTATTGAACTGGATGCGCGCTCCGCGGACGCGCATCTGTGGTTGGGAATTGCCCTGCGCAAGGTGAACCGTAACGCCGAAGCTCACAAAGCGCTGGAAAAGGCGGTTAGCTTAAACCCCGCTCGCGTTTGGGCCAAACAGCAGTTGGCCAAAACGCCGCCCGCTTAACGGCAATGCCAACAGCCCGCTGTGGGGCGGGCTTTAGCCGCGCGGCGCAATGTCACTTAGTTTTGTGCGGAGCAGCCAGTACGACGGGCTGGGCAGAGCTGCATAAATGCTGAAAGGGGTAGCGATTGCGGACGTGGCGGTTGAAGAAAGCCCCCTTGGAATTGGCCTGGAGCAATTCTCGATAACAGCTGGCGGGAACCTGGAAATAGAGGTAGCATTCCCCGCTTCGCAAGCCCACTCGCAGTTGACGCCGGGATTCATCATAATGCACCCAGGACAGGAGTTGGGAATGCACCGGCACGCGCATGGTCGGCTCCTGGTTCGATTATGGCAGAGCGTGTGGCCAGAACATTTCGGATGGTTTATGTTTTTAGTATGAGCTCCCCCGAATGGTCCAATGTGCTGGAGTTATACCGGCAGATCGTCTGTCGCGGCGTGGTGCAATATCTGAGCCAACAGGCGGAGTTGCGCGTGAAGCGCGGCATCTATACCGCCCAGGTCGTGATGTGGCTGATGATCCTGCAGGCGTTGCAAAAGGGCGGAACCCTCGCCGGGGCGGTGGAACTGTTACGGCAGGGTGCCGCGCAGCCCTTACTGCACCGCTGCCGGCGGGTGCGGAGGGAGCAAATTTCCCCGCGCACCGGCGGCTATTGCCAAGCACGGCTGAAATTGTCGAAGCTGTTATGTAAGCACGTGAGCCAGGAAATTCTAGAGCGACTGCGGCAGATGCTGAATCCGGAGGGCACGCCGCCGGTATTGGTGCTGGATGGTACCTCGTTGGAATTGGAACATACGCGCGGGTTGGAGCGGCAGTTTCCGCCGGCGCAGAATCAGCATGGCCGGAGTCACTGGCCCGTGCTGCGGCTGGTGGTGCTGCATGAAGCCGGCACGGGACTGGCGCACCAGCCGTGTTGGGGGCCCATGTACGGACCCCTGGCGGTAAGCGAACAGGCGCTGGCCGAGAAAGCGCTGGAGGCGGCTCCGCGCGAGGCGCTGATCGTAGGCGATCGCAATTTCGGAGTATTTTCTATTGCGTATGCGGCGCAGCAGCGGGGTTTAGAAGTCTTGGTGCGGCTGACGCAGGTCCGCGCGGAAAAGCTGGTGGGGGCCATTTGCCACCCCGATACTTATGAGGTGATCTGGAAGCCCAGTCCGGAAGAACGTCGCAAGCACGGCTTGCCGGAAGACGCCGCGGTGGCAGGCCGTTTGATCACGGCGCAAATTGGCCGCGGCAAATCGAAAACTTGGCTATATCTGTTCACCACTTCCCAGCGGACCGCGCAAGAACTGGTCGCGCTATATGGTCAGCGTTGGAACATTGAGACCGACTTGCGCTCGCTGAAGCGAACCGTGCAGCTACATCATATCCCTGCGCGCAGCGTGGACATGATGGAGAAGCATCTGCTGATGGCGATTTCGGCCTACAATTTGGTGCGTGCGGTGCTGTGCTTGGCGGCTCGCCGGAAGCGCCTGGATCCCCGCCAACTCAGCTTCACGCAGGTTCTCACCGTGGTGGATTGCGCTTGGCACCGCCTGGTCACGGCCACCAACACCGAGCAGGCGGATCGTGAGTTCCGTCGAGTCTTGGATCGGGCCGCCGAGTGTCGTCTACCTCGACGCACGAAACCACGTTCCTATCCACGCCAGCAGTGGCACCGAGGCGGTGAGCGCCGCTTCAGAAAGGCGGAAAACTAAGTGATATTGGGCTTTAGCCTGCAACCGAAGCTTCAGCCTCGGCCTCCATGCAAGTGATGAAGCACCGGTAGCGGGTGCTAAAGCACCCGTCGCAGGCTGAAGCCGGGCTGAAGCCTGCTCCACCAAAGATCCCACGATGCAACCGGCCCCCACTCCTCGAATTCTCTGGGTTGAACTGACCTCGAAGTGCCCCTTCGATTGCACCTTCTGCTCGCGCAAAATGCGGCGTGGCAGCGGCGCGCACATGCCATATGCCCTTTTCCAATCGCTCGTGGAGCAAGTTCGTTTTCCGCGCAAGCTCCTGTTGAATTACTCGGGGGAATCCACGGTCTACCCGGAGCTGATTGCGGCGATTCGCCTGGCGCGTTCCACGGGAGCGGCGGTGGAACTGGTGACGGCGCTGGCCTCCGCGTCCGATTCGCTTCTGGAGCAACTCAGCGCGAGCGGCTTGACCCGCCTTACCATTTCGATCCATGCAACGGAGCCGAAGCTGTTTGACGAGATCTATCGCTACAGCTGCTTCGATGCGCTCCGGACGCGCTTGGAGAGGATGGTGAAACTGTGCCGGGCAGTGGACCGCCCGCCCTCCATCGATGTGGCGTTTGTAGCCATGCAGAAGAACCTGGGCGAGATGTACGGAGTCGCGGAACTTATGCTCGGCCTGGGACTACGGATTCTGTCTGTTTTCCCGGTGATCCGGCGCGACGAAATTCCTGTCGTCTTTCCCCAGGAGCTCACACCGAACGGACGTCATCGCGAAGAGTTCCGCGAGCAGGTCGCCAAAACTGTCGAGAACATCCGGGATCGATACGGAATTGCCGCCACGATCTGCAACCCGCTGTTTGCGAATCCTGGCGCGACAACGTGCGAATTTCCGGCGCCGTGCGCGGGCGATTTACCCGCCGGTGCCCGCATCCATTCCTGCGAGCAAAATCCATGGGAAACCGCACACGTCCTTTCGAACGGCGATGTTGTCGCATGCGAAGTCCACGATAAAACTCCGCTCGGGAACCTCGCGCGGCAATCGCTTGCGGAGATCTGGCACGGGCAAGCGTACCGGCGTTTTCGCGAGAACTATCAGCTTGGCCAGATTCCTGAATGCCGCGCTTGCCCGTGGAAGACGGCCTACATTCCGGCGCGCCTCCGAGGCGAGATTGTCAGCTCGCGGGGACGCAGCGCGCAGTTCTGGCATGGGTGGCACGAGCCCGCGAACGAGCCGCATATCTGGGCGAGCCAGCAGGCGGTCGCCATCCTGCAACCACGTCAGGGCGCTCGCGTATTGCACGTGAATGGAGCCTTGCCGCCGGGGCCATGTGGCGAAATCAACCGCCTCGAGGTTCTATGCAACGATGCGCCCGCCGGCGAAGTGACCAATGACTCGCGCGACACACTCTTTTTCGGGGTGGACTTCACACTTCCGGAATCGCAACCGGGTTTGTGGCGGATTGAGTTCCGCACGCGCCACCTCTACGCGCCCCCCGCGCCCTTGCCCGATGCCGACCAGCGCGATCTCGCGTTTGCATTGATACTGTTGTCTTCCCGCCCGCCTCTGGATGAACAAACGTGTGCGGCGCGCAAGCAAGCGCTGCTTCCGTGGGTGAACGCGATCCGCAACGTCGATCGGCTGGCGCGGCGCATTTCTCCGGCTTTACGCCGGAAACTCCCAGGGAAATACAGGCGGACGCTTACGCCCGGTCTCTCCATCATCATTCCGGAGCGCGACAACCTTGAGCGCCTCAGGCTATGTTTGCGCGCGCTGCGCGAAGCCTTGCAGCATTGGCGCGAACCGGCCGAGGTGCTGGTGGTGGTCAACGGCTGCCACCGCGATCGATACCGCGCGCTCGCGAAGGAGTATGCCGGGCACCTTTGGCAATTTCATCCAAAACCGCTCGGGTTCGCCGCTGCGATCGCGTCAGGCCTAAACGCCGCCCGCCATGATTGGGTGTACCTGCTGAACAGCGACGTCGTGCTGGATCCCAATGCCATAACGGCCGCCGCCGGGCATCGCGGGCCGCTGGTTTTCTCGATCGCGTCACAAATCATGCTCGAGGACCGTACGCGTTTTCGGGAAGAAACGAACTGGACAACTCTGCTTCTGGAGAACGGGATCGCGACCACCCACGATCTTATCCCCGACTCCTCCGATACGGTTGAGCACTTCTATTCCGGCGCGGGAGCCGCCATGTTCCAACGGAAACTTCTAAGCCGGTTGATAGATTCGGACGCGTATCACCCGTTCTATTGGGAGGACGTGGAATGGGGTTGGCGTGCGCGGAAATTGGGATATCGATCGCTTTTCTGTGCCGGCTCGATTGCGCATCATACCCAACGAGCTACCATCTCGAAGTATTACTCGCCCGAGGAAATCGAAAATATCTTCGAACGCAACCGCTTTCTGTTTCAGCTTCGCAATTTAACATCAATCGGGAGTTTGGAGGCTATCGCGGAGGCAATCTCCCGGGCTGAGCCTGCGATTGCAGAAAATTTTCGCCGCCCATCCGAGTGGGTGCGGATCGCCAAGGCGCGCCTTTGGAATCACGCCGCGCCTGTGCCGGATGAAGTGGTGCTCGCAGGCAATAAAATGTAGTCATGGACGCTCCGCTGGCTCCCAGGCCGCTGGCAAAGGTGGAGCGCTTCTTTCAACTCTCGCTGCTGGGTATGCTGTATTCCGGCTTCTTCGCGGTGGCGAGCTCGGGGTTTGTAAGCTGGCCGATTCAAGCCGTCATCATCGCGGCGTTTGTATTGCGCGCCGCGACAATCGCGGGCTGGGTGACCATCGACCTGAGTCCGCGGACGGTTTCGATTTTAACGCTCGTTTGCATTCTCTTTTATCCCCTCGATTATCTGTACCTGACGGGAGCCCTCCCCATCGCGACTCTCCACTTGATGTTCCTGCTGGCCGTGTTGAAGCTGATCACGGCGTCTACGGAGCGCGACTACATTTACCTAAAAACGATCGCCGCGCTCGAGCTTCTAGTGGCCGCGGTGTTGCCGGCCGGCTTTGGCTTTTTCGCCTATTTGATCCTATTCCTGTTCTTCACGATCGCGACGTTCGCTAGCGGTGAAGTGCTGAGGGCGGCCAACCTTACGAATGCTCCGGTCCGCGCGGGAGTTCGCTTTTTCGGCCGCCGCCTCGCAGTGCTTTCTTTCGTGTTGAGCGCAGGCATTCTAACGCTCACGGCCGGAATGTTTTTCGTGCTTCCCCGTACGGCTCGCGCGGCGATCAGCAGGTTCGCTCCGGGCCGCTATCACCTGCCGGGCTTCACCAACGAAATTACTCTGGGCGAATTCGGCGAGATCAAGCAAAGCAATCGCCCGGTAATGCATGTGAAGACATACGGCGGGGAACCGCTTGCGGGCGTTCGCTGGCGTGGAGCCGCGCTGACGCAATTCGATGGCGCGCGATGGTTCGCCCCCTCCGGCCAGGAGATTCCGCTGCGAGTCGAGCGGGGCATCGTCATACTGGGCCGCTCGCCGCGCGCGCGTCCAGGGCGTACCGTCGCTTATCGCGTCCAACTCGATGAGATCGCGGCGGACACTCTCTTCTTCGCGGGAACGCCGGAAACCATCAACATCGATTTGCGCGAGCTGCACGTCTCGCGCGGCGGCGCATTCCATGTGCCGCGTCTTCCAAACGGAATCGCGTACAGCGTGTATGGCTTCATTGAAGATGAGGGCGCGATTCCGACGAAGGCGCCCGCGCCGCTTGCGGAAGCGCTGCGCCGCGAAGCGCTCAGGCTCCCGTATTTGGACCCGCGCATCCCGGAGCTTGCGCGGGAAATGACGGCTGGCACCGCTTCCGACGAGGAGAGGGCCCGCCGGATCGAACAACAATTAAAACGGAATTACCGCTACACACTGCAACTGCCCAGCGAGCCTGTCGCCGAGCCCCTCGCTAACTTCCTTTTCGTGCGGAAGAAGGGGCACTGTGAATACTTCGCGTCCGCGATGGCAGTGATGCTGCGCACACTCGGAATTCCTTCGCGCGTAGTGACGGGATTCCAAAGCGGTCTCTTCAATCCGATCACCGGGTCGCAGGTAGTGCGCGCTTCGGATGCTCATAGCTGGGTAGAGGCATGGATTCCCGCATCCGGCTGGACGACCTTCGACCCGACGCCTTCCGACCCTGGCGCGGCATCGTCCGCGGTAGCTACTCGGCTTTCGATGTACTTCGACGCGGCCGATCAGTTCTGGCAGGACTGGGTTTTGAGCTATGACATGCAGCGGCAGTATTCACTCGCGGCGCGCATGCAGGAGTCGGGCCGGTCCATGCATCTGCCGTCCGTGCCGCTCACCGCCGCTTGGTCCGAAACAATGGCGGCGCTGAGCGGCGGCCGGGCGAGAATTCTCATCGCAATCTTCGCGGCGGGGCTTCTGGTGCTCCTGCTTTGGCCTACCCTTAAGGCGCTGCTGCATCGCCGCGCGCGCGTGCTCCGGGCGCAGCGAGGCGAGGGCCAAGCCTCGGATGCGACCATGCTCTATCAACGCATGCTTGCCGCGCTGGAGCGCCGCGGGATCCGCAAACCGGGTTGGCAAACCCCGTCCGAATTCGCGCGCGCCATCCAACCTCCGGAAATGTCGATCCTGGTGGAAGACCTAACGTCCGCGTACAACGAGTTTCGCTTCGGCGGCCGGCCCGACGCCGCCCCGCGAATGATCCGCCTGCTCGGGCATTTGGAGAGCCTGCCTCGATAAAGTAGAAGCTTGTGGGGCAGGCTGCCAGCCTGCGCGCGGTTGCCAACCGCGCTGGGGTGCTTTCTCCAGCATCGCCGGGCGGCTTAGCAAGCCGCCGCAGGTTTACAACCTGCCCCACTCGGAAACATGTCCTCCGATCGTGAAAAACGCGGCTGGTATCTCTATGACTGGGCAAACTCCGCCTTTGCGACCACTGTCATCGCACTCTTTCTCGGTCCTTATTTAACGGTACTGGCCAAAGCAGCCGCCGACCCTTCCGGCTACATCCATCCTCTTGGCATCCGTATCGACCCGCGCAGTTTCTGGAGCTACATGGTCGGGCTTTCCGTAGCGGCGCAGGTGGTTGTGCTTCCGGTTGCGGGCGCAATCGCGGACTACGGACGACGCAAGAAAGAAGCGTTGGCCGCAACCGCCTATCTTGGCGCGACGGCCACAATGGCGATGTTCTTCCTACAAGGCCGCGATTACCTATCAGGAGGCCTGCTCTTCCTGATCGCGAACGTGACCTTCGGCGCGTCGGTGGTCGTCTACAATTCTTTCCTTCCCGAAATCGCGACGCCGGAAGAGCGCGATGCGGTGTCGTCTAAAGGTTGGGCAATCGGCTATTTGGGCGGCGGTTTGCTGCTCGCTTTAAATCTGCTTCTTTACTTGGGCGCGCCGAAGATCGGCATCGGCGAAGGCTTGGCTGTTCGAATCAGCCTATGCTCGGCGGGCGTGTGGTGGGCAATTTTCACGGTCCCGACATTGCTCGCCTTACGCAATCGCGGCGAGCGAAGACCGCTTCCGCCCACCACCCTCTCCATGGTGAAAACGGCCGTCCGGCAACTGACGCATACGCTGGCAGACATGCGTCGATACCCGGTAACGTTGACCTTCCTGATCGCCTACCTGTTATATAACGATGCAATCCAGGCCGTGCTCGCGCTAGCGACGCAGTTCGGGAGCGATGAATTGAAAATTCCGGTATCGCAACTCACGCTGGCAATTTTGATGGTGCAATTTGTCGGGTTCTTCGGCGCAATCGGATTCAACTGGATCGCGGCGGCAATCAGCGCCAAACGCGCTGTGGTTCTCAGCCTGGTGATCTGGACCTCCGTTCTGGTCTACATCTATCTGGCAGTGAAAACGACGAGGGATTTTTTTATTGTTGCCGCGATTGTCGCGATTGTGATGGGGGGAAGCCAGGCATTGAGCCGCTCAATATACGCGCAGTTAGTCCCAAAGGGCCGCGAAGCCGCCTACTTCGGCATCTACGAGATCAGCGATAAAGGCACAAGCTGGCTCTGCCCGATTCTGTTCGGGTTGGCGCTGCAGTTCACCGGAAGCTACCGCGTGGCGATGCTGTCTTTGATCGTGTTCTTCGGCGCTGGGCTGCTGGTTCTGCTAAGAGTCGATATGGCCAAGGGACAACGAGACGTCGCAGAGTGGGTGGAAGCGCCGATCCCGAGTGATTTCACGTACTAGTGTAGTGCGGCAAGCAGATTAACCAATATCGAGCGCTTTGCGAGCGCGCTTGACTTTTTCGAGGATGTCGGCAGCTTTGGCGGTCCACACGAATGGCTTGGGGTTGTCGTTGTGTTTGTCGATGTACTCACCGATGGCCATGATCAATTCCTCGACATCGCGGAAGACTCCGCGGCGGATTCGGTTCTGAGTGATGTCGCGAAAGAACCGCTCCACCATGTTGAGCCACGAACTGCTGGTCGGCGTGAAGTAGATGTGGAATCTCGGGTGGCGAGCCAACCACCGTTGTACCTTGGGATGCTTGTGTGTGGCGTAGTTGTCCGCAATCAGGTGGATGTGTTGGCCGCCGGGTGTGACATCGTCGATCACGCGGAGAAACTTCAACCATTCCTGATGGCGGTGTCGGTCGTCGCACATGCTAATGATGGTCCCATCGAGGGCGTTCATCGCTGCAAACAGGGTTGCGGTCCCGTTTCGCTTGTAGTCATGGGTCATGGTTCCGCAGCGCCCCTTCTTGATCGGCAGTCCAGGTTGGGTTCGGTCCAGTGCCTGGATCTGGCTTTTCTCGTCTGCACAAAGGACGATGGCATGCTCCGGCGGGTTGAGGTAGAGCCCGATGATGGCCTCCAACTTTTCAGCAAATTCCGGATCGTTGCTGACTTTGAAGGTACGAGTTAAGTGCGGTTTCAGGCCATGCTTGTGCCAGATGCGGCGTACGCTCTTCTCGCTTACGCCCGCCGCCAACGCCATGACGCGCGTGCTCCAGTGGGTCGCGTTGGCAGGCTTCTCCTGTGTAGTCTTGCGAACCACTTCTTGCACCTTGGAAGACGTGATGGTTGGCGTGCGTCCAGGTCGAGGCGCATCCTTCTCCAAACCGGCTAAACCAAGTCTTAAGAAACGCTTTCTCCAACGTGCCGCTTTCTGGTTGCTGATACCCACTTCAGCAGCGATCTCCAAATCCTGTTTGCCGGCTGCCGCCAGTAGGATAACGCGTGCGCGTTCGACTTGCCGAGCAGGCAGCGAGCGGCCCCGCGCCCACTGATGCAAAGTACGCTTCTGGTCTTCACTGAGCACTACAGGGGGCGCGACACGCATGCGATCGTCTCCTGATTATAGAGACGGCATGGGCTAGGTTATTGGTTACTATTTACGCCGCACTACACTAGGGCTTATTGCAGAACTAACCGCTCAGGGCTGAAGCCCGCCGGTCGCGGTAGGGACGATCCTTGCTGACCGCCGTTCCGGGTCGTGTCAAGTATTTTGTGTAAACGTTTGTTCCTGAGAGCGGGTTTTGACGCCGCGGGGATCTTCGGTCCGTTTTCCGCTATCGAGATCGTTGCTCCTCCTTCCGATGGCCCTGGCCGGAGCTTCGCCTTGCGAGGCCGTAGGCCGAGCGGTTCACTACTTCGGGATACCCTGCCTACACGTCCCCCTTGGCAATGCTTCAATTGCGTCGTTCCAGCCGCCCTCACATGACTCGGGGTCAGGATGGTTCGCTACTCCTTTCCTGTATGACTCTTTCATTCACTACTTCACGCCGGTTTATCCCGACGGTTCCAGGCTGACGCGTGCGCACGGCGAGGCTGTACGCCAAGGTCTGCAATTAGCTACTACAGGCTGCACTCCAACTTCTGCAATTCGGTACTGGAAGACCCGGGCCGCCCCGGTTATTCCGCGGGATCAAATCCCCAATTTGGCGCGCACGTCGGGGATTGGGAGATCCTTCCAATAACGCGTTAAGTTATCGACCGTCATGAATGAGCGCGGCTCCATGCGGTCGATGTACAGGCAGCCGTTCAGATGATCGATTTCGTGCTGAAGAATGCGCGCGAACCAGCCCGAGGCTTCGATGCGCCGCGGCTCCGCGTTGTCATCGAGAAATTCGACAGCTACGCGCCTCGAGCGGCTTACTAAGGCGCTGAACCCGGACACGCTTAAGCAGCCTTCGAAAAACTCAACTTTTTCGTCGGAATACTCCACGATTCGCGGATTGATCAGAACCAGAAACGGTACGGGCCGCCGCTCGCGCGACGCCAGCAGCTCGGCTGGAACGTCCTTCAAATATTGCTCACGATCCTCGATAACGGCTAGTTGAAGCGCGAGGCCGATCTGCGGAGCGGCCAAGCCCACGCCCGGAGCATCGTACATGGTCTGCCGCATCAGTTCCAGTAAGTCCTGAACTGGCGCAGAGACAACCTCTTCACGAGTAAGCGGACGCGCGATCTGGCGAAGCACCACTTCACCCGCTTGCGCGATTTTCAAACGAACTTTGTTGGTAGATTGCGACTCGGCCACAGATTTAGAGTAGGCGGAGCTGGGGCTCGTGTGCAAATGGGGACTTGAGTGACTTCACGGCGAACCCGGCCTAAAGGCCCGGTTGCAGGCTTAAGCCCGGCTTAAGCCTGCTCCACCCCATATTCACCGCTTCTTCGCCCTGGCGCGGAGTTTAAAGGATTGGGTTCAATTTTCTTTTGAATTTTTTTTTTAACAGGAATATACTTTAACCATAATTTGGCGCAGTGCGCACCAAGCCGATGCAGGCTTGGTCGGACTGGTGCACTGAGAGGACGATCTCACAAGCCAGTGTGCACTGCGGAAGTTGTAGGAGGGAAGTCGGCTCCCGAGCTCGGAAACGGCGGACCTCGAAAACAACGTGAGAGGGGTTTATGAACATTCCAAGAGATAAATTTCCGCGGGGCGCTACATGTGTCTCCTCAAGCAAATATCCGGGGCTTTTCGCGCTGTCACTTGGTATTAGCCTGTTAATTGGACTCGGGGCCATACAAAGCGTTAGTGCCCAAACCGTGGTTACAGGTGAGTTGATCGGAACAATCGCGGACCCAACCGGCGCGGTGGTGACCAACGCCAAGGTCACCCTTAAGAGCGACGAAACCGGCGAGTCGAGGCAAGAAACCAGCAGCGCAGCCGGCCAATTCCGCTTCGCTTTGCTGCGGCCCGGCGCCTATACTTTATCGGTAATGGCCCCCGGATTCGGGGAATCCGTGCAGAAGGCCACCATCAGTTTGGGCCAGGCGACGAACCTTACGGTTCAATTGTCGGTGCAACAGCAGACGCAAACCGTGGAGGTCACGGAAGTGCCTGCTTTGGTCCAAACGGATAACGCCAATCTTGCCACATCCTTCAACAACAACCAGTTGGAGAACCTGCCCGCACCGGGCATGGATATGACGGCGTATGCGGAGACAGTTCCTGGAGTGACGGTGAGCACGGGCGCCGGATACGGCAACTTCTCGGCGTTCGGGCTGCCGGCTGTATCGAACCTGTTCACGATCAACGGCAACGACAACATGGACCCGTACCTAAACTTGAACAACTCCGGCGCCAGCAATTTGACGCTGGGCGCGAATGAGATTCAAGAGGCGGCGGTGGTTCTGAACGCTTACACCGGGCAATACGGGCGACAAGCCGGCGCGCAGGTGAATTACGTCACCAAGTCGGGCGCCAACGCTTTTCACGGAAATGCCGGCTGGCTATGGAACGGCAATAAGCTGAACGCGAACGACTGGTTTAATAACGCGAATGCGACTCCGCGGCCGCATGCAGTTTCCAACCAATGGTTCGATTCAATTGGCGGGCCGATCAAAAAGGACAAAGCATTTTTCTTCTTCGATAACGAAGGGCTGAGATACGTTCTGCCGAGCGGCGGCCCGATATACATTCCGACGACCGCATTTTCAAGCGCCGTGCTGGCTAATCTGGCAAGCACGAATGCGCCTGCCGTTCCCTTCTACCAGCAAGCTTTGAACTTGTACGGGAACAGTTCGGGAGCGGGACGGGCGCGGCCGTTGACCACGGCTGACGATCCTGCTCTAGGCTGCGGGGACCTGGTGACCTTGAATGGCGCGGGAACGGCGGGAGTCTCCTCCGTTGCGGGCCCGTTCGGCGTAACGCAGCCCTGCGCGCGCGTCTTCCAGGACAGCACCAACAGCTTGAACACTGAATGGCTTATGGCGGTGAAGGGCGATGTCAACCTGACGGATAGCGATCGTTTGTATTTGCGGTACAACGGCGACCACGGCGTGCAAGCAACGAGCACGAGCCCGATCAACCCTGCGTTTAGCGCCAACAGCAAGCAACCCCAAGCCGGCGGCCAGATGGGCTACACGAAGTCGATTGGCGCGACCATGGTGAATCAATTGTTGTTGTCGGCGACATATTACTCGGCCATCTTTGGGCCGCCCGATTACGCGGCTGCGATTAAGGTATTCCCAAGCACCTGGCTATTTAATGACGGCGCGCCATTTGAGGGGATGGGCGGCTCTGCAACCGACCCGCTCAGCAATTACCCCCAAGGCCGCAAAGTGCGGCAGTGGCAAATACTCGACGATTTTTCCAGGGTCGCCGGGAGACATACGTTTAAATTCGGAGCTAATGTCCGAAAGAACTTCGTCAGCAGTTATGCCTCGCAACCGAACCAATATGGCAATATTCTGTTCAACTCCATGACAGATTTTTGGCAGGGCTCGCTGACCAACGGTTCCACATTTTCTCAGGCGTTCCCGCAGGTTGGCGCTCAGAATCTGACGCTCTATAGCGCGGGCTTTTATGTCCAGGATGAATGGAAAGCCAGCCAGAGGTTCACGCTTACGCTGGCGCTGCGCTTTGACCGGAACAGCAACATCCAATGTGCGTCCAACTGCTTCAGCGAACTGCTTTCGCCTTTTAGCGCGGTGGCGCACAATGCGAGCACTCCGTACAACCAACTAATTCACACCGGCCTTGGGGAGGCATTTCCGGGCATGGAAGCCCTGGTGGTGGCGCCGCGTATCGGCGCAGCCTATAGCGTTACGAAAAATACTATTCTTCGGGGCGGATTCGGGATTTTCTCCGACGCGAACCAAGCGCTGGTGGCGGATCGTTTCTTTACCAACAGCCCGAACGTAACTTCGTTCACCACCCCTTCCGGCTTGATCGCGCTGAATAATCCAAATAGCATTTTCGCCGCGGTGGCTAATTCGAACGCCGCGCTCCTGCATGGCTTTGCAAGCGGCGCGACCTTAGCGCAATTACAGGCCGGCGTACCGGATTTCGTAGTGCCGAACTTCGACACGGTGGCTTCGAAAATGTATAGCCCGAAGTACCGTGAATGGAATTTCGAAATTCAGCGGCAGTTCACGACTCGCTATATGCTGTCGGTGAATTACGTTGGCAACTACGGATACGACGAAATCACTCAGAACGCGTTTCAGAACGCGTATTCGAGCAAGGGTTTCGCCGGGCTGCCGGCGACGGTTCCCGATGCCCGCTTCGGAGAGATTCGCGAGCTGAACAATCAGGGATGGTCGAGCTACAACGGCTTGGTGACCTCGTTCCGGTGGCGGATGGGCAACCAGTTTATCGGATCGTTCGGCTATTCATGGAGCCATGCTTTGGATACTTGTTCCAATGCGTGCCTGGAGCGGTTCAACCTGTTAGCGGCGCCTAGCGTTCGCCAACAACTCAGCCCGTTCGGCCTCGGCGTTTTGAACTACGGCGCGGCCGATTACGATGTGCGGCACAGCCTTAATGCCAACTATGCGTATACAGTTCCGGCAGCGTATTTCCACAACTCCCTTATGAAGCAAGTATTGGGTAACTGGACAGTGGCCGGCACTTTCCTGTTCCACTCCGGGTATCCCTTCAGCGTGCAGAATTCGAGCGTTCGCACCAAGAACAGCATCGGCAACTGGGCCGGTCTGCTGACGGGAACCTTCCTGGCGGATTACCTTGGCACGGGAATCCCTTCGTGCAACACTCCCAACGCGGCGTGCATGACACCGGCGATGTTTGCGAGCGCGAGCTCTCAGCATGATGCCGGCAACATTCCGCGCAACTTCTTCCGAGGTCCCGGATACTTCGATACCGACCTGAACCTGAGCAAGAACATCGTGGTCCACGAGCGCTACCGGTTCACCGTCGGAGCATACTTGTACAACATCCTGAATCACCCGAACTTCGATAATCCGTTCAACAACGTGGCTGCGGGCAACTTCGGGCAAATTCTCGAAACCGTTTCGCCGCCGTCGAGCCCGTATGGGTCCTTCCAAGGATCGGCGGTTTCGGGCCGCGTGGTTCAGACGCAAGTTAAATTCACGTTTTAACTGGCCTGTTCTTTCCTATCAAGGAGCGCCCCGCGGCGGGCGCTTCTTTGATTCGTAGTTTCGCCTGAGCCCTAATCGCCCATGCGGACTAAAGCCCGCCGCAGGCTCAAGCCGACGGCTCAAGCCTGCCCCACAGCGGCCTGTACGCCAACTTCTGGCAGCCGCCATTGCCCAGAGGCGGACAAATGTCGTTTTTCCTTTTGTGTTTTTAGCGTAATCGGATTATACTTGGGTCAACATCAGGGAAACAATCGCCGAGCCGGCGCAGCCTTGGGCTGAATAGCTTCCCGTCGGATGCCCAGAACCGCAGCCAACGTGAAGTTTTTCTCATCTTTGTCGATTCTAAATGTGAGGCTCGGCTGTTGCTGTCATTGAGAGGGGTTATGAACGTACGAATTATTGTAAAGCAAGTTAGTTTAGTGGCGGCTATCGCTGTTTTCGCGGCCGTTTTATGGGGTCAGGCAACAGACACGAACATCGTGGGCACCGTGACGGATCCGGCAGGCGCTCTCATTCCTAACGCTTCGGTCACCGCGACAAATCGAGATACGGGCGTGAAGTATCCCGCCGCCACGAATGCGGCTGGGGAATATCGCGTAAACAACGTGCCCGTGGGCACGTATGACATCGAGGCCAACGCCCAGGGAATGCAACCGCAGCGAATTGCCAATGTCGCCACGGATCTGAACCGAACGGCGACGGTAAACTTCAGCATGAAGATCGCGACTGCTGCTGCCACCGTTGAAGTGGTGGAGGCCGCGGCGCTAATCGACACTTCCAACGCTCAAATCCAGACCACTTTTAAGTCGGACTTGAGCCTCAATCTGCCGGCGGCTGGAAATTATCTTAACGGTACCGGCGTTCTGAATCTGAGCTTGATCGCCCCGGGTGTGACTCAGGGGGGCGGCGTCGGCTATGGGACAGGGCCGAGCATCGGCGGACAGCGCCAGACGAACAACAGTTTCAATATTGACGGCGTGGACAATAATCGTCACGACGTGACCGGTCCTATGGTCCTGGTTCCGAACGACGCGATTGCGGAGTTCTCGCTGCTGCAGAACCAGTTCAATCCGGAGTTTGGAGGGTCTTCGGGCGGGATTTTTAATTCCGTGATCAAGTCTGGTACTAACGAGATCCACGGTTCAGCATATGAGTATTTCAATAACCGCAACCTTAACGCCATCGACTCGAAGGCGGCGGTTCAGGGATTCACGTCAAACCCGCGTTTCGATTACAACCGGTTCGGCGGGACCATTGGCGGCCCGATCGTTAGAAATAAACTGTTCTATTTCGGCAACTGGGAATATTCTCCCCTGGGACAAGCGGCGGTGCCCGGCGCGCCGATCGAATCTCCTACCGCTGCCGGTTATTCCACCATCGCGTCTCTGCCGGGGATCAGCCAAACGAACCTCGGGATCTTAAAGCAGTACGTACCCGCCGCCGCCGCGGCCACGAGCACCGTTACAGTTGGGGGCGCTTCGATTCCCGTGGGACTGATTCCGGTGTCCGGACCTGCCTACAGGAACAGGCAAAACGCACTGGTGGGAATCGACTACAACCCTGGCGATAAGGATCAGATTCGCGGCCGCTGGATTTACAACCGGGATTTTCAGATCGACACCAATGCTCAGTTACCGGTGTTTTATACTCCCATTCCAGATAACAGGTACCTTTTATCGATCTCTGAGTTCCATACGTTTTCGCCGACACTGCTGAACGAGCTGCGTGTTTCTTACGATCACAAGAGCAACGTTCTTACAGCCGGCGACTTTAAGTTCCCGGGCCTCGATCAGTTTCCGAATCTTTATTTCGCGGATCTCGGCTTGCAGCTTGGTCCCGATCAAAACAACCCTCAGGGTTACAGCCAAGGTACTTTGCAGGCCACCGACAATGTCACCAAGACTTTAGGCCGGCATACGCTGAAAGCCGGCTACAATTTCCAGGACGTCATCGCCAGCAACTCGTTTATCCAACGCTCGCGCGGCGATTACGAGTACAATACGCTGGACCTTTATCTGCACGATATGAGTCCGGACATTATAGGCGAGCGCAGCGTGGGAGTAAGCGGCGGCATTCCGGCCGGATACCTGTTCCACGGAATGTTCTTTAATGACGATTTCCGTTACCGTCCGAACCTGACTTTCAATCTCGGACTCCGGTACGAATACGTCACAGTGCCGGTGGTGTCTCGCTATCAGAGCTACAGCGCGCTGGCGAGTTTGCCCGGTCTGATTACATTTGGCGAGCCGCAAGCTTCGAAGAAGGACTTTGCGCCGCGAATCGGCGTGGCGTGGTCTCCGGGCACGAGCGGCCTTTGGTCGGTCCGCGCCGGATTTGGCATCAACTACGACCAGTCCTACAACAATCTGAGCATCAATGCCAAACCTGCCTATTTTCAGCAAACCGAGGATGTTCCCAGCCTGACGAATCAAACGCCTAATTTCCTGGCCAATGGCGGACTGCTTCCGTCCAGCTCGATTAGTTTGCCCACGACGGTGGCTCAGGCGCGGGCGGCCGTCAGTGCCTATACCTACGACCAAATCCGTCCGTATTCCATAAATTACAATCTCGCCGTACAGCGAAGCTTGGGCCATGATTACACGCTGGAAGCTCGCTATATCGGCACCAAAGGAGTGCACCTGTACGTGCAGGATCAGCTCAACCGGGTCTCGGCGGTAACTCCTAGCTACAGCTTGCCGACGTTCTTTACCGCGCCGTCTGCAGGGCAACTCTCAGGCTTGAACCTGACGCTCGCGCAAATCCAGTCGAACCTTGTGGCGATGACCAATTACCCGGCTTCGCCGAGCAACGCCTGGGGCCAGTATGGCTTCAAGAGCACCATTACGGCTTATCATCCGGTTGGAAATTCGAAGTACAACGGTTTGGCGCTGCAAGTGACGAAGCGCTACAGCAAGAACTTCTCATACATAACGAATTTCACCTGGAGTCATGCCCTCGACGATTCCACCGCCACGGTGTACAGCACGGTCTTGACCCCCCGGCGCGGCCAGGACTTCCGTAATCTGGGCAACGATTGGTCTTCGTCTGCCCTCGACCGCCGTATCCGGTTCACGTTCACGCCCACGTATGATTTCAAACCCTTCCAGAAGGACAACTGGTTCATGAAAAATTTAGTGGGGAACTGGAATTTGGCGGGCACGTACACTTATCAATCGCCCGAATTCGCGACGGTTCAAAGCGGAATCGACTCGAACCTGAACAATGATTCCTTAGACCGCGCCGTCATCAATCCGGCGGGTGCAGCAAACGTATCCTCCGGCGTCGTCGGGATCGATAAAAACGGGAACTCGACAACCGCGGCGGCCGCGATTGTGGCTTACGTTGCGAAGAATCCGAATGCCCGTTACGTTCAGGCGGGCTTGGGCGCATTCGGGAACGCCGGAAGAAATACTTTTGCAATGAACCCGATCGACAATATCGATCTGCAACTTATGAAGCGCTTTAACATCACTGAGCGGATGCGCGTTGAATTGGGGGCCCAGTTCAGCAACATCTTCAATCATCCGCAATGGACCGGCGATCTGCTGAACGACGTGTACCCAAATATGTTCACCACCACGCGGAACTTTCTGCTGACCGGAAATTCATTGTTCGGACGCTTCGACCAGTTCTACACGAGTAATCCGCGTACCACAACGATCATCGGACGGTTTGTTTTCTAGCCTTTTCTTTCACGAATAGTTGTTGTTAGAGCCGGCCTTCGGGCCGGCTTTTTTCATGTGTGCGGGCGTTTTGCGGATAAACGCAGAACTTCACGTAACCGCGCAGGCGGGCTAAAGCCCGCCGCAGGTTGAAGCCTGCCCGATAGTCGGCCTTTAAGACCGCATAAGTACCGCGGCGGCGGGATGAAACATCACTCCTAGGGTCAATATCTACCCGATGGTAAGCGTTTCAGTTGTCCGCTCACCTCAAGGTATCCGGTCGAGGGACGTGTGCCGCAATTCTTTTCCAGAAATGCAAACTCCGTCGCGCGGTTGTCACTATTGGGCATTGTCGGGGCGGTAGGCGCGCTCGCCTGTTACGGCTACTGGATTCAGGGATCCCATTACGAGACCCGGCAAGGAGAGCCGCGGGAGCAACCCGTGCCCTTCAGTCACGACCACCACGTAGGAGGCCTCGGCCTAGATTGCCGTTATTGCCACACCACCGTTGAAACCTCATCGTTCGCGAACATCCCGGCAACCAAAATCTGCATGAATTGCCATTCCCAGATGTGGACCGTGGCGGCGGAGTTGGAGCCGGTGCGGCAAAGTTACCGCACGGGCAAGTCGATTCAATGGACACGTGTGCACGATCTGCCCGATTTCGTGTACTTCGACCACAGCGTTCACGTTCGCAAAGGGATCGGTTGCTCCACATGCCATGGCCGCGTGGACCGGATGCCGCTAACGTGGCAAGCGGAATCGCTGCGCATGAAATGGTGCCTGGATTGTCATCGCGATCCCGCCCAATTTGTGCGCCCGCGCGATCAGGTCTTCAACATGGCCTACACGCCGCCGTCCGATCAGCTCGCCTTGGGGAAGCAGCTGGTTAGCGAATACCGCATTATCAGCCGCACGAGCTGCTCGACGTGCCACCGATGAAGCAAGATTTCATTCCCCTTGAGGCGCTGCGCGCCAACAAGCCAGGACCGGCCAATACAGCAGTGTTAAAGGCGACCGGAAGGGAGCCGTCCAGTCCCCGTTATTGGCGAAGCCTGGAGGAGCTATCCGGAGCCAAACTGCCGGAACGAGAGCCCGATGGCGAGCCCGATTTTGCGGCGAAACTGAGCGAAAAGTCGCGGCGGCGTTTTTTGGAATTGATGGGGGCATCCCTTGGCCTCGCCGGCTTGACGGCATGCACGCGGCAGCCGACCGAGTTCATCGTTCCTTACGCGCAGCCACCCGAGAACGCGATCCCGGGGAGGCCGATGCACTTTGCGACGGCCGTGCCGGTGGATGGGATTGCACAAGGCGTAATCGTTGAAACGCACCTGGGGCGCCCGACCAAAGTGGAAGGAAAT
Organism: Bryobacterales bacterium; assembly: GCA_019261985.1. Lineage (GTDB taxonomy): Bacteria > Acidobacteriota > Terriglobia > Bryobacterales > Bryobacteraceae > Palsa-187. The sequence goes on along the minus strand of JAFAQY010000114.1, from coordinate 68,692 downwards.
CCCGCTCACCCGTCGAGCCTGGGAGCGACGAGCGTGCTATCGCAATCGAGCGTGCTGGATCTTTACGACCCCGACCGCGCCCGCGTTGTCACCTACCTTGGGAATCAGCGCAGCTGGGACGATTTCATAAACGCGTTCCATCAATCCGCGGGCCTGCTGCAAGCCGGAGCGGGCCTCCACATTCTTACGCAGACGGTATGCTCGCCAACGCTCGGGTCACAGCTCAAGGCGGTTCTGGAAGCGCTGCCGCAGGCAAAATGGCACCAGTATCATCCCACCGGCGCGCACTCCGCGTATTCCGGCGCGCAGCTTGCGTTCGGACGGCCTGTAAACACGGTCTACCGGCTGGATCGCGCCGATGTGATCCTCGGGCTGGACTCCGATTTTCTGGCGTGCGGCCAGGCGAGTACGCGTATGGCGCGCGAGTTCGCAGTTCGGCGGCGGCAAGGCAACCGGCTCGACATGAACCGTCTTTACGTAATCGAGAGCATCCTGACATCCACCGGCGGTAAGGCCGATCATCGCTTGCCTATGCGTTGGGCCGATGTCGAGGTCTTCGCCCGCGATCTCGCGGCGGCCATAGGCGTGAAAGGGATGGCGGCATCCAACAACAATCCACACCAGCAATGGATTTCCGCCGTTGCCGCCGATTTAATGGCGCACTACGGCGCAAGCGCGGTGATACCCGGCGATCACCAATCGCCGGGTTTGCACGCTTTGGCTCACGCCATTAACGCGGCGCTTGGCAACGCAGGCAACACGGTTGTTTACACTCAGCCGCTGGAAGTTCAGCCGGTGGATCAGATCGCTTCCATTCGCGATCTTGCCGGCGCCATGGACGCAGGTCAAGTGCAGCTTTTGCTGATCCTTGGCGGTAATCCGGCTTATGACGCTCCGGCCGACTTGGATTTGTCAAACCGGCTGAAAAAGGTTAGAACCGTTTTCCACGTCAGTCAGCACTTCAACGAAACGTCGGTCTTGTGCAACTGGCACGTTCCGGAGACACACGTTTTCGAAGACTGGGGCGATGCGCGCGCCCACGACGGAACTGTGACGATAACTCAGCCGTTGATTGAGCCTTTTTACGACGCCCATTCACACGCGCAGGTCTTGGACGTTTTGCTGCAATTCCCGCCTCGCAACAGCTATGAGATTCTGCGCGGATATTGGATGGGGGAGCACACAGGGGCCAGGGGCCAGGGGCCAGGGGCCAGCGGCCGGGGGGCAGCGGCCGGGGGCCAGCGGCTAGGCGCCAGCGGCCGGGGGCCAGCGGCTGGGGGCCAGGGGGCAGCGGCCGGGGGCCAGCGGCTGGGGGCCAGTCAGGGGCCGGAAGGGGCTAGGGGTCAGGGGCCAGGCGCCAGTCAGGGGACGGATTTTGAATTTGAGGCGTGGTGGAGGAAGTCGGTTCACGACGGCCTGATTGCAGACTCTGCTGTTGCCGAAATCAAGCCGGCTATTGCCGCGGACTTATCCCAGCTTCCCGCGCCGGCGCAGCGCAACGGCATTGAATTGGTTTTTCGCGCGGATCCGTATATTAACGGCGGCGAGTACGCGAATAACGGCTGGCTCCAGGAGCTGCCTCGGCCGATGACTAAGCTGACGTGGGATAACGCTGTGCATCTAAGCCCCGCTACGGCCAAGCGGCTAGGGATCGGAGATCAACGTGTCGTTCGCCTGAACTATCGCGGCCGCAAAGTAGAGGGCGTCACCTGGATTGCGCCCGGGCAGCCGGACGACTCCATCACGATTCATTTGGGTTATGGGCACACCAATCTCGGCCGCGCGGCGAATGGGGCGGGGTTTAATGCGTATCTATTGCGCACCTCGGATTCGCCGTGGTCGGGAGATGGGCTTCAGGTTGAGAAGACGGGGCGGTCATTTCCGCTCGCGACGACTCAGATGCAGCAGACCCTGGAAGGCAGGACGCTAGTCATCGAAGACGCCGTCGGGCGCTACCAACAGGATCCAGATTTCGTAAAGCATCTGGTGGACGAACCCGAACCCGACACAACGCTGTATCCGGCCTGGAGTTACACCGGCTATCTGTGGGGCATGTCGATCGATCTCACGGCGTGCGTGAACTGCAATGCGTGCGTTGTGGCCTGTCAGGCGGAGAACAACATCCCCGTCGTGGGCAAAGAGCAGATCCTCTCCCGGCGCGGCATGCACTGGCTGCGAATCGACACATATTACAAAGGCGCCGCAGAAAATCCGCAAGCGTTTTATCAGCCCGTGCCGTGCATGCAGTGCGAGAAGGCGCCTTGCGAACTGGTGTGCCCGGTTCAGGCTACTCAACACAGCAGCGATGGGTTAAACGACATGGTTTACAACCGCTGCATCGGCACGCGTTACTGCTCGAATAACTGTCCCTATAAAGTGCGGCGTTTCAATTTCCTGCTATTTCAAGATTGGGTCACGGACACGCTGAAGCTGCAGCGTAACCCGGACGTCAGCGTCCGCAGCCGCGGAGTAATGGAGAAGTGCACCTACTGCGTGCAGAGAATCCGCCAGGGCGAAATCCGGTCCGCCGACGAGAACCGCTACATTCACGATCTGGAAGTTCAAACGGCGTGCCAACAGGCGTGCCCAACCCAAGCGATTGTCTTCGGCGATATGAACCAGCGCGCGAACCGGATATCGCAATTGAAATCCGAAAAGCTGAATTACGCCCTACTTGCCGAGCTGAATACCCGTCCGAATACGACGTATTTGGCGGAATTGCGGAATCCGAATCCGGCGCTGAACGCGCAGAACGGAGGGGGCCGCGGGTGACGGTTGAGGAGAAACAGCTCGAGACGACGCGCAGGCCGGAGCCGGGCGATGCACCCGCGGTGATCGCGCCAGGGCAGACCTTCGGAGCGGTAACCGCGCAAATCTCGAGCGTGCCTCTTCTGCGGCGCACGATCCCGCCGCTCTGGTACATCGCAGTTGCAATCGGGCTAGCGCTGGTCCTGATTTTTCTGGTTACTGTTAGTTACCTGTTCGGCACCGGAGTCGGGATCCTGGGCCTGCAGATCCCGGTTGCGTGGGGCTATCCCATTACCACCTTCGTGTGGTGGATCGGGATCGGACACGCGGGCACGCTGATTTCGGCGTTCCTGCTGCTGCTAAATCAACCCTGGCGCAGCTCGATTAACCGTTTTGCGGAGGCCATGACAATTTTCGCGGTAATTTGCGCGGGTATGTTCCCGATCCTGCATTTGGGGCGGCCATGGGTTGCGTATTGGATTCTCCCGTATCCGAACACAATGACGATTCAGCCGCAATTCCGCAGCCCGCTGGTGTGGGACGTCTTCGCCGTTTCGACGTATTTCACAGTTTCGCTCCTGTTCTGGTACCTGGGGATGATTCCGGATCTCGCGACTTTGCGGGATCAATCGAAGAACAGATTCTCTTACGCCTTTTATGGGATTCTGTCGTGGGGATGGCGCGGAGCTTCACGGCACTGGCGATTGCATGAAACCGCATCCCTGCTGCTGGCCGGGCTTGCCACGCCGCTCGTGCTCTCGGTGCACACGGTAGTCAGCTTCGACTTCACCATTGCCATTCTTCCGGGGTGGCACTCGACGATTTTTCCTCCCTACTTCGTCGCGGGCGCCATCTATTCGGGGTTCGCAATGGTTTTGGTGCTGATGCTTCCCATACGCGCCGCATTCGGACTGGACAACCTGATCACCGAACGCCACATCAACAACTGCGCAAAGCTAATGCTGACCACGGGCTTGATCCTCGCCTATACATACGCGATCGAACCATTCACGGCCTGGTACAGCGGCGACCAGTTCGAAATAGCGCTGGTGCATAACCGCGCGTTCGGTCCGCATGCGTGGACGTATTGGGGAGTGATTCTATGCAACGTGCTGATTCCGCAATTGCTGTGGATCAGGCGTTTCCGCGTGCGCACGAAACCGCTGTTCGCGATCTCCGTCGTAATTCTGTACGGCATGTGGCTGGAGCGCTACATGATCATCATCACCAGCCTGCACCGCGACTTCCTGCCTTCCGCCTGGGCCAACTTTATTGCGACCGTGTGGGATAACTTCCTGGTGTTCGGATCGATCGGCGTGTTCATCGTTCTGTTCGCTCTGTTTGTGCGTTTTCTTCCGATGATTTCGATGTATGAGGTCCGCGAGCTGCTTCCGTTTTCGCGGCCCGGCGGAGGGAGCGAGAAATGACCCGGCTCTATGGAGTTGTCGCGGAATTCGACGACCCGCAACCGTTGGTGGATGCGGCGCGGTTGCTGCATGAAAGGGGCTTCCGCGATGTCGAGGCCTACACACCTTATCCGGTGCGGCAACTGGATGAGTACATCCCGGCGAGGCGAAACCTCCCGTTGCTGGTTTTGGTGGCCGGCATTCTGGGGACCCTCACGGCCTGGATCATGCAGTTTTACATCGCGGTAATCGATTATCCGACCAACATTGGAGGGCGGCCGCTGAATAGCTGGCCGTCGTTTATCGTCATCATGTTCGAACTGACGATATTGTTCGCGTCGGTGGCTGCGTTCTTCGGAATGCTGGGCCTATGCGGCTTCCCGCTGCCGCATCACCCGATGTTCAACACGAGAGGTTTTGAAAACGCCTCCAATAACCGTTTTTTTCTTTGCGTGGAGGCGCGAGATCCATTGTTCGATGCGGAGAAAGTAGCGGATTTGCTGTCGCAGATGGATCCGGTGGAGGTGAAAGAAGTTGAGGAAGAGTAGCAGTGGCGCGGGCCTCCGGTGGCACTTCGGACTGCCGGCCAGGCCGAGGCTGAAGCCTCGGTTGCAGGCTCAAGCCTGCTCCACCTTGCTGCTCGCGATGATTGCTGCGGGGTGCCGGCAGGATATGCATGACCAGCCTCGATACAAGCCGCTTGCCGCTAGCGAATTTTTTCCCGACGGCCGTTCCGCGCGTCCGATTCCGGCGGGAACCGTCGCGATCGATGAATTGCAAAATACGGATCCGTTCTACACCGGTTATACCGGCAACGATCCCGCGAACTTCATGGACACGATTCCAACGCCCATCACCGCGGAGCTGCTTCAGCGCGGGCAGGAGCGTTTCGATATCTTCTGCAGCCCGTGCCATGACCGCCTCGGCACCGGGCACGGCATGATCGAGCGGCGCGGCTTCAAAATCCCCGCGGATTTGGATTCGGATCGCATCCGCCAAGCGCCGCCCGGTTACGTGTTCCAAGTAATCAGCAACGGCTATGGAGCGATGCCCGATCATCGCGACCAGATTCCCGCGGCGGACCGCTGGGCAATCGTCGCCTATATTCGCGCGTTGCAGTTGAGCCGTAGCGCGACGGTCGCGGATGTTCCCGCGCAGAACCGGTCGCAATTGGGGGTTCAATGACGCCTTCGTTTGCTATCCCCGGCGATCTCGGGCGCGATTTGCAGCGCTGGCAGCGCCCAGCCCTGATCGCGGGAGGAATTCTGCTCATCCTCTCAATCATCGGAGCGTTCTTCAATCCCGGGCAATTCTTCCGCTCGTACCTGATGGGCTACTTGTTCTGGATCGGGCTGGCTTTAGGCTCGATGGCGCTGGTGATGATTCAGTACCTCACGGGCGGGGCGTGGGGCGTGGTTACGCGGCGGCTGCTTGAATCGGCAATGCGCACGCTTCCGGTATTGGCCGTGCTGTTTATTCCGATTCTGATCGGGATTCCGCGTTTGTACACATGGGCGCACGCCGATCAGGTGCGCAGCGATCCCGTGCTGGCGCACCGCGCGCCCTACATGAATCCGTACATGTTCATCGCACGGGCAGTGGTCTATTTCGCTGCTTGGTTGACCTTTGCCTATTTCCTTAACAAATGGTCCGCGGTAGAGGACCGGGCAGGCGATCAGACCAACCGGCTGGCGGCGATCAGCGCTCCGGGGCTGCTGGTGTATGTGTTCACGATGACGTTCGCATCGGTCGATTGGGCGCAATCGCTGGTGCCCCACTGGTTCTCCACGATCTGGGGATTCATCTTCGTAGTCGGACAAGGGCTGACGGCGATGTCGTTCGCGATCGTCGCGGTCGCGCTGTTCTCGCAGCGACCGCCGCTCGCGGGCATTGTGAACCCCAATCATTTTCACGATCTAGGAAAACTGCTGTTCATGTTCATCATGCTGTGGGGTTATATGGAGTTCTCGCAGCTTTTGATCGTGTGGTCGGGCAATCTCACAACGGAAATTCCCTGGTATCTGCCGACGTTCGGGACTACTTGGGGATGGGTCGGCGTGGCGCTGATTGTGGTTCAGTTTTTGATTCCTTTTCTGCTGCTGCTATCACGTCCGTTGAAACGGAATCCACCCGCGCTGTGTGGAGTCGTAGCGATCATCATCGTGATGCGCTTTGTGGATCTGTTCTGGATCGTGATGCCGAGTTATCACCTGGAGGGGTTTCACATCAACTGGATGAATTTTTCTGTGCCGCTCGCGCTGGGCGGACTGTGGATCGCGGCATTTTTGTGGCAATTGCAGAAACGTCCGCTGCTTCCGCTGGGGGCGCCAAATTTGGAGCAGGCAATAGACCATGGCGAGGATTGAGGAAACAGGCGCGCGATTTCCGTCGAATCCGGAGGTTCGTTATGAGCATTCGGATATCAACTCGCGCCATGTGGTGTGGACGGGCATCTGGATTCTGCTCGGCGCTTGGATTTCCGCTTTGCTCTTGTACTTTTTCTTTCAGTTTCTAACGCACTACCGCGAGGAGGCGGGCGCGCCTCCACTTCCGCGCGCGCAGGGACGCACGCAAGTGCCACCTGAGCCGCGCTTGCAGTCGTCTCCGCGGGCGGACCTCGAGGAAATGCGCGCTTCCGAAGATGCGCAGTTGCATAGCTTCCGCTGGATCGACAAGCAGAACGGAGTCGTGGGGATTCCAATCGAGCAGGCGATACAGATGACCGTACAGCGCGGGATTCCGGCGCAAAAGGCGCCGGCCAATTCGATGTATTACCCGCCGCAGGCAGGAACGCGAGAGACGGGATTTGAGGGGAAAGTGGAGCCTGAGCCGAGATGACACGGCGAATCGCTTTGGTGCAAAGGGGGGCGGGCTTTAGCCTGCGCGGGACTTTGGTCCCGCTACTGCCTAGGCGGGCTAAAGCCCGCCGCAGGCTAAAGCCTGCCCCACAGTGGACTGCCCTATCGTTGCTGCTAGCGTCATCCATCTTTGGCGCGGATCTGCCGAAACTGCCTCCGCAACTCCAAGGCATCACTATCGAACAGCATCTGGGCGCTCAGCTTCCGCTGGATGCGCAGTTCGAAGACGAGAACGGCCAAACCGTGACGCTCGGCAGTTTCTTCGGAGAAAAGCCAGTGGTGTTGGCGCTTGTATATTACCGCTGCCCGATGCTCTGCAGCCGCATCATGACCGGCGCTGTTTTGGGCTTAAGGCCGCTCAACCTCAAAGCGGGACGCGATTACAACGTGGTTGCGATCAGCATCAATCCCAGCGAAACGCCCGCCGAAGCCGCGCAGAAGCGCGATGAATATACGCGAAATTATTCCGGGCGCGCCGGCAGCCCGGGCTGGCATTTCCTGGTGGGTTCGCCCGAGTCCATCAAAGCCGTCACCGAGGCCGCCGGATTTCACTACCGCTGGGACCCGGCCACGCAGATGTACTTCCATGCCAGCGCAATCATGATGGCGACACCGGAAGGAAAGATGTCCCGATACTTTTACGGCGTCGAGTACGAGCCTAAGGATCTGGAGCTCGGGCTGATGGAATCTTCGCGCAATAAGATCGGTTCGCCGGCGGACAGGATTCTGCTGTTCTGCAGCCACTATGACCCAACCACCGGCAAATACACGGTGGCGGTAATGAATATTCTGCGCGCAAGCGCGGTTCTGATCATGATCGCCATGGGGGCCGGGTTCTGGTGGCTGACCCGGTCCGGGAGTGTTCCAGATGCGCGAATTTAGCTTTCGCCCAAACCTTCAGTTCTTCTCCGGCGCTCCGTCCGCCATCGCGCGTCAGTACGAGTGGCTGTTTTGGGCGCTGGTCGTGGTGTGCGGCACGGTTACGCTCGCGATCGCCGTTTTCGTCGTGTACTCGGCGATTCGATACCGGCGGCGCGATCCGGATGAGCTTCCGCCGCAAATTCAGGGCAGCATTTTCCTGGAGCTTACGTGGACCGTGATTCCGCTCGGGATCTTCATGGGCATGTTTGTTTGGGGCGCGTTCCTCTTTTTCGATCTCCAACGCGCGCCTCGCGACGCCCAAGACGTATACGTGGTCGCGAAGCAATGGATGTGGAAGGTGCAGTACCTGGATGGCCGGCGCGAAATCAACACGCTGCACGTGCCTGTGGGCACGCCCATCAACCTGGTAATGACTTCACAGGATGTGATCCACAGTTTCTTCGTCCCGGCATTTCGAATCAAGCAGGACGTACTCCCGAATCGCTACACGAACATCTGGTTCCAGGCCGACCAGCCCGGCAAATTTCACCTGTTCTGCGCGGAATATTGCGGAACGAAGCACTCCGGGATGATCGGCTGGGTTTACGCGATGAATCGCCAGGATTTCCAGACGTGGTTGGCTGAAGGGGCCCCGGAGGGATCGCTGGCCTCGACAGGCGAAAAGTATTTTCATCAATTCGGTTGTGCGAATTGTCATCATTTCGACGGTCACGGCCCCTGTCCCGACCTGCGCGGCCTTTACGGCAGGGAAGTCCAGATCACGGACGGTCCAACCGTTATCGCCGACGATTCCTACATCCGGGAATCCATTCTTAAACCCAAGGCGAAAATCGTGCTCGGTTTCGCCGATATCATGCCCACTTTCGAGGGCCAGATTTCTGACGATCAGCTAGTCGCGCTGCTCGCATATATCAAAGCGCTTGGTCCGGCGCCCGGCGCCGAGCAGCCCACCAGTTCCGGCAGCACTCCCGAAAGCTATGGAATCCAGCCGGGAATCGGAGGCGTCGGCGCAACCGGCAACGCGAACACAGAACCGGGGGTGCGGTGAATTATGACACCTGCTACGCAACTCCGGTCGCTAACCCGCTTCGATGCCTTTCGACGATCGCCAGGCGCGATTGGCAATCGCGCGCAGGATTGGCATCCTGCCCCACAAATATGACACCTGCTGTTCAAATGTGGGGCAGGTTGCCAACCTGCAGCGGGTTGCTAACCCGCTTGGACGGTTTTTCTGCCATCGCCCAGCGCGATTGGCAATCGCGCGCAGGATTGGCATCCTGCCCCACAACCATGACACCTGCTGTTCAAGTCCGGTCGGGCAGGTTGCTACCCGCTTCGACGGTTTTTCTATCATCGCCAGGCGCGATTGGCAATCGCGCGCAGGATTGCATCCTGCCCCACAACTATGACACCTGCGGTTGAAGTCCCTGTTGAAAGAAATTATCTGGATGCCGAAACCGGCATCAAATCCTGGCTGCTTACTCTCGACCATAAGCGCATCGGATTGTTGTATGTCGCATCCGTCACAGTGTTGTTCTTCATCGGCGGATTCTTCGCGCTGCTGATGCGCTTGCAGCTTTTAGAGCCATACGGATGGCTGGTAGGGCCCCAGATCTATAACAAGCTGTTCACCATGCACGGCATCATCATGGTGTGGTTTTTCCTGATTCCTTCTATACCCAACACGCTGGGAAATTTCTTCATTCCGATGATGATCGGCGCGAAAGACGTTGCCTTCCCGAAACTGAATCTGCTGAGCTGGTACATCTTTAATCTCGCCGCATTTGTGGCTCTGTACTCGATGATTCGCGGCGGGGTCGACACAGGCTGGACTTTCTACACGCCTTTCAGTACCGGTTTTTCGACCACGTACGTGAGCACAGCGGCGCTGGGCGTATTCATTTCGGGTTTTTCTTCCATTCTCACCGGACTGAACTTCATCGTCACCATTCACCGCATGCGCGCGCCGGGCCTGACCTGGTTTCGACTGCCCCTGTTCATCTGGTCGCATTACGCCACCAGCATCATTCTGGTCCTGGCGACGCCGGTATTGGCTATTACGCTGCTGATGGTAATGGTCGAGAGAATCTTCCGGGTCGGTATTTATGACCCCGCCTTGGGCGGTGATCCGGTCCTGTTCCAGCACATGTTCTGGTTCTATTCGCATCCGGCCGTTTACATCATGGTGCTGCCGGCGATGGCTGTGATCAGCGAGCTGGTTCCCACATTTTCGCGCAAGCCTCTTTTCGGCTACAAGTTCGTCGCGTTCGCGAGCATCGCCATTGCCGCCATCGGATTTCTGGTCTGGGGACATCATATGTTTGTCGCCGGCCAGTCGATGTATTCGGCCTTGGCGTTCTCGTTCTTGAGCTATTTGGTCGCGGTGCCATCTGCGATCAAGGTGTTCAACTGGAGCGCAACCATGTACAAAGGCTCCATTTCCTGGGACACGCCGATGCTGTACGCGATCGGTTTCATCGGGTTGTTTACGGTCGGCGGAATGACCGGGTTGTTCTTAGCCGCGCTCGGTATCGACGTGCACGTTACCGATACGTACTTTGTAATCGCGCATTTTCACTACATCATGGTGGGCGGCACAGTGATGGGATATTTGGGCGGCATGCATTATTTCTGGCCGAAGATTACGGGGAAACTGTATTGGGAGCCTTTGGCTAAGCTTTCGGCATTGATCGTATTCCTCGGGTTCAATCTGACTTTCTTTCCGCAATTCATCCTGGGTTACATGGGAATGCCGAGGCGGTATGCGGCCTACGCGCCGGAATTCCACATGTTGAATGTGCTGTCGACGGCCGGCGCGTCGATTTTGGGCGTAGGATATGTTCTGCCTCTGCTTTATCTCACTTGGTCGTGGAGGTATGGCAAGCCCGCCGGTCCCAATCCGTGGCGTGCCACGGGCCTGGAGTGGCAGACGCCCTCGCCGCCGCCGCGCGAGAACTTCGAAGAAACTCCGGTGGTAACACGCGGGCCGTACGACTTCGGAGGCTTGAGGGAGGAACTGCGACTTGGCTGATCCCACCGCGCTTCTTCTTCGCGAGCAGTACAACAATCCGGTTCAGCAGCGCGAAAGCTCCACTTTCGGCATGTGGATCTTCATTATGACCGAAGTGATGCTCTTCGGCGGGCTATTTTTGGCGTTTACCGTTTACCGGATGAAATTTCCGGAGTCCTTCATTGTGGGCAGCGGAGATATGAGCATCACGCTGGGGGCTATCAACACGGCGGTGCTGATCGGCAGCAGCTTTACCATGGCTCTCGCCGTGTTTAGCGCGGAAACCGGAAACCGGCGGATGCTTTCTATATTTCTGCTAGCCACCATGTTTCTAGGACTGGTGTTCCTGGGAATCAAGTTTACGGAATACTATCAACACTATCAGGAGCATCGCGCGCCGGGTATCTGGTTCGATTACCGCGGTCCGAATCCCGGGCAGGTGGAGATGTTCTTTCTCCTGTACTTCCTGATGACCGGCCTTCACGCGGTGCACATGTTCGTTGGAGAAGGCATTTTGACTGCGATGCTGATTCGCAATCGCGCCGGGTCGTTTTCCGCCGAATATCATACGCCGGTGGAGCTGACGGGTTTGTACTGGCATTTCGTGGATATTATCTGGGTGTTCCTGTTCGCCATCTTCTATGTCGAAGGGCTGCACTTGCACAAATTGTGACTTATGGCTCAACCTGCTGTCTCGAGAAAAACATACGCATATACGTTCGGGGGCCTGCTCGCGCTTACAGCCTTGACTACTCTGCTTGGCTTCATAGATATGGGTCCGATGAATGTCGTCGTGGCTGTGGGGATTGCCGCCGTGAAAGCTTCGCTTATCGCGGCGTTCTTCATGCACGCGCTATATGAGGGCAAGCTGGTGCGGGTCGCCCTGGCCGGGGGAGTGATCTGGTTTCTGATACTCGTCTCGCTGACGATCACGGACTACATCGGCCGTCGCTGGTCGTAACGCTGCGCTAGTTTTAATGGGTTGCTTGAAAAGGTCTGGCAGCTGATGATTTTGCTGGCGCATGGTAACCACTAGCTGCTGTTTGGGACGGCCCGTCCAGCGCGATTGGCAATCGCCGCAGGATGGCATCCTGCCCCACAAGATGGCATCCTGCCCCGCAGCGCGCAAACAAACCAGAGTCTATTAATACAAACGACTTAAGCTAGGCCGGCGCGGTCTGGGCTGGGGGGCGCGGTTTTGCTCTCCAGGAGTTGCTTCACAATGCCGCCCAGCTTCATATATGCCTCGAAATCGGAAGGCTTCCGGAAGTACCCATTCGCGCCGCGACGAGCCATTTCCACGCGGTCGGCATCGGAATCCGATGAAGTGACCACAAGCACCAGCGCATCCTTGCACCTTTCACTTTTTCGCATGTCCCCCAGAACCTCGCCGCCCTGCTTCTTGGGAAGATTAATGTCGAGGATCACGAGCGCGGGAGCCGGCAAGCTATCGTCGGCCGCGATGTCCGCGCAATAACGCGTGGCCTGTTCTCCGTCATAAACCACATGGATTTCGGCATTGACCTTGGCGCCGTCGATTGCCTCGCGAATCAGGAAGACATCCGCCTGATTATCTTCCACGATCAAAATGTGGTAAGGCGCCGTCGGCTCTGGCTCGTTAGACGGGGAGACTGAACCTAAACGTCGATCCGTGCCCCGGATTGGATTCGACCCAGATCCGGCCATGATACCGCTCCACGATCCGCTGGCAGATGGCCAAACCGATACCGGTACCGGAATATTGGTCGCCTGTGTGTAATCGCTTGAATAAACCAAAGATCCGCTCCTTGTATTGGGGGTCGATCCCGATCCCATTGTCCTGGATCGAAAAGACCCACTGTTCGCTTTGTTTTTGAGCGCTGACGTGAATTACAGGAACCCGGTCCGGGCCGCGATACTTTATCGCGTTCCCAATCAGGTTTTGGAATAGCTGCTGCATATGCGCGCTATGGACGCGCACGGGCGGCAGCGAGTCGCTAGTAATTTGAGCGCCGCTTTCCTGGATTGCCAAATTCAAATTCGCCAGCGTCTCGCCCAGCGCGGCGTTGGCATCCGTTTCCCCCGTGGGTGCTTCGAGTTTCGACACTCGCGTGTAGGCGAGAAGATCCCGCACTAATTGCTCCATGCGCGTTGCACCCTCGCGCATGTAATCGCAAAATTGAAGCGCCGGCCCGTCCAACTGATCGCGATACCTGTTACTTAGCAGCTCGCTGTAAATCTTTACGCTGCGCAAAGGCTCCTGAAGGTCATGGCTGGCCGAAAAAGCGAACTGCTCCAGGTCGCTATTGGCACGCCGGAGCTCCTCTTCCACCCGCTTCTGATCGTCGATATCCGTGCAACTGCCGAACCACTTCACAATAGAGCCGTACTCGTCGCGCACCGGAAGAGCTCGCCCCATGAACCAGCGCCAGCGCCGGTCATGCCGGTCCCAAAAACGGTATTCGATCTGATAGGGTCTTCCACTCCCGATACAAGCGTAATAATATTCGCGGGAGCGCTGCACATCCTCGGGATGCAGGGCGCGCTGCCAGCTTGCATCTCCGAACTGATCCTTGGCGAAGCCCGTAAACTCATACCATCGCTGGTTGTAATAATCGACGTAACCGTCGGGCCGGGCCGTCCACACAATCTGCGGCATCGAATCGGCAAGCTGCCGGAACCTGCCCTCGCTGGCATGCAACTCGGCTTGCGCCCGGTCCCGCTCAATCAAATCGGCAACCTGGCGGGCCAAAAGGTCAAGGAAACGCAGATCGCGATCTCCAGGCCGTTTGGCCGCGCGGTAGTAGGTGGAAAGCGTTCCGAAGAGTTGCCCCGAGCGGCTGACCAAGGGCGTACACTGTAGCGCCCTGGCTCCGGCTTCAAGCATGATTTCGCGGGCCCGGTCGTCGAACTCAGGACTTGTGTTTACGTCCTCGATAATCACGCGCTCGCCGGCCTGCATTGCTCCGCGGCATGCGGACTGGCCCGCGCCGTTCAAGAATTCCAGGAACGGCGCGTCAAACCCGCGTTGCGCGACGATGCTCAGCGCGTCATTTTCGAGCAACTGTATATTGCCCATCTCCGCGCCGGTAATCTCCAAGGCCGCATCGATAATTTCTCCAAGAAGCTCCTGAAAATCGGCTGTCCGGACCAGACGGGTGCTAAGCTGCTGCATCCGCATCATCGCCGAAAGCTCCAGAGTCAGCTGCGTGTTCAATTGCTGAATCGCAGCCTCATTGCGTTTCCGCTCGGTGATGTTGCGGGCGATTTTAGACGCGCCGACGATCTTGCCGGTTGAATCTTTAATGGGGGAGATCGTCAGGGACACATTCAGCAGGACGCCGTCTTTCCGGCGCCGGATCGTCTCGAAGTGGTCGACGCGGTCACCATGTCTGAGCCTCGTCAGAATCTCCGGCTCTTCGTGTTGCCGATCTTCGGGAATAAGGATAGTAATCGGCTTTCCGAGCGCTTCTTCGGAGGTGTACCCAAACACGCGTTCGGCGCTCTTGTTCCAACTTGTAACGATGCCGTTGAGATCCTTGCTGATGATGGCGTCGTCGGAAGTTTCGACGATAGAGCCCAGCAGAAGGCTGGCCCGTTCACGGACCGTACGTTCCGAAACATCTCGCGTGATCGCGAGTTGAACCGCGGTTCCGTCCGGCCTGCGCAACGCGGCGGCATGAGTTTCCATCTGCTTGCGGACACCTTTCAGGTCCACAATTTCGAATTCAAGCGAGCCGCGCTCCCCCGAACAAATTTTTTCGTTAAATGCGCGATAGGCTTCTTTAAACTCGGGCGCGATCAGGTGATAGACGCTATGCCCAATGACATCCTCGGGATGTTCCGCGCTGACTATTTTCAAACCCCAAGAATTCATGTGCAGGACGGTGCCGTCGGCGGCCACGAGCTTGACGCATTCGGGAGTGGTCTCGACGATGGCCCGGAAAGTTTCCTCGCTTTCGCGCACTGCCTCCTGGGCTCGCTTGCGCTCGGTGATGTCTTCGAAAAAAAAGAACATGCCGCCTTCGGAAGCAGGTTGCGCCTTCAGATGCAACCAGCGTTTCCACGGCTCGTAGTAGGTCTCGAAGTTGACTGCCACTCTCTGGGCGGCTGCCCGCTGAAGTTCCTGGTATGCGGGGGTGCCCACGGCGTACGCGAAAAGCTCCCATTGCCTCTTGCCGACGATGTCCTCGCGGCGCATACCGGTGAGCCGCTCCGCTTCGGCGTTGGCGTAGGTTATACGCCAATCGCGATCGAGCGCGAAGAAGCCATCCGACATGTTCTCGAGAATATTGATCGCACGATCCCGCTGCGCTTCGGCGTCCGCGCGAAGCGCCGCCTCGCGTTCAGCCGCCTGGCGGCGGAGCGCCGCAAGACGAATGTGGGTGCCAACGCGCGCGCGAAGCTCGCTAGCGGCGAACGGTTTGACCAGGTAATCGTCCGCTCCCGCTTCCAGGCCTTCGACGCGCTCGTCCTCGCCGGCGCGCGCCGATAAAAGGATTACGGGCAAACTTTGCGTTGCGGGATCGGCGCGAACGCCCTTAAGCAGACCGAGGCCATCCAGCGCCGGCATCATCGTATCGGCGATCAGCAAGTCCGGTGGATTCCGCCGTATCAGTTCAAGAGCTTTCTCGCCATCCGGCGCCGTTAAGATTTCGTATCCGGAATCAGCGGCAAGAATTCGGGAGGCATACTCCCGCATGTCGGCGTTGTCCTCGGCGATAAGGACGCATGCTCGTTTTTTGCTCGTCGCACCCAACTGGGTGGCGACTGCGGGGTTGCTGTTCGAAGCCAGCCACGTCAACGCCTCCCCGGTGTAGCTTTCCAGCCGCGATAAGGAAATCGGGCGCGCTTCGCCGCGCCCCACCTGCTCTTTTGGCAGATGCTGTTTGCCGAACGGAATCGAAACGGTAAACGTGCTGCCTTCGCCTACGCGGCTCGAAATCGAAATATGGCCTCCATGCAATTTAACGAGCTCTTGGACGAGGGCGAGGCCGATACCGGTGCCTTCATAGGTTCTGCCCCTGGCGCCTTCGATGCGGTGAAAGCGCTCAAACAGCCGTGGCAGGTCAGCCTCGGAAATGCCGATGCCGGTATCGGAGACGTGCAGAACGGCTGCATCATCCGCCGCTTCCATCCGCACGGTCACGCTGCCTTTGAAGGTGAATTTGAACGCGTTTGAGAGAAGATTCAGCACAATCTTCTCCCACATTTCGCGGTCCACGTAAACGGGCTTCCGCAGCGGCGGGCACTCCACGATGAACTTCAACCCCGCGGCTTCCAGCGCGGAGCGGAAATTGGACGCAAGCTCCGCCGTTAACGCAGAAAGATCGACCGGCGTATACCAGGCTTTGATGCGGCCCGCTTCAATACGCGAAAAGTCCAACAACGAGTTCACCAGCTTGAGAAGCCGCAGACTATTACGGTGCGCGATCGAGAGTTGTTCGCGATCGTCGCTATTCAGGTCTGGCGCCTTCGCGAGCAGGGCCTCGAGAGGGCCAAGCATGAGGGTGAGGGGCGTGCGGAACTCGTGGCTGACATTTGAGAAGAAAACTGTTTTGGCACGGTTCAGCTCGGCAAGCGCATCCGCGCGTTTTTTCTCCTCCTCGGCTGCGCTGGCGTTCTGGATGGCCGCGGCGAATTGGCCCGCCACCAACTCGAAGAACGTGGTGTATTCCGCATCCAAGCGGCGGCACGGATTCACTCCGCAAATCAGGACGCCATACGGGCGGTGCTCGCCGCTAGAGGTCACCGGGAGGACCACGGCTTCCGCAACTCGTTTGTTGGCTACCCCGAGAGGCAGCCATTCCAGCGCCTCTACCGGAATTACGCGCCGGTGCGCGGCGCGAAAGACTTCGGCAATATGCCACGGACTTGACGCGGAGATGCGGTTGAGATCAACGATGTTGGTTTGGAGGACTTCCGTTCCGAACGCGCCGACGGCTTGTTCCAGCGAAGCGTGGCCCGCTGTCTCGTCCGCCAGATAAAGAAGGGCGAACGGAATGTCGTCGGGATTCTTTTCGAGCGTGAGGGCCGCGCTAGCGCAGGCCGTGGCGATGGTCTTTTCAACTAGAGCGTTGGCTGCTAGCTCGGATAGCGTAGCGAGGCGCCTCGCATTCAGGACCTTTGGGGTAACGTCGGTAGAAGGGCAAAAGAGTCCGCAGACGTTGCCTGTATGATCGCGGATCGGGCTATAGGAGAACGAATAGAAGGTTTCTTCCAGGAAATCGCCCCGGTCCATGAACAGACGCACATCGTCAACGAAGCTCGCTTCGCCGCTTTTAACCACTTTGTCGGCGAGCGGACCGCAAACATCCCAGATTTCCGACCAAACTTCGGAAGCCGGCCGGCCCAATGCGTGGGGATGCTTAGCGGGGCCGAGAACGTGCAGATACGCATCGTTGTACAGAAACGTCATCCGCGGGCCCCAACCAATCCACATGGGATGGCGAGAGCTCAGGATAAGGCTGATGGAGGTCTTGAGAACCTGCGGCCATGAGTCGATGGGGCCGAGTGGGGTCAGGCTCCAATCGAAGGCGCGGATCAACGCGCCCATCTCGCCGGAGCCAACCAGGAAATCCGTCCGGCTTTCGCTACCAGCCGCTAGCATTAATTCGCCTTCAGGCCGCCGCGTGGTTTGCGGTTTCCCTACCATCTTTCAACGTAGCACCAGTCTGAACATAGTACGTGCGCCAACCTGGAGGTAAACCCCTCCCGTTGATTTGGAGGCATGTGGTTGGCCTAATGTTTCAAATCTTGTTTGTGGGCCCGGTTTGGCAACCGGCGCGCGATTGCCAATCGCGCTGGGCGGCCGAGGGACTGGCTTGCGGGCCTTAGAAACTGGCCTGCAGAAAGGTACTCCAGGTAACCAATCGGTCGGACGTTAGGAAATAAGCGGCGCTAGCGGCTTGGCAAGCCGCCGCAGGATGGCATCCTGCCCCACTTGTGGTGCGGGAGAGTTTAGAAGCGTACACTAAGCGATGGAGTAATCGGGATCAGTATGAAGCTCTCAACCGTTGCCATTGTGTTCGCCTTTACCGTTTCCACGGCGGCTTTCGCCCAGTGGACCGATTTTCCCAAGCCCGGCGTGCCTCGCCTGCCGAATGGAAAGCCAGACCTCGCCGCGCCCGCGCCCAAAAAGCCGGATGGTAAACCCGATCTCTCCGGCGTCTGGGTCACGCGCGCCGGCTACACCGGCAACATCGCGAGAGACCTAAAGCCCGGCGAGGTATCGTTTCAACCCTGGGCGGAGACTTTATATAAGCATCGCCTGGATACGCTCAGCCGCGAAGATCCGCAGGCGTATTGCGTTTTATCCGGCGTGCCGCGCGAAAACGTAGTGCCATATCCGTTCAAAATCGTGAACACCACGAACGGAATGATAGTCATTCTGTATGAAGCGCTGCACAGTTACCGGCAGATCTTCATGGATGGACGGCCGCTGCCCAAAGATCCTAACCCCACCTGGATGGGCTATTCGATCGGCAAATGGGACGGCGACACGCTGGTTGTAGAGTCGTCAGGCTTCGTTGACAATAATTGGCTCGACAACAACGGCCATCCGGGAACGGAAGCGCTTCACCTGACAGAGCGCTTTCACCGCCGGGATTGGGGCCACATCGACTTGAAAATTACGATCGACGATCCCAAGGCCTATACCAAGCCGTGGAACGTAAACCTTGAGCTTGCCGCGAATCCGGATACAGATTTAATCGAGTACGTCTGCGACGAGAATGAGAAGGACTTGAAGCACCTGGTGGGCAAATAAAAGGTGGAAGGAAAAAGGGGCGCCATTTTCCGGCAGCCCGTGCTACCCAGTACTTAAGCCGTCCCGAGAGGCAGGAGACTAAGTTTCAGGCAGCGCGATAGGTGCCCAACACGCGCAAAAAATCGGCGACCTCGCCCAAGTGTCCCAGGGCGTTGCGGACCACCGCGTCATCCTGCCGGCCGATAAGATCCAGGTAAAACATGTATTCCCAGGGACGGCCCCGAAGAGGCCTCGATTCGAGCTTGGTCAGGTTGAGATCGCGCAGCGCCAGCGCGCTTAACGCCCGGAACAGCGCGCCCGGGACGTTGCGCGTGGAGAACACCAGCGATGTTTTCCACAGCTTGCGATCGGATCCCTGAGGCTTGCGCGGCTTCGCGCCTTTTCGCTCCAGCAGGAAAAAGCGCGTGTAGTTTCGGCGATCGTCCTCAATTTCGCGCCTGAGAATTTCGCCGCCGTAAATTTTGGCCGCCAGTTCCGAGGCGATCGCGGCGGCGCCCGGCGGCCGATCCCGCATAACCATCTTTACGCTGCCCGCGGTGTCATAAAACGGAACGTTCTCGACGCTTTTGTGGCGGCGGAAAAATTCCAGGCATTGATTAAGCGCCACTTCGTGCGAATAGACTTTGCGAATTTGCGAAAACCGCGTGCCAGGCGGAGCGATCAGATTATGAACAATGCGCACATTCGTCTCGGCGGTGATGATGAAATCATGCTTCAACATCAGGTCGTAATTTTTGTGCACCGAGCCATGCAGCGTATTTTCGATGGGCGCCACCGCGACGTTGACGTCGCCATGGGCAAGAGCGTCGAAAACCTCATCGAATTGCGGGTACGGGACCGGCTGCGCTTTCGATCCTAAAAGCTGGCGGATGGCGTCCTGGCTGAACGCGCCCAACTCGCCTTGAAACGCGGCTTTCATTCGGAGCCCCTGGCAGGACTTCCGGCGGCCGGCCGCGCGGGTCCGTCCCACCGCCGAGTTTCCGGCGAGGGGAGCCCGATAAGGTCCAGCACGCGGTCCACGCTGTACTCCACGATGTCGGCGACCGTCTCCGGACGATGATAAAAGCCGGGAACGGGGGGCGCGACGATGGCGCCCATCTCGGCGAGCGCCGTCATCGAGCGCAGATGCCCCAAGTGGAACGGCGATTCACGGACCATCAGCACCAGCTTCCGGTGTTCTTTCAGTGTCACGTCCGCGGCGCGGACAATCAGGTTTGAACTGATGCCATGCGCGATCGAGGACATAGTGTGGATCGAGCAAGGCGCGATCACCATTCCGGCCATTAGAAACGAGCCGCTGGCGAGCCGGCATCCGATATCCTCGGGCGAATAGGAGCAATCGGCCAAGGCCTTAAAATCCGCCGCCGATTTCCCGAGCTCCAAATGCGCGGTACGCTCGCCGGAGCGCGAAAGAACCAGATGTACTTCAATCCCCTCCCATGCTTGTAACTTTTCGAGTAATCGCCAGCCGTAAATGGAGCCGCTCGCGCCCGTGACGGCAACGACTAGACGTAAATTTGGGGAGGAGCGCACGCTAGCAGAATCCCCGGTTTCCAGGCCGTTCCAAAAGCACCAATTATCGAATCCCCTGTTCTGAAATCAGAACAAGAACCTTGAAAAGCTCCCGTTCGAACAGCTATAATTAACTTCGGCTTTCGCTTTCATGGCTTTTGCAACCTCCAGCCGGTCGAGCGCCGCTACCCGAACTTCCATCATGGAGGAAGCCGGACAGAAACTCAAGAAGGTTCGCGAACGCCTGGGCCTCAAGTACCGAGACGTGGAAGAGGCCAGCGCGAAGATTGCCGCCGCGCATGAAAATGACGAGTACACCGTCGCGCTGAGCCGGCTGGCCGACATCGAGAACAAAGGCACGATGCCGAGCACTTACCGGCTCTACTCACTATGCGCCATCTACCGCTTGGATTTGAATGAAGTGCTTTCCTGGTACGGAATTGCGCTTGGCGAGCTTGCGGCGGACGCTGCTCTTGTCCACCTTGCCCGGACGCACCCTATCGGATTTCAGCCTAAGGAAGAGGGCGAAATCCAGGTTCCGCTCGCGTTAGATCCAGGGATCGACCTCGGTAAGACCGTTTTTCTGAGCCGCATGATCCAAAGATGGGGCAAGCTTCCGTTGATGCTCCTGAAACACATGGACGTGCGCAACCGCCGATATGGACTCATCGGCACGGACGATTGGTCGATGTTCCCCATCATCCCGCCGGGATCGCTGGTCGTGATCGATGACACGCGGCGTATTCGCTCTTCCGGTTGGCGCACCGAGTTCGAGCGCCCGATCTACTTCCTGGAGCACCGCGATGGGTACGCCTGCCGGTGGTGCACGCTCAGAGGCGGCCGGCTTACGCTTCAGCCTCATCCGGCATCTTCGTGCGATCCCGAAACTTACGAATACCCTTCGGAGATCGAGGTGATCGGCCAGGTGACCCAGGTGGCGATGAGTTTGGAACACGCTCTTCACGGCCGGCATCGCACTGAATAGCATCCGGTTACCGAGAAACAAAACGGTACACTTTCTGCGAAGATGTTCTGATTCCAGAAAAGGTTCTTTTAAGGTTCTAATCCAGCTCAAAATCCCCGTATTCTGGCCCAGTCAGGAAGTAAGACAGATTCCAGGGAGGGATTAGAACCAAATGCTTAAGAAGCTGCTGCGCCTGCGAACCGTCGTGTTCGCGCTTCCGTTGTTGGGTATCGTGGTCGCCGTGACCGATGGCCCGACGCCGGACTGCTGGCCCTGCGATGATTATGCCGCTCCGATCGTGATGGCGGCCCACTAGTCACGACCAGCGATTCGCGTCCGGAAGGGCGCATTATTGAAAAGTTCGTTTTTGGGGGTTGTCGGCCGCAACCCCCTTCCCCTTAAAACCCCTCGCGTACGATCACCTCTTCGTAGCTCATCGCCCGTCGACTTGACTCACCCTTTCATGTCAGCGAAAAAGTCCAAACCCACACGTCCGAGCAGCGGCACGTGCTTGCTATAATCGTGACCGTCAGATCCTTCAACGTTATCTAGCTGGAGTGGCGGAACTGGCAGACGCACGGGACTCAAAATCCCGCGACCTTCACTGGTCATGTGGGTTCGACCCCCACCTCCAGCACCATCGGATGTATTGCAAAAATCGGAGTTGCGCGCGTTAAATTTCGGGATACGTGTACGCGCCATGAACTTGAGCCAAAATCGCCTTCGTCCGGGTCTAAAATTCGCGCGATCATTTATGTAGTGCTTGCGAATGATCTGGGGCGAGTCGCCCAAAGATGGCACCACCCTTCGCGAGGATTTCCGTGTCCGCGGTATGGCGGAAATCGTGAGCATGGGCGTTCGCAACTCCGTTTTGGAAAGTATCGCTTTGAACGAGCGCACGGTTTTGATATGGCCATCCCGCGCACCTAGGCCGGTCCCGAAAAAACATTCTGTCTCGGCGGATGTGCCAGCAGGCAGCGGAACGCATTTGAGGCACTTCGCGGCCATTGAATCGATTCGCTGCGTTGATATCCGGATCCACCCGGCAGATCGCTTCGCCAGTGACCTTTGCGCCCACCACAACCGGAATACTCGTATCACTTGGAGTTTCAACCGCCCAGCCTCCACCTCATCATGTCTTGGGGCGGCATAATACATTTGTGAGCAATTCTGTTTTAGACAGCTCACCGCTGCTGACTGGAATGCGAGTTGAAGCAGATTGTCAGCGATTACGTACGAAATTTCCACTGGTGAAGAACGCGGTTGATTTAGTGATTTCGATTCCTGCTTGCCCTTGCCGCTTGGGGCAATGTTAAACTGGCCTGAAAAACGTGAGTAGCAATACACAAGCGCACACCGTGCCTGAAATGTGCCCAAATTCGTTCCAGGACTTTGTCAGGCTAGTCGAACGTCGCCAGCGCGCTGAGGGCCCGTTATGGTTCCGCGGTGCGGGCAAGGCAACATATAACCTGCTTCCCACTCTTTACCGTCATGCCCGAGAACATGCTGTGGTTGACCTCGAATTGCTTGAGCGAAACCTGATGATGCGATTCCAGCAGCGAAGCATCCCATTTATGACTCGTGCCTTGGCCGACAACTGGGACCATCTTTTCTTCATGCAGCATTACGGAATCCCGACGCGGCTACTCGACTGGACGGAGAACCCTCTGATCGGCTTATATTTTGCGATAATGTCCAGCCCCTTTTCCGGCAAGCTGGCGGGTGCCAACCCGGTGCTGACATTTTCTTCCGATGCCGCTGTGTGGATACTCGATCCGGTCGCCTGGAATAGGCATGCGTTGAGACAGCGACGTTTCGATCGCGGCATTCTGATGCCATCAGAGAAGCCCTGCAGAGCTATAAGCCCCTTACGCGGTTTCCGGACATGAACGTGCATCCGGTCGCGATTTATGGTGCTCACAACAGTCCCCGAATCGTCGCTCAGCGCGGTTGCTTCGTCATCTTCGGGCAGAGCACCCAAGCCATGGAGGACGCCTACGAGCAGGAGCCTTTTCCAGCTTCATGCCTCCAAAAGGTTATGCTCAGGCGCGATGTGCTGCCTGCGATGCGCAGATCCATTCTGAAGAATGGTATTACCGAATCCGTCGTTTTTCCGGACCTTGAGGGTCTGTCCAAGGACATCAAGCGAGATTTTGGGTTCGAATATTAATTCGATGGCAGAAATACAAAAGAAAGATTTTAAGGTTGAACAGATGGAGCCCCACACGCTGACGTGGTGGCGCAACCGGCAAGACAAAATTGATATGGACCCGCCATATCAAAGACGAGGCCGCCTTGGTCCGTGACCGACAAGCAGTATTTGATCGATTCCATATTGAACGGATTCGACGTCCCCAAGATCTACGTGGCCGATTTTACTTGGGGAGATTCACCGCTTCACAGCCAGAAGCTATGCGGGTCGTTGGCAAAAGTGACGTTCCGATTCACGAACTGTTTGTGCGGCTGAACCCCAGCAAGCCGCTCACCGGCGCAGAGATCCGCAATGCGATGTCGGGGCCGGCCCCTCAGCTCTTCCGCCAAATAGCAAGACACGACCTGTTTCTTGAGAACGTTGCATTCACCATGACGCGCGGGCAGGATTTGAACGCGGCGGCCAAGCTCTTATACTTCGAGTACTCTGGCGCAACAAAAGAAACAAAAAAGGGGAGCCTTGACCAGTTTGTGACCGATAGCGTCCGAGACACAAAGGGCCTCGAACTCGCCGCCCGTAAGGTCGTAGACGTTCTCGACAGCATGAGCGAGATTTTCCTGCCTGGTGACAAGCTGCTGAGCTCGGCCGGAGTTTTCGCCGTTTACTACTGGTTCATTCGCAGCAGGTCCACCGGGGACTTTCCCTTCATTCGCGAATTTCTAGTCCGCCTTGATTCTGAGCGTCGCGCAAACCGAGCCCGGGCGACCGCCGATCCGAATGACGAGGACCTTGATCAGGAGCTTCTGCAATACGACAGATTGAACCGCAGCACGGGCGACGTCAAAAGCCACGAGGGACGCTTTAGGAGCCTAACGCGTCGGTTTAGCAAATTCGCCCGCCAAGCCGCCGCGACGCCATAAGCAAGTAACCGTGACTTTCGCAATTTTGCGGGATTCTCCCAGCACGTTCTTGAGTATCGCCCGGTCCAAGTACCTCGGATACTTGCTCGGGAATTTGACAGAAGATCGCTACGAAACAAGATCTGCATCCTTAACCAGATCTACATCGTTCCAAAAGAGCGCCGCAAGGGACATGCGAGCACCGCTGTGAAGTATTGGGTTGAATCGTATGCCGATGCAATTCGAGACCGGTTCCTCGTTGAAAGCCCCAACGAGAAGACGGTAGCTATTCTCATCAAGCTCGGATACGCCCTCCGCGATGGGAATCGAGTTGTCAGCGACAAGTGCGTAAGAACCGGATTCTGAGATATGCCGTGGCCAGAGGTT
Source organism: Bryobacterales bacterium (assembly GCA_019261985.1). Taxonomy (GTDB): domain Bacteria; phylum Acidobacteriota; class Terriglobia; order Bryobacterales; family Bryobacteraceae; genus Palsa-187. The sequence continues at coordinate 44,127 of JAFAQY010000114.1, read as the reverse complement.
CGCTAGATTCAAAACTTCCAGTTTTTCGGGTGCCGTTAACATGTATATCAGTGGTGGTCTGCGGTACACGTGCGACAGATCTGCCTGTCCAGCGCTTTCGGCTTTTCTGTCCGTCTTTAGAACAGAAGCTTCCTTGGTTTCGAGGCGTTCCGGCTTTCGACCCCACCTCCAGCACCAAAGATTCAATACTTACAGGGAAGTCGATGAAGGTGGGTTGATTCCTTCGTTGGCTTGTGTGCCTCTGGTGTGCCGAGGTGCGGAAATTATTGCGGTGACCTTTTGTGTGCCGGCGCGATTGGCAATCGCGCGATCGGGTAGGAGGGGCCTCGCGACCCCGTCCTCCCACACCACCGTACGTACTTGTGTGTATACGGCGGTTTCATTAATGGTGTAACGAGTCATACTTGAGGACCAGGGAAACGAGACCCTGGGAGTGGAACCATGCGTTAGACAACCCCGCTTTGACCGGTGGGCAGTTGGATAAACGCCACCAACCCTTTCCGGAGGAGGCCAGACGGGCTGCGTGCATCGCGGACACGCCGAGTGAGCGGAGGAATCCCGCCACCGAGCGACCGCGCTTGCGCTGTTTGAGGCGGTAGCAACGCAGACGATGCCGAATCCATTCGTCCAGGCATTGGAGTTGGAACCGACAGGCCGCATGGCGGTCGTAGGCGATCCATCCAGGCAGAAACGAATTCAGTTCGACAATGACCTGCGCCAAGCTCACGCCCCGGTCGCGACGAGTAATCTGCCGGATCTTGTCCTTGGCGCGATCAACGCTTTGGGACGAGATCCCGAGTTTACCGTTCAAGAGAATCCGATGGCCGAGGAACTTGCGTTGCCCAACCGGCGCCACGGCGCTCTTTTCCCGGTTCACTCGGAGCTTGAGTTTTCCTTCCAGAAACCGTATCACCGATTCCATCACTCGCTGACCTGCCGTCAGTGACGCACATAAATGTTGCACCGTTGGCGTAGCGGCAGAAGCGATGTCCCCGGGTTTCCAGCAACTGGTCCAGATTGTCAAGCAGGAGATTGGCCAGCAAAGGGGAGAGCGGCCCACCTTGTGGAGTTCCCTGGTCGCGGGTAACGCACACCCCCTCCTGCATCAGGCCGGCCTGGAGAAAGCGCCGAATGATCCGGAGCAGGCGTTTGTCGCCGATCCTGCGCGCGATTCGGGACATGAGGATATCGTGATTCACCCGATCGAAGAACTTCTCCAGGTCGAGATCCACGAAACTCGCGTCCTTCCCGATTTACGTATTGCCGCGCCTGTTCCAGCGCCATGTGGGCGCTGCGTCCCGGACGGATTCCGTAGCTCGAGTTGGGAAAGGTGGGATCGAAGATGGGCTCCAGTACTTGCAGAATCATCTGTTGAACCAGACGATCCACAACCGTGGGGATGCCCAACTGGCGTTGTCCTCCTCCCGGCTTCGGGATCTGCACTCCGCGTACGGGTTGGGGCCGGTAGGTCCCTTCTGCTAGCGAAGCCGTCAACGCCGCACTGTGTTGCCGAAGCCAGTCGGCCAGTGCGTCAACGGTCATGCCGTCCACGCCTGGCGTTCCCTTGTTGGAGCGAACCCGCCGGTAGGCGCGAACAAGGTTCTTGGGGTCGCATATCTGCTCAAATGGACTGTCAAGGCTCGTTGTGAGTCGAATGCCGTGAACGTTTGCTGCGTCCCCGACGAGGGAGGACGGGTTCCGTCCGCCTCTTGGTCGTCGTGGTGCTCCTGGCCTTTCTGCTGCCCCACGTTCATCGAAATTTCCCTCTGCTCCTTGCATTAAAGATTCGGTCCTTCGCCGGGTTGGGCTACTATGACCTCTGCTGACTTCTCTGCTGCTATCCCGCCCGGTTGCCCGTGCGGTAGTCCGGTGTGTACGGACCACAGCAAAGATCTCCTCAGGTAAGACCTGTCTTCTTCGCGCAGACTCGTCGGATCTACCGCGCCGCGTTCCGAATGACTATTGGGCTTCCCCGTCCCTGGCCGGGTGACCCCACGCTGCAAGGCCTTGTATCCGCTTCCTGTACGTCGAATCCGCGATTTCGTCATCAGCTTTCTTCAGATTCCGCCTCGCGGCGGACACCCTTGCCTAGACGGATGGTTCCGGTCATTAACGGTCCATGGGGGACTTTCACCCCTTGAATTACAAGTCATACTGAGCACACCAGGTTGGCAACCTGCCCCACGCTTGTTGCAGTCTGCCCGACGCGCCCCACTTACTTCAAATAATCGAATAAGGTGTTCCGCGGGATCAACGCCTCCGACTGCAACGCGGCCTGCTCCTGCGTTTGCTCCTGCGTAAGCTGCGAAATCGCTGCCGTCATATCGGTGTCCTGTAGCCCGCTGATCTGCGCTTGAAGCTGCGTCTGCATATTCTGGCCCTCGTTGGTAGCGTTCGTGACCTCGTCCTGCACGTTGCCGTAGAAGGCTAATTGGGCGTTCAAATACGAGCTGACTTTTGAAAGCCCGCTCACAGCCGTTTGAATTGCCATATCGCTATTACTCGCCAACGCTGTTCGCAAATCGTTGATCGCCTGAAACACGTTCGTCGTCGGGTCGTTTGAATCGAAGATCGTTTGCGCCGTTTCGGCGACTTGGAATGTGGTTCCATCCGGATATTGCGCCAGGCGCGTGGACGCCGACCCCATATAAGCGCTGACCGGATTGGCTTGCGTGAGATCGATGATGTAAGGCGTTTGCTGATCCGAATCGCCGGAGAAAATATAGCGCCCCTCCACTTGAGTTGCGGCAAGACCCCCCATCTGCTGAAGAATAGATCCAAGCTGAGTGGCGAGGTTGGCGCGCGTGGCCGCATCCACAGTGTCCGTCGCGCCCTGCGCGCCTAAGGTCTGGACATGATCGAAGAGCTGCACGGCTGTTTCAAGGGCCTGCTCCCCCCCATTCGCCTCGGATTGGAAGCGCCCAAGATTGGAGTTGATCTGCTGGACCGAGCTCAGACTGGCCCGGGCTGTCAACAGTGTAGAGATGGTGTCCGGCGAATCCGAGAGCTGGTTTATCCGCAGGCCGCTCGAAATCTCAAGCTGCGTTCGCTGCAGTGAATTTGTGATGCCGTTAAAACTGTCGACAAACTGCTGCAAGTTCGGATTAAGACTGGAAACCATGTGTTTACGATGTCACCGGCGGTATCAGGTTAATGACGTTCAGCGTCAAGTCGCTTATCGTGCTAATAAGCTTTCCGATCGCGTCATAGGTCTGTTGCACTTGGAGCAGCTTCGCCGCCTCCGCGTTCAGTGAGACGCCCGTCTGCTGTGATCGTGTCTGTTGCGCCTGTGTCAGCAAATCCTTATCGTCCGTTTGATCCTGCTGCGCCTGCGCGACATCCGTGCCAACCTGAGCGCTTAAATTTCCGTACGCCTGAGTGAAGGTGAAGCCATTTACTAACGGGGCCGATGCCAGCTGCGCGAGGGCGATTGCGTTTCCATTGCCCCCCGGCGAGCCGGCCGAGGCCGCCGCGATCTGATCCGGAGCAATGTTGGTCACCGCAAGGGTTGACGCCGCGTTGGACGTCTGGCGATACGTGAAGAGTCCCATTGACGGCGGTTGGCCATTCTGATCGACGCCCTGGGAAAGCTGCTGATTCACCTCATCGGCGAACGTCGCCGCCAGACTATTCAGTAGCTCCATATAGTGCGGCAACGTGGTGTTCTTCTCGCCTAGCAATGCTCCCAATTGGCCGCCCGTGAGTTCCGAAGTGATGTCGTTGCCTTGCGCATCCCGAATGACGGTTTGCGGCGAGGAGAAATCGGCGGATATGGGATATTCGTGATCTCCGACCACGAGCGGTGTTCCTCCTGTAAACACGTTGTATTGCCCGGTGTTGGACTTCACCAGCGAAAAATTCACCATGGTCGATAGATTTTCGAGCGCCGAATGCATCTGGGCGTCGAGTCCCGCGTCCTGTGTAGAGGATGCATCGGCCGCATACTGCTGATTCAGTGCCGTGATTTGTTGAAGGACCTTATTGATCTGCGGCACAAGGTCGTGCGTTTGGCTGTCGACATTGGAAGAAACTTGCTGAATTCCCGTTGCTGCCTGATTAAAGCTTTCAGCAACTTGGCCAGCCGCATTAATCACGCTCTGCCGCTCAGTGGGATCGTTCGGATTCACGCTCAATTGCGAAAACGAGCTGAAGAATTTATTGAGCATCGCCGAAATAGATGAGGTTGATGTCGGACTGAACACCGGCTGAACCTGTCCAAGATCGCTCGCCCGCTGCTGCGCGTAACCCAAAACTTGCGCCTGGTTTCGGACGTTCTGCTCGAGATACTCCGATCGGGCGCTCTGGATCGGGCCTGCAATGATGCCGCCCGCGGTCCGGTTGGTTCCGTCGAACGGCTCGGCGATCAGCGTTTGATCCTGTTCAACATACCCAGGCGTGTTGGCGTTGGAGATGTTGTTTTGAATAACATTCAGCGCGCGGCCATAGACGTTCAGCGCGCCGCTGGCGTTCAATAGGGAGGTGGTAAGGCTTCCCATTTCGGCTTCAACCCCGCAGCAACACTGTAGCCGTCGTCTCAACCGCTGGCGGCGCTCCGTTGCGGCAATAGCCGGCCGAACCGGAACTCAGAATACTCGCCAGTATCCGGGCGGTTGTCGAGCCTTGGTCGATCAGCTTGCGGCAACTTGCCAGATCGCGCGACAAGCCGTTCAACTCTTTCAACTGATCGGCGCGCGCGCCAGCGTCTGCCACCACTTTCATCTGTTCCGCAGCAGCCTCCAGCAGTGGGAGTTGTTTGCGCAGCGCCTCCGCATCGTTCTCGAACAGCGCGGATCGCAAAGCGGCGATCCGGCCCCGAACATCACTGAGTGGCGTCATCGATGATCTTCGAAGCGGTGGCTGCGGCATCCACCTTATAGGAACCGTTCGCGTAATCGCGTGCGATCTGCTCGATTTGGGCTTGGCGGTCCGGGGAATCCCCCGCCAATGACCGGAGGCTTCGCGCAAGCTCTGATACCTGGACATCGTCGGAAGCGCCGGCTGTGCCCGCCCCCGGGCTGTTAGGGCCGCTTTGGCCCGCCCGGCTAGTATCCAGCGTTCGGGACGCGCCCGTCCCTGCAAGCGAAGAAAGGTTGGGATCGTTTACTCTCATGTTGAGCGAGTGCCTTTGAGGGGCTAAACCTCTCATATTGTCTATCGGCGGTTCCTACCGGTACCTTAGGCTAACGGAACGGCTGTTTGGGTCAGTTAATTCCGGTCCGGTTGGGATGGTAATATGCCCCGACGCCCGCAAACAGCTAGCGGTTTTAACGTAAGGCCGAATTGTTGGCGAAAAATATCGTCCTGCCCTTTGCGGAGATCGGGTCTTAAACTACGGATATGGGCGCTCTTCTTCAGGACCTTCGTTACGCCACCCGCACCTTGCTGCGCGCGCCTGGATTCACGGCAGTTGCCGTCGCAACGCTGGCGCTGGGTATCGGCGCCAATGCCGCGATCTTCAGCCTAGTTGATAGTGTTCTGATCAAACCGCTCCCCTATCGTGATCCTTCCCGCCTCGTCATCGCATGGGACAGCTATCTGCCGCAGGATAGTTTCGTTCCGGCGTTTCCCAAAATAGGTGTTTCGCCTCGCGAACTGGATCTGTGGCAGAGCCAGAATGATATTTTTCAAGACACCGCTTGGTATCGCTATGTCCCTTCCGAATTCAGTCTGATCCCCCCGCATTCGGGGGCACTCAGCGTCCGCGGCGATTTTTTCTCAACGGACTTTCTGCGGGTGATGGGCGTCGCGCCGGTGCTTGGACGCGCCTTCGCGGACCACGAACCACCGAATTCCGTCCTGCTCAGCGAGCACATATGGCGCACCGGCTTCGCCTCCGATCCGGGTATCGTCGGAAAAACAATTCGTCTTAATGACGACGGCTTCACTGTAATCGGTGTCATGGCCGCGGATTTCAAATTTCCCGATTGGGCTGATGTCTGGCTTCCGCCCGGTCCGCTAATTGGTGACGAGCTAACCAACCCGGTTCGCCACGCGGCCGGATTCATCGGGCGGCTGAATCGCGGCGTGACCATGCAGCAGGCCGAAACGCGGCTTACGGCGCTTTCTTCGCGCCTGGTTGCCGACAATCCCAAGACGAGCACCGGATGGGGCATGCGCGTTTCGGCTCTTCAGGATGACCTCACCGCGAATATTCGCTCTGCGCTATTGATGCTCTTCGGCGCGGTCGCGCTCGTCCTGCTGACCGCCTGTAGCAATGTGGCGAATCTAATGCTCGCTCGCGCCAACGGGCGATCGCGCGAAATTGCGACGCGCGGCGCTCTTGGCGCAGGAGCTTGGCGGCTCACACGGCAATTGCTTACCGAAAGCGTTCTTCTGGCCGTTCTCGGCGGAGCCGCCGGACTCGGTTTTGCGGAACTTGGGCTCAGACTCCTTTCGCCGGTCGAAACGCAGCTTGATTTGCGAGTTGTGGCATATCTTCTCACGATTTCGCTAGCCACGGGTCTCATTTTCGGACTCGCGCCTATCCTACAAGCGCTGCGCGGCGACACCAACGTAATCCTCAAGGCTACTTCGGTGACGCGGGGCGCCAGCGGAATGCCGTCGGCACTGGTTGTCGCCGAATTTGCGCTGGCGATGGTACTTATTGCGGCCGCGGCGATTCTCGTCAACGGCTTCGTGAGGCTGGTACACGTCAACCCTGGTTTTAACCCCCGAGGCCTGCTGACGATGCGCATCGCTTTTCCGAGATCGCGTAAGCCCGATATTTTGTTCCGCGGTATCGAGCAACGCGTGAAGCAGATTCCTGGCGTGGACCGCTTCGCATCGATCAATGTCTTGCCCTTGAATCCCGACCACGGCAACGCTGGCCGCTTCAACGTACCAGGGAACCCGTTGATCAATCCTGATTCGCTGCCCGCCGCGCAGCTCCGGCTTGTCAGCCCCGATTACTTCGCCGCGATGCGGATCCCGATCGAATCTGGTCGTGCGTTCGAGGAGCGCGACCTCACTCAGCCGGTGGTGATCGTCAATCGGACCATGGCCAACCGTTTCTGGCCGGGGAAGAATGCCGTCGGCGAGAAATTTATCACCGGACCATGGGGGACAAATCCTACCTGGTCCACGATCATCGGCGTTGCCGGCGATGTGAAGCAATTCGGACTCGATGCCGAGTCAAGCCTCGACGAGTATTTCCCTTCGCTCTTCCCGGCGACGATTCTTATCCACACCTCGGGCCATCCCGAATCGCTCATTGCACCCGTCTACGCGGCTATTCAAGCAATCGATCCGGAGCTCCCCGTCTCAGAAATCCGGACCATGGACCAGCTTGTCGATGACTCAGCCGCGTCGCGACGATGGACGATGACTCTGCTCGCGTCCTTCGCCACGTTGGCGATGGTGCTGGCGTTAATTGGGATTTACGGCGTGCTGTCATGGTCGGTCACGAGACGGACGAAAGAGATCGGCATCCGTGTGGCTCTGGGCGCGTCTTCGCGCGAGGTGACCCGCGAAATTCTAGTTCAAGGAATCAGGTTAAGTGCGCTTGGCCTCGCGATCGGCGTCGTCAGCGCGCTGGCGCTCAGCCGGTTCTGGGCGAGCCGAGTTTTCGAAGTAACCGCGGCCGATCCTCTGATCTACAGTGGGGCCGCCGCCGTGATGTTCGCGGTCGCGCTGGCGGCATGCTATCTCCCCGCACGCCGCGCCGGCCGGGTCGATCCCCTGACGGCGCTGCGGTGGGAGTAATCCGCGCCGGTCGTTTGATGGCGCAAGCTGCGGATTGGACGCGCGGTTCCTACGGTTACCAGTTGTAATGCGCCGCAATCCCCCTTTGACATTCTCATGATGTCTTCCAGCAGGTTTCTCAGATTCGCGGCGGTTATGCGGCTGGGGGCCGGGGATCAGATCTAGGAGGTGGATAGAACACCTGCCACTCCACCGTTTACCGTTTGATAGGCTGTGATTAGCGTGAAGGACGTATCCGGTCCGCGGAAAGGGCAGAAGCCCACCTTTCCGTCTCAACTCTCAGCAACCTTCTTTCAGCCCGATTGTGCGGACGGCGGGCGCTGAACCAAACGGTGCGCCGGCTCTTCCGGATCGTCCCAATCTCCCCCATCTGAAGAACCAAGCCAAGGACCTGTTTAAAGCGGGCCGGGCGGCATCACTCGCCGATGCGCAGTTCCAGATCGCACGCCTCTACGGGTTTGCGAGTTGGCCCAAGCTCAAGGCTCATGTCGAGTCATTCGAGGAGGTCGGGCAACTCAAGCAGGCGATCGATACTAACGATTTCGCGAGTGTCCGGACCATGATGACGCGCAACCCGGCGCTGCACCGGGCCGCGCTTGGCTACGGAAAGGATGGGCCGCTCACCTGGGTTGCCGAATGCCGTGTACCTTGGGAACCGCCGAGTCCCGTGAGACTAGCGATGGCGCAATGGATGATCGCGCATGGTTCGGACGTGCACCAAGCGGGCGACGGACCCTTGATGCGGGCCGCGCTTAACGCAGATCGCATCCCGATGATGGAGCTTCTGATAACGCACGGCGCGGATGTAAACGCCCTCTGGCACGGAACTTTCCCCATCATCTTTGCGCCGTGCGAGAACCTGGACCCGGACGCTCTTAAATGGCTCCTCGATCATGGCGCAAATCCGAATTATCGCGACCATGGATTCCAGGTAGGCGGCCACGCATATCCGGGTACCGCCCTTGACTATCTCATTGCGAGCTACGCCCGTTCCCCGGAACGGCTGAGCGCCTGCATCGACGTCCTCGTGCAGGCCGGCGCGGAAACCAGGTACAACAGGCCGGCTGTATTGGCAGTACTCCGCGGACGGCTGGATGAGTTGGAAAAGCTAATGGATGCCGAGCCCGGAATCGTGAATCAGCTTTTCCCGGAGCTCGATTGCGGCCACACCGGCGGACGGTCCCTCCTGCTGCAGGGAGCAACGCTTCTGCATGTCGCGGCGGAATACGGCAATGTTGCAGCCGCCGCGCTGCTCCTCGACCGCGGGGCCGGCATCAATGCCCGCGCAGCGGTGGATGAGGCTGGCGCCGCCTTCGTGTGAAGATTCCAGGGGACTACGACCGGCCGGGCGAGATCGTGGAATGTACGCCCCTAGGATATGCATTGCTTTTTGGCGGTGAAAGCCGAACGAAGACCGTCGCGCTACTTAGGGCCTGGGGCGCTGTGGAGTAGCGTAACGGAGGTTGCGAGAGGACGCCTCCGAGGCTTGGCTCCCGCGGAGTACATTCCGCCGCGTTCCATCCAAACATCGGGTAACGCTCACGGCCGCGATTCGGACAACGGCAGCAAGGCATCCTGCAACTCAAAACCCAATGTCGCCCTTGATGCACGATCATTACCTCTCTTACGCGTATCTAGGGAAAACCGGTCGCCGAAATCGAAGGGGACCTGCAGCGTACATACGGAGTTCATGACATTGCAGTGGCGCTCTACGATAAGTTCCCGGACATCGACTCTGCCACGATCCGGTTCGCCGGCAGTCCACAACTGGATCACGGAACTCGACGGCTTCGACGATCCGATTGAAGTCGAACGAAGCGAGTTGGAGCGAATCAGATGGTGTGGATGGAAGAGTACGACAATAAATACGCTCGCAGAATCCGTCGGCAGCCGTTTTCGTTTATAATTTTCAAATGCGTCCGGCCACTGCGGTCATTTTGTGTCTCTATTGTTTCAGCAGCACACAGGCGGCGGATCCGCGGTGGATCCGGGTTCAATCCGCAAATTTCGAAATCTATTCGACCGGGGGTGAGCGGGCCACGATCGATACTGTACGGCAATTCGAGCAAGTCCGCGGCTTCTTTGTGCAAGCCATGGGCCATGAGAATGATAAACCGGTGCCCGTGCGGATTATCGTCTTCAATTCATTGAAGGAATACGAGCCTTACCGGCCGAACGAGGTCGCGATTGCCTACTTTCACGCAGGCGGTGAGCACGACACTATCGTCATGAGCCATATCGGAAGCGAAACTTTTCCGGTGGCTATACATGAATATGTTCATCTCGTTATCGAACACTTCGGCATTGTCGTCCCTCCCTGGCTAAATGAGGGTTTGGCGGAATATTATTCGACGCTGCAGCAACGTGGAAATAAAGTTGTGATCGGCGATATTATCCCCGGGCGGTTATTGGCGTTGCGGCAGGAAAAATGGGCTCCGCTGCCGGTCATTTTAACGGCTGATGCAAACTCCCCCTATTACAACGAGAAGAATAAAGCGGGAAGCCTGTACAACGAAGGCTGGGCATTGACTCACATGATCCTATTGACCAGGGAGTACCGCCCAAAATCCCAAGCGTTTTTGGATGCGATTGCGCGCGGGCAGGATTCGATTACCGCCCTGACGAGTATCTATGGAAAGCCTCTCGCCGAAATCGAACGGGACCTGCAAGCGTACATACGGAGCGATCAGTTTCTGGCCGCAATTGTCCCGGAAAAGCTGGAGAAGCAGAGCGCCACGCTAACCCCCGAGCCAGTCCCGGCGTTCGACGTGAGGCTGGTGTTAGCCGGTTTGACGAATCGCCCTGGTAAGGACGCCGCGACGCGCGCACAACTCCAGCAGCTTTCTGCCGAGCAGCCGAATCGAGCCGAGCCCTACGCCGAACTCGGCTACTTCCTATGGCGCCACGGAGACGCGAATGCCGCAACGGAAGATTTTGCGAAGGCGTTCGAACTCGGCAGCCGCAGCCCGCGCTTGCTTTGGGATTACGGAAGAATGGCGGAACAGAGCGATCCCTCGAAATCGGCGCTCGCGTTGAACGAACTGATAAAGCAGCAGCCAGCGCGAGCGGAGGTCCGCATTGAGCTTGCCAATGCTTTTCTGAATGCAAATCGGGCTAACGATGCGCTTGGGGTTTTGAAGGAGATCAAAACCGTCACGCCGAAGGATGCGCCGCGGCTATTCGATGTCGAGGCGCGGGTTCAGCTTACACTCGGCGATCGCGATAATGCGAAGAAATCGGCGGAGCAGTTCCTCAAATACGCGAAGACCGAAGACGATAGGATCCGTGCGCAGCAGTTGCTTGACTATGCGGCCGGAAAGGGCGCGCCGGCAGCAACGACAACGATCGCGACCGGGGAGGGCGCGGCTCCGGTGCTCCGGCGCGTTCCGCAGCAGACCACTGTGACGAGCGTGACCACGCGCCGGGAACTCCCCGCGGTTTCAGGCCAATTCACCCAATTTGTATGTGGAGACCCGCCCCGGATGGTCATCTCTACGCCATCCGGGAACAAAACCTTCGTGATTCGCGACCCTGACAAAATTGTGGTGTCTGGACGCGATGGGGGTAAAATCGACTTGACCTGCGGCGATCAAAAGCCCATCAAAGTTCGAATTGAATATTCGCCGGCGATCGAACCCGGTTCGGATGGGACCGCGCGCGCGATCGAGTTCGAGCCGTAGTGGGGCCGGATGCCATCCGGCGCGCGGTTGCCAACCGCGCTGCGCGGCGTGGTGGAAAGGTCGGCAGGCGGGTTAGCAACCCGCCGCAGCTTGGCAAGCTGCCCCACTTTGGCCAATGCGATCCTGAAGTTTTGCTCGACGCCAAATCACAACCCGCACTTGCGAAGCCGCACCATCGCGAGGTTATCCCGCCTGCCCACAGGTATGAACAGATCGCGGCATTTCTCCGCACACTCGATCAGCCGGATGAGGCCGCCAGAACGTATTTGGAGATTCACATCCCGCGCATCGCGCGGACGCTCGGCTTGACGCCGGCTCCAAAAAGCTCTGGGCGGGTGCTGGAGATGGGGGCCTACATGCAAATGACGCCCGCGCTCCAATGCGTTCTTGGCTACAAAGAGGTCCGCGGCGCTTACTACGGTTCTCTCGGCCGCACAGATAAAAAGATCATCACCGCCGGAGGAAAGGAAGTCTTCCGCTGTTTGGTGGATCTGTTCGACGCCGAGAAAGACCGCTACCCTTATGAAGACGGCCGCTTCGAGACCGTTTTGGCCTGCGAAATATTCGAGCATCTCCTGCACGATCCGATGCACATGCTCCTCGAGATCAGGCGGGTGCTGGGGGAAGGCGGGACGCTGGTCCTTACCACGCCCAACGTCGCGAGCTACACAGCCGTCGCGCGGCTGCTTGAAAACAGCGCTAATCCACAGCTATTTTCAAAATACGCCGACCCGCGCGGCGAGTTCGCGGAGACGGAGATGCCGCATGTTCGCGAATACACGGTGCCCGAGTTGCGGGAGGCGATCGAATCGGCGGGGTTTGAGACCGTCAACGTGTTTACGGAAGTGATCCCTGGCTACGGGACCGAGAAATGGGTTAAAGAGTTCCTTCAGCGCAATGGATTCTCGGCCGAGTTTCGCGGTGAGCAGATTTACTGTATCGCTCGAAAACGATCTGCGCTGCCGGTCACCCGTTATCCCAAATTCTTATATGAGTGATCAGGCCGCCGGGAACAGGCACTGCTGCTCCGCATAGGCGGGGCCGAACTCGGAAAGCTCGACAGGATACCTCCGCCGCAAATCCTTTGGCGCAGACCCGCGCACACCGGTAACAAGCGCGCGGAGCTGAAGCGCATTAACAAAGCTCTTGCCGCCCGCGTCATTGTTGAAGATCACCACCGTGCGTTCGGCGAAGCGCTGAACCTGCTCGATCCGGCGCGCCCATTCGCCAAGCTCGGGTTCGGAATATAGGTAATCGTGCTGTTTGGACCGCACGGCGCCGCGGTCGAAGGCGCCTAAGGCATTCCTCGGATTTCGTCCGTGCAGGCGCACATACCCGATCCCGGACGTCAAGAAAGAGGGGGGTGGCATGGCGCGCGTGTACTCGGGCTGATCGATATTGCAGAAGCCGATCCGGTAGTCGAGAAAAGTTCCGATGCCTTCCTCTGCCATCCAGCTATCGTGGCGCATTTCCGCCACCAGCGGAAACTCGTGGAATTCGCGGCGGAGGCGAATCAGGAAATCCCGGTTTTCCGCGGTAAAGCGGAAGGACCACGGAAATTGCAGCAGCACCGCGCCCAGCCGCTTCGCTCCAAGTAGCGGGATAAGACCGTCTTTAAAACTCGAAATTTCCTTGGGATCGAGAATCCGGGCGTGCGTAAAGCGCTGATGTAATTTCGCGGTGAAAAGGAAGCGGGGATTCGCCTCTACCTTCTTGAGCCATAACCGGACGAGCTCGGGCCGGAGGAACTGGTAAAACGAGCTGTTCACCTCCACCGCGTCAAGGTACTTCGCGATAATGTCCAACGGATGGCGGCCAGCGCCGGACGTTTTCGGATACACCACCCCATTCCAGTGCGGGTACGCCCAACCGGCGGTTCCGATGTAAAGGGAAGACACAACAGCCTCCGTATTCGTCCTTTCTCCGCTATTATAGAGAAGAAAAGGCGAATAAATCAAGCCCCAGTTTGAATTTCTTTTTGCCCCGTGAGCGCGTCGCGAACGGGCACATCGACGGCAGCCCGCGCGGCGAACCAGTTCGGATATACAAGCGCCGGCGCGGTGAGTTCATCCAGGCTGGCGATTTCCTCGCTTGAAAGACTGAGATCGGCGGCTCCCAGATTATCTTCCAACTGCGAAACCTTGTTCGCGCCCAACAAGATAGATGAAACGGCCGGCTTCGCCAGTAGCCACGCCAAGGCGATCTGCGCAACCGATTCGCCACGCGCTGAAGCGATGGTTCGCAAGCGCTCGATTGCGTTGTAGCTTTTTTCTTGATCACGCGGGATAAAGTCGATCGCCGCGAGACGTCCGCCGTCGCCCTGCGGGTTTTCACGGCTGTATTTGCCGCTCAGAAAACCGCCCGCGAGAGGGCTCCACGCGAGAATGCCGATGCCTGCGTCCTGAGCGAAGGGAACGATCTCCTGCTCCACATCGCGGCCGACCAGCGAATAATACATCTCGGCGGCACGAAAGCGAGCCCAGCCATTTTGAATCTGCAAACCGACAGCTTTCGCCGCGCGCCACGCGTTCCAGTTGGAAAAGCCTACATATCGTACCTTGCCTGTACGCGCCAGCGTGTCCAATGCCTCCAGGGTCTCCTCGATCGGAGTGAACAAATCCGGGCGATGCACAAGGTAGACGTCGATGTAATCGGTACCCAACCGCCGCAGACTATCTTCGGCGCTGGCAAGAATATGATGGCGCGACAAGCCCTGATGCACCAGCGCGGGCCCGGTGCGGAACCCCACTTTCGTGGAAATCACCACATCCTGGCGCCGCGCGCCCAGCGCCTTTCCCAGCATTGTTTCGGATTGCCCGGCGGTGTAAACGTCAGCCGTGTTGAAGTGGTTGATGCCCGCGTCCAGCGCTTTGTGGACAAGCTGGTTGGCGAGATCCTGACCAGCCACCTTCGACACCGCCGCGAATATCCCGTCGGAGGTGCCGAAGGTCATGGCGCCGAACGCCAGCCGTGAAACGATTAACCCTGTATCGCCGAGCCGCGCGTATTGCATCAGTTGGATGCAGTGGCTTTCGGGCGCGCTTGCTGAACTTTGGGCGCCGAGATGTAGCCTACGATCATGTCCTTGCGTACTTCGTTGACGACGAGCTCGTAGGGTTGCGCCGCCCGGGAAAGATAAAACTGGAGCGGCTCATTCACCGTTCGATCTTTTTTCTCGACCGTTTTATCATCGGCGACCAGTTCTATCGTGTAGCGGTTCCGTTTCTGGTCCGCGTTCTTCAGTTGGATCTGGACATCGCCGACCTTAGTGGGTTTCTTCTCCTTCGCGAGCTTAAACTCGGTGTAATTGCGCTCACCGAGGGCCTTCAGCGCCGCCAGCTCCTTGCCATTGGTCGCAATCAGGCCGCTCTGTACGCCCAAGTCACCGCTGGTTCGCTTGAGGTCGGCGATGGTTTTATCCAACTCGGTGCGCGTGGAAGCCTGTTCCTGTTTAAGGCTTCCGACTTGTTCGGTTACTTCGCCGACTTTGCCTTGCGTAGCGGAGGCTTGGTCTTTAACCTGGGACAAATCGGCCGTGACGGCATTCACCCGCTGCGCTTGTTGATCTTGCGCCTGCTGAAGCTTGGCCGCGAGCTCTTCGGCGTGCTTGGTCGCATCGGCTTTAGCCTGGCCGGCAGCCTGGTTGGCTTGCGCGCGGGCGGCGGCTAGCTCTTTCTGAAGGGTTTCAATATTCCGCCGGCTGGTTTGCGTAGAGACCGCGGACGTTTCCTGGGTTTTCGCAATCTGCTGCTGGACCGAATCGAAGCGGTCGGTAATATCGGCGCGGAGCTGCGTTAGCTGCGAATTGAAGTAATAAAAGATACCGGCGCTAGCCGCCAGGAGAACTGCGACGGCAGCCAGCAAAAACGGAATCTTCCATCCGCCGCTCGGCTGCGGCGCGCCGACCTGATAAGTCGGCGGCGCCTGATAAACCGGCTGCTGCTGTGGATATTGCTGCTGATACTGCGGCGGCTGCTGGTATTGCGGCGGCTGTTGGTACGGCGGCGGTTGCTGTGGCTGCTGGTACTGCGGTTGTTGATACTGCGGCGGAGCAGGAGCAGGAGGCTGATTCTGGGGCGTCGGGTCCGGATCTTTGAGCGGTATGCCGATAATGGAACCCATGCTGTATCTCCTTGAGGGGTTTGAACCTCCGAGCGTTAAGTCTCAATCATAGCACCCGGGGCTGCGGAATCTCTGGAACGTGAGATGGATGCCGTCCCCCGCCGGTTACACGGAGCCGCGTGGGGCAGGTTGCCAACCTGCGCGCGATTGCCAATCGCGCAACGGGCGCCAAGGTCCATCAGGGCGTTGGCAACCAGCGCGGGATTGCAACCTGGATTGCGTCCGGCCAACACGCTCACTCACGTTTCAGTTATTTCGGCTAACATAACAGTTATCGGTTTTCGATGCAGTAGAGAAAAAGCGCGCCTTCGGCGCAGTGTGCCCGACTGGTGTTTGAATTGCTTCGTCTAGGTCCAATTACCTGGTACTAGTCGAAGCGGCACTGGGCAAAAGTAAAAGGGAATGAGATGCTATAACGGAGGGTTCCCATGTACAACCGTTTTTCCCGCCTCACCGCGCGGCCGCGGACCGCGATCATTTGTTTCGTATTTGTGTCGCTATTCGCCGCCTACGGTAAAGCAGCGAATGCGCTGAATTACTTCAAGAACTACTTTTTGACGGGCGATTACGTCGTGGAGGGAGTCGGCCTCCAGGGGAAGGGCAAGCCCGATCCCGTGACGGCGGGCATCGTCGGCGGCAGCAATACATCGTATGCGACCGGAACCATTCATAACAGCGGCGTGCCTGCGGGCGCCGACCTGATGGGCGCGTTCCTTTACTGGCAAGCCCTGGAATCCTCCCCGATGCCGTCTTCATCCGGCGGCACATTCCGCGGCTTTAAAATCGGCGGATTGGAAATCACCGCCCCCATGGGCGCCCCGCCGGCGAACATCCCCAGCTGCGCGGCGGGCGGCGGGCCTGGATATCTGCGTGTATATCGGGCGGACGTTCTCAGATATCTGCCTTACACCACAGATCCCACCGGCAAGCCGACCAGCCAGCGACTGGTAAACGATTCGGATCTGATTGCCGCTGGATTTCCGTTGACGACCGTAGCGCTGCCGGACGGCAGCTCAGGCACGTTGATCCCCGGCGCCAGCCTGGTGGTGTTGTACCGCGTGGCGGGTATGCCGTTAAAAGCGATTGTATTTTATGACGGCGGATTCACGCTGAATAAAACCAATCCTGCAATGAATCAAACCATCTTGGGTTTTTATGAAGCCTCTAAGACAAGTCCCGTGGCGAAAATGACTCAACTGGTTGGCAACGGCGGGGTCAATCCGGAGCAAGGAAGATTGACTGTTAACGGCGATGTCCCCCCGGGCCTCTCGTCCACCAATCCCTTCCAAGCCGCTCTTGGGGGCGCCTGGGACAATCTAACCTTCAATGTCAGTTCCTTGATGCGAGGCGACGATTCTTCGATGACCACGCATATGTCTCCCGGGCAGTCCCCGCCATCGTGTCTTTCCTGGGCAGCGATCATCGTGAGTACCACCGTCCAGGATACAGATCGTGATGGCTTGTTGGATGTGTGGGAGACCACCAGCGGATTGCGGGATCCGAACGGCAAGACTCTCCCGAATCTGAGTGCCATGGGCGCGAATCCCAACGTCAAGGATATTTTTGTCGAAATCGATTACATGAGCACTCCGGGCTGGAGCGCCCCGGGGGACACCGAACCCCCTCACTCGCATCTACCGTCCCAAGCGGTTCTGGACAATGTCTGTAGCGCGTTCAAAGCGCACGGCATCAATTTACATTTTGATGTGGGCAACAATTACCAAAACGAGCCGCCCGATCCTTGTATTATTGCGTCCAGCCTTTCGGGAAGCATCGGGGGCGGAGAAAACTTGCCGGAAAATTTCTGCGTCTCGACATCGACGCACACCTGCGCGTTTCCCAACCGTCCGGGGACCATTACCTGGAAGACCGGTTTTGAGCTCATCAAGGACGGCGATTTGAACGGCCTGCCGGCTCATTTCGATCCCATTCGAAAGGACATGTTCCACTACACCTTCTTCGGGCACGCGTTAGGAATTTATAAGTTCCTGATTGAAGACAAGAGCTTGACCTCAATCGTCGTTTCCGGCGGCAAGGGGACATTAACCACCGGCTCCGCCCACAACATGAATCCCGGGGACACCATTACCATTAGCGGAGCATCCACCAGTTCGAATTTGAATGGAACCTACGTCATCCAATCTGTTCCGTCCCCAACAACGGCGATTATCAACACCACGGCGGCTCCGGGCACGTACAACAACTGGCTCTTAGCGGTCAACAACGGTCTGCCGAAGAGTACTTCCGGTGTCTCGGACCTTTTGGGAGGCGACATCCTCATCACCCTGGGGCTCTGGGACAACTCCGTGGGCACCCCTTTTATTCAGGCCTCCACCTTAATGCACGAATTGGGGCACAATCTTGCGCTACGTCATGGTGGCGCGCCGCTTGAGCCGAATTGCAAACCCAATTACCAGAGCATTATGAGCTACCTGTTCCAGGTTCACGGCTTGGTGGATGCGAACGGGGTTCCGCACATCAATTATTCGACCGAAACGCTGCCGGCTTTGAATGAGATGGCGCTTGACGAGGGTGTCGGGCTTGGAGATACGAATTTACCGTACGCGGCCCGGTGGTACGAACCGCTGAGCACGAGCTTTCTTGGCTCGATTATCAATCCCTCGCCTGCGACCAAACACTGCGATGGAAGCCCCATTACCAATGGCGCAACAGTAATCCGAGTGGATGCCCCGAACACGAAAGGGCGTCCGTTGGATTGGAATGGAGACGGGACGATTACGCCTGGCATACCGTTAGCCGAGGATCTTGGCTTTATGGGCAGCATCGTCGAGCTGCACCAC
Organism: Bryobacterales bacterium; assembly: GCA_019261985.1. Taxonomy (GTDB): domain Bacteria; phylum Acidobacteriota; class Terriglobia; order Bryobacterales; family Bryobacteraceae; genus Palsa-187. Next base: position 25,823 of record JAFAQY010000114.1, on the reverse strand, counting down.
GGATTCAACGATTGGGCGGCGTTGGACCTGCAACAAATAGGCAGCCGGCGAAACGTGTTCGGATTCTCGGTCGATGTCGGCCCGACCGACGATCTCGGATCCGGCGGCGACCTAGGCTCGGGCGGAGATTTGGGATCGGGCGGCGACTTAGGTTCTGGCGGAGATTTGGGATCCGGAGGCGATCTGGGATCAGGCGGCGATTTAGGGTCTGGTGGCGATCTGGGATCAGGCGGCGATCTCGGCGGCGAACTGGATTTTGAAACTGCGTTGGCCGTACCGCCTTCCCCGAGCACGCTCAGTTCAACTCCGGGACTGGAGTCCATCAATCTTAAATGGTCTCCGCCGAGCGCCGGTACCGTCGATCAGTATGAGATCTGGCGCGCGGCCTGTCCCGCTGGAACGACGATCGGCTCACCGTGTTCGCTTGGGCCAGGCATCGTTCCGGTACAGATCGCAACGACACTACCCACCACTCCGCTCTGTCAAGGAAGCTTCAACTTCTGCGACGGCACAGCGGAGAAGAATGTCGTGTACCTGTATTTCATCACGGATATAATTACGAAAACGGAAGGCAAACCGAGTTCTCCGTCTAATATTGTTGCGGGCCAGAAGTAGCTCCGGCCGCTGACGGCGGCGGCTTCGCCCGATCGGTCCGTGCGCATGATTGACTCGCAAATCAGGTGGAGCGGGCTTTAATTAAACCCGCGTGCATGGCGGGCTGAAGCCCGCCCCACTTTCACTCTTCGCGCAGGGTCATCGCCGGGTCAATACGCGCGATACGTAGCGATGGAATCAGAGCCGCGGCAACGGCAGCGGCCAGAAGAATGGCGCTGACGCCCGCAAGCGTAATGGCGTCGTCCGGCCGGACACCCCAGATTAGAGTACTTATCAGTTTTCTGGCCCAAAACGAGAGAAGAAGACCGGCGGCGACGCCGATGGCCGCGAGCGCGATTCCGGGTCGCGCAGCAGCGGAAATCGCTTTGGCATGCGAAGATCCCAGCGCGATGCGTATGCCGAATTCGCGGGTCCGCTCGATAACGGAGTGGGCGATGATGCCGTAAATTCCCACAGCGGAAAGGAGCAGCGCGAGGCCCGCAAGGGAGCTCAGCAAAGTGGTTTGCAGCCGCTGCATTCCGAATGCGGCGGAACGGACTTCGTCCATGGTGCGGAATTCGGCGAAGGGCAGTTGCGGATCGACGGAGGCTACCGATTGCTGCATCGCGGCTTCCATTGCGGCGCGGGGCGCGGAGGCACGTACAACCCACTTCGGCGTGAACCATGTGTGCACCATCCGGAACCCAGCATCGCTGAACTGCGCCGCGGGAACATAGATGTCGGGAATTGGTCCTATCGGACCGAAGTCACCCCAACCGGCACGTTTTTCCTGAACATCGGCAACAACGCCGACGATCTCGACCGGCTTCCCATCCCCGAAGGCGACGTGCATGCCTACAGGCCCGGAATCGCGGATATAACGATGGACATATGCGTCGTTCACGATCGCCACAGGCGCGGCAGTGGAACTGTCGCGTTGATCGAACAGGCGCCCGCGCTGGAGCGTGATGCGCAGGGTTTCGAAATATCCGGGCGTCACATAGGTGACGTTCGTGGTTTGCGCGTTCTGCATGGGATGAGAGCCATCCAACACGCGCGCGCCTTCGTTTAGGGCTCTCTCATACGGCAGAGTGAGCCCAATGCCGGCCGCCTCAACGCCCGGATAATCGCGAATGCGGCTCAGCGAATCGTCGAACAGGCGATTCACTTGAGCGGCAGTGGTGTAGCGCGCGTCTTGTAAGGAAAGACGGGCGGTGAGGACGTTGCCGGCATCGAATCCCGGCGTCAATCCCGCTAACAGCGCCAACGTTCTCACCACAACGCCTGCGCTCACCAGCAGAACCATTCCAAGCGCCACCTCGCAGACCACCAGGCTTCGCCGAACCCAGCCCTGGCGCCTGGTTGCCGTTCGGCCCCAAGATGCCAGCGCGTTTCGAACATCCACGCGCGTGGCTTCGACTCCGGGGTAAAGTCCGAAAACGAGCGCAGTTAGCAGAGCGGTAGCGGCGGTAACCAGCAGGAGGCGTGCGTCCATAAAAAGCGGCTGGTTGAGCAAACTGGTATCGGGAAAGCCGGCATCGAGCGAATAGAGGAGTCCTTTAAGCGCGGCCAGCGCAGCATAGCCTATGGCGAGACCGGCCGTGGCGCCCGCGATGGCCATAAGCAAGCTCTCGGAGAGCAACTGCCGCAAGATGGCGCCGCGGCCGCTGCCTAGCGCGATCCGCGTTGCGATTTCATGGCGGCGCGTCCCCGAGCGGGCCAGTGCAAGCGAGGCCACGTTCACGCAGCCGATCAGGAGAACCAAGCCTACGGCGAACCACAGTAGAAGAAGCGGAGTCCGCAAGTCATTAGAGAGGCCGCGCTGCACCGAAACCAGATGCATCCGCAGAATAATGCCGGGCCGCAGATGCAGACGCGAGAACAGCGGGCCGCTGAGCGCGGCGAGTTCCGCTTGCCCATCTTGCCGGCGGAAACCGGGCTTCAATCGCGCGATTACGGAGTAGTTCGCTCCGCCACCTTCGCCCGTGGTGGAAGGGCGCAAGGGAGTCCAAAGCTCAGCTGGCGGAACCGATCTGAAGTCTGAAGGCATGATGCCGATGACCGTGTAAGGCTCGCCGCGAAGAAGAATTTTGCGGCCGACAATGGCGCGGTCCGAGGCGAACGCCCGCCGCCAGAGCGAATGGCTGAGAACCGCCACCGCGGGGCCGCCGGCGACGTCCTCTACGGGCTGAATTTCGCGGCCGATCAAGGGAGCGACACCGAGGACTCGAAAGAATCCCGCGGAGACCCGCTGCTGCTTTACATACTGCGCGCCCATTCCCGGCGGGGCCAGATTCACTCCTTGTGAACCGGAGGCGTAGACCGCGATATCCATCGTGCGGACGTTGTCCCGGAGGAACTCCCAGCGGCGGCCGTTTTGCGCAGTCTCTTCGTAGTCGCCGTCCGGGGTGTGCTGAAGCTCGGAAACCCAAGCGAGGCGATCAGGTTCGGGGTATGGCAAGGGACGGAACAGAACAGAGTCCACGATGCTGAAAATGGCTGTGTTGGCGCCTATGCACAAGGCGAGTGTCGCGATGGCCGTGATTGTATACGCCGGGCTTTTGCGCAGCACGCGGACGGCGAATCGGAAGTCGCGCGCGAGAGCGTCGAGCCCCGCGAATCCCTTGGCTTGGCGGCAATCGTCTTTGATGGATTCGATGGCGCCGAATTCGCGGCGGGCTTGGAGTTCAGCTTCCGCGGGCGGGATGCCCCGGGAGATAAGATCCTGCGCGCGAGCTGCAAGATGATCGCGCAGCTCGGCATCCATATCGGCTTCAAAGCGGGCGCGTTTCCGGCGCATAGATTAAGCCTCCGCGTTCAGGACACTACCGATTGCCTCGGTTAGCCGGCCCCAGGATGCAGTTTCTTCCTTCAACCGCTTGCGCCCGGAGGCGGTGAGCCGGTAATACTTGGAGCGGCGCTTATTTTCACTCTCGCCCCATTCGGATTCGATAAAACCGCCGTGCTCGAGCCGGTATAAGGCGGGGTACAGCGAACCCTGGGGAATCTGAAGGGCGTCTTTGGAAATTTGCTGAATACGCAATAGGATTCCGTAGCCGTGCAACGGTCCTAGGGACACGGCTTTTAGGATCAGCATGTCTAGCGTGCCTTGCAAGACGTCAACGGAAGGGGTTGGCATCGGGTTCTCCTAGATCGACTAGGAGAATGGTATCACGGCTCTCCTAGAATGACAAGGGGGCGGCTGATATTTGTGGGGCAGGTTGCCAACCTGCGGCGGGTGCCAACCCGCCTGATCGGGTGTTACAAAAGCGGACCAGCGCGATTAGCAATCGCGCGCAGGATGGCATCCTGTCCCACAGGCAACTGGTACACTCGCAGACAGGAGTTCAGTTGTGCCGCCTTTGCGCTCTTTGGTTTTCGTAGCAGCGGCGCTGATGTTTCCGGCCGCGGGTCAGGACAATGACCAGCCTACTGCCCGCTTTACCGGCGGGACTACGCTGGTTTTAATCCCGGCAACGGTTACCGATCCCGCCAACCGCTTCGTCCTCGGGCTTCAGCAAAACGATTTTCATCTGTTCGAAGACGGCGTGGAGCAGACGATTACGCATTTTTCCGGCGAGGATGCGCCGCTTTCGATCGGCCTGGTTTTCGACGCGAGCGGCAGCATGATGGACAAGATGCGGACATCGCGCCAGGCGGTGACTCAGTTTTTGAAAACGATGAATCCGCAGGACGAGGCGTTCCTGGTCCAGTTCAGCGATAAAGCCGAAATCGTGAGCGGATTTACGAGCAAGCCGGAAGAGATTCAGAATAAGCTCCTCTCGGTGCAGCCGGGCGGCCTTACCGCGATGCTGGACGCCGCCGAAATGGCGCTGCGTGAAATGAAGAAAGCGAAAAATCCGCGCAAGGCCATCCTGATGGTCTCCGATGGCGGCGACAATAACAGCCGCTATTCCGCCGCGGAAATTCAGTCGCTGGTTCGCGAGGCGGACGTACAAATCTATGCAATGGGTGTTTTCGAGCCGACGATTTTCTTGGGTTTGAGCAAGGAAGAAGTTTCGGGGCCGCGGCTGCTCTCCGAACTCGCGGAACAAACCGGCGGGCGCGCTTTCAGCGCGTCGGATCCTTACGATTTGCCGAGCGTCGCCGCAAGAATCGGGATCGAGCTGCGCAATCAATACGTACTGGCGTACACGCCGAAAAACCAGCAGAGAAACGGCAATTACCGCAAAGTTGAAGTGAAGGTGAACAAGCCCGCCGGTATACCGGATCTAAAGGTCCGGTGGAGACTGGGCTATTACGCGCCTGGCGAATAACGGTCTTGTGGTTAACCGCTCAGGCGGGCTAAAGCCCGCTGCAGGTTAGCAACCTGCCCCACTAGCGATGGCCGGCGGCGTGCGCGCCTCCGGCATGCGGAGTGATACCCACATGCGGCGCCGGGGCAGGAGAGACGCCCCGCACGGCCGGTGGGGGTACTCCGACCCGTGAGCCTCCTACTCCTATCGGCGTGCTGCGGACAGGTGGGATGTACGGTGTCGAGCTGCGCGGCACGATGATGCCGCCGGAATAGAAACCGGAACCAGCCCGCGAAGGAATTCCACCTCGGATTACAGTTGTCCCCGAGAAGTAGCGCCCCGGGTTTGGCCAGCCGGGATATAGCACGCCGTACATGTACGGCGAGAAATAAACGGAGCTTAGCGTGGCTTGGTAGGGGCTCCAAAAGCTAATGCCGTACGGGCTTGAGAGGCCCAACGGCGAAATACCGGGCGGCGGGAAATATGTAAGGCCTGAGCCGGCGATCGTGGGGTCAAGGCCGATCCCGTCGAGCGAGCCGTTATCCAGCTTGCTTGGATCGTCGACTATGTTTGCCGCGGTGTTGTTATCGGCTACGATGGTCTGGCTCCGGCTCATGGCCCAGTTTTTGAAGGGGTCATTCGCGGCGGCGACCGTTTTTTCGGGAAGCAGCACTTCGGCGAACGGAAGGGTTTCGCCTTCCTTCACCGCAACCAACGCCGTGTTGTCATTCGAGGAAACCTCGACCTTGCCTTTGTAAACCTGTAACTGAGCAGGATCGGAATCGATTCGGTAAACGCCGTTCTGTGGAAGGCGCACTTGCCAGTTCTTATGCGACAGGGTGACGGTGTTGTCCGCCCGCGCTTCGTTGGCTTCGAGGATCGCGGAACCACTTAGAAGCTCGACCTGAGTATCCACAAGCTTACTGGACATCATGCGCATGGAACTGTTCTCTCCGATGCGCAAAAATACGCCGGGCGTAAGCAGAATTTCGGCGCGGCCGTGTTGGGTACGAAGCTCGCGGCCTTCTCCGATCTCAGGGAATTTGCCGAACTTCTGCTCTAACGGCTGATCGGCGATGAAGACGGAGCCCTCGAAAAAGTACACCAAACCGGAGTGGGTGGAGACCACCGCCTGTCCGGAAACCGGAAGCCATCCCGCCACAGCGAGCACGGGAAGCAGAACGAACCTGGCATTCCGCATAATGACAAACCTCTGCCCCGAGTATACTCCCGTGCACAAGAGCCCTTGTGAAACCCTCTGGACTGCTGGTTAGTAGGAGGTTCTGCCAGCCGCGAACGGCGCGGTTGGCAACCGCGCGCCGGATAGCATCCGGCCCTACCTAACCAATTTCAGCGCGCGGCGGAAGAGGGCGTCGAAGTCGTTGGGCTCGGCGGCTGATTTTGCCTTTGTGGCGGCAGCTTCGGCCGCGGAGCGCGCGGCGCCGAAGTTCATTAACGCGGAGATGACATCCTCTTCCACCGGCTCAAAGGACGGCTTAGCGGGAGCTGCATCGGGACGGGGGGGCAGGCCTGCAAGGTCCAGCTTGTCCCGCAGTTCCAGGACCATGCGCTCGGCGGTCTTTTTGCCAACGCCTGGAATACGGACGAGCTGCTCGATCGCTCCCGAACGAATCGCCGCGGTAAGATCGGGCGCGGCGAGGCCGCTCAAGGCCGTGACGGCGAGCTTCGGACCGATGCCGCTTACCGTGATGAGCTTTTCGAACAGCGCCTTGTCGCTTTGCGAAACAAAACCGAACAACGCAAGCGCGTCCTCGCGAACATGAGTATGTATGTGCAGCCGCACTTCGGCCCCCCGGTCCGGCAGGGATGAATATGCCGATACCGGAATCGTGACTTCATAACCCACTCCATTGGCCTCAACGATCACTGAATTGGGGTGTTTTTCAAGAAGCGCGCCGCGCAGATAGGCGATCATTGAAAAAAGGATACAGGGGTTCGTGAGGGCAATGCGGAGACGGTTTTTCGTCGAACAGGTGCGGAACGGGCACGCGCAAATCAGCGGAGCGGAGGCGCGCCACCTGACGCGCGTATTGCGCGTGGAGGCCGGGCAGCGCTACGAAATCTCGGACAATTCGAATGTATTTTTGGCTGAGGTGGAGACTGCGCGCAAGGAACAGGTCGTCTTCCGCACACTGGAAAAGCTGCCACCGCCGGCCGCCGCGCCGCGCGTGATTCTTTGCGCGTCGCTGATTAAATTCGATCATTTCGAGTGGATCATCGAGAAGGCGACGGAATTAGGCGTTGCGGAGATCGTGCCGGTGGAAAGCGCGCGGAGCGAGCGCGGATTGGCTCGGGCCGCCGAGAAACGGCTGGATCGCTGGCGGCGGATCGGGTTGGAGGCGAGCCAGCAATCGCGCAGGGCGCATCTGCCCGAGATTCAAGAGCCGGTTCGGTTTCACGCAGCGCTTTCGCAAGCAGCGAGTTATCGATATGTTCTTGACGAGGAGCCGGGGGGCGTGCCGCTGCTTTCGGCGTTGCCGACGGAGCGGAAACGCGAGGATTCGATTGCGCTCTTGACGGGGCCCGAGGGTGGATGGACGGAGGAAGAGCGGAGCGCGTTTATTGCGGCGGGCTGGAGTCGAGTTACGCTGGGACCCTTGATTTTACGGGCTGAAACGGCGGCTTTGACGGCCCTGGGAGTGATCTCGCAGGCCTGGCTGTTAAACTGACATTTGATATATCGCCTGGTCTTTGAAAACCTCAAGCACCGGCCGGTGCGCACGGTTCTCAGCGCAATTGTCATTGGAATTCAGGTCACGATGATCCTCACTTTGGTGGGGCTCAGCCATGGCATGCTCCAGGATGTCGCGGATCGCTCGCGCGGCAGCGGCGGCGATATTTTTGTCCGGCCGCCGGACAGCAATCTGTTGGGAAACTCCGGGACGATGGCGGAAGGGGTGGTTCGCGTAGTACGGTCCGTTCCACACGTTGCGCTGGCGACGGGAACTTTGGTTCAGCCTCTCACCGCCTTTGAATTCATCACCGGAATCAATCTCGACGAGTTCAACGCCATCAGCGGCGGTTTTGAATATCTGGAAGGCGGCCCGTTCAAGAATCCGGACGATGTCCTTATCGACGACGTAGAGGCACGATCGAAGCACCTGCATGCGGGGGACACACTCGACATCGGAAGGAAGTGGCATGTTGCGGGGGTGGTCGCTTCCGGCAAGTTGTCGCGGATCTTCGCGGATTTAAAGACGCTTCAAGAAATATATCCGCCGGCGGGAAGAATTAGCACGATTTATTTAAAAGCCGATAATCCGGCGAATATCGACGCGATTTCGGATGCGTTGAAACAAAAGCTCGACACATACAAGGTCTACAAAATGGAGGATCTTGCATCGCTGTATTCGGTGAACAACACGCCGCTATTGCCCCAGTTCACGGCGGTGGTGATCGGTATCGGGGTGGTGGTCGGGTCCTTGATGGTGTTTCTATCGATGTACACGGCGGTGCTGGAGCGCACGCGCGAGATCGGCATTTTGAAAGCACTGGGCGCTTCGCCCGGCTATATTCTCGGAATCCTGCTGCGAGAAACTACGCTTTTGGGAATTGCCGGCACGATCGCAGGGATATTAATGACCTACGGCACGCGGTGGCTGATGAGCCGCTTTGCGCCCACGATGACCGTCAATATCGTATTTGAGTGGTGGCCTTGGGCAGGGTTGATCGGCCTCGCCGGATCGCTGATCGGAGCCGCATACCCGGGCATGAAAGCCGCGCGGCAGGATGCGATCGAAGCGCTCGCGTATGATTGAGATCCGCGACCTGAAAAAGGTTTTCCACGTAGGCGATGTGGATGTTCACGCTCTGCGCGGCGTCAATCTTTCCGTTGCGCGGGGCGAATTTGTCGCTGTGATCGGGCCGAGCGGGTCGGGCAAATCGACGCTCTTTCACATATTGGGCGGATTGACGCCGCCCAGTTCGGGATCGGTGTTCATCGACGGCCGCGATCTGCTGGCGATGAGCGATGGCGAAAGAACTAATCTGCGCAGGACCAGCGTGGGCTTCGTGTTCCAGAAATATAATTTGCTCCCGACATTAACGGCTCGGGACAATATCGAGATTGCCCGGCATATCGCCGGACGCAAGACGGCTGAAGAGGATCCACAGTTTCAAGAGATTTTAAGGCTACTTGGAATTTCCGGGCGGCTGAACCACAAGCCTCGCGCGCTTTCGGGCGGCGAGCAGCAGCGGGTGGCGATTGCAAGGGCGATCGTGAATCACCCGGCACTGTTGCTGGCGGATGAGCCGACGGGAAATCTGGACACGGAGAACTCAGACGCGGTTCTGGGAGTGCTGCGCGGATTAAATGAACGGCTCGGCCAGACGATCCTGATGATCACTCACAATCCAGAGGCCGCGACGTTTGCGAACCGGACGGTGAGGATGCGGGATGGGCATATTGTGGATTGATCAGCTGACCAGTTTCGCAAAGATCGCGAAGGCGGGCCTCATGGGGTAGGATGCTATCCTGCGCGCGATTGCCAATCGCGCTGCCGACCTTTTACAGGACCCGGCCAGGCGGCTTGACAAGCCGCCGCAGGTTTCGCAACCTGCCCCACATCGCTAGAACCGGAACTGCGCCACGAGTTGGCCCGTGCCGAAAGATTTGGCTGAGATCTTGCTCCCGATCCTGGCGGCTTTGCGAAAACGTTACGGCGCGGGTGATACAATGACCCGCGATGAACGACAGCCGACGCAGGTTTCTCCGTTATCTCGCTGCCAGTCCGCTGCTGGCGCATGTGCGCGCGCAGGGGCCTCCGGTCACGCTTTCCAGCGCCAAAGATGCGCTTAGCGTGATGGATTTTGAAGAGCCTGCGCATAAAGCGCTGCCTCCGGCGCATTGGGGCTACATGGCTTCGGGTGTGGACGATGACCTGACACTCAAGACCAATATGGCGGCGTTTAAGCGCATCCAGCTTCGGCCGCGGCGGCTGGTGGATGTTTCCAAAACCGACCTCTCGATTGAGCTTTTCGGAACCACCTGGGAATCGCCGATTTTCTTGTGCCCGGTCGGTGGGCAGAAGATGTTTCATCCGGAGGGCGAGATCGCGGTCGCGCGCGCCGCGCGAGCGAAGAAGAGCATACAAATTCTTTCGACGGTGACCACATCCTCGGTGGAAGATGTCGGCAAGGCGCTTGGCAGGCCTCCCTGGTATCAGCTCTATATGCCCACGACTTGGGACGCTACGGAAAAGATGGTCAGGCGTGTGGAGGAGTGCGGATGTCAGGCTCTGGCCTGGACGGTGGATCTTCTGGGCGGCCGGAACACGGAGACCGCTGAACGTTTCCGCCGGCAAGACACGCGCAATTGCCTGGATTGCCACACCAATAATCGCGGCGGCCGTCCCGATGCGGCGCTGCCGATGTTCGCCGGGCTCGCGCAGACGTTTAATCCTCCGGCGGCGACGTGGGAATATTTCGACCGGCTGCGAAAGCTGACGAAAATGAAGCTGCTGCTGAAGGGGCTCGATAATCGGGAGGACGCGCGGCTGGCTCGCGAGCACGGCGCGGATGGGATCATCGTGTCGAATCATGGCGGCCGCGCGGCGGAAACTCTGCGCGCGACCATCGAGTGCCTGCCGGAGGTCGTGGATGCGGCGGGCGGGCAGATCCCGGTATTGGTGGATGGAGGCTTCCGCCGCGGAACGGATGTTTACAAAGCTCTGGCGTTGGGGGCGCGCGCGGTCGGCATCGGACGGCCTTACATTTATGGCTTGACCGCGTTCGGGCAGGAGGGCGTGGAGCAGGTGCTCGATATTCTGCGGGCGGAGCTTACGCTCACCATGCGGCAGTGCGGCACGCCGGCGGTAAAAGAGATTTCGCGGGCGGCGGTGATTATGGGTGAGGCGCGGCTGTAGGGCAACCGCCAGGCCATCCTGCGCGCGTTGCAAATCGGCGGCCGACCTCTTGAAAGCCGCGTCCAGACGGGTTGGGAACCCGCCGCAGGTTGGCAACCTGCCCCACTTAAGGTGACCCCCGCCCCACACTTACGCTATTGCAGATAGCCTGCTGTTTGCGCCATCGGTGGGGCGTCGGTCGATTGTAGGTTCCAGAGCTTTTGATATAGCCCGTTCTCCATCTTTACCAGCAGATCGTGGCTGCCTTCTTCGATGATGTGGCCGTCCTTCACCACAACAATGCGATCCATTTTGCGAATCGTGGAAAGGCGGTGCGCGACGGCGATCACCGTGCGGCCCATGAAAAGATTCGCCAACGAATCCTGAATGTACATTTCGGACTCGGAATCGAGGCTGCTGGTGGCCTCATCGAGAATGAAGATCGGCGCGTCCATCAAAATGGCCCGCGCAATCGCAACGCGCTGGCGCTCGCCGCCCGAAAGCTTTACTCCGCGCTCTCCAACCAGCGTTTCGTATCCGTCGGGGAAACTGGAAATGAATTCGTGACAGTGAGCGAGTTTCGCGGCGCGAATCACGTCCTCGCCGCTTGCCGTGGGTTTGGAGTAGCGGATGTTCTCCATCAAGCTCCGGTGAAACAGAATCGGGTCCTGCGGGACGTAGGCGATGTTTTGGTGCAAACTGCTCTGGCTCACCAGCGCGCAGTCCTGGTTGTCGATCAGGATGTGCCCGCCGTTAACGTCGTGCAATCGGACCAACAACTTCAAAACGGTCGACTTTCCGCCGCCCGATGGACCGACGATGCCCACGCGCTCACCCGCCCGAATTTTCAGCGAAAAATCGCGAAGCACTAGATTCGAGCCCGCGGTGTAAGAAAACTGAACGTTGCGGAATTCGACAGCTCCCTTGGCAACGGCGAGGATTGCCGCGGGTTCGGCATCCACAATCTCGTGCGGCGCGAGCAGAATTTCGGTCATCTCGTTCGCGTCGGCCATGGCCTCATAAATGCGGCGGATATCCTGACCCATCTGGCGCACGTTGTCGGTCAGTTGGTACAGATACGAACGAAGCAGGACAAAATCGCCGAGCGTAAGAAGCCCGATGAACCAGTAGCGGACAGCGATGACCAACACGACGATTTCGAGAGCCCGGATCGAAAATCCCTGAAGCCCTTCCGAGTTCCATCCGAGCATCCAGGCTTTGGAGCGGGCGCGCTGATGTTTACCGGTAAGGTTCTTGAATAGCCCGACCTCCCGGTCAATCGCTGCGAAGAGTTTCAGGTTAACGGCGTTGGCGATCGTATCCGCCAGGCGCGCCGTGACCTTGGTGTCCAGTTCGGCGCGAGCCAGATCGAACTTCAATTTCCACCGGGCGAAGAAGAAATTGAAACTCATGAAAGCGATCGTCCAGGCAAGAAAAACGCACCCGAGCGTTACATTACGCCAGAACAGGACGCCGACGACGAATATAATCCGGAGCAGGGTCTGGCCGATGTCGAGCGTGATTTGATCGGCAGTAATTTCGAACGACGCGGCAAACCGGTTCACCCGCTTCACCAGCGCGCCGGCGAAGTTGTCCGTGAAGAACCGGTGCGAATGGTTTTGCAGGTACGCGAAACAGTGGTCCGTCAGATCCTTCATGGTGCGGCTTTCGAACTGGATCACCGCGAAATGGCAGGCCCGATAAGCGATCCAAGAGATCGCGGACATGATCGCGATGAGAAGGATCGTGTGATAAATCTGCGCGAGGCCGGCTCGCGCCGCGGGGTGCAGGGGATCGACGGCGAGCTGGTCGAAGAAGCGCTTATATATCAGCGGCGATACGATATCGCAGCCAATAAGGATGAGCACGCTAGAGGCGCATAGGAGCAGCATCGGCCAGTAGGCGAGAGTGTGGCGGCCGAAAATTTTCAGCGTCTGCGCGGTGACATCGTGCCTTAAAGATTTTTCGGAAACTCTTGGAGACAACCTTCTTTGAGGATAACCGGGTTTTGGCGATGGCCGGCCCGCGATCTGATATCGTTGTAACCATACGGCTGGCCTCGTTCGCCTGAACTTCTAAATACAAATTTCTGAAGACGAAAACTATGCGTACTCGCCAGCTCATGCTCATTGCAGTTGCGACCCTGACCGGCGGACTAATCGCCGCCGCGCAAAGCGCCCTTCCGCAGGAGTCAATTCCGCGCACGCCCGACGGTAAACCGAATTTTGCCGGAATATGGCAAGCGTCGAGCACTGCGGCGGCGGATCTTCAGGACCACGCTGCTGCCTTCAACATGCTCGCGGGCCGCTCGGTTGTGGTCGGCGGCGAAATTCCCTATCAGGCGTGGGCGGCCGCGAAGAAAGCTGAGAACTTCAAAAACCGCCAGAATGCCGATCCGTTAAACAAATGCTTCATGCCGGGCGTTCCGCGGATCATGTATATGGATTTTCCGTTTCAGATATTCCAGACGCCTGAGGCGATGGCCATGACATTCGAGTGGTCGCTGGATTATCGATTGATCTATACGGACGGCAGTTCACCGTTCCCCGACCTGAACTTCTGGATGGGCGATTCACGCGGCCATTGGGAGGGCGACACGTTGGTGGTGAACGTCACCAATCACAACGACAAAACCTGGTTCGACACGGCAGGTGACTTTCATAGCGATGCGCTCAAAGTCGTCGAGCGATATCACATGAGCGATGCGGACACGATCCAGTACGAAGCGACGATAGAAGACTCGAAGGTGTTCACGAAGCCGTGGACCATCCGTGTTCCTTTGAAACGGCGAACCGATCGCACCCGGCTCTTCGAGTACGTCTGCCAGGCGGAAGTGGAAGAGGCCAATGGCGCGTTTACGCGAGAGGAACGGACGTGGTATCCGGGGGGTGGAACGAAACCTCCCGCGATGAGCACGGCCACCGCAGCACGGCCCCAGGCTGCCGCGGCTGCGGCGGCCAACGTTGTTCGCAAGCCCGACGGCAAGCCGGATTTTCAAGGCTTGTGGGAGACGAACGCCGGCGGAGCAAATCAGGGCCTGGAGGCGCGGCGCGGCGGCAATGGTGCAGCGACGCGCGGAATTGTCGATCCACCCGACGGAAAGCTTCCCATGCAGCCGTGGGCCGTGAAGGAGGTGGCGAGCCGCAACCTGACGGAGCGCGGGTACGACGATCCCACGGCGCATTGTTTTCCCGCGGGTATTCCGCGATCGCTGTATGTGCCATCGGCGTTTCAGATCCTTCAGACCTCGGATGCCGTCGTGTTTCTACATGAGCGCGTGTCTTGGCGCATCGTACGCATTCTGCCGGCATTCGATGCCCGCGCTCACCTGCCGGAAAATATGCGTTTATGGCAAGGCGATTCAATCGGCTGGTGGGAGGGTGACACGCTGGTTGTCGATACCACGAATTTCAACGGAAAGACCTGGCTGAACGAGGGAGGCGAGGTCATAAGCTATGCCGAGCATATTGTGGAGCGATTCACTCCAGCTGGTCCCGACACCATCAACTACCAGGCAACCGTGACGGATCCCGTAGTATATACGCGGCCGTGGACCATCGCCTATCCGATCCGGCGCCAGAAGGGCGATCTGATCGAATCCGCGTGCCACGAGGAAGATCAAGATCTGCCGCATCTAAAGGCTCTGAAGGACGCGGCCGCCGCGAAGAAGTAGCCGGCTCTGTGGGGCAGGATGCCATCCTGCGGCGGGTTGCCAACCCGCCTGCCGACCTTTTCCCTACCCCGCCCAGCGCGATTAGCAATCGCGCGCAGGTTGGCAACCTGCCCCACAATTTTTAGAAGTCTCGATATACTGTTCTGCACGAGTATGAGGCTGGCTACGCTTTCCCTGTTCGCCGGATGCGGGCTGCTAGGCGCCCAGGCTCCGCCCGCCGATATCGGGTCCACCATGCCCTCGATCGCCCAAGCGCTCGGCGTCACGTGCAATTACTGCCATTCGGCTGAGCGCGGGAGCGGGCAGCCGGAGCCGAAGAAGGACATCGCGCGGCAGATGATGACGATGACGCGCGAGTTGAATACTCGCGTGCAGCAAATCACCGGCAACACATCGGCGAACGTCGAATGCGTCACCTGCCATCACGGCGTTCCCATCCCGCGGCAGATCGCCGACATTCTCATGCAGACGCTGCGCACGAAGGGAGCGGCGGCAGCGGCCGCGCAATATCGCGATCTGCGAGAACGCTTCTATGCCCGCGAGGCGTACGACTTCAGCGAAGATACGCTGCTGAGCCTGGCGCAACGAATCACAACCAGCCGGCCGGATGACGCCATTGCTTTGTTGAATCTGAATATTGAATACAATCCGAAGTCCGCCCGGAGTTACGCGGCCATCGGTTACGCATACACGCGCAAGTTCGACGACGAGACAGCGATTCAGTATTATGAAAAGTCGCTTGAGATCGAGCCGAACAATGTGGTTCGCGGCCAGCTCGAATCGCTGAAGATGTATCGCAAGCGGAAACAGGACTGAGGAGGGTTTATGAAGAAACTCGAATGCGCGCTTACGGCATTGGTATTGGTTGGCGGCCTTCGCGCGCAAGCCGGCAAGGAACTGATTTGGGCATACCCCGTTCCCGATCCCAGTCCGTCAACGGCTGCCGATAACGCGCCCAAGAAGCTGGAAGGCAGCGCGCGGTCCTACACCCAGGCGCAAATCGATGATCAATTCAATCCGCCCGACTGGTTCCCCGATCGACACGGTCCGCTGCCAAGCGTGGTTCAAAAGGGCATTCAGGCGCAGGCTTGCGGGTCGTGCCATTTGATGTCGGGCATGGGCCATCCCGAATCCGCAACTCTTGCCGGGCTTCCCGAAGCGTACATGATTCGCCAAATGGAGGATTTCAAAAACGGCTTGCGGAAAGACCCCAAGATCCATGAGACTTCCGCCCGGGCGGCGAGAATGAACATTATCGCCGCAGGGCTGCCGGATGAAGAAATGCGCAAGGCCATCGAGTGGTTCGCCGCGTTGAAGCCGATCCCCTGGTACAAGGTGGAGGAAGCGCAGACCGTTCCGAAGTCGTGGGTGAATGGAGGACGCATGCGGCTTCCGCTGGCATCCGGCGGGACCGAACCGCTGGGGAACCGGATCATAACCATGCCGCAGGACGCCGCGCGAGTGGAGCTGCGCGACCCGCGCTCGGGTTTCATGGCCTATGTCCCGCCCGGAAGTATAAAGAAGGGCGAAGCGCTGGCTGGCGGAGGCTCGGGCAAAACGATCGGTTGCGCCATTTGTCACGGCGACGGCCTAAAGGGTTTAGGAGACGTGCCGCGGCTCGCAGGGATTCATCCCATCTACATCGTCCGCCAGCTTTATAATTTCCAAACCGGCGCGAACAGCAGCAGCGCCGCCGCGCTGATGAAGAAGGTGGTGGAAAAGCTCAATGACGACGATATGATTGCGCTGGCGGCCTATGCCGGCTCACTTGCGCCGTAGCACGATTATGAGCGCCGTTGATGTTCCTATACGTGAATCGAGCCGCAAGCGCTGGGTGGTGTGGGTTGGCCGCGTTCTATCCGTCTGGCCCGTGTTCGTTGTATTGACGAGCGCTACCTGGAAGTTGACCCGGTCGCCGTTTTATGTGGCAGAGTTTACGCGAATCGGCTGGCCGGAGAGCGCATTGACGCTTCTCGCCTGTTTGCAGCTTGGCTGTATCGTCTTATATGTGATTCCACAGACGGCCATTCTGGGGGCCATTCTGCTGACAGGCTATCTGGGCGGCGCGATTGCGAGCTACACCCGCATGGGCGAGCCGTTTCCGGTCCTGGTTCCGTTGTCGACGAGCGTGGTCGCCTGGCTGGGAATCTACCTCCGTGACGAGCGCCTTTGGACGCTGGTCCCGCTGCGCAGGCTACGCTCGCGAGCGCTCGTCGCGGCCGCACTCGTTCTGCTGGGCACACTGTTTGCATCGCCTCGTTTAGGAGCGCAGTGGCTCAAGTATCCAACCGCGGGCGTGCCGCGTAAGGCGAATGGCGCAGTGAACATGTCGGCGCCCGCGCCGCGCATGGCCGATGGAAAGCCCGACCTATCGGGAATCTGGACGACGGGCGAGCCGGCTCGGGGGACGGGCTTGGGACGCGCCAACGACGAGGTGACTCCGGCCGACCCCAGCGGCATCACAGCCTCGCGACAAATGGCGAATATAGGTGTCGATTTTCCGGGAGGGTTGCCCTATCAACCCTGGCTGGTCCCGATCGTCAGCGAGCGCACGGCCAATCTGGCGAAAGACGATCCGCATATTAAATGCCTGCCCGATAACTTTCTTCGCGCGTACGGACTGCCGCATTTGCTGAAGTTCGTGCAGACGCCGAATCTATTGGTGGTCCTGAACGAAATGAACGCGGGATACAGGCAGGTGTTCACGGACGCGCGGCTTTTGCCCCAGGACCCCACACCTTCATGGCAAGGCTATTCCTCGGGAAGATGGTCCGGCGATACCTTGTTCGTGGAAACCATCGGAATACGCGACGACACGTGGGTCGATTGGAACGGAAGCGTGCTGACCACCGCAGCCAAAGTGCGGGAGCAGTTCCGCCGTCCCGACTTCGGCCATCTTGAAATCCAGGTTACGGTGGACGACCCGAAGGCTTACACGAAGCCTTGGACGGTGACGTTAAAGGAACGCATTGTGGTCGATACAGAACTGGTGGACGAAATCTGTTTGGAAAACGAGCAATCGCTGAAGCACATGAAGTGATGTTAGATTTTTGGATCGAAGATCGTAAGCAAGAATACTTCAATTCAATCAGCTAACATCCACGCGGCGGCAAGGAAGTTGGACTGTCCTCAATCGCCCGAAATCGCTCAGATTGTTGGAGGCCGCACCTTCCGCATCACCGTACCAAAGTACCCAACCAGCACCCAATGACCGCATCCTGGCGCATCTGCGCAGCCGCTTTACCATTGCTATTTCCGCTCCATGCTTTGAAGATGAAATACACGCCGTAAGCAGCATGCTTTTCCATGCGGCACAGCGCGGGCAGGACGAGACCTGTTCGGGCCGGGACAGCCCGCTGAGATAGCCGTAGATGACTACGCGGTCGAAGCAGTGGTATACAAAGACGAGCAGACTTTCGAAAAGCCGGGTTAAACTGTTCCATCGGAATCTACTATACAAAGGCGCGGAAATCAGTGGGCCGGAAGAATATCAAACACGGGCAAGGCAAACGGCACAGCGACGGCAAGAATTTCCAACTCGCCAATGAGATCCGATACATCCAGCATCGCGCCGCTGAGCATAACGGTCGCTTCGTAACGGTTGGCCCTCTAGCTCTGTTCTCGACCGACACCGGGGATGCCTGGTTGCTCGACAATGACGATCACCTGCCGTGAGATTGGCGCGGGATGGCGATCCGGAGGAGGTTTATTTCGAAGAGACGGACACGCAGTTCGCGATCGGATGGAAAGACCAATACCGAATTGAGGGCGATGCGTTCGTGTATTTCGACGAGGACTCCGGTCGTGTCGTTACGATCCTGGGCCACCCCGTTCACCGCATTACAGACTGGGGCTAAATTTCAAATATATTTGGCTAGTTTTTAGGAAAAACGTCGCGCACCTTGATCAGCCATTTCCCATTCAGGCGCACGAGTTCGTCTAACTCGCGCCCGGCCGCGGCTACGCGAGCGGGTTTGTTCTGGCCGATGCCGGCAAAGACGGTCATCCAATAGGCCTGCATGCGGGCGTGATCCTTATCGACGAATTCCAGATAGATGTTGGTGATCACGTGATACATCGGCGACCTTTTGTCACCGCTCTTGGCTTCCGTCTCTGCGGCGCGCCAGCGAAGATCGCCGATCATCTTCTTCAGCGCGTCGCGTCGCGGTCCTGGGCTTCGCCTTCAACGGCGCTCTCAGCAGCGGTCGGCAAAGCGGCTGCAGCCAAAACCGCGAGCGTGGCTATGCTCAGATGTTTTGTGGTCATCGCAACTCCTTTGGAGGACACGGTAGCATGTTTCATCCGAACGATCCGTGGCGCCGCTTTCCTATTAAATCTTCGATATAATCGGCGCACCAAATTCGGCCTTCAAGTGGAGGAACGATGAAGCGGTTAATACTTTCTTCCGCTGCACTGGCTTTGCCGGGCGTGGCAATCGCGATACTGGCGATTCCCGCCAAGCGTGCCGCTGCACAGTCCACAATTCAACACCCGCTGACGACGCAAGCAGAGTACGGACGCTGGCAAAAAGAACTGTCTAATTGGGGACGTTGGGGCAAGGACGATGAACTAGGAACGCTGAACCTGATCACGCCGGCGAAACGGAAACAGGCGGCGGCGCTGGTGAAGGAGGGATTCACGGTATCGCTCGCTCGCGACGCAAGCGCCGCCAAGGAAATCGATAATCCATGCCCGATCGAATGGGCGATGACAATGGATACGCCAGGCACGGTAATGGACCGAATCGGCTATCCGTGTATTCATGGTCCGGGCACGACGCATCTGGATTCGTTCGCGCACGTCTTCTTCGATGGAAAAATGTGGAATGGCGCTCCGAGAACCCTGGTCACCAAGGAGGGCGGTGCGGCCAGGAATTCGATACTGACGATGAAGAATGGAATCGTCACGCGAGGCGTCCTGTACGATATTCCCAAGCTTAAGGGCGTGGACTATTTGGAGCCGGGAACGCGCATCTTCCCCGAGGATTTGGAAGCATGGGAGAAGAAATCGGGGGCGAAAGCCGGCCCGGGCGATGCTTTCATTGTTCGCTGGGGGAAATGGGCGCGGCGCGCCAAGGTGGGTCCGTGGGCGAATGACGACGCCGCCGGACTGGATAATTCATGCATTCCATGGTTGAAGAAACGCGACGTGGCGCTGCTGGGATGGGAGACAGCCGGCTATTCACCGCAGCCCGCGGGCGATCTGCCGAAGTCCGCGTTGCACAATTTCGTTTTAGAAATTTTGGGGGTTCACATCCTCGACCGGGGCGATTTCGAGGCGCTAAGCGCGGCCGCCGGTGCGCGGAATCGATGGGAGTTCATGCTGACGATCTCTCCCTTGCCGATCCCGCATGGAACCGGTTCGCCTGTAAATCCGATCGCGATTTTCTGAAGTTCAGTCCGTAGTCGCCGGGCCCATGCCTTTAAAGGAGTACTTGTAATATCGCTGCCCGTTATTCACTTCGCCGAGGAACAGGTTGCCCTTCGAATCGCTCGCGAAGCTGTGAATGTGAAAGAACTCACGCGCGTTGTGGCCCGCGTGCCCGCCGATGGATGCAACCACTCCCAGCGTCTGCCGGTTCAGCACGCGAATGGCTTTATTCGAGCCATCCACAACATACAAAAACTTCTGCTCTTTGTCGGGCGAGGTCGCAAATGCATGTACGCTCCCTTCGGCCTGGAGCGTATTCCTGGCGATGAAGGCTTCCTTCACGAACGTTCCATCCAGCTTAAACACCTGAAGACGGTTGTTGGAGCGGTCTGCGACGTAGACAAGATCGTCATTCGTAACCAGAACTGCGTGGACGGGGTTGTTGAAGCCTTCGGGCGGCGGCCCTTGAACAAGCTGCGCGCGCGGGGGAAACTTCACGCTGTCATCAGGCCTTTTCCCGTATGCGCCCCAATGCCGTTTGTACGCGCCCGTTTCGGCGTCAAAAACAATAACTCGATGGTTGAAGTAGCCGTCCGCGACAAACAGCTCGTTGGTCTTCTTGTACACGAACAGACCCGCCGGGCCGCCGAGGTTTTCAGTGTCGTTGCTGCCGCGATTCTTTCCCGCATGGCCGATCTGAAGCAGGAACTTTCCCTTGTTCGTGAATTTTAGAATATGGTTGTCATTTTGCGCGCTTCCGCTCAGCCAGACGTTGTCTTTGTGATCTACGAAGATGCCGTGCTCCGATGCGAACCACTCATAGCCCTGAGCCGGACCGCCCCAGGCTTGGATGAATTTTCCGTTCGTATCGAACTCCAATACGGACGGGGCGGGAATGCAGCACTCGGCTTGAGGAGGATTCAGCGCCGCGGCTTTTTCTCCATCCGGGATTGTCATGGGGCGATGGAATACCCACAGGCGGTCATGGGCATCGACCGCCAGTCCGCCCACCTGACCGGTTACCCACCTGTTAGGCAAAGCTCGCGACCAGAGAGGGTCGGGTTCAAATAGCGGGATTTGCACGCGGCGGACTTGCGCAGCGGCATGCTGAACAGCGCACAGTAGGAAAAGGCCGACGGCAGTGTTTCTCATGGTCCTGATCACTTTCCTTGAGGCGCCAAATAGGAGCCCGGCCACGACGATAGAACCGGCACGAGGCGCCTTGGCAGAGTCCCAATCCTGCGAACAGCGTATCACCCAGCGGAGTTTAAATCACGATCATCCAATCGCGTCGGTTTAGAATGAGAATTGTCTACGCCGGGCGGTTAGCTCAGCCGGTTAGAGCGCCTGCCTTACAAGCAGGAGGTCCGCAGTTCGAGCCTGCGACCGCCCACCATTCCAATGAAGGGATACAGAGGCGGTGCCAGGCCCGTGCGTTCGGCCATACGAACATGGCCCGCCGCGCCCGGGGCATGTGGCCCGCTATAGACATGAGCTCGTCTGTCAATTTCACGGACTGCTTTTGTTCGATATCAATGCGGCTGCACTCAGAGAACTGGCAATCGCCAGCGCGACCGCAACCCACACTATTGCGTGATACCCGGCGATGAATGATTCTTTGACGGCTTGCCGCGCCTGTACATCCTCTGTTTCAATGGCCGCCAGCTTGGACCGCTGCCTGTCGATGTCTGCGCGCGCCGCCGGCGGGAGTGCGTCGAGTTTCCCTTGCAAAGCGCTATGGAAGATACCGTTCAGCATTGCTCCGAATGCGGCTATGGCGAGCAACGCGGCGATCCGTGATACAGCATTGTTAATGCCCGAAGCAGTGCCTGCGCGCGCCTGATCCACAGAGTTCATTACTGTCGCTGTCAGTGGCGCAACGCTTACCGCCATCCCCAGCCCCAACACAAGCACAGCCGGGAAGACCGTCGCCCAGTAGAAACCGCCGATGCCCGGTCTGGCGAGCAGCGCGAACCCAGCCGCTGCGACCAGCGGACCAATCACAAGAGGACGCTTTGCGCCATACCGGTCGAGAAGGCCGCCTGACCAACGCGATAGCAAGAACATCAGCAGAATAAAAGGCACAAGAGCAGCGCCTGCTTCCGACGCCGAATACCCTTGCACCTCTATCAGATTCATGGGAAGGAAGAGCAACACTCCGCCCAGCCCGGAATAGAGGAAGAGTGTCAGAAGATTGGCCCCGGCGAAATTCCTGGAACGAAACAATCCAAACGGGACCATAGGCGACGCGGTGTGGGCTTCCCAGCATAGAAACCCAATCAGCGCCAAGATGCCCAGAATGCCGGCGATGA
The DNA here is from genome assembly GCA_019261985.1 of Bryobacterales bacterium. Classification (GTDB taxonomy): domain Bacteria; phylum Acidobacteriota; class Terriglobia; order Bryobacterales; family Bryobacteraceae; genus Palsa-187. The sequence continues at coordinate 3,754 of JAFAQY010000114.1, read as the reverse complement.
GCGCCGATTGAATCAGAGCGAAGACGATTCCGCCAAGGCCTATAGTGGCCAACAGGCCGCCCAGCCAGTCAAGTTCTGCTCCGGAACCGGGGGCCTTGCTTTCCGGAACCTTCCACAAAGCCAAGATGAGGACGATCAGTCCCAGTGGAAGATTGATGAAGAACGCCCATCTCCATGAGCCGTTCTGGATCAGCCATCCGCCGAGCACGGGACCTATCGCGGCCGTAATGGATGTGAAGCCGGACCAGGTACCAATGGCGCGTCCTCGTGTCTGCTCGGGGAAATTAGCGCTGATGAGCGCAAGGCTGCCCGGGATTAGCAGGGCGCCCCCAACCCCTTGAAGACCCCTGGCCAGAATCAACTGGCCGATATTCGGCGCAAGGCCGCACCAGGCCGAGGCTACAGAGAATAGCGCCACACCTGCGGCGAACACCTTCCGGCGTCCGTACAGATCACCCAAGGCTCCGCCCGTGAGCAGTAGTGCCGCAAGAAGAAGTGCATAGGCCTCCACGACCCATTGGACCTGCGAGATGGTCGCATTGAAGGCCGACTGCAGTGCCGGTAGCGCTACGTTCACGACTGTGCCATCGATGAACGCCATACTGGAACCGAGGATGGTCGTCGCTATAATCCAGCTGCCTCCTGACGGAGCCCGCCTGGCGCATGGAGCCGAAACAATCACGGCTTCATCGCAAGGAGGCTTGCCGAAAATTGCCATAATTCATTGTCGGTCCGAATTTGCTTAGCCCCGAAAAATCGAAGGAGCCGAAGGAAGAACCGTGTTCCACTTCTCGGAAGACGGGCTGTCCCGAACTCTGTTCGCAGACTTGGTCATTGTGGTTTCACGCGAAGCTGCTCTTGACGGTTGACGGGACTCTTACTAACAGGATGCGCGCAGTTCGAGACTGCGACCGCCCACCAATAACCGATTTCTTACAATCACATTCGGACGGCAACTCGGCCCTGGACCGCCTGCCTCACGAAAAACTCGCCCGTCCTGGTAGGCATTTCGTAGCTAGCGCCAGTGCAGCCGGATGCTCACCCATAAACGGGTTGACGCCGTTAACGCGGTTAGTTGACCGCGCGAGGTGAGGCTAGACGAAACCAGGTGAAGGCCACGGCCGATAGCGAGCAAGAGCAGCTCATCGCGGTGGGCGCGCAGCACTCCACATTCCGCCGCCCCTGCATCATCCTACGCGCAGCCAATCACCGCGTGACTGGAGAATAGTCTTGGTAACGTTCAGGGGTGAGGTCTTCCACCTATTGCTGGATCCTCAGTTTGTGAAGGCGGATAGCAGCGAGATGCGGCTGGTCGTGCGGCTCGGGCTCGATTCCGCTTAATACGCGTTTCCCATTTGTCCCCGCATGGCGTAGTCTTTACCTCTTATCAAGGTCGAGTACTGACCTGTGGATCTAACACTGGCGCAGGGATAGTAAGGACCGCTTAACCACTCGCAGCGACAGGCGGGTATCCGGTGTGAGCCCGGACGGAGGATTGTTATTTTTGAAGACCCGGAGGTATGCTGTGGGCTCACAGACCCTCCGTTGCACGACATTGATAAGAACACCCGGGGTCAACCACCCCACATGCGGGCCGGCCTGCAGTTCGTCGTCCTGCAGGCCGGCGCGAAGTGGCTGGTCTCCGCCGATTGGACCAATTTCAAAGTTCCGCTGTGGCAAGCCTGGACGGGCATGCCACAACCGAACTAAACTTCCACGACGTCCCTATTGCTGAGACGCAACTGGAAGTGGGGCGCCGTCAGGAAAGAAGGTGGTCGGGACCGGTACGCTGTTATTCAGAAACGGGACGATGTTATGCGTTGTCACGAGCGGTCCGCCTGTGCCGCCTCCGGACAGGTCCTGCGTCATGATTAGTCCGAGGAGTGTCACGGGTGTGCCTGTGACTGTTTGCGCGGGACCGGACTGGACGATCCCGGGGCTCGTTACCCCCAGGCCTGCGATAGATACAAGACCCCAGCAAGTGAATGATGTTGAACTGGAAATCGAGTTTTCAAACTGATCGGAAAAGCGAAAGTCAACGAAGGTGGAACCGTTGGGGCGGTTGGATATTGCATCCAGGGTGAGAAAAATCAAGTATGTGGCGAAATTTCCTACGGGGGGGAACACACTCCCCGTAACCTGCCCGGTGACCTCTTTGTAATGGATCCCGTCAAATTGCAGTGGGCCATTTGGTGGGGATATGATGGCGTTGTTCAGCAGCTCCGCTCCAGCCTGAATCGGGATCGCGTTGTAGGCTGTGTCGGCTTGGGGGAACTGTCGGATGATGGCTTTCCCAATCAGCCCGTCAAACTTGATCGCGTTCCCATTTGCGTCGACGACCCAAACGAGGAGAAAACCCTGAAAGGAGGCTGGGAGGGGAATAGTGCCTCCGTCGTTTGGGGTGATCACAATTGTTCCATTGACGGAGGTAGTCTCGGAAAAGTCTCTCTCGCCGCACCCTGGACCCACCCAGTGGAGTTTTAGGTAGACGGGTTGGTGCATAGGGCAGGTCGCTCCTGTGGGGCATATGGCACTGATCGCAAATGTGCTTACGCTGGTGCCACTGGCCGTAAATCCCTCCTGAAAAAAGGGAAATACTAATACGCTCCCCGGTTCCTGAGAGTCAGACAACACCTGTGCTAAAGCTGGCTGGCAAGCCGCTACGGCGGCCACCATCATGGGCAACATCAATGCCCTTTTTATTTGAAACATTTCAATCATTCTCCTTTTTCTTTCTGAAAGTTTGCCTCCAGCTTGCACGTTTGCCTGTGCAACCTTGCTTCGCAAGCTGTGTTCGGCTGTTAAGAGGCGATCATCCTCGCAAAAAATATAGGCACCGCCTAATAAATATAGGCGGCGATCTAATAAATACAGGCAGCGGTCTAATAAATATAGGTATCGGTCTAATAAATGGTTGTAAGTGACTTATCCGGGGCGAGAGGCAGCTACCATCAGCGATATAGCGATTGAATGGACCGCATGCCGGCTCGTTCCCGCCGCTAGGCAGACATCCGGCGGGTCACGCAACGTTCACAACCGCCGGTTCCGCGCGGAAATCCACCAGCGGCTGAAACTCATCTGGAAGGCGGGAACTTAGATTTCACAGACTGAATGCCATCTCGCGGCGGCTCATTTTCAACCTCAGGGGCAGCGATTTGAACAACCTGAACCCAGACATTGTAACTTTGTATACATTCCGCGCAGCCCGCGTCCAGATGGGCTTGCATTTCAGTGCGCTGATCGGCCGCCACAAGCTGACGCACAAAGTCTGACCACGCCGCCTCGCTGAAGTGTTTATTAGAATCACTCATAAACCTCTCCGCGATCTAAGAAGGTCCGCGCACTTCGGATCCCTAAGCCCTGGGGTGGCCTTGGGATTTACTGTTGTTCTTCAGGCGCGCCTTCTTGCTTATAGGACCTGTTGCGATCGCCGAAAAATATAGGTAAATGACGGATCGTCTGGTCGAAGGCTTTGCTGAAATGGTTACAATGCCGGCGGGTCACCGAATTCCATCTGACGACCGGGAAATCGCGCATTCTCTGCGATCCGCGAGTGGAGCCTGCTTCAGGGTCCAAGAAGCCGCAGCCATTGGGATACAGCAGGCTATTGTTTCGAGGAACGCCTTCCAGCCCCATCACTTTCGATCTCGCAAAACTGTGCGAGGCGGACAGCCGCGACCAGAACCGCACCGGATGGAGCTCTCACACATGAAGCCCTTTTCCTGAAGCCCTCGGCGCAAACGCTCCAGACACC
>JAFAQY010000029.1 GCA_019261985.1 Bryobacterales bacterium | reverse complement strand
GAACGCCGAACAGCGCGGTTGGCAACCGCCGCCCAGAGGACGAAGTTTATATCTGTGACCGCGTTCTGTAAGAGTGGGGCAGGTTGCCAACCTGCGGCGGGTCGCCGACCCGCCTGCCGACCTTTCTACCAATGCCGAACAGCGCGGTTGGCAACCGCCGCCCAGAGGACGAAGTTTATATCTGTGACCGCGTTCTGTAAGAGTGGGGCAGGTTGCCAACCTGCGGCGGGTCGCCGACCCGCCGGTCGACCTTTCTACGAACGCCGAACAGCGCGGTTGGCAACCGCGCGCCGGATGGCATCCGGCCCTACACAGGTACATCCATGATTGAAGCGGTCATGCTCTGGAACGAGCCCAACAATCTCTCGCACTGGAACTTCGAGATCGATCCGGATTGGTCGATTTTCTCGAGTATGGTTAATTTATCGGCAGATGCGATCCATGCGGAAAATCCGCGGATGCGGCGCGTGCTCGGAGGCATCTCTCCGATCGATCCGGATTTCCTGCGAACTCTGCAGCGGCGGTGCGTTCTACACCATGTCGACACGCTGGCTGTGCACGGTTTTCCGCTCGATTGGAACCACTGGAAAATCAATGAATGGCCATCCAAGCTGGCGGAAATCCAGGCTGTAAGCGATTTGCCCGTGTGGATCTCCGAAGTAGGCGCTTCGACGTTCGGCGCTGAAGAGATTCAGGAGTTCGGACTCCGGCGCAGCGCAGAACTACTCATCGGCCGCAGCGAGCGTATCCATTGGTACAGCTTGTTCGACCTGCCCCGTGCGTGGCCCGCCACGACGCGGCATCGAGAGGCTGAAGGTTCTTCCTATTACAGGCATTTTTACATGGGCCTGTTCCGGGAGGACGGGTCGGCTAAGCCCGCCGCCAAACTGTTTTCAAACTACACACCCCAGTTAGGCATCTGCCAGTGGTTCCATTTTGAAGATCCCCGCTTGGAGTGCGCCGTACGCAGCCTGAACGAACTCGGCGTGAAGCACCTGCGAACCGGACTCAGTTGGGCGGATAGCTTCCGGCCGGGCGCCGAGGAATGGTTCGACCGGCAAATGAAACAACTGGAAAATTTCCAGGTTACGCTCACATTCTGCTTTACTCCGGAACATTGTGGAATTATGCCGAATCACACCAGTCCGCCGAAGGACATCCAAGGCTACGCGGAGTTCTGCGCACGCATGGTCCGCAGGTACGCAGCCTGACTGAACTCTTCCAACTCGCTCCCCACTTCTTGTAATACCGCCGCCCAGTCCCCCGGCGATGCTTGGCGAAACAGGCGCATTGAGGGATACCAGGGGCTTGTGCGGCCCAACATCCAACGCCAGTCCGCGGCGTAGGGCAGGATTGTCCAGACCGGTTTGCCCATTGACCCGGCCAAGTGGGCGACCATTGTATCCACCGTAACGACCAGATCCAATTCTGCAATGATCGCGGCGGTGGCAAGCGGGTTTGCAGGTCCCGTTTCTGCATTGATGATCTTGGCCGGAACTGAAACCGATTCCGGCTTTCGCCCGCACGCTCTTTGCAGGGAAATCAGTGTAATTCCCGTGGCCGGCAGGTGGGCCATTAAGAGTTCGAGCGGAATTGACCGCGCGGGGTTCCAATCTCCGGCGCTCCAAACGATGCCCGTCCTTACGGTTCCAACACTGGCCTCACGAATCGCCCGCAGACATCCAGGCGGCGCATCAGCTTCCGGTACGCGAATCGGATCGGGGAGTGTTTCAATGGTGGTCCGCAAAGCATAGGGCAGATGGGAGCATTCGATTTCGCAATCGTGCATGAGGCCGTCTGCCGGCTGATCCCGCGAATTTACAGCACCCACGCCTGGCACGGCGGCGATCAGCGGATGCAGACTGTCCGGGGCATGCACCGTGACGCGCGCGCATCTACTGCTCAATAGCGGCACATAGCGCAGAAATTGAATCGCGTCCCCGAGTCCCCTCAAGCACCGGATCAAAACATGCCGCGGCCTCCGAATATCGCCCTGCCAAGGGGGCGCGGACCGGTCCGCTTCCTTCCACGCACATTCGTATTTGCCGAGCAGCATCCAGCACGCCCACCGCTCAAACGCATGCGTTCGGTCGTCTTCTCCCAGGGCGAGAGCCTTCTGAAAGCAAGCCATCGCCTCTGGAATTCTTCTCTGCTCATATAGCGCCTTGCCGGCGAGGCCAACAACGGAGTGCATTGTCTGCAGTTGCCGGTTGCAAGCGGACCGCCATCTGCGCGCGTAATCGCTGTCCTGCCGAAACGAAGGTGTCAGGCCTGCATCACTTTTCAGGAGGTTAAATCGTGAAGATCAGTTCATTTCTCATTGCTCCGCTTGTGTGCGGTTCATTTGTCTACGCGCAGAAGCCCCAGCCGAGCTCAAGCGCCGACGCTACCTTCGTCCAACACGCCTCTGAGGGCGGCATGGCCGAGGTCCAATTAGGTCAACTCGCTCAACAGAAGGGGACGAACCCCGCAGTGAAGAACTTCGGCGCCAGAATGGTCATGGACCACTCCAAGGGCAACGATCAACTAAAGGCGATCGCGACACAAAAAGGGCTAGCTACGGCCACTGCTGTGAACTCAAAGGATCAGGCGCTTTACAATAAACTCAATTCAGAGTCGGGCAGCCAGTTCGACATGGACTACATCAATGCTATGATCGCGGATCACAAAGAAGACATAGCCGAGTTTGAAAAGGAGGCCAACAGCGGCCAGGATCCGGACGTGAAGAAGTTCGCAATGGATACTCTTCCGACTCTTAGAGAGCACCTCAAGATGGCCGAAACCGCGCAGATGGAGCTGCAGCGAGGGCGGAAGGGAGAGTAGAGCGGCATCGGGTTGCCGTGTAGTTTTTATGCCTACGAAAAACACAAAAACATCCCGCTCAACCGGAAACTCCAGTAAACGCGGCGTGGCCTCGAAGCGTACGGCGCGCGGCTCAAGCGCATCTGCTTCAAAAAGCACAAAAAGTACATCAGGCCGCTCGACCGCAGCTTCAAAACGTACATCAGGACGGTCAAGTGCGGCTTCGAAAAGTACATCAAGCCGGTCAAGTGCGGCATCGAAGCGTGCTTCGGGCCGCTCAACCTCGAACCGTAGAAATGCCGCGGCAAGCGGTCGTCGCAACGGCGGACGCGCGCTCTCGCAGACGACCGTCGATCACGATGAGATTCGCCAGTGGGCTGAACAACGCGGAGCACACCCGGCCTGCGTCAAGCGGACGGGCCGCGGAAAGGGCGACACGGGAATGATCCGTCTGGATTTCCCGGGCTTCTCCGGAGAGGAATCGCTGCAGCCGATTAGTTGGGACGAGTGGTTCAAGGCGTTCGACGAGAACAACCTCGCGCTCGTCTATCAGGAAAAGACCGCTCGCGGACAGCAGAGCAATTTCAACAAGCTGATTTCCCGCGACCGCACGTAGCCACAAAGATAGGCAGGCTTCAGCCTGCGGCGGGCTTTAGCCCGCCTCCGGCGGCTACGTGACGCTCTGCACTTACGCATCAGTCGTAGACGAAATGGAGGACTGTTTTCAGATCCTCCCACGCCTCGCGCTTTGCATTTTGGTTATAAGGCCTCAGCAAGTAGGAGGGATGATAGGTCACAATCAGCGGAATGTCGCGCCATTGGTGCCAGCGTCCGCGCAGGCGGGTGACCCCATCTTTGGTCGCAAGCAAAGCCTTAGCGGCGGTTGAGCCGAGCGCAACAATCGCCTTTGGGCGAATGACCATCAGTTGCCGGAACAGGTATTCGCCGCAGATCTCCATTTCGTCCGGCAGCGGCGTGCGATTCTCCGGCGGCCGGCACTTCACAACGTTGCAGATGTAGACGTCCGCGCGGCGGATAGGAATGCCTTCCTTTGCCGCCGTGTTGTCGATCATCTGCGTGAGCAGTTGGCCGGCGCGTCCGACGAAAGGAATGCCTTGCGCGTCTTCATCCGCGCCTGGCCCCTCGCCGACGAACACCAGGCCGGCTTGCGGATTGCCAACCCCGAACACAATTTTCGAACGCTGCTCGCACAAGCGGCAGCGGCGGCAATCGAGTCCGATGTCTTGTTGGATTTTTTCGAGAGCGTCGTCAGTAGGAGCGAGAGGCAACAGTGGAGGGTGGGGCGGGTCCCCTGACCCGCGCCGGACCCCCTGGTCCGGCAATGCAGAGCCAGGGGGCACGAGGGTGCCCGGCCCACCGCTCGATCTGTACAGATCCGTAATGCCGAGATCTTCGTAAAACCTCAGCGCCTCTAGCAATTCGTCGCGGTTCATGTAGTCGCGTGCAACGCCAGCCGCACCCGGAGGACCTCATCTAGAATCCGCTGCGCGATTTCGGTTTTAGGCGCGCGGGAAACGGGAATGGTCTCTCCGGTCCTTAAGACCAGCAGGACCTCGTTATTATCCGATTCAAAGCCCGAGTCTTCCTGAGATACCAGGTTGCCCACAATCATGTCGCAATGCTTCGAATCGAGCTTGCGGCGTGCTTCCTCCGCCAGGTTTTCGGTCTCGGCCGCGAAGCCCACCAGCAGCCGGTCGCCTTTCTTGCGGCCAACTTCGGCCAGTATGTCCGGCGTGGGATCGAGCTCCAACGAAAGTCGTGCCGCGGTTTTCTTCACCTTCTGTTTGGGCGGGTCACTGCGGTGATAATCCGCCACCGCGGCAGCCTTCACGATAATGGTCGCTTCTTCCATGCGATCTATCACGGCTTTACGCATTTCCAGTGCGGTCTTCACATGAACCGTTTCCACGCCGCCCGGCTCTGGAACGCTTACTGGGCCCGATATTAAGATGACGCGAGCTCCACGCGCCACAGCCGCGGAGGCGATCGCGTAACCCATCTTGCCGCTCGACCGGTTCGATATATAACGCACGGCGTCGAGCGGTTCCTGGGTGGGTCCCGCGGTGATGAGCACCACTTCGCCTTCCAAGTCCCGCCTCAGCGGCGGCCGGTTGCGCAAAGAGGCCACAGCATTGGCAATCAGCTCCGGCTCCGCCAATCTGCCGGGGCCGACCATGCCGCAAGCGAGCTCACCCTCGCCAGGATCGATAATCATATGCCCGCGAGCACGAAGAATCCGCAAGTTTTCCTGCGTCGCCGGGTGGTTCCACATATTCGTGTTCATCGCCGGCGCAAGCAGCACTGGGCCGGTGAACGCAAGATACATGGTGGTTAGGAAATCGTCCGCGAGGCCATGCGCGAGTCTGCCGATCAGGTCCGCCGTTGCCGGAGCGATGACGAAAATATGGTTCTCCTGCGCGACGCGAATGTGCTCGATAGCGCTCGAAAGAGTCTCTTCGGGGCTGCCGGCGCTGAAGAGGCTCGTAATCACCTTTCGGCCGGTTAGCGCCGCAAATGTCAGAGGCCGCACGAACTCTTCCGCCGCGGCTGTCATGACCGGCTGCACGGTGAAGCCGCGCTCGATGAGAGCACGGGCGAGCTCCGCCGCCTTATAAGCGGCGATTCCTCCGCCGATGCCGAGCGCGACGTTCATCCGAGCCTGCAGCAGGTTGCCAAACTGCTTGGTGGCGCTTGTTCGATACGCGCAAAGCGCCGGTTAGCAACCGGCGCGCAGGATGGCATCCTGCCCCACATCCTTCACTCCTGCGTTTCTTCCACCGGCATGTCGGGCCGCGGCAAGGAAGGATCGTCGTACTGGACTAGTCCGCGCCGCACTTCTTCCATAGCGGCGACTGTCGGCTTTTTGGACGTGGTGGGCAAATAGCTCCGTGCGCCCCCCTGCAACTGGCGCGCGCGCTTGGCGGCAACGATGATAAAACGATATGCGCTCGCTTCCGGATCGTCTGGAATGATGCTTTGGGCAGTTTGCTTCAGATTAGGTTCAGGCATGGTTAAACGTCTCCAAAATCGGACGGATTTCGCGCTCCATCCGTTCGCGCCGGCTCCGGGTGGCATTCACGATGGACACTAGCCTATCCACGGAAGCATCAACTTCCCGGTTCACCAGCACGTAGTCGTACTGGGAATAGTTGCGGATCTCTTCGGCCGCTTCACGCAATCGCCGCTCGATTACTTCTTCTGAATCCTGGGATCGCGCGCGTAGCCGCTGCTCCAGAACTTGTCGGCTCGGCGCGAGAATGAAGATCGTCACCGCAGCCGGAATCGTCTTTTTTAATTGTCGCGCACCTTGCACGTCGATGTCCAGTATTAGATCCAATCCCTCTGTCTCCGCGCGCTCGAGCTCGCTCTGATGGGTTCCGTAGTAGTTGCCGAAAACGTCTGCCCATTCAAGAAATTCGCCTCGTTCCATACGCTCGGCGAATTCATCGCGCGGAATAAAGAAATAATCACGGCCGTGCTGCTCGCATCCGCGCGGCTGACGCGTGGTGTAAGAAACTGAAAAGCGCAGATTTGGAACGCGCTGCATCAGCTTTTCGACCAGCGTGGATTTCCCCGAGCCTGACGGCGCGGAAACGATAAAGACGTTCGTCATTCGAGGTTCAGCGCCTGTTCACGGATTTTTTCGATGGCCGCCTTCGCTGCGAGCGCCAGCTCCGTGATGCGTAGACCCGCCTCCCCCGCGCCTCCGGTTTTGGACAGGATCGTATTGGTCTCGCGATTCATCTCTTGAAGCAAAAAGTCCAGCTTTTTCCCGATTTCGCCGCCCGACTCGATCAGTCCTAAGAGCTGGCGGGAATGAATTTTCAAGCGCGCCAGTTCCTCCCCGATATCGCTGCGGTCGGCCAGGATTGCCGCTTCTTGCGCCAACCTTTGGGGGTCCACTTGCGCGCCCTTGAGTAACTCTTTTAGCTTTTCTGTCAACCGGTTTTGAAACAGCCACACCGCCGATAGACGGATCTCCTCCATTTTTTCTGCCCCGTCCCCTACCTGGGCCGCATGCTTCTGCATTTCGACGGCGATCTCTGCGCCTTCCCGCTCCCGGAAGGCGTTTAGCTGATGCAAGGCCTCGGCGAGCGCATCTAACAGAATCGCTTCCGTTCCCTCCGGAAGTTCTGTCTCGGCAGGCCCGAACATTCCGGGAAACCGAAAAGCTGTATTTAGATCGGGTACGGCGTTCAGCCCATGTTTTACAGCGGCGTCCTGAAAAGAACGCAGGTATTGCTCGAGCATCGCGTGGTTAATTAAGGGCGCGCTACCGTCGGCGCTGCTGCTCGGAACGGAAATCCGGATTTCGATGTGTCCACGGCCGATATGACTCTTCACCAATGCGCGCATAGCGACTTCAAAAGGATCGGCGGCTTCCGGCGCGCGGACGTGAATATCCAAGCCGCGATGATTTACGCTCTTCACGCTTACCACGACCTCACCGTCGCCGAGCGCACGGCGCGCGCGGGCAAACCCGGTCATGCTGCGGACGTTGCTCATGTGTTTCTTAAGTGGGACAGGCTTAAGCTTGTCCTACTTCGCATCGGCCTCCAAAAATTGCAGGTCGTGCAACCGCTGGTACATTCCGCCTCGGCTCGCGAGTTCCTCGTGCGTCCCCGTCTCGATAATCCTGCCGTGGTCGAGGACCACGATCTGGTCCGCGCGGCGAATGGTGGAAAGCCGGTGCGCGATTACGATTACGGTGCGGTCCTCCATCAATTTTTGCAGCGCTTCTTGGACCAGCAGTTCCGATTCACTATCGAGGTGCGATGTGGCTTCGTCGAGAATCAGGATCGGCGCGTTCTTCAGCAGTGCCCGCGCGATCGCCAGCCGTTGCCGCTGGCCGCCGCTTAACCTGTGGCCGCGCTCGCCGATGATGGTCTCGTAGCCGTGCGGCATTCGTAGAATGAACTCCTCCGCCAGAGCGCTACGCGCCGCTTGGCGAACTTGATCATCCGTTGCGTAGCGCGACCCGTAGCTGATGTTGTTCGCGATGGTGTCGTTGAAAAGGAACGTGTCCTGAGCGACAATCCCGATCTTGTCTCGCAGGGATGCAAGTCGCACGTCGCGAATGTCACGGCCATCGATGCGGACTGCGCCGCCGGTGACGTCGTAAAATCGCGGCACCAGATTGGCGAGCGTAGTCTTCCCTGCTCCGCTGGGACCGGCTAGCGCCACAATTTGTCCCGCGCGGACTTCTAATGAAATCTTGTCGAGAACAAAACCACCGGGCGCTCCCGGGTAATGGAAGCTGACATCATCGAATTGAATCGATTTCTCGAACCGCACAAGGCGAACGGCGCCGGTCTTTTCTTTGATTTGCTGTTCTCGATCCAGATACTCAAACACCTTTTGCGAAGCGCCCAGCGCCTGTTGAAAGATATTGTGAATCCCCGTGAGCCTTTTTACCGGCTCGTACAGCAGCAGCAGCGCCATGACGAAGCTGCCGAACTCGCCCACAGTCATCGCGCCGGCTTTGATTTGGTTGCGGGCGTACGTCAGCAGAAAGACAATCGTCACCGCGCCGAAGAAGTCGATCAGCGGGGATGCGATCGCCTGTTGCGCCACATATCGCAAATTGCTTCGCCGCAAACCGAGCGCGCGCAGCCGGAAGCGATTGGATTCGATTTCTTCCGCCCCGAAAGATTTCACGACGTGATGCCCGGTAAGCGTTTCTTGCAGCACCTGATTCAGTTCGGCTGCATCGTCCTGCGCGCGCCGGGTGGTCCGGCGGATTCGTTTTCCTAAGCGGAGAGTCGGCACCAGAACAAACGGCAGCAGGCTCAGGCTCCCTAACGCCAGCTTCCAATCCGTCTGCAAAATTATCGCGCCCAGGCCAAGCAGGCTGAAGGATTGGCGTAGCCAGTCGGCGAGAATGTGCGAGACCGCCACCTGGATCTTTTCCAGATCGTTCATGATGGAACTCATTACGCGGGCGGTGGTATTGGCCTCGAAGAAATGCGCGTCCTGATGAACTACGCGGTCGAAAACATCTTGCCGCAAGTCTGTTACCGCGCAGAATCCGACGTAGTTGATGAGGTAATTTCCCAGGTAATCGCAAAGGCCTTTGACCGCGAATACCGCGAGGATTCCAAAGGCCACCATGTTCCACACGTTGTGAATTCCGGAGGGAACGAACCGGTCCAGGTACACACTGTGCTGCCAAAGCGGAATCGTAAACAGTTTCACCGGCGCATCAGCCGATTGCGGATTTAATACGCGGTCGAATATGGGCTTAATCAGCGCAACTGTCACGGCTTGCGACAAGCCCACGCAGGCCATCAAAATCACGGAAGCAAGCAGGTGTGGAGTGTAGCGCCTGGAATAGCGAAGCAGCCGCCCCAACTCCCTCATGCCGCCACCTTCAACGAATGGACTGCTTCGCGGACCTCGTGAATTTGAATCGCATCGATCCCACCCTGGTGCTGGAGCACACGCGCCTCGGTCCGCCAAGGCGCCCAGACGAGTGGATCGGAAGACCCAAACAGCACCACGCAAGGAACGCCGAATGCGGCCGCGATGTGTGCGGGTCCGCTGTCATTGCCGATGAAGAGGTGCGCGCCGGCCATCAGGCTCTTGACGTCCTCCATCGGCGCGCCCTGCCATACCGTGAACCGGGCGAAGGCACTGGTATCGTCGCGCGGACCGGCAAGGAAAACCGGCTCAAGCCCACCCTCCTTCAGTTCTAGCGCGACGGCCAGGAACCGCTCCGCGGGCCAGGTTTTGCCGGTTTCGGAGGCGAATGGATGGATAACTACGCGTGCTTGTGTGGTAGCCTTCCGCGTATGCGAAGCTTGACCCGCTTGTAGAAACAGCTTTGCCCGTGGGATCTCGCGCCGCGGCGCTCCCAACCAGAACATCGCCGATGCAAGATGCTCGGCTGTGTGAACCGTCCGTTCCTGGCCGAGAATCTCCTGTGCTCGCGGGATCCGATGCGAATAGATGAAGCTATAGCGGTGATGGCCGAAGCCCACGCGCCGTGTGGCGCCGGAAGCAAGCGTCAGCGCCATGCTCCGCGCACCCCCATGAAAATTGATCGTTAGCTTCGGCCGCCACGAAAAAATCGCCGCGGCGCTCGGTTTCAGAATGTCGTCGATATCGGGATTGCCGTTAAAAACCGCGCGGAACCGGTCTTCCAACACGACTCCGATCCGCAAATCAGGCCGGCATGCTTTCAGCAACGCCAGCGCGGGGATGGTCAAGACGGAGTCGCCCAGGGACCGCAGCCGGATCACGGCGACACGCGAGCCCAAAGGCAGGCCCTCCAAAACTGTGCTCATCTGTAAATTCGGCCGAAAAGGCTATTCTTCAATGCGCGCTTCGTCGACCAGCATCACCGGGATGTCGTCGCGAACGGGGTAAACACGCTTGCATTCCACGCACTTCAGGCCGCTGCCGTCCGGCTTCAACTCCAGCTCGGCTTTGCACAGCGGGCACACCAGGATCTCCAATAAATCCTTACTGATGGCCATAAGTTATGGACCAGTGTAACACCCCGGTGCGGTGAGGAATAAGGGCGTACTGAGGATGGCATCCGGACCCAAGAAGCGCGGCCACGGTGGCGGGGTTCTCAGTTGGGTGGCGAACCGTCCTGGTTCATCTTCAGGCAAGCCCCTTCTTCATAGCACGCGAATACACGCGTGAATTCCGCCCCCAGCAAAAACAGCAGCGACACATAGTAGATCCAAGCGAGGAAAACAACCAGCGATCCTGCTGCTCCATACGCGGACCCTAGGGTCGCCTTCGATAAATATAGGCCGAGCGCGTATTTTCCCGCGGTGACCAATATAGCCGTAGCCAGGGCCCCCGGCCACAGCTTCCGCCATGGCAGCGTCTTCGCCGGAACATAGCGATACACAATCGCAAACAGCACGGCAATTGCAATCACGGTAATCGCATTTCCGATTCCCTTGTGCAGCCACGGGGGAGCTACATGCGAGGAGAGGCGCGCAACGGCGGCAATCGCGCTGCTTGCAAGCAGCGCCGCGACCAGAAGGAATCCGATCGCGATCACCATGACGACCGAGCGCAAACGTTCCTTAATCGTGCCGCGTATGCCGGAATCAGCTGACGGTTCCACATCCCAAATGGTGTTGAGCGCCGTCCGCAATTCGATAAACACACCGGATGCGCTAATTAGTAAAACAACGATTCCCCCGAATGTGGCGATGATACCGGCTTTAGGCGATTGGACATTTGCCAGGATCGCGTGGAACGTGTCCGCCCCGGACGGTCCCATTAGGTTCGTGACGTACTCCACAATCCGGTTTTGGATGGTTTCCTTCCGGAATACGATCCCCGCAATGGCGACTGCGATTACAAGCAACGGGGCGAGCGACAGCACAGTGTAGTATGCGAGAGCGGCGCCCCATGTAGCAGCATCGTGCTCGGCCCACTGTTCAAAGGTACGAGTGAATAAATTCTTGATGTAACGCACCGGCCCAACCTCCCCGGGCGCCGATTACCTACCAGGACGATGTAGCGGGATGCCCCCCGCCTGGGGTGCTGCCGTACTCCCTATGTTCGTGAGGATGGCGCACACCCTCCACCGCATTCCTCATCATGGCTTTCACCTGACTGGCTGCAAATCCGACAGCCGCGCTCTTGACGATATCCCATAGATAGCTGCGTTCTTTCGGCCCGCTAATGGCATCGTAGTAATGACCGTCAGGCCGCGTTTTGTAATGACCGTCATGCCGCGCTTTCGACCGGCGCATGGGACCAAGCGCAAGACCAATAGCTGTTCCGCCGGCAAACGCCAAACCCGCCACAGCCAGCGGATACCGGTTCACATAAGTACGCCAGTTCGTCGCATCCTTCACTCGGTGGCGCAGGTCGTCCACTCGGTCATGCACTCGAGATTGCAATTCGTAGAGATTGCTGTCGAGCTCTTTCCGCGTGCTGTCGATGTGATCTTTTATCTGGTCTGGCTCTTCAGCCATTCGACGTTCTCCTTGACGCTCTGGATGGTTGTTTCCGGCTTCGCATGAACCAATTTCATGCGTGCTCTTCCTATGGCGATCAGCGTGATTGCAATCACCAAAAGCCCGCCAAACACAATGAGCGCCGCGCCCCAACCTGGAAGCACGGTGGCCAATGCGTAAACCGCGGCCAGGAATAGGAACCCGAGGCAGTACAGGGCGAGTAGGGCGCCGGCCGCAATCACCCCGGCTGCCCGGGCAGCTTGTTTCGCTTCGATAGTCATCTCCGCCCGCGCCAGGCGTATTTCGGAACGAACAATGTCTTGTATGTTCGAAACCACGTCCTGGACAACTTCAATGAACGAACGGCTCTCAACGGGCATGGGCTTTCCTACTCGTGCCTGAGAGCGCGGCCCGCTACAAAGCCCGCGGCAACGGCGATCAAGAGCGATTTCGTCGGGTACTTCCGGATAAGGTCCTCAAAGCCGCCTACTATCTTCCTGGTGTCGTGCTCCCGCAGGAAGGAGGCTGTGGATTGAATGGCATCGGCGGCGGAATGGCCTATGCCCGAGACGCGCTGGGACCCCGAATCCGCCGTTTCATGCATCTTTGCGGCGGCACTGTCCAACTTGCTGGCCGCCCAATGGCCCACGCCCGAGGCGCGCTCGGAAGCAGTGTCCGCCGTCACATGCATCGACCCTGCCATATCTTCCAGCTTGTTAGCCGCCTTATCCCTCTGCTGATCGATTTGATCTAAAGCCTTCTGGCCTACTTGCGAAGCCGTCGAAGAAACTTCGTCGGACCAGTTTTCTTTCCATACTTTTTCCATAGTGCACTCCCAACTGGGAGATTGCCTAGGTAAAACCCCCGTTACGAAGAGCTTTGCGTTTTAGAGGGCCTCGATTCCAGCCCCGATGTCATTTCGGGCCGAGCGCTACCCGGGGCGGCTAAAAGGCCGCCCCACACGGCTTTCGATGCCTTCGCCAGGACCACCCGTCTCCGCGGTTCCTGAGGGCGCCAACCATCTAAATTCGAAACGGCGAATCTGCCTAAACTTTCGCTACTGCCCGGACACGGTAAAATGAAAGTAGCTCTTAAATGCCCGCACAATTCGACCTCGCCAGGCTGAGCGTGCCCCAGTTTGCGGAGCGGTTCCGCAGCGAAATGATCCCGCTCAGCAACACCTTCTCGTATTTTTGCGCTTCGGTGCCAATGTCTGAAGACGATCTGCGCGAATACCTGCAAGAACCCGTTGCGGCGCTGCCTCCGAAGATTGCCGCGGCGCTGCCGAAAGTTTCTATTCTTCTGGTTCCTTATTTGGAGCGAGGAAATGGAACGGAAAAGGGCCGCGAGAAAACCTCCGCGGACGATTACGTGTCCATCGAAAAGCCTCCCGAAGGGAGAACCTCCAACTCAACCCAAGTGCAACTGGGCGACGAGACGGTACTCGCGTTCGCTCTCAAGGATCAGGAAGTAGCGGAGTATCACTACCGCTTTTATCACCTGCTGGCCACGGTGATCGGCGAACACTGGAACGATGCAGTAGAGGCGCGGTATAGCCGCATGCTTCGCGAGGAGTTGAGCGCCGACGCGCACGGAGAGGTCGACGAACCAAGCTGGCGTTTGAAGCAGTCGTTAAAACGCACCAAGAACGCCGCCGCCGCGCGAGCATTCCGCGCATACGCGCGCCAATCGTTTATCGACACGCTAACGCTGTACATGCACGGAATCTGCTGCGACATCGACGTCGAAACGGGCCCGAGGCAGCTCCCGAGCCCGTTTATCCGCAAACGGCTGGTCGCCCTGGAGGAGCTTTTCCCTCCCCCATCCGGGTACGCCGTGTTCCCAGAGCAGGTGGAATCCTAAATCTGCACTGAACACCAGGCAGCCTGACCGTTGTGGGGCAGGATGCCATCCTGCGGCGGCTTGCCAAACCGCCTGGTCGGCTGTGAGCAAAGCCGACCAGCGCGGTTGGCAACCGCGCGCAGGCTAGGCAGCCTGCTCCACTTTGAGCGTCGCTTGGCCGGGTGGGTGTGCGCAAAACCCCACCTTCTACCGCACCATCGCCGCTATCGTAATCGTCTTTACAGCGTGGCGCGCGGCGATCTGCTCCTGCTCCTCATGTGACCTCGGAAGCTCCTGGCCGGGGTTATTCCCCGATTGGAACACCTGCGAGAGGAAATATCGATCGCCATATTTGTGAAACACCAGGCGCGCCGTATCGGACCCCCTGCTTGGGCTGGCTGCGTGAGCCAGCAACTGCACCGCGTGACGTGCATCCGCTGTCCGCACCTGGATCGTGCCGGCAGCATACGACATGCGTACGGTGTAATCGCCGGCCGCTAGCGCGTGCTGGCCCGCGTTGAAATCGAATGGGATCGTGACGCGCAGCTCGTCTTGACCAAACAAGGACGAACCGGTGAGAGCGGTGACCGCGAAAATTGCCAACAACGACTTAGTCATTTCAACTACCTCAATTCTGCTTAGCTCGGATTAATTGGGATGAACTAGGCAGCTTGGAAAACGCAGTTCTCGTGCCAGATCACGCGATCTTTAAAATCAATGCGCGGGACCCATCATGTGGCCAGTCTTCGTTAACCACGCGGTTAATATCTATCTGGCTCATTAGTACTGTGAATCAAAACTCTTGTTCCGAGCCGGGTGTCGCCCATGTCTTAATCTGGCGGTGTATTGTAAACCGTGTGGAGGGAGCCAATGGGGCGATTGCCGATTAGTGGTCTTTTATTTGTGTCCGCAGCGTTGCTGCGAGGAGCGGGCGCAAACGCGTATATTCAGCACAACCTGGTCTCGGATCAGCCCGGTGTTGCCGATGTGACGGATCCGAATCTCGTGAACGGGTGGGATATTGCGACCACCGCCACTAGCCCTTTTTGGATCAGTTCCACCGGAACCGGCTTGGCAGTTGTGTATAGCACTGCGAACGCCACGCCGGCGATCGCGGTCAGCACGCTTAAGGTATCCATTCCGCCAGGTAAGTCAAGCACGAGTAAATTCGGTCCACTGACAGGTCAGATCGCCAACGGCACCTCGGCTTTTGTGCTGACAAACGGAACCAAAGCAAATTTCCTGTTTTGTACCTTGGACGGCGCCATTTCCGGCTGGAACAGCGCGGCCGGCACAACCGCTGTGATTATGGTCGACAATTCCTCGAAGGGCGCCATCTACAAGGGCTGCGTACTTGGCGGGACATCGTCCGCGCCGCAGATGTATGTCGCTAACTTCAACTCCGGCGCCGTCGAGGTCTATGACGGTAACTTCGCGCCGGTGAGCTTAGCTTCGGGCGCGTTCACAGATTCTCAAATCCCCGCCGGTTTTGCGCCTTTCAATATCGCCAATTTGGCGGGCAATCTGTATGTGTCCTACGCCAAGCAGGACCCGGCCAAACAGAATGACGTCCCTGGAGCGGGCGCGGGGTTCGTCGATGTTTATGATATGAGCGGCAATTTGAAGACGCGTTTGATTGCGGGAGGCGCGCTCAACTCCCCTTGGGGAATGACCATCGCGCCGGCGAACAACTTCGGAGCGTTCTCCGGGATGCTGCTGGTGGGAAACTTCGGCGACGGGCGAATCAATGCGTTCGATCCCGCCACCGGGAGCTCACAGGGACCGATGCTGAACGCACAAGGCAGCCCGATCGTGATACCCGGATTATGGGGGCTGCGCGTGGGTAATGGCGCGGCCGGAGGTGATGCGAATGCCGTGTACTTCGCGGCTGGTCCTAATGGCCAGCAGCACGGGCTGTTTGGAAGTCTCCAGGCGGGCCCGGTGATCACCTCCACAGGCGTGGTGAACGGAGCGAGCTTCCAGCCCGGAATGGCGCAATACGCCTGGGTAAGCGTTTTCGGCGCCAATTTAGCCTCGACGAAACGAACCTGGACCGCCGCGGATATGCCGGGGGGCAAATTGCCGACGCAACTGGATGGCGCGGGCGTCACTATCAATGGAAAATCAGCGTATATTTCCTATGTCAGTCCGACGCAAATCAACGCGCTGGTGGCAGCCGATCCGACGCTGGGTGGCGTGACGGTCGCGAGCGGGAATTCGGGGTTGACCAGCAACTCCGCTACGGTCACGATGCAAAACCTCGCTCCGGCGTTCTTCATTTCGAAGAACAACTATATCGCCGGGTTTGGAGCCGATAACAAAACGATTATCGGCCCCACCACTCTGTTTCCAAATCAATCGGCTCCGGTGAAACCAGGCGACCAGATCTCGCTGTACGGAACCGGTTTCGGGGCGGGATCCACGCTGATTCCCGATGGCTTCGTAATCCCAAATCCAATCCCGCTCTCGGGCGTGTCAGTCACCATCGGAGGAGCGGCGGCGCGGGTGGCGGCCGCGAACCTGGTTGGGCCCGGCTTATATCAGCTCAATGTCATTGTTCCACCCAACACGCCGAACGGAGACGCTGCTGTGATCGCGACCGTAGGCAATGCGACCACGCAATCCGGCGCTCTTATCAACGTCCAGCAGTAACGTACCTCTCACTGCGGTGCGTCGTTTATCGGCGCGTTGCCTACGCGGCTCGGAAATGAAGTCGCAGTACCGGATCACGCGATCTTTAGAATCAATCTGCGTCTGTGTCAGTAGCCTTGTGAATCACGGCCCCTGTTACGACGCAGGCGCGCGCTACATCTTATGGGCGGTGTAGCATTCACCCGGCGGAACGGAGCCAATGGGGCGGTTGCTGATTTTCGGTGTTTTATTAATATCCGGCGTTTTGCTGCAGGGAGCCGGCGCCAACGCGTATATTCAGCACAATCTGATCTCGGATGAACCCGGCGTTGCCGACGTTACAGATCCAAATCTCGTGAACGCGTGGGACATTGCGACCACCGCTACCAGCCCCTTTTGGATCAGTTCCAACGGGACCGGCTCCGCGGTCGTGTATAGCACAGCGAACGCCACCCCGACGATCGCTGTTAGCATGCTTAAAGTTTCCATCCCGCGAGGTAACTCAAGCACCAGTAAAATCGGTGCGCCCACAGGTCAAATAGCGAACGACACCTCGGCGTTTGCGCTGACAAACGGAACCAAAGCGAATTTCCTTTTTTGTACCGAGGACGGAACTATCTCCGGCTGGAACAGCGCGGCCGGCGACACGGCTGTGATTATGGTCGACAACTCCTCTAAGGGCGCCGTCTACAAAGGATGCGTACTTGGCGGGACGGCGTCCTCGCCGCAGATATATGCCGCGAACTTCAATTCCGGCGCCGTGGAAATCTATGACGGCAACTTCGCGCCAGTGAGCTTGGGCACGCGCGCATTTACCGATTCCCAAATCCCCGCCGGTTTCGCGCCGTTTAATATCGTCAACCTTAACGGCAATTTATATGTGGCTTATGCGAAGCAGGATGCCGCCAAACAAGATGAGGTTTCCGGACCCGGCTATGGCTATATCGACGTTTATGACATGAACGGCAACTTGAAAACGCGCTTGGTCGCCGGAGGCTCTCTGAATTCCCCTTGGGGAATGACGATCGCACCCGCTACCAACTTCGGACCATTCTCGGGAATGCTGCTGATAGGAAACTATGGCGACGGCCAGATTAACGCTTATGATCCCAGCACCGGTGCGCTTAAGGGCGCGATGTTTGACACGAGGGGCAATCCGATCACGATACCTTGTCTATGGGGACTGCATGTAGGAAATGGCTCGAGCGGAGGCGATGCCAACGCCGTGTACTTCGCCGCGGCTCCCGACAACCAGCAGCATGGCCTATTTGGAAGTCTCCAGGCAGGACCGGTGATCAGTTCAAGCACCGTGGTGAACGGCGCGAGCTTTCTGCCGGGGATGGCGCAGAAGACGTGGGTAACTGTGTTCGGCGCGAATTTGGCCTCCACGAAACGAATGTGGACTGCCGCGGATATGGCAGGCGGCAAATTGCCCGTTCAACTGGATGGCGCGGGTGTGACCATCAATGGGAAATCCGCGTATATCTCCTACGTCAGCCCAACGCAAATCGACGCGCTGGTGGCAGCAGATTTGACGTTGGGTCCGGTGAAGGTGACGACCGCGAATGCGGGCTTGATCAGCAACTCCGCCACGGTCACGATGCAAAACCTTGACCCGGCGTTCTTCATTTCGAAGAACAACTATATCGCCGGGTTTGGAGCCGATAACAACACGATGATCGGCCCCACCACTCTGTTTCCGAATCAGTCGGCTCCGGTGAAACCAGGCGACCAGATTTCGCTGTACGGAACCGGCTTCGGGGCGGGATCCACGGCGATTCCCGATGGCGTGGTTACAAAAAATCCCATCCCGATCTCGGGCGTGTCAGTCATGATTGGAGGCACGACGGCGCGGGTGGCGGCCGCGAACCTGGTTGGGCCTGGCTTATATCAGCTCAACGTTATTGTTCCGGCCAATACGCCGAACGGAGACGCTGCCGTGATCGCGACCGTAGGCAACGCAACGACGCAATCCGGCGCTCTTATCAACGTCCAGCAGTAAGGTATTGCTTATTGCATTTTGCAGCTAAAGTTCGCCGCATCGTTAGTTGATCCGCTGCCCTTATAAACTGCAATCTGCGGGTACGGGCACAGAGGACGAGTCATATCCACTTGACCGTTGGTCACGTGCGACGCCAGGATCTGATCGGGAGCCTGGTTCTGCTCGCGCCAGCGCTCCAGAATCGCGATCTTGTTGAACTGATCCGTGCCGTTGCCGCCGCCGCAGTGCAGCATTCCGGGGATCATGAAAAGCCGCATCCAGTCATCCTGCTTTCCGCCGCCCATCGTCCCAAGCACTTTGTTGTAGAAGTTGACCGTATTCCCCGGAGCGATCCCTGGGTCCGCCCAGCCGTGATAAAGCAGCAGCTTGCCACCGTGCTTCTTGTACGGCGTCAAGTCGGTGACGTGCGTATCGATGCCGGACTTATCCGCTAACGCGAGATCGGAATCCAGATTGAATTGGCGCCAGTCGTAGTTCGCATCCTGATGGCCGAGAATTCGAACGCTGTCCCATCCGCCACCGGCCGCGGTGGTCGGAATAGTCTTTAACTGGTTGAACTGCAACTCGCCGCCCGGCTCGAAGCCAGTCCAGACGATCTCTCCCGTGCTGGTTTTCACATCCGCGTACACGGTCTTCACAGTGGCAACTTGGGAAGCTGTGAGGCATTTGTCGTTGTCGTTGGCTTTACAAAGCAAGGAATCGGGATCGAACTTGCATTTGCGCGGATCGGCGATCAGGCCGTCTTTCAGGCCGTCGAGCGCATCGCATTGCGCAAGCACCGCGTTGTGCAGCGTCTCGACCTTGGCCTGCGAAAGCGCGCCATCGGGGTGCTTCATCAATGCAACGGACCGTGCAACGCCGGCCGTGTGGAGATAGATGTGGGGATTCGCCGGAGCGCCCGCGAGGACGCCATCGAAGTCGTTGGGGAATTTGGTGACCTCGATCAGAGCCTGCCGTCCACCCGTCGAACAGCCGTTCCAGTAGGAATATTTCGGCTCCTTGCCGTAGTACGCCTTAATTAATGCTTTGGACTGAAGCACGGTTAGATGGACAGCGCGCCAGGCGAAGTCGGTGATCTTTTCGGGATGACCGAGCGCAAACATTCCATTCGCGCCCTCGTGACCCGTATCCGTGCCGGCCGTTGCGTAGCCCTCGCGCAGTGCTGTGGGCATTTGATTCAAGCCTTGGATACTGCCCGCCCATCCGCCATTACCCATCATTTGGAACTTACCGTTCCAGTTGTCCGCCGGCAGCCACAATTCCATCTTGATGTCGGAATCGGGCGAAGGCTTAAGCGTCGCCGCGACCCGGCAGTAAGCCGGCAACACAGGGCGAGCGGCTTGCGCTCCGCGTCCGGCTGGAGCGGCAGCCGGTTCGGCTCCCCTGCCCTGCGCCGCGGCCGGTCCGGCGGGGACTAGCTCCACGGTCGTGAATACCGCGTCGGCGGGTTGGAGGCTCTTCAACTTTTCACATGAGGATGAGTCAAGCGCCGCGGCTGAGGCCACGCCGCCCAATACCAGGAGGAACGTGATGGATTTCATAGGCAACTCCGGCTGCTTATTCTATCAACCAGCCACTTCCGCCGCTATCAATCCCGCGAGTCCCGCCAGAGGTTTCGATTCCAGCACATGCCAACCGGTTTGCCGGAGCCACTCCCGGACCTCCTCGTCGCTGTAAAGTCACCCTCCCCGCTCATTACAAGGAACTCGCCCCATGAGAGCGGCAATAGTGGGTGGGTAGGACTCGCATCAGTGAAAAAGTCAGTTATAAAGACCGCTTTGCTCTTATCTCTGCCAACAGCGTGAAACGCGGAAGCTGGTCTTTTGAAGCGCAGCGACGGCGTCATCGAACCTGACAAGTCCGGCTTGTTCAGCTTCATCGAGAATGGAAAGAGTAGCGGCAACCCTCATGCCTCTGCGAACGGCTTCTTGCCGCCCCGCCTGATCATCCATGAGCACGACATCCGCATGCAGTTCCGCCGCGAGCGCGAGCGCCTCGCTCTCGCCCACATCAAGCTGCACCAAAATTAGATTGCCCTTCGGAATCAGGACCTCCACCCACGCGGGCGCGTTAAGGGCCCAGTCCCGAACGGGTTTCGGTGCAAGTGCGTGTTTGAGTTCAGACAACACCGCCGGTGGAACCAGAATTCGTGCGTATAGCTGCTTGAGGAGGTCAATCTGCCCGATCAGGATGAGATAGTTGATCGGTGAGGTATCCGCAATGACAACTATGAGGCAGGGCTCAGTGCTGAGCCTCTCTTGAACGGAGCTGACGAAGCGTTTCACGATCCTGCTCAAAATCTGCCATCGTGAAGTCGTATATCTCGTGCTCCTTTAAAAAGGCATCCGCCTGTATGCGCGTCTCAAAACCAAGGAGTCTACGCAATTGAGCGCTAGTGAGGGCATGGGATCTGTATCCTTCGAGGGCCAAACTCTCGAGCGTTGCCCGGGGCAAGTCCTTCCACTTGAATCTGAGTTCCCGGACGATGTCTTCCGGCAGTTCCAATGTAATCTTCATGGCAGCCCCTTCCGTCTAAATTATCTCAAGCATCAGGCCAGCCAGCTATTTCATATGTCTCTCTAGCCGTCGCCATTGATGCGGCATGTGCGCTGGGGGACGCGGGCTCGCCGCAAGCTCGTCCGCGAACACGCGTCTTGCCCCAGGCATTCGAAGAGGCGAATTTCGTTGGCCACGAACAAATGTTTCGCAAAACTGGAGAATCGGCTCAGGTTGTGATCGTTTCCGCGAGATCACGGCGTCTTGCAACTGAAATTCGCCGCGTCATTCGCCGATCCCGTGCCCTTATAAACGGCAACCTGTGGATATGGGCACAGGGGACGCGTCATGTCCACATTGTTCCCGGTTACGTGCGATGCCAGGATCATATCCGGCGCGGCGTTCGATTCACGCCATCGCTCGAGAATCGCCACCTTGTTGAACTGATCCGGACCCGGCCCACCCTGGCAATGCTGCATCCCCGGCTCCATAAATAAACGGACCCAGCTATCCTGCTTGCTGCCCATTTTCTTGAGCAGGCTTTCGTAATAGTTCACGGTGTTTTCGGGCGAAATCGCCGTGTCGTTCCAGCCGTGATAGAGCAGCAGCTTGCCTCCGTGATTCTTGAATCCGGTCAGGTCCGGCGGAGCATTCACATATCCGAACTTTTCATCGGCCGCGGCGACATCGCGGTCGAGATCGAATTTACGCCAATCCCAATTGGCGTCGTTATATGTCGCATACATAAAGCTGCCCATCGAGAGCATTGCCGGCGCGGGAGTGTTGGCGACAATCCCTGCCCAGCCGGTTTCGCTGCCCGGCTCCTTGCCGGGGAAGATCAGTTCGCCGCTTTTCTTTTTGGCCGAAGAGTACACCAGCTTCACGGATTCGAGTTCCGCGGGCGTGAGGCAATCGTCCGAATTTGCGCCCGTCTTGCACAGCAGCGCGGCTGGGTCGAACTTGCACTTCCGAGGATCGTTCAGGAGCCCGTCCTTCACGCCGTCCATCGCATCGCATGCCGCCAGCACGGCTTTGTTCAGCGCGTTCAACTTTGGCGTGGACACGAAATGCTGATCGTCTTTCCGAACTCCGACGCCCACCATCATGTCCCACGCATGGAGATGAGTTTGATAGTTGGCCGGAGCGCCCGCGATCACGCCATCGAAATCTTCCGGATATTTATAGGCTTCCATCAAACCCTGCCGTCCGCCGGTTGAACAGCCGTTCCAGTACGAAAGCCTTGGACCTTTGCCATAGAACGCCGCGATGAGCGCTTTGGATTTCAGCACCATTTCGTGATTAGCGCGGTACGCGAAATCCACCAGCTTTTCGGGGTGATTCAGGCCAAAAACCGGATCCGCGCCTTTGTGTCCGGTGTCGTTTCCAGAGGTCGCGTATCCTTCGCGCAGAGCCGTCTGCATGTTCGCGAAGCCTTGGATGCTGCCCGCCCATCCGCCATTACCGACGGCTTGGTACTTGTTGTTCCAATTCTCGGCAGGCATCCACAGCTCCATCTCAATGTGCGAATCAGAGGAAGGCGTTAACGTCAGCGCCACGCGGCAGAATGCGGGAAGCACGGGAGGAGCGGGCGCTGCACCCCGCCCGGCCGGAGCGCCGGCGCGGCCTGCAGGAGCGGGCGCGGCGGGCGCGGCCGGAGCCGCCGGAGGAGCCGCTGCGCGATACGGACCGGCAGCGACCGATTCAGCCGCCGTAATAATCGCGTTTTCCAGCTTCACGGAACTTAGCTTTTCGCACGGCGTCTGAGCGACTGCGGCGAGCGCGCCGCCGCACAACAAAAACGGAAGTGATCGAATCACGGTGGTCTCCCTTAAGTTCGAAAGGTCCGCAAAACAGCGGGCGAGCGCTTTCTCGAAGCCAAAGGAGCGCGCCGCGTCCTCTGCGCTCATAAGAAGCTATCATAATTGGGCATGCCCGTAAACGCGCCTGTGGGCGAGTTCAATATGACCCGCCTGGAAAAAGTGATCTATGGACCGGGAAAAATCGAGGCGCTGGGCGCCGAAATCGACCGCCGCGGCCTGTCGCGCGTGCTGGTGGTGACTACGCTCGGCGGATTTTCGATTCTCGACCACGTGACCAAGGCGCTAGGGTCCCGCTGCGCAGGCGTATTCACCGGTATCGTTCAGCACGTTCCACGCAGCACCGTTGACGCTCTGGAAAAAGAAGTCGTGCGCGTGGACGCCGATTGCCTGGTCAGCTTCGGCGGCGGCAGTCCGATTGATTCCTGCAAAGTCGCAATCGGCATGCTGCCGCACCGGGAACTCACGCACATCGCCGTCCCCACTACCCTGTCCGCCGCCGAATACACATTCGCCGGCGGCGTTACCGATGAATCGACGCGGGTCAAGGGCGGCGTTTACGACCCGCGCGCCACTCCGCGCACCGTGATCGCCGACCCGTTGCTGTGCGCCGAAACCCCAGATTGGCTCTGGGCTTCTACAGGCATGCGCGCCCTCGATCACGCCATCGAATGTGCCTATGCGATCCGGCATCAGCCCATTAGCGATGCGCTCGCGAGTAAATCCATCTCGCTCTTGTTAGAACACCTGCCGGCTTCCATCCGGACAAAGGGCGATGAGAGCATCGCCCACCGCGGCCACTGCATGATGGCGTCATGGTTTTCGATTTTCGGCGCAATGAATACGCGCTTCGGCTTGTCGCATTTGCTTGGACATCAGATCGGGCCGAAATGGGATGTGCCGCATGGCGTCACCTCGTGCATCACTCTGCCTCACGCGATGCGCTTCATGGCGGAGATAGCTCCCGACCGCTTCGAGCCCGTTGCCGAAGGTTTCGCCATCCCGTTCGATCCGTCAAATCCGAAACCCGCGGCTTTGGCCTGCGCCAACAGGACCGCCGAATTTATTGCCCAGTTCGACGTTCCTTGCACCTTGAAAGCCGCCGGAGTCCCTCGCGACGAAATCGGGCAAATCGTCGCACCGATTAAACATGAGTTAGACAAAATGGGAGTGGTAGACCGTCCGGTAACTGAAAAGGAAATTCGAAATCTCCTTGAAACGGCTTATGAGTGAACCATGGATCGTAAGCGCAGGTTTCGCTTTGCCGCCGTTTTGATGAGTTTTTCCGTCGCCCCCGGGTTTTCCCAAACCGCACCGCACAAATGGGCCGTAGTCCTTCACGGCGGAGCGGGAACCATCAGTCCCGGACCGGCGGAGGGCATTTACCGCGCCGGCTTGCGGGACGCCCTGAATGAAGCCGCGAGCGTCCTCGTCAACGGCGGTTCATCTCTCGACGCGGTTGAACGGGCGATCAGGATCCTCGAAGATAATCCGAACTTTAACGCTGGCCGCGGCGCGGTTTTCAATGCCGAAGGAAAAATCGAACTTGACGCCGCGATCATGAATGGCGCAACGCTTCAAGCCGGCGCAGTGGCTGGAGTGGCCCATACGCGCCATCCGATCAGCCTGGCTCGCGCGCTGATGGAGAAATCCCCGCACGTAATGTTGATCGGGCCCAGCGCGGACGCGTTTGCGAAGGAGAAAGGTCTGGAACAAGTCGATCAGGCGTTCTTCTTTACCGAGCAGAGGTGGCAGGCGCTGATTAAGAAACTTCGGGAGGATGGCCAGCCAGTGCCACCGCGTCCCGCAGGCGCGCCGCCCGAGCCGAAGAAAAAAGCATCTGTAGAGACCGCCCATTTCTACGGAACCGTAGGCGTAGTCGCGCTCGACCGGCAAGGAAATCTCGCGGCGGGCACATCCACCGGCGGTACCAATGCGAAACGGCCTGGCCGCGTGGGCGATACCCCGATTATAGGAGCGGGAACCTACGCGTCCAACACGTCCTGCGCGGTATCGGGGACTGGTGTGGGCGAGTACTTTATCCGGTTGACGGTCGCTCGCGAAATCTGTGCTTTGGTGCAGTACCGCGGCATGTCCGTGCAAGCGGCAGCGGATGAGATCGTTCAGAAGCGGCTCGCGGGAATGAAAGGCGATGGCGGCGTCATCGCCCTGGGGCCGGACGGAAAAATGGCGTGGAGTTACAACACACCGGGAATGTACCGGGCGCGGCTCGAAGAGGGCGGCACGCCGGTAATTTCCATTTTCAAGGGCGAGCCATAGATTTTAAGGACGGGACGTAGAAGTCTGGAAGATTTTCGTTATCTCCTCCGCATCCCGCATCAGGGTTTGAATATGCGGATCTTGCGGGTCGGGGCAGCTAAGATCCGGCGTGCGCTCGCCGCCGAATTCAATCGTCAGGCTCGTGCCGAACGACGCGCTCTTGGCGCATCGTTCGTGCGGCAAGTTCGCGAGCGGTTTGGCTGAATCCAAGTGTGAGAAAAAGCGCTGGGCCAGCGCCTCCGGTAGTTTGCGGCGCACAGGCTCGGATTGCGCGGGCGGGCCGAACCGGCGCGGCATCACCGTGTATTGCGCGTCGCCGTTCTCGCCGATGACGATTCGAAAGCCGGCCGTATTGGTTGAGCCCGAGTTCACGATGACGGCTTCGCCCCGCGATTGGGCAATTGCGGCGAGCGGCACGAGAAGCGCGTAACCGAGAAGGACCGCCGCGACGATCATGGCACTCACCTTACAACCATCCCCGCACGAGCTTCGCGGTCCTGTCGGCAGCCAGTCCATAAACCAAGTGCGACGCCAGCCCATACATATGAGTAGACGGCGGATACTCGGTCAGCGGCTTCGATAATTTTAGGGCCGGAACTAAGATGTTATCGGCGAGCGCCCATAGTCCCACGCCAAACAATGCGCCGCGGCCGGCGCCGGCTGGCCGAAGCTTGTGCGCTATCCCGCCATAGGCCGCGCCGCTCAAGGCTCCGACTGCATAATGCACGGCGTTCGAGGCCAAAGCCTTTTTTGATTCCGGAAGCTCGTGACGGATTACAGTTTGCAGGACGGCCCGTGCTGCCTTAACCGTCGCCGGTTCGTCGCTCGGGTTGTTTTCTTGGCGGCCGTTTTGAGATTTCGTTTTCCATAACGCCTGAAATCCCGACATCGCCGCAGTGCCGGCGAGGCCGCCGAGCGCTCCAGCGGCGACGTCCTTCCACGCCGATCGCCTGCGCCTTCGCAACGTGATTCTCATGCTTACTCCTATGTCGCCCAGTTATGGCAGGTGTGGGGCCAATCCGAATTGCGGCCGCGCGGAGCCGTCAGTCACAGAAGCCCTTTGGCTCGGCACTGGCGGGCGTTGCCGGACCTTGCCGCATCTTGTGAGGCCTCGATAATGCATGGACGCACTCCGGACAGAGCGCTTCAAATCTGCATCTCGCGAGAAATTTTTCCCGCGTGCAAGAATGCGCAAGCCGACGAAACGCAGCGGCGTGCCTATGGATCTGATCTATGGCATGAGCCATCGATACCGCGTCACATTTATGGAACGCACCAACCAGGGTGGCGTTCCATCCGAAAAGCCGCCCGATTATGTCGAAATCGATTTGGCGCCGGGCGTGGTTCTAGACCGGACGTTTCTCGAGCGTACCGAGCCACAAGCAGAGCACGTCGAGGGGCGCCTGGAGGAAGACGACGATTTCCTCAGCATCGGTTCCGAGACCTGGGATTACGAGGTCGCCGATGGACGCACCGGCGAATTTCTTGCGGCTTTGAGAAATTCGCAAATGGCAATCGAGTGCGTTTCCTTAGACAATGAGCCGACGCCGCCGTAAGCCGGTGCGCTCACCATCCGTGCTGGTGCATCCGCTCCATAATCAACGCGCTGTATTGATTCATCCACGCCGGCTTTCTGCGCCGCGGAGAGGGCACACACGCGGCTAGTCTCGCCGCTTGCTCGCGATCGAGCTTCGCCGGCGAAGTGTGATAGTAGTACTCGGCCGCGGCCGCCGCGCCATAGACCCCGGGAGCCCACTCGATTATGTTCAGATACAGCTCCAACTCCCGCCTTTTTCCAAGAATCGAATCCGCCAGCGGAGCCAGCGTGTACTCGAAGGCTTTTCGCACCGGGTCGCGATAAGTAGTGAAAAACAGATTTTTCACCAGCTGCTGGGTGATCGTCGAAGCGCCACGGCGCCTCTTTCCGGTTTCGCGGCTTTCTTCCGCCGCTTGCTCCACCTGCTCCCAATCGATGCCGTGATGTTTATAGAAATGCCCGTCCTCGGCTGCGATCACTGCGTGCTGGAGGTCAAGTGAAATCCGATCCAGCGACACGAATTTATAGCGTTTCTTGTAGGAGCGCCCGGCAAGCTTCGCCTCAATGCGGCGCTGGATCTGCACGCCCGTAGTGGGTGGATTCACCGTTCGGAGCGCGAAAAGGGAGCCAATCCAAAACAGATAGAAAGCTGCAACAAGCGCAACCGCCCACTTGAGCAGCCGCGCCATCCAGCGGCAAGCTGTGGCCACAAGTGACAGTATTGCGCAAATCCCCTGCCCTACCGCGCGGGGGCGAGCCGGGAACGCCCAAGGCAGCGCTCCCGTTATTCGACGAGAGCACTGCCGCCCTCCGCGTGCCTCCCGGCTCTTAGGTCTTATCGCCCAATACCCGGAAGTTTTGAAGCGAGATGAAACTCTTGCAGCTTGTTAACTATCTCAGTGTTGGACGTTTATGCACCCGGAAACTAGAAAGGAAATAGAGCGGATCAGAACTGCGGCCGGTATCGCCGAAGAGCAGTTGGCCCGCGTCAGAAAGCAGCTTAACGGAAACGGCGACGAATATGTGAATGGTTTAGTAAACCAAGCTTCGCGCTGGCTGAGCGAGATCGAAAGCATCTTCTTTGCGCGGCTGAGGGAGGAGCAAGAGCCGCGAAAATCGATCCGCGACGAATATGCGATCATCCATGCCGCGGAAGACCACCTGAATGCCCTCGCCGTACCGCTCGTGAACCACCTCCGCGATTTGGCCGCGAAAGATCGCCCGTCCCCAACACCGGTCACGGCCTATCCATCGCTTGCCATCCAGCACGACCCGGACTGACGGCTGTAAGGTCCGCCTAGCCATTCTATTCGCGATACACTGGACCACTATACCGGCGCTTTACCCCGGCAAACAGGAGGAAACCGCGGATGGCTTGGTACTACGCGGAGGCAGGCCAGCAGAAGGGACCAGTGGATGAAGCAGGTTTGGACGATCTTGTCCGGCAAGGCGTGGTGCGCGACGACACGCTGGTATGGCGCGAGGGGATGCCATCATGGCAGCCGCATGCATCCGTCCGCTCCGCTCCTCCGCCATTGCCGCACGGCGTTGGCCCGTCCACCGAAACGCGCTACTGCTCCGAGTGCGGACGTCCGTTTCCGGCAAGCCAGCTCTTTGCGATGGCGGGGGCGCAAGTCTGTGAAGAGTGCCGTCCCGCGGTAGCGCAGCGGATGCCGGCGACCGCGTGGACCCAGCCCACCCCCTATCGAACTCCGGCCAAAATTCGTTATGCCGGTTTTTGGATTCGCTTCGTAGCCCGAATTATCGATTGGATCTTGCTGGGCATCGTGAGCACGATTATTCAGTTGCCGCTTCGAATGATGTTAGGGGCGGGAGCGCTCGGGCTTGCAAATACGCGAGACCCGTCTCAGGTCATCGCAAACCTGCCGGGTCTGATGGGTCTGGTCGGAGTCTCCTTCTTAATTAACATCGGAATCCAGTTGGCCTACGAAGTGTATTTCCTTTCCACACGCGGCGCGACGCCGGGAAAGATAGCGCTGGGGTTGAAAGTGATCCGCGCGGACGGACGCCCGATCTCGCCCGGCTTGGCCGCCGGGCGCTATTTCGGATTGTGGCTGAGCAGCCTGATTTTCTTCATCGGCTACATCATCGCGGGATTCGATTCAGAGAAGCGCGCCCTGCACGACCGGATCTGCCAAACCCGCGTCATCTACGCCGAGCCGTAATTTCCATAAGAAAAATCCGCCACATTGTGCACTATTTCATAGAGAGTAGGAGTGGGGCAGGCTTTACCCTGCGGCGGGCTTCAGCCCGCCACGAATGGCTAAAGCTGACATTGCGAGCGGCGGCAAGCTTGTGGTGAACTGGAGATTCATGAAAAGTAAGGCGGTATTGTTGCCGGTTCTGGCATTGGTGGGCGCGGTGTCTTGTACCCGGGATCCCAAGGTGAAGGCACAGCGTTATCTGGACAACGGCAATAAGTTTTTCTCCAAAGCAAAGTACCGCGAGGCTTCCATCATGTACCGGAGCGCCCTCAAGCAGGATCTCCGGTTCGGCGAGGCCTATTACCGGCTCGGTCTCACCGATTTGAAACTCGCCGCCTATGGCGACGCCGTTCGAATGCTTATCCGCGCGGTGGAGCTCCAGCCGGATAACGCCGATGCCGCCGCGAAGCTTTCGAACCTTTATGTTTTGGCGTCGCTTCAGGACTCGCAGCACTCGGCGGAACTTTTGAAGAGCGCGAAAGAACTCGCGTCCAAGCTGATTGCCAAAGATCCTCGCTCCTTCGATGGCCATCGCGTATTGGGCCAGATCGCGCTAATCGAGAAAAACGTGCCGGCCGCGATTAAGGAGCTGGACGCGGCGAATCAGGCCAGCCCCCTGCAGCCCGATGTGATTCTTTCCCTGGTTCAAGCGCTCGCCGAAAATAAACAGTTCGATCAGGGCGAGAAGCTTGCGTATCAGTTGATCGATAAAGAGAAGTCGTATTCGCCTATCTATGACTACCTGTACTACGCGTACGCGCAGCAAAACCGGCTCGCCGACGCCGAGCGGCTGCTCAAATTAAAAACCGCGAACAATCCCCAAAACGCGTCCTATTTGCTCCAGCTTGCAGGCCATTATTACGTATCCAGGCAGCGGCCTGAGATGGACGCCGTGATCCAGCGACTATCGAATGAAAAAGAATATCCGGAAGGCCATCTGTTAGCCGGAGATTTCTTTTTATTCCGTCTGCGCGAGTTCGATCACGCCGAGGACCAATATCAGGCCGCGATCAAGGCATTTCCAAAAGACAAGGCGCTGTATGAAAAACGGCTGGTTGAGCTGTACGCGAGCACAAACCGCTCTCAGCAAGCCAATAGTTTGTTGGCAGCCATGGTGAAAGAGAATCCCAAGGACCCGGATACTGTTGCCATGCGCGCGGCACTCATGCTGAGCACGGGCGACTTGCAGCAAATCAATAACGCCGCCACTGATCTTCAAGCGCTGGTTACGAAATCTCCCTCTAATCACCTGCTGCGCTTCAACTTGGCTCGCGCCTTGGTGGCCAAGGGCGATCTGGAGCAGGCGCGTCTGCAACTGGAGGAAGCGATCAAGCTGCGCCCGGATTTCGTCGTCGCCCGCGAGTTGTTGACGCGCGTTCACATTTCGCGCGGCGATAGTGGAGCGGCGCTAAAAGCGGCCGACGATCTAATCGCGATCGACCCCAATAATCTTCAAGCTCACCTGGCCCGATCGAGCGGGCTGCTGGGCCTGGGGGAGCGCGATAAGGCGCGCGATGAACTCGGGCTAATCGTAAAGGCCTATCCGCAAAACGTAGACGCCCGTTATCAGGTCGGGTATCTGGCATGGGAGCAGAAAGAGTTTAAGCAAGCCGAACAGATTTTCGCCGATCTGCACAAAGCCAATCCGGAAGACCCGCGCGGGCTGGTCGGCATGGTGGAAACTCTGGCGAGCCAAAACCACCTGGATGACGCCATCGCGACGATGCATAAGGCGACCGGCGCGGAGCCGGATCGCCGCGATTTGAAGCTCTTCCTGGCCAACTTGCTGGTGCGCGATGAAAAATACGATGAAGCCATCCAACTTTTCCACGAGCTTCTGAATAAGGAGCCAAGGTCGGCCGATCTTTTGTTGCGCCTTGCGGAAGCCTACCGCCGAAAGGGCGATTTGAATGCGGCGATCGATACTTTCCGGCGCTGCAGCCAGGCCGCGCCGAGCGATCCCACTCCGCTTCTGCAACTCGGACTATTGATGGAAGGCACGGGCCGGCGCGATCAGGCCGAGCCGATTTATGAGCAGATCCTAAAGATAAGGCCCGATCATGCGGTGGCGTTGAATAATCTCGCATTCATCAAAGCGGATCGCGGCGCCGATCTCGATCAGGCGCTAAGCATGGCCCAGAAAGCGCGCCAGCAACAGCCTGCTTCGCTCGCATTCGCCGATACCCTAGGATGGATCTACATCAAAAAGAACCTTCCGGAACAAGCCGTGAGTATCTTTACCGATCTGGTTATGAAAGCTCCCTCCAACTCCACCTACCACTACCATTACGGAATGGCGCTGCGGCAAAAAGGGGATAAATCGTCGGCGCGGCGCGAATTCGAAATGGCGATTAAGAACAACCCGCCTCAGGAAGAAAGGCTCCGAATCCAAGAGATGCTCCAGAAGATGTAATTGCCTCCCATCACGCCGGGGTCTGGGCATCCCAGACATGGTATTGCGGCCCGTGGAACTCACCCTCCTGGCGGGTTATGAGCGATTTCGAGAGCCGGGCAGTAACCTAAGTAATGCAGCCACAGAGAGTAATGTGACGATATCTCCTTCGCTACTTTATGCCGGGCCATTCGTCCTGTTCGTCGCGCTGCTGCCGGTGCAGCGCATCCTCCCCTGGCCGCCGCTTTGGGTGAATTTGGCCTATGTCGCGATCATGCTGTGCGCGCTCACGGTCGTGTGGCGACGAATCCCTGACCTTCAAAGGGGCAAACTAGGCCTGCGGAACTGGCAAGGCACACTCGCCATCGGTGTGTTTGTGTTTATCGTATGGGTAGTTCCGGACCGGCTGTTTCCCGCATATCATCACAGCATTATTTTCGAGAATTCGCTCACCGGCGGTATCAGCGCGGGCCTGTCCGAAGCCGCTCGCTCACAGCCGGCGGTTTTATGGCTGCGCGCCTTCCGGGCAGTGGTTATCGTCCCGATTGTCGAAGAGCTGTTCTGGCGCGCATGGATGATGCGCTGGCTGATTGTGCCCGATTTCTTGTCCATTCCACTCGGGACTTTGTCGGCCCGAGCCTTCTGGCTCGTGGCGGTCATGTTCGCGTTGGAGCATGGAGCATTGTGGGATGCCGGGCTCATCGCCGGAGTCCTCTACAACTGGTGGATGGTGCGAACCAAGAGCCTGGGGGACTTGTTCCTGGTCCATGCCATTTCCAACGCTTGCATCAGCATTTACGTCGTCGCCGCGGGAAGATGGGAATACTGGTCTTAACCGAAAGATGATTGAACAGATTCGGCCCGGAGCGCCCGCCGTGCGCCCCCGGGTGGCACTTTTCGATTTCGATGGCACCCTTTCCTTGATTCGCTCCGGCTGGGTGGACGTAATGGTCCCCATGATGGTCGAGATTCTGTTCGATCTGAAAACCGGAGAATCCGAAGCGCAACTTAACACTATCGTCGAGGAATTCGTCTGGCGCTTAACCGGAAAAGAAACCATTTACCAGATGATGGAATTCGTCGAGCACATCGAGAAACGGGGCGGAAAGGCGCTGAACGCGCGCGAGTACAAGAAGATGTATCTCGATCGTTTATGGCTCCGCATTCGCACCCGCGTAGAAGCGCTGCGCACAGGACACTCCGCGCCCGAGCAATATCTGGTTCCGGGCGCTCGGGCACTGCTCGAACGTTTGAAGGACGCGGGCCTGCGCATGTATCTCGCAAGCGGCACCGACGAAATCTATATGCAGGAAGAGGCCCGGCTGCTCGATATTCACAAATACTTCGACGGAGGCGTATACGGCGCACAGGAAGATTACCGAAACTTCTCCAAAAAAATACTGATTCAGCGCATTCTCTCCGAGACCGATGTCCAGGGTCAGGAGATTCTAGTATTCGGGGATGGCTACGTGGAGATCGAGGAAGTAAAGCTAGTGGGTGGCACCGCGGTGGGAGTGGCAACACGCGAACCCGAATGCTGGGAAATCGATGCCTGGAAACGACAGCGGCTTATTGCAGTCGGAGCCGATTATATTGTGCCGAACTTCCTATCATACGATGATTTAGTTTCCAGGCTGGTACCTGCAACACGCGCACAACAAGCCTTGCACTAAACACTTATCACCCTTATTCCTTACAGTACTATCCCTAGTATTTTATTTGGTTGCGTATCTTACAACATCCTGGTACACTCCCTTAGATCTAGCAAATCGTATCAAGAATCCTCTTGGGACACCGGGCTTATATAGACCGGGGCTATTTCCAGTAGATCTGCGCCGATATTGCCGGATATCCGTAATTTTTCGGAGGAGCGAAGTCGGTGAGAACGGCCAGTCTAGCAGTCCTTTTTGTAAGTATCGGTGTGTTTGTATTGGGCGGGAGCGATCAAACAGCCGCAAAAGACCAAACACTGTATCAGTTGAATGCTAATATCGGCAACGCTGGAACCGGGGCCGCGGGAACGGGTTCGATTCTTTATCACGGCGGGCCGATTATGGGTGTAAACTACACGACCCCGTGCAGTTCCGGTACCGGCTCGCCGATTAAAATTTATTACATCTGGTACGGGAATTGGGCCAGCCTGGATTGGGGCGCAAACTTTATTCTTACGACGCTCGCCAATAGTATTGGCGGATCGCCGTATTTCAATATTAACAGCACGTATTACATGACGGTGACTCCGCCGCCGCCGCCACCGACGTGCTCGGCCGCAAATTTTTACCTCACAAACGCAGTCTCATTCGGCGGCTCGGTGAACGACAATTACACCCAAGGGACGGCGGTTACGGATTTCGGGGCCACAGGCTCCGTTGAAGCCGTGGTCAAGAGCCACGTGGGCGCCGGATCGACATATCACGATCTTCCGTTAGATCCCAACGGCGTCTACTTCGTGCTTACGACGCCCGACGTAAATGAGACAACCGGATTTTGCAGCGCATATTGCGGCTGGCATTCCTACACCACTGTGTCGGGAACCAATATCGCGTTTGCCTTCGTCGGCGATCCGTTGAAATGTCCCGGCAGCTGCGAATGGCAGAGCATCGGGCCGAACGGAAGCGGCGGGGGCGACGGCATGGCGAGTATTGTCTCCCATGAACTGGAGGAATCGGCAACGGACCCGCTGCTGAACGCCTGGTATTTCTCAAGCGGGAACGAAAACGCCGACCAGTGCGCCTGGACCTTCGGGACCACCAAGACGGCATCGAATGGGGCGGTCTATAACATGACGCTCGGCGGCCTGAATTACCTGATTCAACAAAACTGGCTCAACGTTGGCGCCGGCATGTGCGCTTTGTCGTATTCCTCAACGCCGGACTTTTCGCTTTCAGCGACTCCCGGAGCTCAATCGGTGGGGCCCACGGGCAGCACCAGTTACACGATCAACGTTGGCGTGCTCAGCGGCTTTTCCGGCAATGTGACTTTAACCGTTACCAGTACGTTGCCGGCGGGCGTCAGCGCGAACATTACGGGAAGTCCTGTGGCTGCTCCCGGAGCCGCGACCCTCAACGTGACTACATCGGGCGCGGCGGGCGGCTCGTATTCGATTACGGTCCAAGGCGTCAGCGGATCGCTCACGCACAGCACTACCGTCACGTTGAACGTCACCGATTTCACCATCTCGGTATCGCCCGGCTCGCGGACAGTCAGCCAAGGCGGCTCCGCTACGTATACGCTCACGGACACTGCCTTAGGAGGCTTTAGTTCCAGCGTCAATTTCACCACCGGCGGACTGCCGCCGGGAGCCACGGCGGGCTTCACTCCTGCCTCCGTGGCGGGTTCTGGATCGTCGACCATGACCGTGACCACAACATCCACAACACCGGTGGGGACATACACGCTCAGTGTAACTGGGTCTACATCCGGAGGCCTTAGTCATAGCACCACGACCTCATTAACTGTTAATGCGCCCTCGATCGGCTTCACCCCGATTCGCATCAACACCGGCGGCGCCGCGTATACCGACTCGCTAGGCAATGTGTGGAGCGCCGATTCCGGCTATAGCGGCGGCTTTACCAACAGCACGAGCAAAACCATATCCGGCACCCCCGACCAGCAGCTTTACCAAAACTGGAGGGGGGCATCCTCGGGTACTCCGCTCGTATATACGTTCAATGGCATTCCGAATGGGAGTTATTCAGCAACGCTGGACTTTACCGATCCTGTCGCATCCACTGTCGGGCAGAGAGTATTCAATGTAGCGATTAACGGCACGACGGTGTTATCGAATTTCGATATTTTCAAAACTGCAGGCCAGGCGGTAGCATTGCCGCAATCATTCCCGGTGACCGTGTCGAGTGGAACGATTGCGATTACCTTTACCAGCGTCAGCGGGTCGCTGCCGGCGATTGTAAACGCGATCTCAATCGTCAGCGGCGGAACGAGCGCGCCAACGCTCACGTCGATTTCGCCCAGCAGCGGCGTTGCCGGCGGTGCATCTTTCGGAGTAACACTGAACGGCACGAACCTAAGCGGGGCGAGTATCAATCCCATCCCCGGAATCACAATCACCGGCGTAAGCTCGACGGCGTCAACGGTCTCGGCGACGTTTGCCATCGCCAGCGGGGCGACAACGGGACCTCAGAACGTTACGGTCACGAACTCGGGCGCGACCAGCAATGCAGTGACGTTTACGATCAATCCTCCGGCTCCGGCGCTGACGTCGATTTCGCCCAGCAGCGGCGTTGCCGGCGGTGCGTCGTTCGGAGTAACGCTGAACGGCTCCAACCTGAGCGGAGCAAGCATCAATCCGATACCCGGCATCACCATCACCGGCGTAAGCTCGACCGCCACTACAGTTTCGGCGACGTTCGCCATCGCCAGCGGAGCGGCAACCGGACCGCAGAGCGTTACGGTCACGAACTCGGGCTCGACCAGCAATGCAGTGACGTTTACGATCAATCCTCCGGCTCCGTCGCTGACGTCGATTTCACCCAGCAGCGGCGTTGCCGGGAGCGCCGCCTTCGGAATCACGCTAAACGGCTCCAACCTGAGCGGAGCAACCATTAATCCGATCCCCGGCATCACAATCACCGGCGTAAGCTCGACCGCGACGACGGTCTCGGCGACGTTCGCCATTGCCAGCGGCGCGACAACCGGACCTCAGAACGTTACGGTCACGAACTCGGGCTCGACCAGCAATGCAGTGACATTCACGATCAATCCTCCGGCTCCGTCGCTGACCTCGATTTCGCCCAGCAGCGGCGTGGCCGGCGGGGCCCCGTTCGGGGTAACGCTGAACGGCTCCAATTTAAGCGGGGCGAGCATAAACCCTATCCCCGGCATTACGATCACGGGCGTAAGCTCGACGGCGTCAACGGTCTCGGCGACGTTCGCGATCGCCAGCGGAGCGACGCCCGGTCCTCAGAGCGTGACCGTGACGAACTCGGCCGGCACGAGCAATGCGGTCACGTTCACGATTAATGCCGCGGCGGGCTTTACACCTATCAGAGTCGATGCCGGAAGCACCACTGCATACACGGATTCCTCCGGTAACGTTTGGAGCGCCGATACCAATTACAGTGGCGGGTTCCTCTCGAGTAGCACCGCTAACATTTCCGGCACGCCCGATCCAAAGTTATATCAATCTTGGCGGGCAGCCCCGGATAGCGGCGTTATGACATACACGTTCACGGGCATACCTAACAGTACGCGGACGGTCATTCTGGATTTCGCGGAGTCGGCCGTAGCCGCTGCCGGGCAACGCGTATTCAACGTAGCCATTAACGGCACTACCGTGCTTTCTAATTTCGATATTTTCCAGACCGCGGGTGCGAATCACGCGCTTAGCCTGTCTTTCTCCACAACCGTATCCACGGGCCAGATTGTGATTCAATTCACAAAGGCGGCCGGCGTCAGGCCCCCGATTATCGACGCCATCGCCATTCAGTAATATTTCACGGGAACCCGCCCACGTGGGCCGCAACTATCGATGCGATTGCGATTTAACGGAGTTCAGTTGCTCGAAAACCGGCGATAAATCTCCCGCGTTTTCAATAACCTTTCGCTTAGACTCGTTCTCCCGAACACGACGCGCGCGTAGGCTCTCGTGCGACAGGAGATTGCACTACAAATGAAACTTGCATGGACTCTGCTCGCCTGTTCCATGGCGGTGGCGCAGGTCAATGTGCCGCGGCCCGCGCCAAACTTCCAAATCGCCGGGCACTCGGGGCGAAGCACAAACCTTTCCGGCTACCGCGGGGACGTCGTTCTCCTAGCCTTCGTGGTCACAACTTGTTCGCATTGTCAGGCAGCCTCGAAGGAGTTTGAGAAGCTCCAATCGGAATTCGGCGATCGAGGATTTCAAGTCGTCGAAGCGGCGTTCGACGACAACGGCGATGTTGCCGCATACTCTAAGCGGCTGGGCCTCACCTTTCCCGTTGGCCGCACAACGCGAGCCGAGGTTTGCTCGTTTCTCGGCATCAGTCAAAATACACGTCTGGCGACGCCCCAGGTCGTCTTGATCGATCGCACCGGCATGATCCGGGCGCAAAGCGCGCCTGAGGGTACGCCGATGCTCACATCGGGCGACGTCTTGCGCGGGCTCATCGACTCCATGCTGCGGAGGCACTCGGTCCAATGATCGATCCTACATTGAATGTGCCCTGGTTACCCGTGTTTCTCTTCGACCTAAAGCGGATTTTCTTTCTTGATATTTGGCCCCTGGCGGTCGGTTTTGTGACCATCTTCTGTTACCAGATATACGGCCGAATCGGATCCATGGGCAGCCGCAACAAGCTTCTTGTATTTCTCGTTTCGTCGACGGCTTCGATGACGACATTGTTCGGATGGGCGACCATTATCCGATCGGCGCAAATGATTCCGTTATACGGGTGCGGCGTCGGGTTCGCCAGCGTGCTGACCTCGCAGATTTATGGCGTTACGCTACCCAAGCACCGGTTTTTACGGATTCCCCTACCGAAGGTGATTTGGCGCAGCGACCATGCTGCGATCCTGCAGTTTCAGAGGTCGATGGCCGAGGCGCTCGCCGCGAAAAGCTCGCCTAAAACGTCGTCTTGATCGATTGACTATTGTTGATGCTCCTGGGCGCGGCCGTTCCGTAAAACGTTTTCCACCGCGTGGTTCCCCTCCTGGCAGGCGTACTCCAGTATTTGGTAGCCGGGATCGCGCGTAAGCGGCATGGCCACTTTCCAGGGCTTCATATATTCATTTGGATCGTTTATCGTGACTTCATAGCTGAGCGTATCGGGACTCGTGCGCCGGAAGCGCTCGATGACGTGGAGCGCCTCGCTTTGCGGTATTCCCTTGATGCGCCCGGTTGCCGCGCTGGTGGCGATCCAGCCCTTGTTGTTGTAATTGGTGGTGTCCACGATGAGAGTGTCGCCTTCCCAGTGACCGCGCGAATCGCCGTCCCAGAGCTTCACCGATTCCGGCAGATGCGGGCGGCCGTCCAGCGGAATGACCCGCGCGGCGTGGATCATCTCATACAGAATCACGATATAGCCGGGGCTTTGAACAATCTGGTAGGCGTTGTTGTACCCAGCCGGGAACATTCCTCCCGGAACGCCCCGCGTGATGCAGCGGTCCCAGACGCTCATGTATTCCGGGCTATCGCTGATATGGGCCAGATCGAAATCGCGTTTGGCCTCCGCTTCCGGTTTCACAGGCACTCGGCCTTCCGGCGGATCGATGACCAGCGATGTCTGCCGCGTAGACAGGACTTTCGTGCCGGAATCGAACCACGCTTGGTTATAACTGCCGACGTCACCCGGCTGCGGAGGGCGATCCACCCGATTGTTCGCAGCCTTGCGCTCCAGCTCGGCGACCTCCTTTTCGGTTAGGACAGGTTTTGATGCAAGCTCGGCCGGGCGCTCGAAAGGCGTAATCGTAGCGTTGGTCCAGACGCCCTGAAGGTCCGGGCGCCCATCGGGAGTGCGTGGCGCGGTCCATTGCTTTTGCGCCGGCAATAACGGAGCAAAGATCA
Source organism: Bryobacterales bacterium (assembly GCA_019261985.1). Lineage (GTDB taxonomy): Bacteria > Acidobacteriota > Terriglobia > Bryobacterales > Bryobacteraceae > Palsa-187. The sequence goes on along the minus strand of JAFAQY010000029.1, from coordinate 18,775 downwards.
AAGCTGCGATCGCAAATCGAGCTTTCATGGGAACCTCCTTAATTCCAGATAGCGAAACCCATCGCGCTGCCCGTGCCTGCTTCCGAGCGGTAGCACGGAACATAATCCACCAGATTCATTTTCAGCCCCGCCGCGCCCACCGCGCCAGCGGCCACAATCCAATTCTTGATCTCCGAAGTGCCGGACTGAAACATATCTTCGGAGAAGGCCGATAGCGCGCGCGCATCGTTCTTCTCCAGTGCGCAGAGCACGTCGCGATCAAACTCCTCATCGACGACGAAATGCGTCAAGCCGCCTGAGGCGATAACGCCGACCCTGATATCATCCGGCCATGCGGCGATAATTCGGCCAAGAGCCTGCCCAAACTGATAGCAGCGCCGCGCCGGCGGCTGATTCGGCGGGTAGAACGTATTCACGAACACAGGCACGTGCGGAACGACTTTATCGCGCATGATCCGGCGATAAACGAACCCGTACGCGTGCGGCGCCGCATTGGAGCCGATCGCGCCGGTAGGCAACTTCGTCAACTGAGCCACATCGAACCCCGCATCGATCAGGTTCTCGATAGTCAATGAACCGAGCTCGGGTGAACACGGATATTCGGTATAAACCGGAGGCGTGCGGTCGGCTTCGGCGCGCGCGACTCCGGGATTCAGTTTGGCCAGAAACTCAGGCGTGCGCGGATGACCTTCTACGTACTTGCCCCAAAACACTGCGAACGCGGGCACGTGGTCTTCGGTGAAGATCTCCATTTGATCGTTGCCGAGTATCACGGCTACATCGGGCCGGTTTACTTCGAAGAAATCGGCAAGCGAAGCGATCGCCTTCTGGCAGCGCCGGTGCCGCTCCTGGCAGACCTCGGATGTAATCTGGGCAGCCAGGTTTGCGCCCTTTTGCAAATCCACCATCTGGTCGAAATTATAGACGCCGCCTTTGTAGAAATGCTTCGGGTTGGCGCGGTCCGCGGAAACACGGTCCTTCCAATACTCCGGCGGAATCGACAGCATCGGCCCGTGCGAAGTGCCCAAACCAAAAATTATGCGCGCCACGTCACGCCCTCGCGCCCGCAGGCGCCTGCCCGGCTTCGCGCGGAATCCTCATGCGCGTGAAGAGCCGGCGAGCGTTTTCCTCGAACATATTGCGGCGGTCCTGTTCTGTAAGCGATTCGATGGCATCGATCAAAGGCTTGATATCGTCGAAGCTCTTGCCGGTGGCGGGATTGGCCGCCGATCCCGAGCCGGGATTCTCCGTCCCGAACAGCACATTCGTGCTGCCGGCGATCGAAACCAGCAACTCAATCGATTTCTTCGCGTGCAAGCAGGTATCGAAATAGAGCAGCTTCAAGCGCCGGTTGAATTCTTCAACGGTGCTTCCGGCCTTCAGCACGAAATCGGCCTGCCAGCGTCCGATTTGATAGGGAATCGACCCGCCGCCGTGCGCGACGATGATCTTCAGCTTGGGAAAATCTTCAAATACGCGCGAATTGATCAGCGACAAAACGGCCAGGCTTTCCTCGCTGATAAAGTGCTGACTGTATGTCTCGCGCCCATGCTTGCAGCCGGTAGAGTGAATCAGGCCGGGAATATCGAGCTCAACCATCTTCTCCCAAAGCGGGTACCAGTATTCATCGCCGAGCGTGGGGGTGCTGTTGTCGCCTTCGCCAGGGTCGGTGTCGATCAGAGTTCCGACAAAGCCCAGTTGCTTCACGCACCGATCGAGCTCCGGGAGGCCGAACGTAACCGGTTCGCCCGCGGCTTGCGGAAGCCCGCAGACGCCCTGGAAGCGATCAGGAAACAACTTTACCTGCTGCGCGATGTATTCATGATTCGCGATCGCCCACGACTCCACCATCTTCCACGGCTTTTCGGCATGCATTAACTGGAACGGCCGCGGCGAAAGAAACTGCACGTCCGTGCCGACGGAATCCATAATGCGAAGATTCCGTTTCGTGTCCGCGTGATCGCGTACGAATTCGTCGCTAAATCGTTTCGAAGCAAAACCGTGCGCGCCGCGAGCCGCCATTTGCACGGCGCGCCATTGGTAAAGCTCCGGCGCCGCGCAGACGTGGGCGTGGATATCGAGAATCATGTATTAAGTCTCCAACTGGGTATGTTATGCGCCCAGGACTTCCAAAATCAAGCATTTCAAATACAGGGTCTCCGGAACGGTCAGCAAGATCGGGTGATCGCTCGCTTGCGTCCGCCGCTCCAGCACGCGGACGATTTTCCCGGCATCGAGCGCAGCCTCCGCCACGATCTGCAGCAGCATCGCCTCGCTCACATGGTGCGAACAGGAGCAGGTGACCAGGATTCCGCCCGCATCCAGCAGCCGTAGCGCTCGAAGATTGATTTCCTTGTATCCTCGGGCGGCGTCGTCGAGCTGCTTCCGCGATTTTGCGAATGCCGGAGGGTCGAGAATCACCATGGAATAGCGCCGCTCAATGCCTGACAGAAAATCGAAGACGTCCGCTTGGCGGAAGTGCACGTTCTCAATTCCGTTCTCCCTGGCATTTGCCGCGGCTGTGGCCAAGGCAGGGGCGGAGGAATCAATCGCTTCCACCGATTCCGCCCGCCGCGCCACGTGCAGCGCGAAGCCGCCGGTGGAAGTGAAGCAATCGAGCACACGCCCGCGCGCGTTCGCCGCCGCGGCAACATAGTTTTCCCGCTGATCCAAATACGCTCCGGTTTTTTGCCCGTGGAACAGATCCGCCTCTAGCGTCAGCCCGTTCATCTGAACGATTACGCGCTCGGGAACTTCGCCCGTAAGCACCACGGTTTCGCGCTCCAACCCCTCCAGGCTTCGCACGGAGGCGTCATTGCGCGCCAGGATTCCGGCAGGCTTCAGCAATTCGTCAAGGCAGTGAGCGATCAGATCGCGGCATTGGTCCATGCCCTGGCTCACGGTCTGGATGACCAGGTACGCGCCGTAGCGATCGACGATCAGGCCGGGCAGCAGATCGGCTTCGGAAAATACCAGCCGGCACGCATTGGAATCGCGCACCACGCGTTCGCGGTGCGCGATGGCTTGCGTGAGCCGGCGCTCAAAAAACCGTTTATCGATTGGCTCTACTGTCCGCGAAAGCAGGCGCAGGGCAATCTGCGAGGTCGAGCTGTGGTGCGCCACTCCCAGCGGGCGTCCCCGCGTGTCAAGAACGCGAACCGCTTCACCCGGCGCCGCCGCGCTTCGATCGGTTACATCGCTCGTATAGACCCACGGATGCCCGGTCCGAATGCGATCCTCGCCCTTTCGGGTAACGCGAACGGAGTTCAATTGTTATCGAAGTGGCAGATTACGGAACGCGTCTCCGCGCATGGCCTGAAGCCGCGCGATGCGCTCCTCCGTCGAAGGATGCGTGGAAAACAGACGCGCGAAACCGCCGTTCTTGAATGGATTCAAGATGAACATGTGAGCCGTCGCGGGCGTGGCATCTTCCATGGGGATGCGCGCGACCGCGCGATCCAGCTTGCCAAGGGCGCTGATCAGCTCGTCGGGACTGCCGGTGTATTTGGCCGATGTCGCGTCGGCGCTGTATTCGCGGGAACGCGAAATCGCCAGCTGAATCAGCATCGCCGCAATCGGCGCGAAAATGATCATCAACAGAGCGCCGAATCCGCCGCCGCCGCGCGAGTCTTCGCGATCGCGCTGATAGCCGCCGAACATCGCCGCCCAGCCGGCCATCCGGGCGAGAAAAGTGATCGCCGCGGCCAGCGTCGCGGCAACGGAGCTAATCAAAATATCGCGATGTAGCACGTGCCCGAGCTCATGCGCGACCACTCCCTCCAACTCGCGATCGGTCATCAATTGCAGAATGCCTTCGGTGAAGGCGACCGAAGCATGCGATGGATTTCTGCCCGTCGCGAAGGCGTTCGGCTGCGATTCCGGAAGAAGCCAGAGCTTCGGCATCGGTAAACCCATTCGCTGCACCAAGCCATGCACCAGCGGATATACGCGCTGGTACGCCTCCGGATTTTCCTCGGGCGTAATCGGCTGCGCGCGATATGACATCAGGGCGATCCGATCGGAGAAGAAATAGCTGAAGAAATTCATCGCGATCGCGATCATCAGGCCATATTGGAGACCTGTACGCCCGGCAATCATCTCGCCGCCAAACAGCAACAATCCGCTCATCAACCCGAGCAGCAATACCGTTTTGATGGAATTCATGTCTCTAACTCGATTCTCTCATTCATAAAGAAGACGAGGCGAGGTGGCGGCCTGTTCCTCGCCGCCAACCCCGCCTCGCATGGAGCCATTCAGGCTTCGGGTGTTGTGAGAACCGTGTTCCGCCGCCCTCAAACCATGGCGGCGAATTTAGTTTTGACTCACCTCAACCTTGATTTGGCGCGGCTTTGCCACTTCTTTCTTGGGAAGAGTAATGGTCAGCGTGCCGTTCTTGTAATCGGCCTTGACGTGCTCGGCATCTACCGTGTCCGGCAACGTAAACGAGCGTTCGAATGAGCCATACGCCCGCTCAATCCTGTGATAGCCGCCCTTCTCGGTCTTGCTTTGGAATTTACGCTCACCGCGGACGGTCAGCGTACCATTTTCCATCCGCACGTCAATGTCCTCAAATTTCACATCCGGCACGTCGGCCTTCACGACCAACTCGTTTTCGGTCTCCATAATGTCCACCGGGGGCACCCATGGACGACCATTGGTCGGTTCGGTAAACAACCGGCTCATCGTGTCCTCAAAGGCTTTGAGGCCAGGAAAAGTTTCGAAATCCGTGAACGGGGAATACTTGATCAGCGCCATTGTTCTCATTTCTCCTTGTTCGTTAAAACCTGCTTTCATTTAAAGAATAAAATATGCGCGTTAGTTTGTCAAGTAGTCTGCGGATAAATTTTAAGGATTCGCAAGTTGGAACTTTCTGTTGCCTAGAACTGCCCCAAAGGAGTAAAAACAAAGGTGCTATGCTGCAATCCGCGCTTGCCGCTGTACTCGCGCTTTTCGCCGCTCAGGTTGGCTTAGCCCAACAGATTCAGAAGGTTAAGATCAACTACCCAACCCGTACCGGCCAGGTTTGGCCGTTGTACATAGCCAAGGAAGGCGGTTACTACCAAAAGTACGGGCTGGATGTGGACTTAGTTTTCGGCGTTCATCCGGCTGGAATCGCCATGATCGTGAGTGGCGAAGCGGTGATGACCGCCTACACTTTGGAGCAGTCCATGACGGCCGCCTCGAAGGACGGATCGTTGATCGCGCTCGGCAGTCCGTTTAAGAAGAGCCTGTTCGCGCTGATGGCGAACAAAAGCATCGGATCGATGCGGGATTTGAAAGGCAAAAAGATCGGCGTCAGCCAAATCGGCGATGCGCCTTATAACTACACGATCGGGCTTATCGCGAAGTCAGGCCTGGCACCGCGCGATGTCCAATGGGTGCCCATCGGCGCCGACGTAAGCGCCCGAGCCGCGGGTCTGGTTAGCGGACGCGTGGATGCGACCATGATCACCGCGCCGGTTTATTTCAAGCTCGAACAGCAGGGATACAACAACCTAGGCAATATCAGCGACTACGACGATATCTACGCGCCATCGGTTTATCTGTTTCGCAAGGCGACCATCGCGGCGAATCCGAAATTGCCGGAGCAACTGATGAAGGCTCACGCGGAAGCGATCAAGCGTTTCTACGACGACAAGGCATTCGCCGTCAAAGCCTATCTGGCATGGGACAAGCAGAATCCGGCCGACATCGAGCGCGTCTACGACCACTACGCCCAAGTGAATACGTATGAGCGCGTTCCCTATATTCTTGCCGCTGCCTTTCAATACGTCTACGATCACCCCGCCGATGAGCAGACGCTGACGCAATGGAAATCATTCGACTTCCATAAAGTGATCGATAACAGCCTCGTGGACCGGCTGGTGAAGGAAGGATATTTCGAACAGCTCTTCGGCCCCGGAATCAAGGCTGAGGAGGATCGGAAGGCGAAGCTCGCGTACCGCTAAATTCAACAGGCAACGCTACGCGCCCGGCGGACGAGGCGTCCTACAATTTCTGGGGGCGATAACCGCCTCTGGACCGGTCATATCTCCAGATCGCCGCGAATACGATCAAGAGGATCGCCGGCAGGATCGCAACCGCGCGGAAAGAGGCTTGCGCCGCGCCGCCGAGCACTCGATCCAACTCCGGCCCGGCCACTAGCGCTTTGAACGCGGCGTCACCTCCGGCAAGCTCGATCTTCTTGCGATCGAAGATCGCGCCCATCAGAGGAAGGACGAACTGGATCGATAATGTTCCGGCAGTTCCCATTAAGCCCATCAGCAGGGCGCCGCCGCGGGGGAAGCGCTCGGAGGCAGTCGCGAGCATGGTCGGCCACATGTAGCAAACACCCGTGCCCCACACAGTGGCGGCGAACAGAGCCGTAACCGGTGAATTGGCCAGGCTCAGCGCGAATAGCCCCAGCGCCGCCATCAGGCAGGAAAGCCACAGCACGCCGATTGGAGATAACTTATGCACCAGCGGGCCGGCAAAGTGCCGCATCAGGAACATGAGGCCGCTTACGTATACCAAGAGAAGAATGCCCGGCATGTGAACCACCCGGCTCAGGGCCAAGTCGACCCATTGGCCCGGCGCGAGCTCCGAGGCGGCGGTCAAGAACATCGAGCAGAACAGGACAAGAAAAAGTGGGTTCAGCAGCTCGCGGAACATCTGACCCGCGGATATGCCGGCAGCCGCGCGCTCGGTGGGTGGGAACTTTACTCCGATGCAAAGCAGGCTTAAAGCCAAGCCCGGAGCGATGACAAGACTCAGCTTCGTCTGCCAGCCGAAACCGAGGTTCGACATCGCCACTCCGAGCAACCCCCCGATCACGAGCCCGCCGGGCCACCATGCGTGGGCCGCGTTCAGTTTCGCAGTCTTGTCGTCGGGATAGAGTGAGGCGATCAGCGGATTCATCACACCTTCGACCAAGCCCCAGCCGATGCCGGCGATTGCCGCTCCCGCCATGAGCACGTTGTACACTCCCGAGCCCACCGCAAGACTCCCCGCAGATGCCATGATCAACGACCCGACGGGGATCAGCAGCCCGGCCAGCGGCAGCAGCAGTCCCATACCGATCGCATCCAGCAGCGGACTGCTGACGGCGATGGTAATCGCGAATGCGAGAAACGGGACGCCTAGAATGCCGGCGATCATTTCAGCCGAGTGGATTTTGTCGATCGGATCGAGGAACACGCGCTGGATATCGGATGCCGTGTTGGCGCGCAATGCGTTCGCGATGCCGGCCGTGGCGATGGCGACGCTCGCCGCCGCGAACAGGCGCGTGCGGCGGTAACTTGCTGCGCCGGTGGCGGCGGTGAATGGGCTAACAGTGCTCATAGCGAATGGGCTGCCGGTCCGTCTCCTGAGAGTATCGCAACCGGGGCGGTCTGAAACGACTAATCTAGAACTATGGCTGCTACACCCTCCACGATGCTTGATTTAGGGACCAAGGCTCCGGCGTTTTCTCTACCGGACGTGGTCTCGGCGCGGTCGATTTCGCTCGAGACATTCGCGGGTAAAAAGGCGCTACTGGTCATGTTCATCTGCCATCACTGTCCGTTCGTGAAGCACGTCAAAGCCGAACTGGCGAAGCTTGGAACGGATTATGCGGGGAAAGATATTGGAATCGTCGGCATCAGCTCGAACGACCCAGCGGTTTCCGCGGACGATTCACCAGAAGGGTTGAAGCGAATGGCTGCCGACTGGAGCCTGACCTTCCCGGTGTGCTATGACGAACGCCAGGAAGTGGCGAAGAGCTACGCGGCGGCCTGCACGCCCGACTTCTTCCTGTTCGACGGGGACCGCCGGCTGGTCTATCGCGGCCAGCTTGACGACAGCCGCCCGAGCAACGGGAAACCCGTTACGGGAGCGGACCTGAGAGCGGCGATCGAAGCCGTGCTGGCGGGACGGGCCGTAAGCCCGAACCAGATGCCGAGCCTCGGCTGCAATATCAAATGGCGGCCCGGGAACGAACCGGCGTACTACGGCGGCACTGTCGCCGCGCAACGCCGGTAAGCGCCGGTTATTTTTTTAACTCGGTCATCATGCCTGGCAGGCTCCACTGCATGTTGAGACTGCCGGGCTGCCAATTGAATTCCGCGGTCATGACCTTGCCCACTTCGTCCTGCGACTTGCCTTGGCGGATCAGGCTCTGCGCGCGGTTGCGGAGCTTTTCGACGTTAGCACGATAGGAGGCGATATCGGCTTTCTTCGATACAGGCCCGTGGCCCGGAATAACGGTGTCGAAGTCGAGCTTCGCCACTTCATCCAGCGTTTTGGTCCATTCGACGACGCTGCCGCCACCGGGGTAATCGATCAGCGGGCTGCCGGGGTTCCCGTTGGGTCCCATCGTCATTAGGTCCCCGGTATGAACCAGTTTCAGATCGGGGAAATAGATGACGGCATCGCCGTTAGTGTGGCCGCGGCCATAATACTTTGCTTGCACGTGTTTTCCGCCCAGGAAAATATCGCTCTGGGTCGTGAAGGTCACGCGCGCGGCGACCATATCATTCGGCGCGTTGGATTGCACGTGATTGACGATATTGTTGTGGGCATTTAGCGTGGAGACGATCTCGGTTTGGCCCGCGAACCTGGTATTTCCGCCGCTGTGGTCGGCGTGATAGTGAGTGCTTAGGATATAGCGCACGGGCAGATTGGTGACGCTCTTCACATCTTTCATGATTTCGTCGTAATCCTGCTCGTACTTATCGTCGACCATGATCACGCCTTCATTGGTAAGGTAGACCGCGACGTTGCCGCCGTCGCCTTCGATTTCGTACAGATCCTCTTTGATCTTGTTCAATTTCAGCTGCGGCGCCTGCTTACCCTGATTTTGCGTATAGGCAACCCAGGCTCCCATCAGCAAAAACGCGCCCGCGAAACAACGTACGACTAAGGTCCGGCTCATGGGTGGAACTATATCAGATTTTTGGGGGTTCGGGCTTGCGTCTTCGCTACAGTTAAAGGATGACCTCAGCCACTCGGCCCGCCTCGGCAGAGCTTGTTTGTTTCAACTCCGCGTGCCGCGCGCGGTATGGCATCACGGAGGTTCTCTATAACTGCCCGCAATGCGGCGCGCTGATGGAGGCGGGATACTCCGGTTTCGGAAACGCGGCGGCTCTACGCGGTCTGTTTCGTGAACGAAGGTTGAGTAACGCGCCTCTGGATCAAAGCGGCGTGTGGCGATATCGCGAGCTTTTTCCGTTTCTCGACGACTATTCCGAAGTGGTGACGCTGCGCGAGGGCAACACGCCTCTGCTCGATGCTCCGGAGGCCGCGAGATATGGCGGGCTCGAACGGCTGTCGTTCAAGCACCAAGGTTTCAATCCAACCGGTTCCTTCAAGGACAACGGCATGACCTGCGGCGTTGCGCAGGCGCTGCGGCTGGGACTGAAGCGCGTGGCGTGTGTCTCCACCGGGAACACGTCTGCATCGATGGCCGCTTACGCGGCGGCCGCCGGCCTGGAAGCGCTCATCTTTCTGCCGCACGGCAATATTTCGTTCGGCAAGCTTGCGCAAGCGCTGGAGTACGGCGCGAAAACGCTACAAGTGGAAGCGAATTTCGATCAGATCCTCGCGCTAGTGCGCGTGCTTGCGGACCGGCTTGGGATTTACTTGCTGAATTCCGTCAACCCGTTTCGCATCGAGGGACAGAAAAGCATCATGTTCGAGATGCTCGATCAGCGCGACTGGCAGGTTCCGGATTGGGTGGTGTTGCCGGGAGGCAATCTTGGAAATGTGTCGGCGTTCGGCAAGAGCTTACGGGAAGCCAAGCAAGCCGGGCTGATCGACAGGTTGCCGCGGCTTGCCGTGATTCAAGCCGAAGGCGCCGCGCCTTTTCACGATTTTATCCGCGCGGGGGCGTGCGAATTCCGCCCTGTTCCAAGGCCGGAGACACTTGCGACAGCGATCCGCATCGGCGATCCGGTTTCGTGGCCGAAGGCGCTTAACGAGATTCGATGCTCGGAAGGCGCGGTGGAGAAGGTGAGCGAGCAGGAGATCGCGGACGCAAAGGCGATCATCGGCCGGTGCGGAATCGGATGCGAGCCCGCTTCGGCGGCGACGCTCGCCGGAATCCGCAAGCTTACCGCGAGCGGCGTCATTCAGCCGGATGCCGATGTGGTGGCGGTGCTGACAGGCAATCTACTAAAGGACCCGGATTACATTTACAAGTACCACACCGGCAAATTGGAGAGTCCGGGCGGCGCGAGGCTGGAGTCGACGTTCGGGAATGCGCCGATCGTGGTTCCGAACGATGCCGACCGGATAACTGAACTCCTGGAATAGGAACAGGCAATCGCAGGGTGGAGCGCGCTTCAGCGCGCAACCGGGGCTTTAGCCCCGGCACTCCGCGGGTGCTGAAGCACCCGTCGCAGGCTGAAGCCCGCTCCACCCCCGTCATTTATCGGTGTCGGCCCGCAACCCAGCGCGCAAGGACCGCGGGGAGCCGGCAACGCTCGCGGATTTCTCGGCTCCAAGCAGTCCTTTGTGCGGCATAATAAATGTGCTTGGTCCTGCTGTGAAGGATATGCCGATTAACTCCGCCGTACGGAGTATGAAGGCAACCATGCTCCGGGCGACATTTGTCACCGGTACTTGCCTGCTGTCTATTTCGCTCCCCGCATGCCGCGAACATAATCGGATGATCAGCGTTGGCCACCGTCGTTTGTCTATCGATTGCGATGGCAACGTTGGTTCGGCGAAGGCGACGGTGGTGCTGATTGCAGGCGGTCAAAGAACGGCTAAGGATTGGTCAAAGGTACAGCCAGCCGTATCGAGCTTCGTACGAGTGTGCAGTTATGATCGCGCCGGTTTAGGTAAGAGCGAGAAGGCAGGGTCGGAGGTCCAATCGGTCGATGAGATCATCGACGACCTACACACGCTGCTCAAAGCAGCAGGCGAGAAGGCGCCTTTTATTCTGGTGGGCCATTCGGTCGGGGGGCTTTATACCCGCAGATTCGTGACCAGGTTTCCAGATGAAGTGGCGGGACTTGTATTCGTAGATTCGTCCCACGAGGAAGGGGCACTGCGGGAACACGAACTCATCCCGAAAGTTCAGACTCTGTCGCGCCGGGTCGCGCAGTTGGGTTTTTTTGTCAAACCAGGCGAGCGGCTTGATTGGCGGACTGACTTGCCCTTAATCGTGCTTGGACGGGGAAAACCGATTCCACGTACGACGATAATGACCGAGGAGCAGTTCGCGGCGTGGGACCGAATATGGAGGGAGCTTCAGCAGGATCTCGCGAGCCGCTCAACGCATGGGCAGTTTCGGCTCGCCGAACACAGTGGGCATTTTATCCAGAACGACGAGCCCCAGGTCGTAATACTGGCGATCCGCGACGTATATCGGGAGTTTCAGGACGAAAGCGAAAAGCATTCGTCTGGCCTGGGTCATCAGTAACAGCGCACACGTTTTGGCCCGAGGAAGGCATTTGAGGCCTGTGTCTCGCCGGGAATGGTGGGTCCATGTCTTACAAACCGGCATGTCTTACAACGGCCATGTCTTACAAACCCGCCGTAGTCCCTCTAGGTTCTAAGATCGTGATCTCACCGAAGTAATAGGGGTCCTCGGCCCAATTCGGCGCCATCGCGCCCTGCGCGGCGGGAATTCTGCCCGTTTCACGATAATTTTCCGCCAGCGCTTGGCGAATGCCGCTCGATTTCGGCCAGAGATAATAGTCGTAAACGAAATCGGGCGTATGGAGACCGCGCACCAGAATCTTGTTGTAGCGTTTGTTCGCGATTCGCGAAAGCATGCCCGAAAAATCTCCGGTTTGAGTATAACCGCGCTCGCCGATCGAGGGCGCGCGATCGCCCATGACAACCCGCTGCTTGATATATACCCAGGATCCGGCGTCCAGCAAGATCTTGCTTGCGTCCTCGCCTGCAAATTGCGCTTCAATATCGCGAACATACCGGTAGGCATCGTCCGGGATCGGTTGAAGAGGAATTCGCACGAAACCCATTCCATAGAACAGAAGAGCAATGCAGGCCGTCACGGCAGCGGCCTGAAACCAGCCTTCCGCATTCGGCCGCGTATCCGCGGCTGGCGCGCACAGGCGCGTGAGCCCGCTAAACAACCACACCCCTGCCAGCAGCGAGGCCGGGCCGATATGGTTGAGCATCCACGCTATGCCGCTAGTATAGGTCTCGGTGGCAATGAGAGCTAACCAGATTAGCCACGCGCCGAGCAGTTCACGGCAATAGCCGCCCCGCAGCACCACAATGCCGCCCAATAAGCCTCCTGCGAAGTATGTCCACGCGTCCAGAAGATGCTCGAAGCTGCGGAGCGGAGAAACGGCGTGTTTCCCGAGCACGTACCAGGTCCAATAAAAAAAGCTTTGTCCCCACAGCTCATAGCAGATGCCCGCGGTAACGGCGCACAGTGTCGCCGTGGCCGGCAAAAAGATTAACAGCTGCTTCCGCGACTTGCCCCATAAGCGTAGGTAAGCGGCAAATAGACCTGCCCATATCAGCAAGCTTTGTTTGACCAGAAAACCAGCCGGAGCCGCCAGGCACATCATCGCCAAAGCCGCCCCGCTCGGCCGGCGTACGTATCGCAACAGCAAATAGTAGGCCGTAACCGTCACCAATTGCGCCAAAGCGTCGCCGTGCAAATTGTGAATGAAAGGATTCGTTATGGCATTGGTCGCCACCAGCAGCAGCGCGGCGTAGCACAGCCCGTGCCAGATCCAGGATGGGGACATTTGTGAATCCGTGGAAAGCTTGAGGATGCGCCGCCAGCAAAGCAGCGCGACAAAAGCGGACGCGCAGGTATAGACCAGCTGCATCGCTCGCAGCCACGGAATGGAAAACCCGTGGCCGGTGACAAACGCCAAAGCGAATGTCAGCAATTGCGGCCCCGGAACATATACGAACGAATCGTTGTTGACCTGAGCGCTGTAAAGCGGGTAACCGGTCGAGAGTTTGATGATGTCGTTGACGAAATCTCCTTCCGGCCACACCAGAAAATCAGCCGGAAACAACACGTATCCCGACACACGGAAAAAGTAAATGCCGAGCAGAAGGATCGAGCAGGTGGTCAGAAAAATAAGCGCCGCGATGACGGCCTGCGCTCTCGAGCGCCGGCGCGCGATATACGCCGCTAGGGCCGTCATGAGAATTGCTCCGAATACCAGGCCCGTCCTCAGCACCGCTGCTTCCGGCTGCCGGTGTGCCGCGATCCAATGGATCATCCACGCCGTTGCCAGACCGGCTATGAGCACGCCGACCGCAACTACAGGCGGCATCCAGTACGAGTCCGCGGCGCGGGAGCCAGCGAACGGGCTATGCGGAGCGGCAGCTGTCATGAGGTAAATAAGGCCGCAGCAATCGCCGTGCGCACCCTAGCGTCATCGTCGTCCAGACCGGCGCCGGCCATCGTCACTTCTCGCTTAAGACCGTGTGGCTCGCCTTTTGCCCCTTGCATTGCTCGTGCCATTGCTCTCCGGCCGATGAGAGCAATCGGGGCGCAACGCCTTGCCCTTGCCCGGCCTGCGTGCGTTCTCCCACACGCGATGCCCACATGGCGCGCGCATCGCGGCGGTTCGGTCCCGGCATTGGTCGTCCCAACGACGATCGCCTCCGAGGTGTAGCCCTCCAGCGTGGGAATGCCTTGTTCAAGTCCGCCAGCAGATTAACCATCTTTTTGTCCAATTACCGTCTCAAAAGCCATTCCGGTGCGCAATCCCAGGTCGATTTTGACCGTGCGGAAGCCGTTCCGGTTTAAAACCGCGCGCCCCTGCGCGGCCGATCGCAATTGTGAAATCTCGTCGGGATGAAACCGGAAACGCCGGTTCTTGTCGTCGCGGGGGCGCCGCAAGTTGATGAAAAATTCAATCACGCGCAGGATGCGTTGAGGTATTGAAAAAACCGCCGGCCAGAGTAGAACCGCGCGGCCGCCCGGTTTTAAAACGCGGTGAAACTCGCGCATAATGGCATCGATTTGCGGGTGGGTGAAATGTTCCATCACGCCCACATTCCAGATCCCGTCCACGGTCCCGTCCTGGAACGGCAGCCGGAAGATGTCCCCACAAATGCAAACATCCATAACCGGGTGGCAGCTCTCGAGAACAGCTTGAATCAGATCGATCGCAGCCAAAATGCGTCTTCCGCCCTGCTTATCGATGAGCATGGAGGTTTCCGAAGTGCCCGACCCAGCCTCCACGAGCAGACCTTCCGCCGCAAGGTAATGGTCCACGAAGTAGGCCACCGCTCGCGCAAAAATAGCTTTGCGATAAAGACTGAAAAACTTCTGAGAAGCGCTGTGCTGCTTTTCGGCGGACCAGTGCTCGCTCCAATCGAGCTCCTCCTGTTTTCTGACGATACCGGCGCGTCGAAAATCCAGCACTCGACCCCGGCTTTCGAAATACGCTCCGCACTTCATGCAATGCAACGAGGCCCCCGGGCCTGATACGCCGTGCCCGCACGTTGGACAGGCGAGTGCGCGCAACACCGCCTCCGGCGGAGGGAACGCCGGCGCCCCAGCGCTAGTCGAGAACGCACTCCCCCCGGCGGCGAATTTCAGCGAATTGCCGAAAAAGGGGCCGTTCTGCTTCGCCCACTCAAACATGCGCCGCACGCCTTGCTCGACTCCCATCTTCGGCGACCACCCGAAGTCGCGCCTGGCCCTATCGATTTTCCTAATGGACACCGGCTAATCCCCCGGACTCCATTCGTCGAAACCCACGTGAAGCTTGCGCCAGAAATTACGATTCAGCAGATCGCCTGCCCAGAGCGCGTCCCGCACCCGCTTGCGATTGCCATCGATGGTGCCCGGCTCCTCCTGGAGGGGCACGAATGGCAAACCATGGCAGCCCGCCTTCGTCCTCGATCCCGAACTGCCGCGCGGACCTTAGAGGCAGGACTGCCGCAATACGTTGCGGTTCGTGGCGGGGGTTCATTCCGGACGTCACGGAGCCGCGAAAACGTCAGACTTCTCAGTTTGGCGTTTGGACGACCGCGAACGCGGTAGCTCAGGTGGCTCTGCGACGCCAAAACTCAATCAAGGACGCCATGGTGTTCATCGCCAACCACCCTTAGACTGCCGCAGTCTTTTCACGACGATTCTCGTTACAACTCAAAGTAGACCAATTCATCGACGCCGGTTTCCACCCCGATGGCCGCCACGTATCCCCAAGGCATTTGGACATCCATGACTTGCCAAGCTGGAGGCTCCACTGAATGAGTACAGCTGTCGAATACTCGGCCGTGTTGCCGGCTTGAGAGCACCGTATCGAACGAATTAAGAGGAATTGACAGCCCGTTGCCGACCGCTTTGACGTATGCCTCCTTCCTGGTCCAGATGCGGAAGAAGGCGCGCCGGCGTTCCTGCGGCTCCTGGCTGAAGATGAATTCCCGTTCACTACGAGTGAAGTGCGCGTCCGCGATCTCCAAAAGGCTCTCAATTGCCCGGACCTCCTCGACGTCAACGCCGATGCGCTGGCCTACGCACAACGCAACGACAACCAAGTCGCCGGCATGCGAAAGGTTGAACTGAAGCCCGCGGTCCCCCGACATTGCATCGAGGAACGGCTTACCAAAAGAATTCGATGCAAACCTGACGTCCCTTGGATGACAAGTGAGATAGCGGCTGAGAACTCCTCGCAAAACAGCGTGGGCGAATATGTATGCCAACCGGTGCGACGCAAAACAAAACCGAGCAGCACGGCAGCACTCCTCCGGGCTGAGCGTGCTTTCGAGGTCCGGAGGTATGTTGGAGGGCAGGCGCGCCGTCCAAATATGTATTTCCGCCGGACGCAATGTGGACATTTTTCAGTAAGGCAGTGTCGGATCGAACGGCGGCTGACGATTGGGATCTCGAAGGCTCTTCCCTTCGATGCTTAACGGTCTCAGCGAGACTTTCGCGCGGGGGGCTGATAATCCGGCGAGCCGAAATTGTTGGCGACGACGGTCCCGGAATGGGAAGCGGTTATTACCGGGATGTTGACACCGGCGGTCGTAAATCCCACGAAGGTATTTCCAGTGATGACATATCCACCCGCCCTCGGACCGCCGCCCGGCAGATCGATGCCATTGCTGACCGAGCCGCCGCCGTTAACAACGTTGTTCATGATCACACCGGAATCCGTGCCGCTATATGTTTCGGCCAGAATCGCCCAGCTCACATGCGAAACGTTGACGTAATTGCCGGAAAACATGAAGCCGTCGCCGTTTAGCGCCGCGCCAACCGTCCCCGGGTTCCCTTCTATATGGTTACCGATCCACTGCGTGCCGGGCAGAGCGGATTTCACCGCCGGATTTCCCGAGCCGCGGGTATCGCAATAGATGAAATTGTCGGTGAAACGAACCGCGCCGAACAGTGCCCGGTGAGAGCCTATGCCACCCGCGAAATCACTCACGCACGTAGCGCCGGACGCTGAATAGCCAGTCGCGTGAAAAATATTGCCGGTCGCAGCCATATCCCAACCCTGCAGAGCAAAGGCCTGCGGCGCGGTCGCGCTGGTCAACCAAAAAGTGCACCTGGAAAACTTCCAGTGAATTCCGAATTCGCCCGTTCCAAACGTTTCACCGGTGAACGTGACTCCCTCGAATGTCACATCCGCGCTATTCCGCTGCGGCAGCTCTGTCCCGACGAATGCCCCCCCGCTCACCGGTTCGACAGAGCCACCCGACATCCGAAAATTGCGAACGGTGTTGATGACGAATCCAGTAACGAGATTCCCCCCGCCGGCGGTGGTATCGTAGCGCAAAGCGCAATTTTCCAAAGTAATATTAAACCCTTCTTGAGCCTCAAAGGGCACGGCGCCCTCGAGAGTCAGGTTTGTCAGGGTCACGTTTCGGACCGCGTAGTCCGTGACTTTGGTGATGTACGCCGTAGGAAAGGCGCGGGCCAGATGGACCGCGAATCCAATGACTCCCTTCGCCGCGTCGACCCTTGTTACGGTCGTGAACTCGCTGGGCAGCACGTCGCCGGTTTTCTCTCCATAAATGCCAATCGAATCCCCCACCACAAAATGTTTAGCGTCGCTGGGGTTCGTCGCGCTCACACTCGTGTCGTTCGCAGTTACGGGATGGGCGCCGTAAAACGCGCCGCGCTGAAAGGAGATCGTTTGAAACGTGGTGGCGTTGGCGACAGCAAGGACAGAATTCTCGACAGTCCCGCAGGCGCCGACCGGACCTCGTCCGCTGGCGTTTTGTCGCAGCCGGGCGCCCGGCTCGCCTTGGAGCGTCACGTTCGACGGCACCAGAATATTCGTGAATTTACACGGATGCGTCGAACGTCGATAGGTGTTCATGGCATAATTTCCCCTCGGAACCAGCAGCGTGCCGCCGCCTTGCGCCGCGAGTTGGTTAATCGCCTGTTGCAGCGGTGCGGCGCTATCGTTTTGGCCGGTCGGATCGCCATGAAAAACTACGCCGGCCCAGTTCAGATTAGCTAGGGCCAACGCGGGAAGCCATTTTTTGATCATCTCCGGCTTTCTCCTCACTGGTAAATTCTGTTTCGCGTGCACTGGCGCGGGTTCCCGAGTTTCAATGTGCTTTCGCAACCGTGGGTGGCAACGTAACAGCGTTTTTCCCAGTCTCAGCGTCTGCGCAAGTGGCACGGCGCAAGAACGCCTGTGTGCAGTAGCCTGCTTTCCACCGAAAACGTGCGCTTAAGCGCGAGGCGGCTTAATCAATTCGCTCGGTTCAATCTGCGGGCGTGGTCGGGAGCCGGATCATCCCTAATGAGCGGATGGGAATGGCGAAAGCAAGCCCAAAGCAGACGCCAACCGCATCGGCGATCATGTCGCCGACTTCAAAGTCCCGCCAACCCGTAAAGAGTTGCCCGAATTCCAACCCGACCCCGAGGAGAACTGTCCCGATCGCCGCGCCCATGATGAACTTCCGCCGTTCGTGAATGGCGGGCAAAAACGCTAAAACGGCATAAGCTCCGGCGTGCTCCAACTTATCATTTACGTGGAGTTCAGCGAGCGCGCGCATCGGAGCTGAGTTCCGAGGCAGAAGCGAGCCAACTACTACAATGACGATTGCCGCTAACCACAGCGTTCGAAGAAGTCTCTTGGCGTGTGTGGAATGCATCTTACCTTTTACGCTGTTTTCGAATTGGGAAGCAGTCCATCAATGATTGAAGGCATCGCCCGATCATGCTATCTACCTCAATGAGGCGGCATAGATCGGACTCGCGAACCCTCTGACAGTGTTGCCGTAGACTAGCACCGGAAACGATGCGATATAGATGCCGAAACTGCCGGTCCCGGACAGCGTGTTGCCGGCTACCGTCGCGGCATAGGGCGGGTTCGGCCTCCCCATTGCCGTACTCCGGCTGGGCGTGCGGCGCTCCACCGCCAGACCAATACCCGTACCGATCTGGATCGTGTTATTGGTGATCGTCGCAAATGCGTCCGCCGCATACACGCCGGTCGCCGATCCGGTAGCCGTGATGGTGTTGCCGGACACGACTGTGCCGTGGCCCACTATTCTCAGGCAAATATTCCCATCGGCGACGCATTGAATCGTGTTATTCGTGATCTGGGTATTGCCGGTATAGGCGTAGTAGTTGCCAGTAGCGTAAACGTCCGCGACGATGAAACCCGTTCCGGAGTAGTCGTTCTGATTGCCGATCGTATGCACATCATTGCCGCTGAACAGGATATTCATTCCGCCGAAGGACACGCCGTCGGGGCCGGTGCCATCGGGGTGCAGGTAAATGTGGTTGTTCGTCAGATTGATGTTCGCGGCGTATTCCCCAAAACCGACCGCAGTGTCTTGAAACGTGTTTCCCGTCCAGGTTCCGTTCTGACTATCGCGCTGGCAAAGCTCCTGATGG
>JAFAQY010000026.1 GCA_019261985.1 Bryobacterales bacterium | reverse complement strand
TTCCCATTCGCCTTCGGGATGTACACGCGTTGGACCGCCTGCGGCCGGTAGGTCTTGTTTCGTAACGAGTCCTCAATCGCTTCCAGAAATCCCGTCACGCCTTGGTCTGACTCCACGATCTGTGGGATCGTGACGCCATCCACCCCGTGCGCTTTCTGATTCCGTCGCACCCGTTCCCATGCCGCTTCCAACACATCCATCCGAAAGATCCGTCGTACAGCACATAAAACCGGAACTTCGGTTCTGGCTTGGCCTTTTGGCCCAGTTTGTATCTCAGTTGAGGCACCTTCTCCGGCAGTCCTGGCTCCTTCACCGTTTCCGGCATCGCCGTTGCTGCGGCTGCCCGAGTATCCGTAGCGGGATTTTCATCCCAGCGGTTGTCTCCTCCTCTGACCAAACGCATTTTCAGTGCGGCCCCTTCGCTCCCTGGGCATTACCCCGCTTCTTCGCTATTACGGGCCGCTCCGTCTCCCTGCCGGCCGTCGCGCCGGTTATGTCTTCCCGCCGCACGTTGGTCGCTCTCGCTTCCACCCCTGCAGGGCCTCCCAGGCTCCTCGACTGATCTATCCCCGCGCGCTGTCCCCCACCACCCCGGAAGGTCCGCTGGCTGCGGATGCCTGTTGCTTCACCAGCGATGTCTGGCTTCACCCTATTCGGCGGGCTGGCCACCTTCGTCTTCCTAACGAGGCCGAATCGGGTTCACTTGCGTTACGGCTCACGGGTTCGCCTCCTGACACGCCAGCACTGTTACCGGTGCTCACTCTCGTTCGGCTACATGCTGAACAGGCAATTTACATGGTGAACTCCTTTCAGTCCACAAGAGCAGCCAGGCTTATCCTGGTAACCGACCGCAAGGGAGTGGAGGTGCGGCGCTTCGTCCACTATCCGACGAATCACAGACTGCTGTGTTCCCACCACGCGC
This sequence comes from Bryobacterales bacterium, assembly GCA_019261985.1. Lineage (GTDB taxonomy): Bacteria > Acidobacteriota > Terriglobia > Bryobacterales > Bryobacteraceae > Palsa-187. Next base: position 30,264 of record JAFAQY010000026.1, on the reverse strand, counting down.
CCACGTGAATGTCCTTGTTGAGTAAGAAGCGTGGGTGCGTACCCGGATGTGCGGCAGGCGGGGCATGCAGGAGCAACGAATGCATCACGATCACGTCACCAGCCGATGCGGTATTCTCGGCGACCTGGAGCGGTATTCCATCCACCTCTTCCACGCGTTCGTGAAACCGGGCGATGCGCGCTCCACCGTCACCAGCAGTAAACAGATCCCTGAGGTAAGGGTGCCGCTGCAAGGATTTTCGGAGCTGCACACCGCGAGCCCCCGGTGCGGGCGGATTTTCCAAAAACCACCTATGGACGAGCCGGTGCGATCCGCTTACGATGTTCATGCCGCCACAATGCGGTCCGACATCGGTGAGCATCGCGTGCACTTTTACCCCGCAGGGAGGCGACAACCGGCCGGTGTAGTCGCCGTCCAGATGCCAGCCGCTGCTCGGTACGTCCCATTTATGCCCGGTAGGGAATTGCAGGAAGAAGGCGCCCCAATCACGCGGTCGTTCCCACGATTGCCCTTCCAGCACTCCATCGATCGCGCTGATCGTACGGGCGCTTCCGATCGCGTGGAAAACGGGATCGCTCTTCAAGTACTGTAGGTGGTCAGGTCGTGCCTTCGTCCAGGTTGACGAATCATTTCGATCGATTCCAGCCTTGGCGAGTGCGCCCCAAATAACATCACACATTGCGGCCGCGTCTTCTGTGGTAAAGGCAGCGCGAATGCGGATCCACCCATATGTCTGAAAGTGCTCCAATGCGGGCTGAGGGAGCTGAGACACCTGAGGACTGAGCATGTTTCGATCATAATCAGTGGAGAACCCAATCCGCAGGCTGGATTTCGGCGGCTGCATCTCGCGTGAAGTGTGCGCCCGGTCGGTACCACTGAACCATCAGTGTGGCCTGCGGTAGTTGCGATGCGTCTACAGGAAAGTTGGCGAACCCGTGTTTGTCGGCAAACCGGACTGCGCCACCGAATTGACTCACCGCGTCGGGATAAAACGGTAGCGCGTATGGAGCATAATCCGGATCGCATACGAGGGTTTCCGGATTGCGACCGCCGCTCTCCGGATTTTCCAGCTCCAGGCCGAAGCATGACGGAGCGGCGCCAGGCTTGATGCAGCCCAACTGAATCTCATCGCCATCATCGTCAACTCGCGCCTTGCACCAGCCAAAGGCGGCCATCCGCTTATCGCCATTGAGGGGATTCATTGTTTCTGTGTCCTCCGTTTGGAAAAGCGTCAAGGAGAATTCGATCTCGGCGCGAACGGGCCTCGTTCTCACGAGTTCATATATTTTGGCTGGAAATTCGATCTGCTGAATCGTATGGACTTCCCCGCCCTCTTCGGCGTGGACGAAATCATGATGGCTGCTGAGTTTCAGTGTCGTTCGGCCCCGGTAGAGTCCCGTCCCGTCCAAACCGAGCAGGTGAATATACGCCCGATCGATCAGGAGCAGCGATTCGGGAGGTAAGCCCGAAATCGTCACCGGGAGCCGGACGGTATTATCGGACGATATCGGGGTGGCCGGTTTCGCGGCAGGGCTGAGTACCAGGGCAACATTGGCCGCATCCGCAGGGTGGGGCGAGAGCGCTTCCTGGAACGAAAACACCATTCCCCAACTTGAAAAACTGAGTGTCGGCGCGAGAATGACCGCTGCGCCAACAATTCTCCGCGCGCGTGATGTCTCCCTGCGAAAATACTGCAGCGGAATTATTACAAACGCAGCCAACGCGATTAAAAGCATCCAGAACGCAGGCGTCATCCACTGCATTCCGCTTAATGCGAACGGTGGAGGCGTGCCTACACGTATAGCGGTCCCCGTAAGGACGGCCGCGAAGACAATCAGCCACGCGCCGAGAAGCGTAAGCATAACCTGCATCACGCTTGTCGTGATCGTGGCCAAGGCTAGGAGCGGCAGCTCTACTACCACAAAAATCGCCGCTCCGTGCAGAATTGCGGCTTCAAACGAGGCTCGAATCGGGAAGCCGTTCGCTATGGCATGCATGATATCAGCCAACAGCATCGGCCCATGGACGGTAATCAGAAGAAACAGGAGTTTCGCCTGGAGCAAGTCCATTCGTCGAATTGGGCGAACTAGCCAGTCCTGTGATGCGCCTGGAATTGGGTCTTGGTGGACGGCGGCTACCGTGAGGAACAGGATTGCGATCCAAACTACGAAAGGAAATACCTGAGCGGCCACTACGAGTTCCTGGGGCTGCTGGAAAGGACCCAGCGCGAACCACAGGCCGGCATTCGCAAACTCGGCGAATGCCGCAATCGCGGCAAATATCCAGAGTTGCGCGAGATCTTTCCGGACGATGTGCCAGCGCATGATTAAGCTTCTCCTCTTCGGGCTTTTCCTTTCCGGAAGTTTTCTTTCGGGGCCTTTCGTTCTCGCTCCGCGCGGGCCAGGGTGGTGAAAATGGACCGCAACGGGACGGGCTCCGTCTCGATCTGCCGAACTTTTCCGGCTGCGGGGCCGATAGCCGCGGCGATCCGCTCCCCGATTTGCCCAGTCGAATCTCGCGTGTCGATGAAGCGCAGCACATCACCTTCGAGCCGCACGTCCAGCCATTCCGGCGGCAACTGCCGGGGAAGGCGAGCCGGAGCGTCCAGGGTCACCCGCACTCCGCGCAAGCGCGCTTTAAGATCGGCCATGCTCTCTTGAAGCAGGAGCGCGCCGCTGTCCAAAAATGCGACGTGGGTTGTGGCATCCTCTATCTCCGAAAGCTCGTGCGAAGAGATGAACACAGTGACGTCGCCGGCATGCCGCAGGAGGCTACCCATGAACTCTTCCCGAACCAGTGGGTCGAGCCCGCTGAATGGTTCATCAAGCACCAGCAGACGGGGGCGGTAAGGCAACGCACACGCGAGCGCCATTTTAATCCGCATACCGTGTGAAAGATCCCGGATTCTTCTTTCCAACGGCAGACCCAATTGCGTTACGATCTCCGTTTCAAGCGATTGATCCCAGCGTGGATAGAACGGGCGCAAGTATCTTAAATACGCGCCGACCTGGGTTCGGCCCGGCATCTTCTGCTGCTCGGACACATAGCCGATCTGAACCAGTTCCCGGGGAGAAAGTTTTTGCGACTCGGCGCCTAACACCGTCAGCGTTCCTTTAGTCGGCGCCATGATGTTCATGAGTAGTTTGATGGTGGTCGTTTTCCCGGCGCCGTTTGCGCCGACTAGAGCGAACGTACTGCCCTCAGGCACGCCAAGACTGAAATCCTGAAGAGCATGGAAACGCCCGAACGTCTTCCATATCCCGGATGCCTGAATTATCATCGCCGGTCTCCCGCGGAGGGCGCGTCCGGCGCGAGCGTGTCTTTCAGATATCGAAATTTCGCGAGCGTGATTCGGGCCTGCCGCAAATACACGAGAAGAGCAACTGCCACAATCAGCAGAATGGCCGTGTCGATTACCGGCGAAAGGAGTGGCGGACTACTCAAACGCGCCCGAATCACAGCGCCCGCTACCCCGAGGACGAGCGCGATGCCGCATGCGCCAAGACACAAGTGGATCACGCTGACAGTCCGTTCGCTTCTTGCGACCGCGATCACAAGCATCTCCGACAGCGATTCGGCGTGTCCGGCAGTTCTTACATTCAGGAGCAGCGCGAGACCTTTCAGCGCCATCGCGGAGGCGATGACAATGGCTGACCCACGTGTCACGAAATTCCAGGCTCCGGTCTCAAAGCCGCGGCAAACCGTAAACGCCCCGATAACGAAGCCTGCAATCGTCACAGGCAGCCCTATTCCCACAAGCGCGTTTATCATGAGCGACTGGCTCCGCAAACGCGCTTGCAGCTTCGGTATCAGCACCCTTGTATCGGTCTCGATCGCGGACCAGGCAATGCCAAGTTCATCCCAGTACGGGTCATGAGGCGTCGTCATAAATTCTCCCCGAGATATTTTCGAAGCAAGTCCTTTGCCCGCGAGAGGCGGATAGAAACCGCATTGGTTGTGATTCCGAGGACGTCGGAGATCTCCCTGGGAGTCATTCCTTCGAGAGCGAGCATAGCCGCCTCGCGGTATGGCAGCGGGAGACTCCTGATGGCGAAAACCAGGGCGGCCTTCCGGTCATTGGCAATCGCCTGGCTCTCCGGACCAGCGCTGAACGCGGGGATCTGTTCATCCAATTCGACGGATGGCGGAATATTTAGATTTTTCGCGAGATGCGTAACGGAACGGTTCGTTGCGATGCGCGCTACGAATGTCCTCAGACTGGCCTCGCCTCGAAAAGTCGGCAGCGCCTTCCAGATGGCAAGGTAAATTTCCTGCACGAGCTCTTCGACCAAGTGAGGATTAGACTCGTGACTCAGCGCAATTCTTTTAATCATGGAGTGGTATTCTTTGACGATCCTTTCGATCGCCTCTGGAGTGTTCATGCGTACGGACGGTTTGTCTCCGCGTCGATCCTCACTAACTCAATAGTCCCGTCGCGCCATTTTTTCTTTCAGAGAGGTGATACCGAATGACAGTCTGGCAGCCGTTCAGTCAAATCTCGACAGCGGCGCGCGCCAGCACGCAAATGACGGTAACTAAAAGCACCGTGAAGTCCGTGAACAGATGAAACAACAGCAGATGCCGGTACGTTTCGATCGAGTCGGCAAGCGAGGCGACACAGAACTCCGCGACGCCGAGCAGCGCCACGCCAACCGTCACCCAGCATAGATTCAACTGGAGCCCGCGCTTGAACCGCCAAGCAAGCAAAGGCAATCCCACCAGAACGGCGCCATACCAAATCACGATGTGCCAGGGCCACCATTGAAAAAGCCTGGTCCGCAACGCGCTCCAGTACCCGAACCGTTCCGTCAGGCTCCCGGGCGGACGGCCTTGTTCCCGCCGGTAATTGGATAAATTTCCGGCTCGCCTCATCCCGGCTTGCTGTTCGAGGTCGGCTCGCAGGATTTCGAGCGCGCGGCGGGGATGAGTTGCGTAGAACCGTATCACCGCTCCGGTGCCGGTCCGCGTCGCGAAGTCCCGCAGCCAGCCCTGATCGGATGCCGGGCTATTTGCCATGAATGAGTGCATCCCGGAGTACTTCACATCGTCCTCCCGCAGACCGAGAGTTTTCGCATCCGCCAAGCGGTCGGCGGAGCCGGGCAGAAGCTTAAAGAAAAATAGATCGAACCGCTCCTGTCCGCCGTACAACAAAGGCGTCGCGGCGATTACCGCTGCGCAGCACCCCAGCACTGCGGCCGCGCAGACCATCGCGGTGATCCTGCTTGCGGCGACACGGGAGCGTTTGGAAGCAATCAGCAGAACAGCGATGGCCGCGGCCCCGAGTAAAGCATGCTGCGCTTTTGATGCGGCAAAGATAATCGCGGCTGCCGAAAACAAAATGAGCCGTCCCGCGGATATCTGTTTGTCTCGAAGAACCAATAACGCCGCGGGAACCATCATCGCCGCTCCGATGAGCGCGGCAGTATCTGTATAAAACGAGTTCGCGTAGGAGACGTATCCTACATCGCCCAAAATCAAAATCAACAAGAGATTGCAGAAGAGCCGGCGCCAGCTCGTCAGCGACCGAAATAGCCGCAGCCAAATTCCATACGCGATGAGTAAACCGGCGGCATGGAACGCTCCCAACCAGCGGATGTCAAATCCGCTGCGCTCGCCCGCTACACGCGAAGACACGGATGCCAAACCCGCGAACGCCAATTCCGAGGAAGGCATCTCGCTATCCCAGCAATAATCGGGGCCACGAACGTAACGGGACACGAAAAAACGGAAATTATCGGCGCCGCGATCCGGCGAGTCGATACAAAACCGGCCGGAGATTTTGGCGAAATCGCCATTGTTTGCGATACCGATGAATCCCGGAAGAAAAAGTTGCCAAGCCAGTAGTGCCGCGAAAATGGCGAGAGAAGCCAATAGCTCCGTGGGGCCGGATGCTATCCGGCGCGCGGTTGTCAACCGCGCTGGTCGGGATTCGTAGAAACGCCGGGAAGCAGGTTGACAACCCGCTGCAAGTTGGCAACCTGCCCCACAAGACAGCGGCTGGCGTTCCACCCTAAAGCCTATTTCCCATCCACGGAAAACGCCAGCAGCACATTACCCGGCATGCCGTTGCCCGAGTAGCCGGAGCTCATGTAAACCATTCCCCCGGCCACAACCGGAGCCATCGCGTTGATGGATCCGCCGTGTGCTTTCACCCCGTTGACAGTTTCGAAATCGCGCGCTGAATCAAAATCCCACATGATCGAACCCGCTTTGGTCTCATATGCCCGGAGGTGACCGTCCCAAGAACCGAGGAAGACAACGCCGGCAGTCGCGGTAACCGGCGCGGGCTGCGCGGCGCTGCATCCGGGCATACCGAGGCAGGCGGGTTTAGGAGCGGGCGTCTTCCACAGCACCTCTCCGGTCGCAAGCTGCAAGGCCACAAGGCCGCCGCCGGCTTCGGGCTTTCCCGCGGTGAAATCGGAAATGCCGATGTAGGCCGCTCGTTCATCCGCCGCGCCGCCCCACATGGTTCCTCCGTTCACGCCTCCCGCCGCGATCTTCTGCTTCCATAGGAGCTTGCCTTCATGATCGGGGTCCAGGCCATAGACCGTTCCCCCTTTGTCGCTGATGACGAGAACCCGTTTGCCGCCGCCCAGTGAGCGCAATATTCCCGAATTGCCGAAATCCACATCGATGAAGGGGTCGCGGGGGCAATTGGTCTTGTCCTGCGCGGGGCACGCAAAGTTGTAGCTATCGCCGGAAGTGAACTGCCGCGACCACAGCAAACGCCCCGATTGCATATCGAACGCCAGCACTGCATCGCTCGTCTCGTTGGGCGGATTTGAGTAGTTCACGCCCGTTCCCACATAAAGCACATGCTTTTGAATATCGAATGTTGGCGACGACCACACTGCCGCACCGGATGGACCCCAGGTCTTCGCTCCCGCCTTATTGCGCCCGGTTTCCTTGGGCTCTTCGGCAATCGTGTAACTCCGCCAAATTCGCTTTCCCGTCGCGGCATCCAACGCGACGATACTTCCGCGAAACGTGCAGCATTCGAAATCCGGGCTTGTCGCGGCGATCGATTCATCGCGGCCGGAAACGGGAACGTACAAGCGCGCGCCCTCGAGCTTGGGCGATCCCGTGATTACCGCGAGTGGGTGCTCGTCCGCGCGCGTTTTCCAGACCAGCCCGCCCGTAGCGGCGTTGATGCCATAAACGTTGCCTTTTAAATCTCCAAAATAGGCGTATCGCCCATCGCTGCCGATCACCGGCGCAACGCGAACGCCGCCGAGGGCGTGGTAGGTCCAAAACGTGCAGCCCGTTCGAGCATCCAACGAATATACGGATCCATCCGCCGCACCTACGAATACCTTGCCCTCCAAGACAGTTGGAGTTCCAAAAGCAGTAGTAACGCCCGGGAATCCGTACGCCCATTTGAGCATCAGTCGCGGGACCGTAGCCGCGGTTAATCCGGCGGCTTTCGCGGACTGAAATCGTGTGTTCGCAGCATCCGCCCATCCATTCCAAGACGAACCGGATTGCGTGCCCAGCATCGGTTTGCAGCGGGTGGAAGATGCCGCCGCGGGCGAATCCGATGTCCCGATGTACTTGGCAATCGCTTCCCGATCGGCGGAGCTGATACGGCCGCCGATGGCCTTCATTTTTCCGGATTCCAACGCTTCCAAGATGGCCTGCGCGGGCATCTGCCGCAGAGATTCGGGCAGCGGCGCCCCAACCGGATTCGGACTTTTGTGGCAGCCCGCGCAGTTTTTTTCAAACAGCTCGCTGCCCGATTGCGCAAACGCGGCTGCACCCAAGCACAAGAGCAGAAGTGGGGCAGCGAACGTGGGGCAGGTTGTCAACCTGCGGCGGGTTGCTAACTCGCCTGGTCGGCGCTTGCACACATCGCCCAGCGCGATTGGCAATCGCGCGCAGGATAGCATCCTGCCCCACACACAAGTGCCGCCCTGCCCCACTGGGTTGATAACGTCATCGCCGGGAAGCATTTCAAACTCTACCAGCCATCTACTTCCCGATCTCCACCAGGGCCACCATATTCAGGGCGCTTTCCGCGATCACGATGTTGCCGTCGCGCGTCGTCATCATATTGCGCACCACGCCGCCGCCGGCCGGAATGGGCCACGTCTGAAATTTCTCAGTTTTCGGATCGAAGCGCACCATCGTGTTCGGCTTGACTGCCGATTCGCTGTACCAGATATCGCCTTTAAGGAAGGTGATTCCGTATGGCTGCGAGAGGGGTCCGCTGGGTGACGGCCAATCCTTCACCGCGCCCGTTTTCGGATCCAGCCGGCCCAAGTAGCCGCGCGAGTAATCGGCGTAGTAAATCATGTCGTCATTGGTGATCGCAATGCGTCGCGGCCGGGACTCCGGATTGGGAAGCGTCCATTCCTTGATCGCCATCGTCTCTGGATTGATCGCGGCGATCTTCGGCGCGCCGAATTCGCAATAATACGGCGTCCCCTTCGAATCCACCACCATGCCGTACGGCAGCGATCCCTTGGTCGGCGAATCCACCAGCTTGATTTCGCCGGTCTGGGGATTCAGCCGGCCGACCTTATTCGATTGCTGCACCGTGAACCACAGTGTGCCCTTTTGATCGAAAAGCGGCGTGTGGGGATCGCGGGCGTCCGCAGGCAGCTTGTATTCGGTGGTTTTTCCGGTTTTGGGATCCAGCTTGCCGATGTATCCCTTGGAATTCGCGGTGAACCAAATGTTGCCGTCCTTGTCCTCGACAAGCCCGTGCGGGCCGGAGCCGGGAGTGCTAGGCCGGAACTCTTTGATCTCGCCGGTCTTGGTATCCACGCGTCCGAGAACACTCGCGTACTGGCCGCTATACCAAAGGTAGCCATCGTGCGTCGCGAGCGGATCGTGCGGGCGCGAGCCGACCGTCGGTACTTTCCATTCCTTGAAGCTGATCTTCACCGGGCCGGGAATGATTATGGCCTTCGGGACATTTCCCTCCGGAAAATTTTTGCTCAGATAGGCCGTCACCGCCGGCATTTGATCCTTCGGCACCTCAGCGCCCGCGGACACCATCCGCTCCACAAGCAATTTCCAATCCTCTTGCGTATGCCCGGCGCTTGTAATCATCGTCACGGGATGACACGTGGTGCACGCGGTTTCCACCAATTGTTTGGCGTCTCCCGCGGGCAGCATCTTGGCGTTCTGCTTGCCTTTAGTTTGAGCGGCAGCGGTTGCGCAGCAGACAATCGCGCCAACCAGGAGCGATAGAAAGATCTTCATGGTGTATGCCTCCTCTTGAGAAACGGCGCGCAACGGAACGCCGCGGCAGCCGTTTCGGGAAATGCCGCGTCATCATGTGCGCTAAATACCATCCGGTATTTTATCCCTTTTACGGGCGGCGGCGGCCTACTTAATATGGCCCTCGGTGAAATCTTTGTTGTTTTCTTCGCACGAGTACTCCATGATTTCCCAGTCCGGCCGAATCGTAAACACGCGCGTGTTTTTCCACGGCTTCGTGAAGGCTTTGGGATCTTCGAGCGTTATCTCATACGAGATATGCCGGCTATCCTGGCGTGTAAATCGTTCGACTGTGCGCAGTGCGTCGCTGTGCGGGTGCCCTACGGTATCCAGATTCGTTTTATCGTTGAAGCCGGTCGATTCAACAACCAAAGTGTCGCCATCCCACTTTGATGAATGACTGCCGGCCCACAGCGGATCGGGATTTTTGGGAAGCGGCCGGCCGTCTGTAGGAACGATTTCGAAAACATTCCAGGCCTCGTAAAGAATAGTGAAAATGTCAGGCGTTTGGACGATGCGAATGGGAAATGGCGAATTCATCGATCGTGTCAGGCCTTGTGGCAAGCAGTGCCCGGTGTAATCGAACTTAGCGGGATCGTATGTTTTGAATTTCGCTTCGTATTCGGGTGTGAAGGGAATTGTCCCAGGGCCTTTTTGCGATCCATCTCTGGAACTCGCGCCCATGTCCGGCACGTAAGGACGCTGCCAGACCCCGTTGAAGTCAGGCTTGCCGTTTGGAAGACGCGGAATCGCGGGCGATTGACCGAGCACACGCAAGCATGCGGCCGCACCCCAAAGGACAACAGCGATGCGCCGGTGTTTCATGTCCAACTATTGTATTTGCAGACGCGATATAGTGGGGTCGATGGCGCGCCGGCCTTTCGCGATCGTGATTCTCGCCGCCCTGGGCTTTATGCGCCCTGCGCTTGCGGCCGATCCGATTCGAATCATGATCCTTGATGGCCAAAGCGGCGGCCCCTATCACGCCTGGCGGCTCACCACGCAAGTGCTTAAGAAGGAATTGGAAGAAGCCGGGCTTTTTCAGGTCGAGGTCGTAACGGCGCCTGAAAGCGGCGGAAATTTCGCCGGCTTCAAACCGGACTTTGCGAAGTATCAGGCGGTAGTTCTGAATTATGACGCGCCCGACTGGCCGCCGGATTTACAGGCTTCTTTCGAGCAATACGTGAAGAACGGTGGAGGAGTGGTTTCCGTTCACGCCGCCGACAATGCCTTTCCGAATTGGCGCGCGTTTAACACAATGATCGGCGTCGGCGGCTGGCGCGGCCGGACGGAAAATGCCGGCCCGCATTGGTTCTATCGCGATGGCGCGCTTGTTTCCGATACTGCGCCCGGAGCGGCCGGCTCGCATGGAGCCCGCCTGCCGTTCCAGGTGACCGTCCGCAACGCCGAGCATCCGATTACGAAAGGTCTTCCAAAAGTCTGGATGCATGCGGGCGATGAGCTATACGCCAATCTCCGGGGACCCGGCCAGAACATGACCGTGCTCGCCACCGCGTACTCGGACCCGAGCAATCACGGCACCGGCCGCGACGAGCCGATGCTGATGGTGCTCAGCTACGGAAAGGGAAGGGTTTTCCATACCACGCTGGGCCACGATGTCCCAGCCCTAAGCTGCGTGGGTTTCATGACAACCTTCCAACGCGGAACGGAGTGGGCGGCAACAGGGAAGGTCATGCAGCCGATTCCGGCATCGTTTCCAACCGCGAACACCGTGAGCTATCGAGTGGATGTTGCGGCGATGGACCCGGCGTTCAAAAACGGCCCTCGATAGAGCCGCAAATCCCAACCCGCCTGTTGCAGCCCCGGCACGGATTTCATCAATACAACATGAACGCGAACAGCGCATCCTGCGCCGCCACCAGCAAGTATTGATGCCCGTCCAGCATATATGTCTCGGGCGCGTTGGATACCTGGCCGATGTGCGAATGCCAGAGAATGTTTCCGTTCGCCGGATCGTACGCGACTATGTTGCCTCCCAGGTCGCCGCCGAACAGGAGCTTTCCCGCTGTCGTGAGCAATCCCGGAGCACCGCCTCCTCCCGTGCCCGGATATCGATGCCGCCATGCCACCTTGCCGGTTTTATAATCGATCGCCGTCAGGTAGCCGCCCATGGAACCAAGTCCGACCTCTTCCTTTCCGCCCAGCCCCATTGCTCCGCGAGGATCCGTTTCCGTAAGGTAGTACATCGCGTAGCTGTCGTTTTGGGGGACGTAAAACAGGCCTGTTTCCGGACTGAACGATGGTGGAGGCCAGTTGGTGATGCCCCCATTCGCCGGCGATACAAGCGATCCGCCGATGTCGAAATCTTTCTTCGGATCGCGTGCGGGAGCTCCTTTATCATTGTACCCCTTGGCCCAATTCGCCGTCTCTGAGAATTTTCCGGTCACCAGATGTTCGCCGGTCAGCCGGTCCAAGGTAAAGTAATAACCGTTTCGACTGGCGGTCAGCACCAGTTTGCGCATGCGGCCGTTGAATTCCGCGTCTACCAACACCGGCGTTTGCGCGCTATCCCAGTCGTGCGTGTCATGCGGCGAGGTCTGGAAATACCAAACCATTTTCCCGGTTTCTACATTGATCGCCACGATAGCGCAGGTGTACAGATTGTCGCCTTCACCGCGCGTTTGCGACGTGTACGCTGGAGTCGGATTCCCAGTGCCGAGGATGTAGAGACGCGTTTCGGGATCATACGAGCCGGGCACCCACATCTGTCCGCCGCCATGGCGCGCGGCGTCCAGATTAGCCCACGTATTCAATCCCGGATCGCCGGGTTTCATCGGCACCGAATAATACTTCCATTGCACCTCGCCGTTTTCCGGATCGAATGATTGCAGCACGCCGGGAGCATCCAAATCGTCCCCGGTCCCGACCAGCACGTGGTTTCCAATCACGATCGGGGCGGTTGTCGAGAAGTGTTGCTCCTCGAAACTGGCGATCACCTTGTGCCAGCGCTCCTTGCCCGTGCGGGCATCGAGCGATACCAGGTAATCGTCCGGCGTCTCCATAAATAGCCAGTTCCCGTACATCCCGAGCCCGCGGTTACCGATGTGCGTTCCCCCTCTGGTTTTCCAGAAGTAATGCCAGATCTCATGGCCATCGCGTCCGTCAATAGCCCAGGCGTTATCGGGCGTGGAGACATATAGGATGCCGTTCACCTGAAGAATCGACGCTTTGATGCTCGCATTCCCGCCGAAGCTGAGCTCGCCCGTGCCTTCGCCGCCGATGATCGTGGCGGCGCCGCGGCCGCCTGGTCCGGGTGTCACTCGGCTGGTCCATGCGAGCGTGAGATTCCTCACGTTGGATTGATTGATCTGTGTAAGCGAACTGTACCGTTTGCCGGAGTAATCGCCGGAATAGGTCGGCCAAGCCTCGCCGAGCGGTTTCAATAGCGCCGCGGAATCAAGACCCTGCGCAGCCGCGAAGGCGGCATTAAGCGCGGCAATAAGAGCAAACTTCTTTATCATTTCAGAGTCACCAGATACGCGGTTATGTCGTGAATATCTTTGTCTGTGTAGACCGACAAAAGATCCTTATGCGGCTTCAACGGATCATGGATGTCGACCTTTGGCGCGTTGCCTTCTCGACGGAAGGACCGGGGAGTCCCATCGGGCTCTGTCAGTGTGACGACGAAATCGTCAATACGCCCCAACCGCCCTTCAAATTTTTCACCGGACGGAAGCGCCACCGTTACCGTCACCACGGGAGCGGGCGGACCACCCCGTCCACCGGCCGCCGGCATTAGCCAGCGTTGCTGTAATGCGCGCTCGTCGCTGAACCGGGACGCGAAGCCACTCAGATCGCCGGTAGCCGAGTGGCAGTTGGCGCATTTCGATTTGAAGTAAGCCTCGCCCGCTTTCGCATTGCCGACCACAATCGTCGCTGGACGGTTTCTCGAAACATCGTATCCGCCCACGCGAAAGCTGTGGAGGAATGCGGCGATATCCAAGATTTGCGCATTTGTGAAATTAAACTTCGGCATTCCCTCCGCCAGACGGCCGTTGTCGAGCACTGGACCCAGCAGCTCGCCGTTTTGGTCGTTCAGCAGAACAGTGCCGCGTATCAGGTTCGTGCCTCCGTCTCCACCCCGGGCGTCCTCGCCATGGCAGAGACCGCAGTTGACATCGTAAAGGGCCTTGCCACGAGCCACCATCGCGGAATCGGCAACCGGACGCAGAGGATAAGCGGGCGGAGGACCGCTGCTCTGCGCGGCAGCCGTTTGAGCGCCGCCGCGTCCCGCCGCCGGAGCCGCAACCTGCGCCATGGCGGCCGCTGTGAGTATGAATCCCGCCGCTATCGGGACGCGTCTTGATTTTCGCGATGTGGTCGATCCCATACTTATCCGGAACCTCACCATAATATATTGCGCAACGTCGGGCTAAACGCACGGGCCACCAATAGTTGCCAGCCTCAATTTAAAGTGTGCAGGCGAATCACCTCTAAATGGACAAGCTAAAGCTTGTCCAACTGGAGACGCTCAAAGATTATCGTGCAGGACGGCCGCCGGCGGGCTGTTGGACCGGCGTGCCCGCCTTGCCGCCCTTCGCGATCAGCAGATCGCCTGTGTCCTTATGCACGTCGATGCGCTGGCCTCCCCGGCTGTTGCCGCCGGCTCGGCCCATCGCGTAATCCAGAGCCGTGTAGCCGCGGTTATCCGCGAGATTGATGTCCGCGCCCTTGCTCAAGAGATATTCGACAACTGTGTTCCAGCCCCAGAACGCCGCGCCGTGAAGAGGCGCTTGCTGAAGGCGGCCCGCGCGGCCGTTTATCGCGCCGCCATGCGCAAGCAGCAATTCCAGGGATGCGACGGCCCGCTCCTGCACGTCGGATGTATTGAAATAGCCGCGCGTGTCGGCATCGTTCGATCCCATTCCCGAGGCGGCTAATGTCGGCGTCATTCCCTGATTATTCGGTAAGTCCACAATTGCGCCATGCTCCAGCAGGAGCTTGATCGCCGGCGCGTCTTGCGCCTTCGCGGCGCGCAGCAGCGGCGTCGCTCCGAAACTGAGCATTTGATCTACTCCACGATCCGCCCCGGTCGCGCGATAGGGCGGAAGCAGCTTCAACTGCGGATTGGGATTGGCGCCTTTTTCAAGCAGGATTCGAATGATGTCGATAGGCAGGTTGTTGTCGAGCGACGGCTGGTCCGGACGCCCGCCATGCGGAAGCGTGTTGTAGTCGACGGCAAGATAAAGAGGAGTGCGGCCCCACCAGTCCCACCGGTTCACGTTCGCGCCCTGATCGATCAGGTATTTCGCAACATCGAAATGCGCATTGAAAATCGCGGAGATCAACGGCGTTACACCTTCCGGATCCGGCAAATCGAGCTTTGCGCCCTTCTCCACCAGCGCCTTCACACAATCCAGGCAGCCTTCGCGAACCGAAAAGAGCATGGCCGTCATTCCACCGGGCGGCCGAGGCTGGGCGCGCGGCTCCGAACTAACCAGCGGGGTCGTCAGATCAACAGCCGACTTAGCATCCACTTCCGCACCGTGAGCCAATAATTCGCGCATGATCGGACCTTGGCTCCCGGCCGCCGCCCACATAAGCGCCGATTGTTCGCGCTGGCCTTCCTTGGCGTTCGGATTGGCGCCCTTATTTAACAGGAGCCGCGCCGCTTCTACGTCCGACGTGCGCGCAATCAGCATCAATGGCGTTTGCCGATCGGGTCCTGCGATGTTCGGGTCCGCTCCGGCATCGAGCAGCGCCTTGATGAGTTGCGTATTCGCGTTAAAAGCGGCTTCGCCAAGAGGCGTGGAGCCAAGCCGGTTCTTTACGTTCGGATTCGCGCCCGCTTTCAAAAGCCTCGTCGCGAGGTCGGCATCGTTCAGGTTCGCCGCCCACAACAACGCGGTAGATCCATCCACCTCGGCTGCGTTCACATCCGCCGACTTCTTCGCGATTATGTCGATTGCACTCGCGCGCTGGCCGGACCTGATCGCTTCGATGAGCGAGCTTCCCGAAGGCTGCACATCGGCCGCAAGCAGCGGGACCGCCGCGAGCGCCGCGACAAGGATTATCTTCATGGCGGCTACACCTCCAAGAGCTTGCCCGTGCTGTCGCCGATCTTGTCCTGCGGAATGCCCGCTTTATCCAGGAAGGTAAGCAACACGTTCGCAAGCGGAGTGTGTTCCGCGGGAACGATGTGCTGGCCGCCCTTAACGCCCTTCCACCCCCCTACAATCGAGACTGGCAGCGGGTAATGATTGTGCGCGTTGCTGTTCGACATGTTACTGCCGTACAGGAACAGCGAATGCTCCAGCATGGTGCCGTCGCCATCGGGCATTTTCGCGAGCTTATCGAGGAACTTCGCGAAAACACCTGTGTGATATGCCTGCACTTTCACCAGCCGGTCCATCTTTGCTTGCTCGTTGTTGTGATGCGAAAGCGGATGGAATGCGTCGGATACGCCGATGTGATTGTAGGTCTGCCCGCTGACTTCCGCGGCCACCATGAACGTGAAGATGCGGGTCATGTTCGCCTGAAAGGCCAAGCTAACCAGATCGAACATCAAATTGATGCGCTGATCGAACGCGATCGCTTCGGCTTTCGGAGCGTCGGGGATGTCGACGTGCGAAAGATCGCGCGCTTCCATCTTCTGAATACGGCGCTCAATCTCCCGGACGCTTTCGAGGTAATCCGAAAGCATCGCCTGATCCGAAGGCCCGAGCACGCGTTGTAATTCCTTGGCTTCCTCGCCGACCATGTCGAGCAGCGAAGCGTACTGCTTCGACAGGCGAGCCCGCTCGGCTGCGTTATCGCCCTGGCCGAACAATCGAATAAACAGCTTGCGCGGATCGTTTTCCATCGGCAGCGGAGTTGTAGGAGTGCGGAAAGAAATTGTTCCCGAATAGGAGCACCCGTAGTCGCGATCGCAGAAGCCGCCGCCGCCGTGGGTTTCGGTCGCAACCTCGAGCGAAGGCAACGGTGTATCCTGCCCGATCTGCGCGGCTGCGATCTGGTCGGCAGTAGTGCCGCCGTGCGCCTCCTGGCTCATCGCCGGGTGAACGCAGGATAACCACGTGCCCGGGGAAAGAGCATGCACCGGACCGACGGCCGCTTGGTTATCGATGTTGCTGAACACGGTCGTCATCGACTTGTATTTGTCGAGCGGCTTGAGAATATCTTTGAAGTCGCCGATCTGGCCCTCGCCCGTCGGCGTCCACTGCGCCTGCACCGCGCCATGTGGAAAGTAGATGAAACCCAGGTGAGGCGTCGCTTTCGCGGCGGTTTGCGCCAGAGCGGTGTGAGCGGGAATCATCGCATCGAGGAGCGGCAGGGCGAGCGCAGTTCCTACGCCCCGCAGGACAGTGCGGCGCGTTAAGTGCTTCTTGGTGATGAACATTTCGATGCTCCTCGTACGATTCTAGTTGAGCGCGTCAAGAAGTGCGAGGGGGGTTGGCGCCGGCACGGCCGAACGGTGCCCTCACGGCTCCGGGCCGTTCTCCATCACAGCGCGCGTTCCTTCATTCTGGGGATCGATCAGCGGCGCGCCTCCAAGATCGGCGTCAGGTTTTGAAACCGTCCGCGGCAGCAAGCGCAACACCGGGGTCGGTTTCGGTTCGCCCTGGCTTGCGCGCTGATCGGACGGTGCGGCTTCGGCCTGCTTTGCCGCATCCAGCAGCAACGCAACCCAATCGGCAAGGTGTTTTCGCTGGCGGCTATTTAGCCGGTAACTATCCGGAGGCGCGGAGCGCGGCCGCTGCAACAGATCTTCGTAACATTGTTCTCCGGACTCGGAATGCGAAAAGCCCTCCTGAAATTCCATCATCCATTCTTCGAAGCGGCCGGCAGAGGAGCGAAAGCGAATCCAGCGATGGTTGTCCCAGGTCAGGGTTACGCCAGGTTTCGGGTACGCGAAATGAGACAACAGGAGCTCGCCTGCCAAAAAGCCCCGTTTGCTTACCGAGTCGACGATGCCTGGCGGCATGTCGAGGCTGAGTCCGCCCTCATTCTCGTCATCGAGGCGTATGTGAACGATGCGATCGCGATAGCCGGGGACGGTCATCTGCCGGTTTTCCGTCCAGTTCCGCGCCGTATCGATCATTCCAAAAATATATTTGCCCAGAGCGCCGAAGGCAGGCGTGTCCGGGATCCGATTCCAGAGTTCGCCCAAACCCTCCTCGTTGCGTTCCGGCATCCATACCTTGTTGTCAGGCCGGTCCGGCCGCGCTTCTTGTAAGTCAATGCCGAACGTGGGCCATCGGGGGAGCGGCGCATCGAACATGTAAACGGGGAAGTTGCTGCAGATGCCGCCATCGAGGAACCAGCAACGCTCGGGCCGGCGCAGTTGCCCCACATTGAGGGCTCCGCCTGGCTCCGGCTTAACCGCCGGTTCCCCTTTCTTCACCTGCCGCAGCGTGAAATCGACGGCGTAGAGCGGGACGGCGCGAAAGAGAAATGGAAAGCTCAGGCTCATGCGCGCCGCGACGACGACAGGCAAGTCGCTGGGCCCCGGAAGCCGGCAAAAACCCGAGACATCCACGGATTTTTCTTCTCTCGAGGGCGGCGGACCGGGGTGGGCGACCATCCAATTTACGACGTCGTCGGGGAAGTACTGACGGAACTCGTCTTCTTTGAAGTAGAAATCCTTGGTGTCAATCGGCAGACCATACGCGCGCCCGTGCGTCAGGCACGTCGAGATCATGCGCAGTTGAATGTCGCGATCGCGCAGATCGCCGAAGGTCAGCGGTTCATTGAGTGGCTTGCCGGAAACATCGGACAGGAACGTATGAAACCACGGCGTGAGCGCCGGAGGGCCATCCTTCAATGTCGATAATCCGGAGCAAAGGCCAAAGCCGCGGCCGGGGAGCCTCGACAGGCTGCCGCCGATCACGATGGCAAGGCCGATGGTAGCGATCAAGCCCAGCCAGAGCAGGCCGGAAAGGATGCCGAAAACGGAATCCTGAAATATCGAAAAGACCGGTAGCAGAAAAAACAACACGCCAAGCAGCACGACGACAATCCACACCAGCGGGGCGCCAACCAACAGCGCGCGCAGCAGAGAGAAATACCGGCTGGCGCCGTGCCGTGTGAAGCTCACCGCCGCATCGAACAGCATCCGCGCGCCGTCATCGGGTTGAAACAACCAATACAGGTTGGTGTGCTTGCTGCCCGGAGGGGTGGTCTTGAGGATGTCTGGAAGGCCGGACAGAAGCGCAAAACCTTCGGTGCTGCCGTTCGCGCGGCGGTATTCGGCTGCGGCGGCCGCCGCCGCTGCGATCGCGCCGGCGGATGTGCCGCCGATATTCATAAAACGATACGTCTGCGCGAGCGCGCAAATGGCGCTCGGGTAGACAATTCCGCTGGTAATCCCGCCCTTCATGACCACATCGCACTTCCTGGCAGGACTCGAGAACTGATCGGCTAGAGCTGGCATATCGATCTGGTGTATCACGTTGCCTTGGGCGCCCAGCATTCGCACACGGCAAAAACTTTGCCCGCTTGACAACTAAGTCGGATTCCGATATAACAAAACCCGAGTATGAAAGAATCCGCCAAATCTTTTCCTCCATTAAGCCCCGCCGCCTTACACATTCTGCTCGCGCTGAGCGGCGAGGACCGCCATGGCTACGCCATCATGCAGGACATTGCCCGGCAGACGGACGGCAAATACAGACCGGGCCCGGGGACGCTTTACGACAATCTTGAAAAACTCCTTAATCTGGGAATGATCGATGAGGCCCCCGTCCGAAAATCCGAAGATCCACGCCGCCGTTACTACCGGCTGACGAGGCTCGGGCAGAAAGTGCTTGCCGAAGAAGTTCGAAGGCTGGAGGCGGTGATGCGCATTGCCCGAGAGAACCTTGGCCTTTCGGGGGCGACGAAGGCGTTATGACACGGACTCTGTATCGAGCGCTACTGCTGCTCCACCCTCCCGCCTTCCGGCGGCGTTTCGCCGGAGAGATGTTATGTGTGTTCGACGACGCCTACGCACAATCGGCCGCGGGCGGCTTTTGCATCAGCATCGCGCTCTCTCTATTCCGCCACTGGTTTCGCCATCCGGTGTTGTGGCGAACGACCGGCGCGATTGCCGGCGGCGTCGTAACTTTGCTGCCGGGAATCGCCAATTCCCGCATCCGATTTCGCGCAGCGGCCCCGCTCTCGAGCGAGATCCTTATCGTCTTAATCGTAGGTGTGCTAACCGCGATTCTGGCGACCCTCATCATCACCGTAACCCTGTTTCACAATGTCCGCCGCCGCAGGATTTGATGCATGCTTGAACACTATGCTCGAACTTAGGGGAGTCGTGAAGCGCTATTTGGGCATTCCCGTCGTGAACGATGTCAGCTTCGTCGCCCGCGCCGGCGAGGTTACGGGCTATCTCGGTCCCAACGGATCGGGAAAATCTACCACCCTCAAAATGATCACCGGCTTGATCGAGCCGTCCGAAGGCGAAATTCTTTACCAGGGAATCCCGATCGAACACGACCTCATCGCGCACAAAATGCGGCTCGGCTACGTGCCCGAAGAGCCGCATCTGTATCAGCACCTGACCGGCGAGGAGTTTCTGGAGATGACAGGCGAGTTGCGCGGCCTCGCGCGCAAACCCCTGGCCATGAAGATCGCCGGCCTGTTGCGTGCGTTTTCGCTATACGGCGACCGCTTCGTTCCAATTTCGTCCTACTCCAAGGGCATGCGGCAAAAGATTCTGCTCGCGGCGGCCCTGCTGCACAATCCGGAAATCATCCTTCTCGACGAGCCGTTCTCGGGCCTCGACGTCGGTTCGGCACTGGTGCTGAGAAGCCTGATTCAAGAGCTCGCCAATCGTGGCAAGGTGATCTTGTTCAGCACCCATGAGCTGGACGTTGTGGAACGCGTCTGTTCGCGCGTGGTGATTCTGCATAAAGGCCGCGTCGTGGCCAGCGACTCCATTCAAAGACTGCGCACGCTGATGGCTCTGCCCACTCTCGAAGAAATTTTCGCGCAGCTTGCGGTGGAAATTAATCCCGCGGCCATTACTGGCGAAATCGTCCAGTGCATGGAGCTCTAACTCATGTTGGCGCGCCGCCAGTTTAACGTTCTCTACCGCGGGTTCCTGCTTCGGATCGTCGACTTGGAGGTGCTCCCCACGCATGGCGATCCTTCGCGCTTGCTCGCCCAAATCGGCACGCTCCTCGCCGCTCTGAGTTTCATTCTGGCATATGTGATTCTGCCGCAATACGCGCAACAGAGCGCCGAGCGCATTGCCCTTCTATCGTGGGGCGATCAGGAGTTCCTCATCGGAACCACCATCGCTGTGGTCGGCTTGTTTACGGTGGTGGCTTGGGATTCAATTTTTCCCGACCGGCGAGATAGTCTCGTGCTCGGCGTTCTGCCGATCCGCCCCCGAACCATTTTTCGCGCCAAGATCGCTGCCACCGCCGTAGGGCTTGGGCTCAGCCTTGCCGCGGTGAACGCAATCACCGGACTTGGTTATCCTTACGCGGCCGGCGGTATCCGTACATTTTTCGCTTATTGGGCCGTGATGATCGCCGCCGGGCTGTTCACGTTCTCCGCGCTCATCGCCCTGCAAGGCGTAGCCGCGGCAACCCTTCCGTATCGCCATTTTTTGAAGGTTTCGAACATTCTTCAAGTGACAACATTCTTCGGTATCCTCGGCGCGTATTTCCTCACACCCGGCCCCTCGGAACTGGAGGTCCACCCGCATCAGCCCCCTCCCGCCCTCACGCGTTTTCTGCCGTCGTTTTGGTTTCTGGGATTGTTCGAGCGGTGGAATGGTTCAAAATACCGCTTTTTCGAAGCATTAGGCTGGCGGGCGCTCGCCGGCCTGGCAGTTTCAGTATCGCTGGCGGCGCTCTGCTACGCGCTCGCATACTATCGCAACATTCGCCGCATCGTTGAGGAGCCGGATATTGGACCGTCTGGCCGCGCTTCAGGCCTGCGTTGGAGCCAAATTTTCCGCCTGGCTACATTGAGACTCGCTCCGGTGCAACGCGCCGTGATGCTCTTCATCGCCCGGACAATGGTGCGGAGCCGCCGGCACCGCAACCTGCTCGCAGTGTTCGGAGGGCTGGCGCTTGCGATTTCGCTGGTATTCGCGAAGGGAATGCTGTACGGCAATTCGCGAATGTACGCGGACGCGCAGCATTACGGGTACGTGCCGCCACGATGGAATCAGCCGAACACGCCTCTTGTAGCGGCGGGATTTGTGCTGCTGGGCATGTCGGTGATTGGACTGCGAATTGCATTTTCTCTACCCGCTTCCCTCCGTGCAAACTGGCTGCTACGGATTACAGCGGTTCACAGCCCTAAGGCGTATTTCCAAGCTGTACGGCGCTCGGCTTTTGTGCTCGCGGCGGCGCCGGTTCTCCTCGCCGGCCTGCTTTTCTACGGCGGCGTCTGGAAAAGCGCGGAAGCATGGGGCCATATCGCGGTCCTCTGCGGAGTCGCAATCGTGCTGGTGAATTTTCTTTTTACGCGATTCACCAAAATGCCTTTCGCTTGCGCCTACTCGCCGGGTAGTTCGAACATGCGGATGAAGCTGCCGGCCTACGCTTCGGCATTTATTTTTGCGGTTGCAGCCGCGGCTTCCATCGAGCGCGGCATGTTCGAGATGGCCGCCCGCACAGTGGTTTTAGGCATTTTCCTTTTTGCGTTTGGCGTTTTCACTCACCGCCGCTGGCGGGCCTTCGCGGACTCGCCATTCGAACAGCTCCGATTCGAACAGGAATCCGAAGCCGCCGTGTCCCCGCTTCAGTTGAGCGGAGACTCGGGCTATGGACGCGCGTATCGCTATCTCGACGTAATTAACGCCCCGCCCGAGCGCGGCTTCGGGGAGCGTGCGCTTGCGTTTACGTTTAAGTCTGCCGCGTTCGTGGCCGGTTTATGCGCGGCGGGTTTCATCCATGAGCGAGTTGCCGAATGGCGTAATCCCGTGCCACCGCGCGTCGGCCAAGCCGTCGACGTGGGCGGACGCACGCTCAACTATTTCTGCCAAGGTGAGGGCTCGCCAACGGTGATTTTTGAAAGCGGCCGCGGCGGACCGGGCATCGGCTGGTCGCGTTTTCAAAAAGAGGTCGCGAAGTACACGCGGGCGTGCTGGTACGACCGCGCCGGTTACGGTTGGAGCGATGCCGCTCCGTTTCCGCATCCTGCCAGCGCCATTGCGGATGACCTACATGCTCTGTTGATTAGGGCGAAGATTCCGCCGCCTTATGTGCTGGTCGGCGCCTCGTTCGGAGGCCTCACATCGCGTGTGTTCGCTCATCGTTACCCGGAAGGCGTCGGCGGCATGGTTCTGGTGGACGCGACGATGTTGATGCCGGGCTCAGTACCGGAGCCTCCCACCGGGAGCTACCTTCCATATTTTCCCGGCCTGCTGCCGGCTCTGGCACGCCTCGCGAGGCCGATCGGCCTGGCACGGCTTGCCATGCCGCCGGATTCTGTCAATGTCTTCGAGCCGCGCACAATGGTCGAAAGCATGAAGGAGATGGATTACGAGAGCATGCTCGAGTCGCTCGAAGTGACTGGTTTAGGTGATCTGCCACTAATTGTGCTGACGGCTGGTCGGCATCGTATTACGCCGCCCGACAATCCCGTGGACGCCCGCCGCGAGCGCACGTTCGAAGCCCGATGGATTGAGGGGCAGCGGGCGCTGGCGCATCTGTCTACGCGTGGGGAGCAGCGCGTTTTTTCGGATGCCCGCCATAACCTTTTGAGGGACGAGCCGCAGGCGATTTTGGATGCCATCGGCGATGTAGTGGATCGGGGACGATAGCTCTATCACGCCCGATTTGCCCGTTAATTTTCGGTCGGCTTGTCCGCCTCGTCGATGACGACTGCCTGTATCGGGATCTTCACCGGCTCTAATTTCAAACCGAGCTGTTCCTGGATCGCCGTGAATAAAACAGGACGTTCGGCGGATGTGTCGTCCGCGCGCGCCCAGTTCAGCTCGAAATCGAAGGTGCCGGTCAATCCTGTCTTGTCGATAACAATCTTGGCCACGTCGCGATCGCGGGACAGACGCACCGCAAAGCCTTGCATAGTCACATTGGTCGCAGTGAGGTGAGTATTATTCGCGGTGAAATGGGCGCCCTTCTCGTCGGCCTTTGCAATCGCCATTCTCGGCCCGTTCTTTGCGACCACCAAATGGAAACCCGACACCTCCCGTCGTTCGCGATGAATCTTCAGATGGAACCGATCTGCCAGCAGAGCTTGAATCATTTTGGGAACCGTATCGCGCTGCCGCCGCTCGGCGAATTCCATCGGGATCTTGGCATTAATATCCCAGCTTTCCGAATCGACCCACTTCGGCCCGCCGAGCACTTGCTGTTCTTCAACGTCCCACGCCATCGCGACCAATCGTTTGAGCGTTAAATTGTGCGTCCGGAATAGGCCGTTATCGACATCCGAATCTCGATTACCATCCTGAACCGCGGGCCGAATGGACGCCACCTCGAACTCTTGCGACCAGATCATTGACGCAAAGCTGAGCGTTAGCGTGAGGAGTTTCATACGAGCGAATACAGCCGGGTTGGGCTTTGGTTACTTCGAATTGATCGCCGGAAATGACTCCCTTGGGAGTGGCAGTGTCCTGCCGGCAGTCGGTTGTTGGCCTGCGTCGGCGGGCTCGAAAAAGTTTCGGCAGCGCGATTGGCAATCGCGCGCAGGATGGCATCCTGCCCCACAAGCTATCTGGCGGCGACCTGAGCGCCCGGCTGGTCCGACTTACTCATCTCCACCATGCTCGATTGAAACGCTGGGGCCTTCACAATTCCCAGCACAAGCGACGAAAACCGGTAGTTCTCGGGCTTGGCGTCGCGGACGATTTTGCGAATCGCCGGCATATCGAAATACTCGATGCTCCGGCCCAGCGCGTAGGTCATCATTTTTTCAGTAAAGGTCTGGGCGAACTGCTCGGGATGACGGAGCAGCGCATTGCGCAGATCGGTCGGGCCGTTCACCTCGGTTCCATCCACCAGCTTGCCGCTGGTATCGATCTTTGTCCGCGTGTAGCGATCCATTACGCGGTAAGTGGCGATTGTGTCGAAATTCTCCAGCGAGAATCCGAGCGGGTCCATAATCCCATGACACGCGTTGCAAGTCGGATTGGCGCGGTGCAGTTCCATGATTTCGCGAATCGTCTTCGGGTTTTCGCCTTCTTTGTTCTCCTTGAACGCTTCCACGTTTGGAGGCGGCGGCGCGGGCGGCGTGCCCATAATGTTTTCCAATACGTAGGAGCCGCGCAGCACCGGCGACGTGCGATTGGGATACGCCGTAACCATCAGCACCGCCCCCTTGCCGAGCAGGCCGAAGCGGTTCGGATCCGTCAACGTTACCCTTCGGAACTGATCGCCTCGAATGTTCTCGATTCCGTAATGCGCGGCCAAACGCTCATTCACAAAGGTATAGTTCGCATTCAAAATATCGACAACGCTGCGGTCTTCGTGGAAGATGCTGTTGATGAATAATTCCATCTCTTGCTTGAAAGCCGCTCGCAGAGGACGATCGAAAGCCGGGTAGATGAACGGATCGGGCTCCAGCGCGTCCATATCGCGGACCTTCAGCCATTCAAATGCGAAGTTGGTGGTCAGAGTTTTGGAACGAGGGTCGGCGAGCATTCGGCGGACCTGCTGTTCCATCACTTTTGTATCGCGCAGTTTTCCCTGCTCCGCGGTCTTGAGCAGTTCCTCATCGGGGATGCTGCTCCACAGAAAGAACGATAAACGCGAAGCAAGTTCTATATCGTTCAGCCGGTAGGTGCTGCCCGGCTGCGCGGATGCGGGCGGCGGCTCAACGCGGTATAGGAATTTGGCGCTCGACAGCATTGCCACCATGGCGTTTTCGATGCCGCCTTCAAAACCGCCTGCCTTTTGTCCTTCGGCATAGAACTGCATCAGCGGCGCAAGATCCTGGCTGGTTACGGGGCGGCGGAAAGCCTTCCGGGCCAGGTTCGAAATAATCCGCGAAGCACACGCGCTATCTTCTTTCGGATCGGGCGGACGGCAAACGAAAATGTGCGTCCTGCTGGGGCTTTCAACCGGGTTGCCGGCCGGATTGAATGGACCGTTAATCGTAAGACTGAGCGCGGCGGCTGTTCGCAAACCTCCTCCACCACCGGCATTCACCGCGCCTACCACCAATCCCGTACTCGCATAACCTGTTCCCGCCGCGCCGGGGACGAAGCCGAATAATTCTCCCTCGCTCTCTGCAAAGCTGTGAGGCGCGCCAGCCGCGACAATCGAGTGAACACCCGCCTTTACATGCGTTCGCCCCTTGGAATCCACAGGCGCGCCATCCACGGTGAAGATGGCTGGGTTGCCTGGGGCACGCAATTCGTAGTCTCCCTCATACGGGAACAAAAACTTCGCGGTGACGCCCCCTCGCGCGCCTGGAGGCAGAGGCACGTCCGAGTCAACTCCGCGAAGCGTTGTCTTCGTTTCCTTCGGCGAGGGCGGCGTGCCAATCGCCTGCTTGACCACCGCTCGCGCGGCCATGATGTATTGATCCAAAAACGACGGTGAAACCTTCAGCGCGCTCGCAATGTTGTCGAAGCCCTCGCTAATGCCGTCGGTGGGAAGCAGGGCCGCCGCATCCACTTCCATGCCGAACAGGTCGCGCATGGCGTTCGCGTACTCGGCGCGATTCAGCCGGTGGATGCGCACGCTGCCCGGGTTGAGATTAGCCGCGCTGACTTTATCGAGAGAATCCTCTAAATAAGTTGCAAAAGTATTTACCGCCGCGACTGGAGGCCGCGGCATGCCGGGCGGCGGCATCATACCTCCTCGCAGCTTTCGGATCGCCCGCTCCCAAATCAGGGCGTCTTTTTCAGGGTGCGCCAAATCGAGCACGGACAGGTCTAACTTCGCGGTCTTGAGCTTGGTGTTATGGCACGTCACGCAGTACCGGTCGATTAACGCCTTATTCGGATCGGCGCCGGGTGCCTGTTTAGCGGTATCTTGAGGCGCGGCAGTCAGGGAGCATGCCGCGAGCACGGCGAGCAATAGGTTTCGCATTTGTCAGAACGACCCGCTTGCTATTTTATATCGGTGAGTTACAGACGGGAAGGGTCGAACTCGGCGGGTGGTTTGCGCCCCCGCCAACGTGGGCTAAAGTAAACCTTATATGCCACTTTCTCCAGGTAAAATAAAACACCTCAAAGCGCTATCGAATAAAGACGGGATCATAGCCGCCGCGGCGATGGATCAGCGCGGTAGCCTCCAAAAAGCGATTGCTACGGCGAAGGGTGTCGATTCGAAATCCATTACCCCGGAGATGATGGCCGAATTCAAAACCGCGGTGGTACGGGTGCTGACCCCGCACGCTTCGGCGATTTTGCTCGACCCCGAGTATGGACTCGGCGCCGCCAAGGCTAGAGCCTCGAATGCGGGTCTGCTGCTGGCATATGAGGAGAGCGGTTACGACAATACCAAGCCTGGACGCCTGCCCGATTTGCTTCCGCATGTCAGCGTAAAGCGAATTGTCGATTGGGGTGCTGACGCGGTGAAAATCCTCATCTACTACACGCCCTTCGACGAGCAGCAAATCAACGATATAAAGCACGCCTTCATCGAACGGATCGGCGCGGAGTGCGAAACTCACCAAATCCCGTTCTTTCTGGAATTCGTCGGCTACGATCCCAAAGGCGGCAATGAGAAAGGCCTCGAATTCGCGAAAATCAAGCCACAGGTTGTTACGGCGAGCATGCGGGAGTTCTCGAAACCTCAATACCACGTTGACGTGCTCAAGGTGGAGGTTCCCGTCAACGCCGAATTTGTCGAGGGCAGCTCAGTGTACAAAGGCGAAAGGGCCTACACGCGCACGGAAGCCCTGAACCACTTTCGCGAGGCTGCCGCGGTGGCGGCGAAGCCTTTCATCTATTTAAGCGCCGGAGTCGGCAACAAGCAATTCGTCGAAAGCCTGAACATGGCGAAAGAAGCCGGGACCGATTTCTCAGGCGTGCTCTGCGGGCGCGCCACGTGGAAGGATGGCATGCCCATTTACGCCACCAAAGGGGTCAAAGCCCTGGAGGAATGGCTGGCGACGGAAGGCGTCAAGAACATCAATGCGGTGAACGACGCATTGACGGGCGCGACTCCGTGGGCGAAAAAGCTCGGCATCGCCGCCGGCGCTTAAACCTCGCACAATTTCGGGTTGGACATGACAACCCGCCATTCACGGATCTTCCAGGAAACGAATACTCCTGCCTGAGCGAACGGATCGCCGCGGATCAGCGCTTCGGCTTGCTCCGCCGAGTCCGCGTTATAAACCAGAATGCCGCCCGTGTCATCCGTAAAAGGACCGCTGATCACCAGACGGTTCGTGTCGAGCAAATTCTTCAAGTATTCACGATGCGCCGGACGCGTCGCGGCGATCTTAGCGGCGTCCGTCGTGTAGTCGATCACAGCGGCGAATTTCATTCCCTTTATCCTAGCGTTCGCCTGCAAACCAGCGCTTTCGCGGTGCGTCTATATTAGTGTTATGGACCAGCGGATCGAGCCTCCGCCGCCTGCTTCCCCCGCCCCCGAGGAGCAGCACTCGGAATCGGCAGCGAGATTGGCCATATCGTGGCTGCGCGAACTCACGCTTGGCGTGATTCTCGCGGTTATCGTCATTTTGTTTATTTATCAGCCGGTCAAGGTGGAGGGCACCAGCATGATGCCGAGCCTGGTGGACCAGGAGCGCATCTTCATCAACAAGTTCGTTTACCGCTTCGGCTTGGCCGATATCGGCCGCGGCGATACCGTCGTCTTTTGGTTTCCCCAAGACACCAGCAAATCGTATATCAAGCGCGTGATCGGAATGCCCGGTGACACGGTCGAGGTCCGCAACGGTACGGTCTATGTGAACGGCCAAGCGTTAGAGGAACCGTACGTTCCCGAAGAGTTCCGCGATCATACCTCTATGCCGCCGCGCACGGTTGAATCCGACCATTACTTCGTCCTTGGCGACCACCGCAGTTCCTCCAACGACAGCCGCACCTGGTGGACCGTCCCGCGCAGCTTCATCTACGGCAAAGCGGTCTTCGTGTATTGGCCGCTCGATCGCATGGGAATGCTGCGGTAGCGCACAGCGACGCGCGCGGGAATCCACGTTTACGGATTTTCAAGAATACGGCCGCGGCGGGCTGCATTGTGCGCGCCGCTGACGAGTGCTTCTCTTACCTGCGCTAACGGATCGGGCGAGTCGCCGCGAATCAGAATGCCGTTCGGTTTCCAGCGAGCGAGCATTCGCTCGCTCACAAAGCCGTTCATAATAGCGATCTGCGGAACGCCGCACGCCGAAGCGACATGTCCGGCGGCCGAGTCATAGCCGGCGAACAGCTTGCTCCGGGCGATCTGGGCTGCAAATGGCGCGAAGGCGCCGTGGTGGGTTCGCATGCCCGGTTGCAGAACGCTCTCCACCCGGCGGCGCTCTTCCTCGCTTCCGCCTTTATCGACCAGCACGGAGAGTCCACCGCGGGCCAGCTCTCTCATCAGGTCGGGCTCGAAATTGCCGGCGATGCGCTTGGCCGGATTTTCTCCGACACCCAAACTCACGGTTATGTCGGCCGGCGCACCGTCTGGCACGGCCGGGGCGATGTACGGCTTCGCGTCTTTAACTCCAAGCACTTCGCGAGCCCATTTTGCGGCGAGGTCCGGCAAGCGTTCCAGACCCTCGCCTCCGTAGGACCGGCTCTCGAACAAGAGATAGTTCGCATCCGGACACACGGAGATCAGCCCGAGCTGAGTTAGCCGCGAGTCGGGGTCGAGCACCAGTCCGTCTTCGAGCCACAACGACGCAGATGCCCGCAGCCGTTCCTCAAGTGTTCCGCTACGCGCGTAAGGGCACGCGAGATGATCAATCCGCGGATCGTCTTCGAACAGTTCGTAGTTCTTCCGGGGCGCGACGAAAACGATCTCCGCGTTGGGATACCGTTTCTTCGCGGCGTCGAGCAAGACGCTTGTAACCGCAACATCCGCCCCTAAGGTGATTCGCGAAAGAACGTAGACTCGCGAACACGGCACGGGGCCAACACCGGTTGTCTTTCTCAGCCGGGGCGTTAAATCCGGTCGCATTTTCGCGATGACGTCTGCGAATAGACGACGGTAGGTCTGGCACAGCCGGGGCTCGAACAAATCCCCTAGCCGCTCCACGACAATCGAAAGAAAAGCTCGCCCTTCGCCGATCTCCAAAGCCCTGTCGAGGAGGTCATCCGTCCAGGGTTCGCCGCGCAAACAGAGATCGAGAAGCTCGCTACAGGTACTTTCCAACCAACAGTTCCAGCCTTTTCTTCGTCGCCTCGGGGATGCATTTGCGGTCGGTAATCAACGCGTGCGATAACGCCGAACCGCACTTGCAATTCCTCGCCGAAGGCATGTCCCGGACTGCGGCAGCCACTAGTTTGCAAGCGTGCTCGGCGTTGTGAGCCAGGTTTGCGATGATATCGTTCACGGTCACGACATCGTGATCGGGGTGCCAGCAGTCGTAGTCCGTCACCATGGCGATCGTGACGTAGCAGATCTCAGCCTCGCGCGCGAGCTTCGCCTCGGTCAGGTTCGTCATGCCGATGACGTCCATGCCCCAACTTCGATAAAGGTTCGACTCGGCGAGCGTCGAGAAGGCGGGGCCCTCCATACACAAATATGTGCCGCCCATCTTTGCCGGAATTCCCGCCGTATGGGCAGCCCCGTGCGCGACCTTCGCGAGGTCGGGGCAGATCGGGTGAGCGAAGCTGATATGCGCCACCAGGCCGTCTCCGAAAAACGTGGAAGCGCGTCCCAGCGTCCGGTCCACAAACTGGTCCGGCAGCACGAAATCAAGCGGTTTGTGATCTTCCTTGAGCGAGCCGACAGCGCTCAGCGAGAGAATCCGCTCCACGCCCAGCGATTTCATGCCCCAGATATTGGCTCGAAAATTGAGCTCCGACGGCGAATGGAGATGCCCCCGGCCGTGGCGCGAAAGAAACGCGACCTCCTTGCCCTCCAGCCGCCCGACGACGTAATTGTCCGATGGCGCGCCGAACGGCGTCGTAATCAAGACCTCTTCTTCAGCTTCAAATCCCGGCATCGAGTACAACCCGCTGCCGCCGATAATCCCAAT
>JAFAQY010000125.1 GCA_019261985.1 Bryobacterales bacterium | reverse complement strand
GCCGATTTGCGTTGTACAGCAGGGCCGTGTCGCGATCGCCGACGAAATCGGCGAGATCGTCGGGGCGCGGATGTCGGTCATTCTGATCGGTGAACGGCCCGGCCTTAGCTCGCCCGAAAGCATGGGAGTCTATCTGACATGGGCTCCCCGTATCGGGAGAACGGATGCCGAGCGCAACTGTATCTCCAACATCCACGGCGGAGGCCTCAGCACGGATGTTGCCGGACAAAGGACCGTGCAACTGATGCAGGCCGCCCGCGAACGCAAGCTTACCGGAGTCGCGTTGCCGCTGCTTGCGGCTCCGTAACACGGTTTCTGCACGCCTTAGCTTGCGCAAATCCATCGCTGTTGCGATATGATCTCCCTTGCGCCATCCGGCGCGGGAGTACAACGTGAATCGATGGATCCGCTTGTGGTCCGCCTTCGTCGGCATGGTGATGATCGGCAACCTGCAGTACGCCTGGACCTTGTTTGCGCAGCCGATGGTGAAGGCGCATGCTCAACAGCACTGGCAGCTTTCCGATGTGCAGTGGGGTTTCGGCCTGTTTATCGCCGTGGGCACGTGGGCGATGCCGTTTCTTGCGCCCTACATCGACAAAGCCGGTCCGCGCCCCTTGATGGCGCTCTCAGGGGTGCTTTGCGCGATCGGTTGGGGATCGCTCGGTCACGTCGAAACGCTGCCGGCTTTTTATTCGCTTTACTCGATGGCCGGAATAGGCGTGGCTTGCGTGTATGCGTGTGGAGTCGCAACCGCCGTGAAATGGTTTCCGGACCGGCGTGGAATCGCCTCGGGCCTCATCACAGCGGGGTACGGGATGGGCGCGGCCGCGTTCAATCCGCTTTTTGATTCCCTGATTCGCAAGATCGGCTACGCTGATACCTTCCTATGGACCGGAATCACGCACGGAGCCGTGATTTTGTTGTCCGGTCTTGTGCTGATGAATCCTCCGGCCGGGTACAAGGTTGCGGCAGCGGCTGCGGCGAAGCCGAAGGTGCGGCGGCACGATCTCGATTTCAACTCCGCCGAGATGATCCGCACTCCGCAATTCTATTTCCTGTACATTGCGATGCTGTCGATCGGGATTGGCGGGCTGATGGTCACGGCACAACTAAAACCGGTGGCGACGAATTTCAAGATCGGCGCCGCGGCGGTGACGGTGGCGCTGGTTCTGACGCCGCTCGCCAACGGATCCAGCCGAATCCTCTGGGGATCGCTTTCCGATTACCTCGGACGCGAATGGGCGATGTTCACCGCGTTTTCGCTGCAGGCAATCTTCCTGGTCGCGGCGACAACGTTGGGGCGCGGCGGCGACGCGATCTGGGTAGTTTTGATGGTGCTCGTCTTTCTCACTTGGGGCGAGCTATATGCGCTATTCCCAGCTGTGCTCGGGGATTTGTACGGCAGCAAGAACTCGGCGCTGAACTATAGCTTCCTGTATAGCGCGAAGGGCGTTGCGGCACTTGTGGGGAGCGGCATTGCCGCGCAATTGTTCGAGAAGACCGGGACCTGGAATTACGCCTTCTTCGGGAGCGCCGGACTGGCTCTGCTGTCGGCCTTGATGGCTCTGTATGTCCGTAAGATGCCGCTGCCGCAAAAGAGAAGCATGCCGTTCAGCGTTCAGCCGTCGGAGCAAACGCAGCTCCCACCCGGAACTCGGATTGGGGCGCAGCAAGGGGACTGACGTTCTCGTCCTCGGCGTACTCGATGATCGATCGGTACTTTCCATCGGCCGGCTCGCGGTGTACGATCATGCGGCGCTGGTTTATATCCAGAACCCAGTAATCGGGAATTCCGGCCCGTGCATACAGGTCGGCTTTCGTGGAGAGGTCGAACGCTAGACTCGAAGCGGCGACCTCGACGACGAGCAGAACGTCTCCGGGCTGCGGTTTTCTCCCTAATTCATGGACCGGTACGCGTAGCACCGTTAGGTCAGGCTCCGGTTCATTGCGCTCATTGATGCTGACTGGGTCTTCCTTGTGTACGCGCCAAAATCCGAAGACGGCGATCAGCCATTCCTCGACCCACTTGGAGGAAAGTACATGCGGGTTGTTCTTCCCCATTTTTTTGTCGATCAGCTCTCCGTCGATGAGCTCATAGCCGTCGCCAGGGTACCAGCCCTTCGAAATCAGCTCTTCGATTTCGCAGACAGTCCATTTCCTGTGGGGGACGGACTCGAGCGGTGGGGGAGCGACGGGTTCCAAGAACGCAGTCGGCATACTTAATGTTTACACGCCCCAGCAGTAGTCTTCGACGGCTTGCTCGATGGTCGAGTCTTTTTCGTCCAGGCGCATCAGCTCCAGGCGGAGGGCGTCGACCAGCGCGAGCCAGCTTGCCTCGATGACGTTTTCGGAAACGCCGACTGTCGACCAGCTCCGGCGATGGTCGGACCATTCGATCAAGACGCGCACGCGGGCCGCAGTGCCTTTCCTGAAATCGAGCACCCGGACTTTGTAATCGGTGAGGCGGACTTCGCGGATCGCGGGATAGAGAGCGGAGAGCGCCTGCCGCAGCGCTACATCGAGCGCATTGACCGGGCCATTGCCGGTGGCCGTGGCCGAGTGGACGCCGTCCTGGGCTTTCAGAGTGACTGTGGCCGCGGACGAGCCGTTCGATTTCGTGGTGACTTCGTAGCTCACCACTTCGAACAACTGCAAACCCGGGCGGAGAGCTTCGCGCACCAGAAGTTCGAAGGTGCCCTCGGCTGCTTCGAGCTCGTAGCCCTGAAACTCCATCTGCTTCATGCGATCGAGCAGCTCGCGGCGCGCCGCATCGTCAAGGCGGTCTTCCAGGCCGTGCTGCTTCAGCTTGTAAAGCACGCTACCCCGGCCGGAGAGATCGCTTAACAGCACACGCTGGCGGTTGCCGACCAGCTTGGGATTTATGTGCTCGTATGTCGCGGAGTCCTTCAGAACGGCGTTGACGTGAACGCCGCCCTTATGCGCGAAGGCACTATGACCTGTATAGGGCTGATCGCCGCGCATAGGCAGATTGGCAAGCTCGGCGATAAAGCGGGAAGCCGCGGTCAAGTTGGCCAGCCGTTCTTTGCCGATGGTGGTGTGGCCCATCTTCAGTTCGAGATTCGCGATGATCGAGGTGAGATTCGCGTTGCCGCAGCGCTCGCCGTAGCCGTTGATGCAGCCCTGCACGTGAGCGAAGCCCTGTTCGATTGCGGCAAGAGCATTCGCTACGCCTAGCTCGGAATCGTTGTGGGTGTGGATGCCGAGCACGCCGTCAAAACGCTTGCGCACATCCGCGCAAATCTGGGCCAATTGGCTGGTCAGCATGCCTCCGTTGGTATCGCACAGCACCAGCACATCGGCGCCGCCGTTCTTCGCGGCTTCGATCGTCCGCAAGGCGAAATCGCGGTTGTTTTTATAGCCGTCGAAGAAGTGTTCGGCATCATAGACGACCTCCTTACCGTGCGCCTTCAGGTACTTGACTGTATCGCCGATGAGTTGAAGGTTTTCGTTCTCGGAGATATTGAGGGCGCGGTGAACGTGGAGGTCCCAGCTCTTGCCGAAGATCGTGACTACGGGAGTGCCGGCGTGTACTAACGCATTCACGCTCGAATCGTCTTCGACCTTGTTTCGCGCCAATCTGGTTGCGCCGAAAGCCGCGAGCCGCGTGTGTTTCAGCGGCTCGTCTTGGTTTAGCTGGGCTGCGCGCGCGAAGAATTCCTTGTCCTTGGGGTTCGAGCCGGGCCAGCCACCTTCGACATAGTCGATGCCGAGCTCGTCCAGCTTACGAAGAACCAGGATTTTGTCATCGGCGGAAAAGCTGACGGCTTCGCCTTGGGTGCCGTCGCGTAACGTGGTGTCGAAGGTGAAGATTCGCATGGTAGTTCTCAGTTGTCAGTTATCAGTTGTCAGTTACGATGCTGCGGGTACGCCGACCTCTTTCTTCCTTTTTAGGAATGTCATCATTTTGCGGAGCTCCGCTCCCACTTTTTCGATGGGCTGATTTTGGGCGGCTTCTCGCAGGGCCAAAAAGTTCTTGCGCCCGGTCTTGTTCTCATCGATCCACTTCCGCGCGAACTCGCCGGATTGGATTTCGGAAAGAATCTTCTTCATCTCGGCGCGGGTTTGCGCGTTTACGATGCGCGGACCGCGGGTGTAATCGCCGTACTCCGCGGTATCGGAAACGGAATAACGCATGTAGCTCAAACCGCCCTCATAGATAAGATCGACAATCAGCTTCACTTCGTGCAGGCATTCGAAGTAGGCGATCTCAGGCGCGTAGCCGGCCTCGACGAGGGTTTCGAAACCGGCGCGGATCAACTCGCTCACGCCGCCGCAGAGGACGGATTGTTCGCCGAACAGGTCGCTTTCCGTCTCTTCCTTAAAAGTCGTTCCGATCACGCCCGCTTTCAGGCAACCCAACGCCATGGCATACGCGAGCGCGTTTTGGAGGGCTTTGCCCGAAGCATCCTGATGCACCGCAACCAGCGCCGGAACACCCACGCCTTCCGTGAACAGCTCGCGCACGCGGTGGCCGGGGGCTTTGGGAGCGATCATCGTCACGTCCACGGTCGAGGGCGGCTTGATCTGCTCGAAACGGATGGCGAATCCGTGCGCGAACATGATTGTTTTGCCGGGCGCAAGATGCGGTTCGATATCGCTCTTATAGAGATCGCCCTGAACGTGGTCTGGAACCAGGATCATCATGGTGTCGGCGGCCTTCGCGGCATCCGCCGTGGAGAGGACGCGCAGACCCGCCGCTGTTGCTTTGACACGGCTTTGGCTCGATTCTGGGAGCCCGACCATCACATCGAGACCCGAGTCGCGCAGATTCAGCGCGTGGGCGTGGCCTTGGCTGCCGTAGCCAATGATTGCGATTGTCTTTCCTTTGAGGAGGCCGACGTTGCCGTCCTTTTCGTAATAACGTGTTGCCATTTATTTAACTGACTCCGTGTGAGGTTCGACTTCTAGGTCTTTCTTGATGGGTGGCGCAAGTTTTAGCTTCTTCGATTCGAGGGATACGGCTACCAGGCCCGAACGCGTGACGTCAATCTCGCCGTAGCTCTTCATTACTTCTATAAATTCGTCCAGTTTTTCCGAATCGCCGGTGGCTTCGAGCGCGAAGCCTTCGACCGAACTATCGACGGCGCGCGCGCCGAAAATTTCCGCTTCTTTTAGGATCGCCGCGCGATCTTGCATGTTAGCTCGGACGCGCAATAGAACCAGCTCGCGGCGGACCGCTGGAGCTTCCGTCACATCCGAAGCCTGAAGCACGTTGATCAGCTTGTTCATTTGCTTAATGAGCTGCTGCCGCTGTCCAGGCTCAATATCGACAACGATGCTCATACGCGAAAGCTCGGGATCGAGGGTGCGCGCCACCGTGAGGCTCTCTATGTTGTAACCGCGGGCGGAGAGCAATCCGGTGACGCGCATAAGAGCTCCGGGTTTGTTCTCGACTAGGAGAGAGATTAGCTGCAGCATTGCGATGCTCCGGCGGGTTGGGAACCCGTATGGTGGTGGTGAAAACTGGGCCAGCGCGATTGGCAATCGCGCGCAGGATGGCATCCTGCCCCACTGGCGCGCAGGGAGATTAGTTGCAGCATTCAGATACTCCTGTTTGCCCGGACCTGGGCTCAAGCCCAGGTTGCAGGCTAAAGCCTGCTCCACCGGAGATCATGCGACCTCCACTGGCTGCGGGGGCGCTAGCACCATTTCGTTGATTGCTCCGCCGGCAGGCACCATTGGGTACACGTTTTCGTAGGGCGCTACGCGGACGTTCAGCAGGTATGGGCCGGGTTCGCGGACGGCGGCTTCTAGGGCTCCGCGCAATTCACGCGGGCTTTCCACGGTGCGGCCCTTGAAGCCGTACGCCCCCGCGAGCTTTTCGGGATCGGGGAAGGTATCGAGCTGCACGGCGCTCAGGCGATTGTTGTAGAACAGCTCCTGCCATTGCCGGACCATGCCGAGGTAGCCGTTATTCATCACGATGATCTTCACGGGCAGCGCGTGGTTCGCCACGGTGGCCAATTCCGGAATCGACATCTGGAAGCCGCCGTCGCCGACGAGCGCGAAAACCAGCTTGTCCGGCCGGGCGAACTGCGCGCCGATCGCGGCTGGAAAGCCGAAGCCCATTGCCCCGAGTCCGCCGGAGTTGATCCATAGGCGCGGATGATGGAAACGGATGAACTGCGCCGCCCACATCTGATGCTGGCCGACGTCGCTGCAAACAATAGCTTCGCCGCCCGAGAGCCGGTCGATTTCAGAAACCAGATGCTGCGGTTTGATTTCATCGGACGAAATCTCCGGCTCCAGCGGATGCTGTTTCTGCCAATCGCGGATGCGGTCCCACCATTCGGCGCGGGAGCGTGCGTTTACGGGCTGCATCTCACCCGTGGTATCCGCAAGCACCTGGTTTATTTTTTCAAGCACGCGCTTCACATCGCCTACGATGGGCACTTCGGCGGCGCGATTCTTACCGATTTCCGCCGGGTCGATATCGACGTGAATCACTTTCGCGTGAGGCGCGAAGGCAGCCAAGCGGCCGGTGACGCGATCGTCGAAGCGAACGCCCAGAGCGATAATCAGGTCTGTTTCGGTCATCGCCAGGTTGGCGGCGTAGCTGCCGTGCATGCCCGGCATGCTGACGAAATTCCGATGTTCGCTCGACAGCGCGCCGAGACCCATCAGGGTGCAGACCGCCGGGATGTCCACGCGCTCGACCAATTCGCGCAAATCGCTGGACGCCGCCGAGGCGAGAATTCCGCCTCCAGCATATACAATGGGCCGCTTAGCCTCCCAGATCATCTGCGCCGCGCGGCGGATTTGACCGGCATGTCCTTCGGTGTAGACTTTGTAGCCCGGCAGGTGGATCGCGGAAACCGGCGAGTAATGCGCCTGCGCCTGGAACACATCCTTCGGAATGTCTACCAGCACGGGGCCCGGGCGTCCCGTGGCGGCGATATGGAACGCTTCGTGTACGGCCTGCGGCAAGTCGGCAAGTTTCTTCACCAGGAAGTTGTGCTTGGTGCAGGAGCGCGTGATGCCGAACGTGTCGGCTTCCTGGAAGGCGTCGCTGCCAATCAGCTTCGTGGAGACTTGTCCCGTGATGGCAACGACAGGAATAGAATCCATCATCGCGTCAACCAGGCCAGTCACCAAGTTGGTCGCGCCGGGGCCGGACGTGGCGCAGCATACTCCGACTTTGCCGGTCGCCCGCGCGTATCCTTCGGCGGCGAAGCAGGCATTTTGCTCGTGCCGGACCAGGATGTGCTTCAGCGGGTGATCGTAAAGGGCATCATAAAGCGGCAGAGTGACGCCGCCCGGATATCCAAACATGATGTCCACTTTTTCCCGCGAGAGACATTCGAGGAGCATCTTGGCTCCGCTCATTAGCGTTCCCTTCGCGGTGCTGGTTGTGACTGCCGACATTCAAGCCTCCCTAATAGCAGAAAGGCCACTGTTCGAGGGTATTGCCCCCGCCCAGTGGCCTAGATTCTCGTTGTTTGAATCGGGCCGTTCAGGCGGGGCCGGTTACACCGACCCCAATAATAAGTACTACTGTCCGAACGAGACCCGTGAGAATTAATTCGGTAGAGAGCCCGAGAGCGCGAGTGCGGATTGCCTGGTTGGGTTCCGATTGAGCCATCGAACGTCTCTTCCTAGTCAGAATACAGCAACAACGGAATATATGCAAGTGGCGCAACGGATTACAAATTTTTATTTCTTCATTGACTCATTCTGGGTTCGGAGACGCTCAAATCCGGGCGACAACTGCGCCGGATTTGATTGGCGCCATGCTCGAGGTATACCTAAGCTACGTCGCGCCTCGTTCGGTTACCGATTCTGAAGCCGCGCCTTGGCGGCTTCGTTCTTCGGGTCGAGCGATAACGCCTTTCCATATTGCGCCGCGGCTTCCGAGCGTTTGCCGTCTTTCAACAGCGCGTCGCCATACTGAACCAGAGCCTGAGCGAATTTTTGCTTGGCGAGGCCGTCATTAGGATATGCCGCGAGCACACGGTTATATTCGCCGATCGCCTCCTGCCAGCGATTCGAGCGCGCGAATGCATTGCCGAGATTGAAGCGCGCATTGACGAAATCCGGGCGCAAAGCCACCGCTTGCTGGAATTGCACGATGGCTTCGGGCACGCGGCCTACGCCCATGAACGCCGAACCGAGTAGATTGCGTGCCTCGGCATCCTTGGGCTGAATGCGCAGCGCGGCTTCGGCCATCGGCACAGCCGCTCCGGCATTCGCGCGCGCCAGCAGCAGCGCTCCTAAAATCATGTGCGCGCGGAAATCGTCCGGATATTTTTCCAGGCGATGCTTCATTAGCGCTTCATCGAGCTCTACGCGCCGATCCCCCGCCGCGCGCGGCAACACTTGCAGCCAGAGGTGACCCATCTCGTCCGTCGCGTGATTGCCTGCACTCACCAGTTTCGGCGGCTGATTCGGGTTGCGCACATTTGCGGCCGAGTTGTCATAGTGGAAACGCATCGAAACGACTGTTCCCTTCGGCAGAAATACGGGGTCTTTGTAGCGGTAAACGGTTTGCCAGTTCTGGTCCCAATCGGGAATCCGGATCAGCCATTTACGTTTTCCGTCCGGAAGCGTCGCGTAGCCTTCGAGCACCTTTCCCAGATAGTGCGCGTGCGGGTAGACGGCCAGGACATCGGCATCGAGCGGCAGCTTGAAATCGTCCGAAACCATGAAATCGCGGGCGCCGGGCGGGATGTTGAGCGCGCCATCGTGCTCCAACTGGACGAGCATTGGATACCGCGTTTGCGGCTTATCGGTGAAGTACAGGCCAATTGACGGGCGCACCTGCTCGGGCTTGCCCGACGGGCGAAGGTGCGTGTTCAGCACTAGATCGTCGCCCGGAGCTAAACGCCATGCGAGCCCATCCGGCTCGACATACGGCGCGCCGCCGGGCTTCCAGAAGAGGAAATGGCCATCGTCCGGGTCGAATACGCTGCGGCGATTGGTCAGTTCCATTCCGGGGAATCCGGCGCCGGGGGATTTCTCCTGTTCACGACCCCAATGCGAGCGGTCCACCACTATCGCGGCGTGATGAACCAGGCGCTTGTCTCCCGGACGGACCTCGACCGCGCGGACGTAGCGCAGCCTGTCTATAGGAGGCGTAAAGATAAAGTTCCAATAGACATCTGTGCCCGCTGCCGGCAGCGCGAATGCCTGTTTTGCTTCGACGATCAGATCGGGCGGACCAAGCTGCCAGCCCGAAGTGAATCGAGGAGGCGCAGGAAGGTCAGCAAGGTTCCCAAATTTCGCACCCTGCGCGACCCAATCGGAAATCATCCGAACCTGCGCGTCCGTCAGCCGGTTGGAGTCCGCAAAATCGCCGTAACCGGCCTCCGGAAGCCACGGGGGCATGTAGCGGCTCCGCGTGAGTTTGGCGATCAGCGGCGCACGGCGCTTCACGTCTTCGTAGCTGACTAATGGGAAGGGTCCGGCTTCCCCCGCCCGGTGGCAGGTGGCGCAGTGTTGGTATATGATAGGCGCTATATCCCGGGCGAACGTGAAGCTTTGAGCCCGGGAGGAGGCGGATAAAAGGAGAGCGGCTATTGAGATCCAAGCCGCCCGCATGCTTTTAGGCTACCAAATGGCTGTACGATTGAAGGCCTCCGACCAAATATGATATTCTCGATAGGGAAGTAGATATATGGCCATAGCGGAAGTCGTCACGGATCTGCAACTCCAAGAATACGAGTACGATAGAACGGTTCGCGAAGATATCGAGCTGTTCCGGTCTCAGGCTAATGCGTTCGTTGCCGGACAACTAACGGACGATCAGTTCCGGGCCTTCCGGTTGCGGCGCGGCATCTACGGGCAGCGGCAGGCAGGCGTGCAGATGGTGCGAACCAAGGTTCCCGGCGGTCGCTTGACGGCGAACCAAATGCGACATCTTGCGCATGTTGCGGACGAGTTCGGCGGCGGGAAGGGCCACCTGACCACGCGGCAAAACGTTCAATATCATTTTGTTCCTCTCCAGCGTGTTCCCGACCTGCTGCACCTGCTTGCGGATGTGCGCTTGACCACGCGCGAGGCTTGCTACAACACGGTCCGGAATGTGACAGCATGCCCGCTTGCGGGTCTGCACCCGGAAGAGCCCTTTGACGTGCAGCCGTACGCGCGGCGGCTGGCGTTTTCGTTTCTGCACAAAGAGCTGACGGATAGCCTTCCGCGCAAATTCAAAGTCGCTTTCTCCGGTTGCCCGGAGGATTGCATGGCGACCTGGATCAACGATGTCGGGCTCCGCGCGAAGATCGTCCATGGAGTGAAAGGCTTCAGCATGACAGTAGCGGGCGGGCTTGGCCCGCTGCCGACCGAAGCCAAGCTGCTACATGAGTTCATTCCCGCGGAAGACATCGTGCGGCGCGTGGAAGCCGTGATCCGCGTGTTCAACGTCCATGGCAACCGCAAGAACAAGAACACGGCCCGCTTGAAATTCGTGATGCGCGGCCGCGGTTTCGAATGGCTGCGCGACGCCATCGAGGAACAGTACCAGGACATTCTGGCCAACGGCGGCATCGATATGCCGGATCAGGTTCCTGAAAATTTCGGCGGGTTTCAAGCCGAGGCGCCGCCGCTTGGAAACGGCCAGCTTCTGCCCATGTTTCCGCAGTCGCAAGCGTTTCAGGAGTGGCAGGAGACGAATGTCCTGCCGCAGAAGCAGCCCGGCTATGCGGTTGTCACCGTGCGCGTGGATCAAGGCAATTTGACGGGCGATCAGATGCGCGGACTAGCAAGCCTGTCCGAGCAGGCCGGCGACGGGTTGCTGCGCTTCACGATGAATCAGAACGTGCTGCTGGCGTGGGTGCCGGTGGGTGCGCTGGCTCGCGTGTATGGAATGTTGAGCGAGCTAGGTTTGAATGGCGCGCGCGCGGAAGAGATCAGCGACACGCTTACCTGCCCCGGCGCGTATAGCTGCAATCTGGCGCTCACGAAATCGATGAATCTCGGCGCAGCGCTTGCGGACATCGTAAGAAACGAATCCGATCCGCTGGTGCGGCGGTTAAGGATTAACATCAGCGGCTGCCCCAACTCATGCGGCCAGCACTGGATCGGCGACATCGGATTCTACGGGAACGCGCGAAAGATCGACGGCAAAGAAGTTCCGTACTACTTGATGCTGCTTGGCGGCTCGCAGCACGAATTTGGATTGGCGATCCAGAGCCTGCCTGCGCGGCTTGCGCCCGTAGCGGTCGGGCGAGTGCTGGATCACTATAAATCAAACCGCGTAGAAGGCGAGACCTTCCGCGCCTACGTTCTTCGGCACCGCGTGGAGTTTTTCAAGCAACTGACCGCTGATTTGGTTAAGCCGCCCGAGCTCGCTCCCGAGATGTATTACGATTGGGGCGACGATATGGCTTACTCGCTGCAACTCGGCCGCGGCGAATGCGCGGCGTAACCTTCTCCGATCAGCGGCTACGAAGAACGATGTGCGGTCTTCGTCCGGCAATCTTCGCTAATGCCTTATCGAAGGTGATCAGCGTTGCGGGGAGGGCCTCCGCAAATGCCGCTAAATACGCATCCATGATCGCCTTCGTCGCGGATCGGGCCGCCACCCCGCGCAGGGCGCGACGCAACGCTGGGTCGACCCCCATTGGCTCGGAAACGAGTTCTACACGCGGGTCCTCACTCCATCTATCCACGGTTTGGATCGCACCAGCGATGTTGAGAACGCTTCCTCCCATAACGGCAGCATTTGTAAGCAGCCGCATGAGTCCCAATTGGGTGACGCGGCAGAATAAGAGCCGTGTTTGAGGGCGTGGCCGCGAGGCGAGCCAGCCGTGAGCGGCGGCGGAGTGCGGATGAAGCGCCCATGATAGCGCCAGCCATACATTGATATCAATCAAATAGGAGGTCATGGGCGCACGACTAAAACGTGATTGAAAGACGTTTCGAGCGATGGCCTGCGGTTGCGGCTGCCTTCTGACAGCGTATACTACTGTCAGAGGAGGATCATGCCTGCTTCTGATCTCGAAGCCCTGCTCCAGCAACGCGACCAACTCAAG
>JAFAQY010000099.1 GCA_019261985.1 Bryobacterales bacterium | reverse complement strand
GGATCTGCTCCCGGGTGAGCTGTTCGGCATTCTGCATCTGCACCTGCATCCGGCCGCAGCATGCCTACCTCGCTCCTCCCAGTTTCATGCTCATCTTGCATTGGAAACAAGTCCGATTTCATGCTCATCTTGCATTGGATAATTCTGCATGGGTGGTAATGGTTTGCAACTGGTATACTGCGGCGAGCATGCGGCGGTGGTCTCTGGTTTGTCTGCTGAGCGTCGCCCTCGCGTTCGCGTATACGCACCGGACCAACATTTCGTTCGCGCTCGCCGACCCGAACTTCATCGCCTTTCTGCGGCTGACCGATACGGATCGGGGCACACTCAACTCGGCCTTCTTCTGGACGTACGGGCTGCTGCAGATTCCCGCCGGCTCGCTGGTCGACCGCTGGGGAGCCAAATGGCCGCTCTCCGTGGGGTTGTTCTGCTGGTGCCTGCTCAGCGCGGCTACGGGATTGGCGAATACGTTCTGGACGGTACTGGCGTTGCGGCTGCTGCTCGGTTTGTTTGAAGCCGTGATCACACCCGCCGGGCTGCGTTGGATTCGCGACCACATGGAAGAACGGCGGCGCGGCTTAGCTACCGGCATTTTCTTCGCCGGTTCGAAATACGGTCCGGCTGTGGCCGCGCCGGTCGCGGCGTGGTTGATCAAAGAACATGGCTGGCGCTCCATGTTTTTGAACCAGGGTCTGTACGGGTTGCTATGGCTGGCGCCATGGATTGTGTTCGCATCCAGCGGCAGGGGGCCGCGGGCCAAGTCCGTCGAGGCCGATGCCGCGCTTCCATTCTTCTCTCTTTTCGCCTCGCGAGTTATGTGGGGCACGCTGGTTGGCACCTTCGCCTACAACTATTTCGTGTTCTTCGCGATGTCCTGGCTCCCCGCCTACTTTGTCGAGCAGCGTCATTTGTCGCTCAGCTCGATGGGGATTTACACGGGGTTCAGCTATGGCGGCACCGCCGCGGTTGCGATTCTGGCGGGCCTCGCCGCGGATTGGATGATTGAGCGCGGCGCGGACCCGCTGGCAACGCGCCGCGGATTCACCATCGCTGGGCTGCTGGTGGCGTCCACAGTGGTGCTCGGCGCTTTGAGTCAGTCCACCACGGGAGCGATCTTCTTCTCTATTCTTTCCATGTCGGGACTCGGTCTCGCCACCGCGAATTATTGGTCGCTACCGCAAACGGTGATGCCGAAAGCGATGGCTGGCCGTGTGGGCGGCGCGCAAAATATGGCTCTTACCGCTGCTGGAATCATCGCCCCGATCGCGACCGGGTGGCTGAAGCAGATCAGCGGCGGGTATGCGGCGCCGATGGCATTGATCGGAGTGCTGTTGCTTATCGGAATTGGCGCCTACGTTTTCCTGGTGCGGCAGCCGGAAGCTGCCGAGACAGTAACATTCGCGCGGGAACAGCCGTATATTACGTGAATATGAAGCTCAAAACCGTTGCCGTACTGGCATTCATCGCAGCCGGGAATCTTGCGGCGCAGTGGCCAACCTATAAAACGACCGAGGTCCCCAGAACGCCCGACGGGCAACCGGTTCTAGATGGGCCCGCGCCAAAAAACGCGGACGGGCATCCAGATCTTTCGGGCGTATGGGCGGCGCGGGGCGGCGGCGGAGGAGGTCGAGGCGGCCGCGGCGGGCAGCAGAATCCGCCGCCCGCGACTCCGGATTCCGGTCCACCGCTGGCCACGTTCTTCAATGTCGGCGCCGGATTCAAAGAAGGCCTTCCGTTGCGGCCCGCGGCGGCGGAGCTCCTGAGGAGCCGCACGGAGGAACACAGTAAGGACAACCCCGATGCGCACTGCCTTCCGCTGGGTTTAATGCAATTGCACCTGCATCCGCAGCCGCGCAAGATGATTCAGACGCCGGGCGTCGTTGTGATTCTTTATGAAGCGCAGGGTGGAGTCCGGCAGATCTTCACGGATGGACGCACGCTTCCGCCCGCCGATGTGCAGCCGTGGTGGTACGGCTACTCGATCGGGCATTGGGAGGGCGACACTCTGGTGGCGGAAACCACCGGATTCCGCGACGACGTGTGGCTGGACGTAAACGGCAGCCCGCTGACCAATCATGGAAAGATGACGGAGCGCTTCCGCCGGATCAATTTCGGCAACCTGGAGATCGTCATCACGTTTGAAGACCCGACGGTTTACACCAAGCCGTTTACCGTGAAAGTAAATCAGCGGATCATGCCGGATACGGATCTGATCGAATTTATTTGCAACGAAAACGATCGAAGCGGCCCACATCTAGTCGGAAAGTAGTGGGGCAGGATGCCATCCTGCGCGCGGTTGCCAACCGCGCTGGTCGGGTTGTGTAAAAAAGGCCGAACAGAAGAAGCCTGCCGTCGCAAGGACGTGGGCCGTGGTAGTGTTCGCGCTTGAGGTCCGGGCAGCCGCGTAAGCCCGCTACTACTGCGCCGCGCGCGTCATTTCGACATCGAGCGTAATATCGACTTTATCCCCCACCACCCAGCCTCCGCCATCCAGCGGCATATTGAACACCATGCCGAAATCCTTGCGGTTGATGTGAGCGGTGGCCGTTAAGCCGCGCCGCAGTAAGCCCCAAGGGTCTTTCATCTCCGGGCTGACCGACTCAACTTCGAGCGTTATCGGCTTGGTC
Organism: Bryobacterales bacterium; assembly: GCA_019261985.1. GTDB lineage: Bacteria > Acidobacteriota > Terriglobia > Bryobacterales > Bryobacteraceae > Palsa-187. Next base: position 39,321 of record JAFAQY010000099.1, on the reverse strand, counting down.
ACGCCGTGAATCGTAAGATCTCCGGTGACCTTATATCCATCCCCATCGGTTTGAACCTGGGTGGAGTTAAACGTAATCTCCGGATACTTCTCGACGTCGAAGAAATCGGGGCTCTTCAGGTGGTTGTCGCGATCCGGCTCGCGGGTGCTGATGCTTGCCACGTCGACGGCCGCGTTGATCTTCGTCGCGGCGAGGTTTGCGGGATCGAACTCCACCGTGCCTTTGACACGGTCGAACTCGCCTTTCACGTTTGCAATCATCATGTGTCGCACCTTGAATTGCGCGGCGCTGTGTTGAGGGTCGATTTGATAGTTCATGGTTTTGATTCCAACCGGCGCTCTGGCATCGCGGCCGGAACTGCGGGCATAGCGGCAGGCGACGGAAGATTTATTGTGCCACAGATTCTCCGTCGCGGGCCGCACCCGGCAGGTGGAGCAGGCTCCGCCTGTAACGGGTGCTTCATCACCCGTCTGAAACCGCCGCCAATCCAAGCCCGTTGTTATAATCGGGACACTTGATCGCCGGACCTGCTTTCTCACGATGTTCATTCCACTAACGCCCCTCCGCTGTTTGCATCGCGCGATCGATATCTACGGTTCGAAAATCGGGATTGTTTCAGGCGATCGAGCGTTCACTTATCGCGAATTCGGAACCCGGGCGGAGCGGCTCGCCAGCGGTCTCACACAGATGGGTATCGCGCCGGGCGACCGCATCGCTTTCCTAAGCTTCAACAATCATCAGTTGCTCGAAGGCTACTATGGCGTTATCCAGGCGGGCGCGATCGTGATGCCGCTGAACGTCCGCCTGACGCCGGTCGAGCTGACGGACATTCTGCGGCATTCCGGCGCGCGCATGATGGTCTTCGAAAACGATTTCTCTCCCATCGCCGCGCAACTTCGAACCGCCTGTCCGAATGTGGAGTACTGGGTTTCCATCGATGCATGCGTTCCGCCGGCGAACGTTTCTTACGAACAAATCGTGAGCCAGGGGCGTCCCGGCCGCGCCGGCATCTCGTCGTTGGATGAAACGTCCATCGCCGAATTGTTCTACACCAGCGGCAGCACGGGAACGCCGAAAGGGGTCGCGCTTTCGCACCGCACTCTGTATTTACACGCGCTTTCCGTGGCTTTGCTCTACGACCGGCCGGAAACTATGGTGGAGCTTCACACGATTCCGCTGTTTCACGCCAACGGCTGGGGTCGTCCCCAGGTATCCACGATGCTTGGTGTCAAGCAGGTTATGGTGCGGCGGTTCGATCCGGTGAATGTCCTCGATCTGGTCCAACTCCACAGAGCTACCGACATGTGCGTGGTGCCGACGATGGCGCAGGCGTTGATGCAGGCTGTAGCGAGCGCTCCCGGCAAGTGGGACACTTCCACACTGCGCCGCGTGATGATTGGCGGAGCAGCTTCGTCGCCGGAGCTGGTGGAGCGAATGGAGACCGCATTTCCCGGCTGTGAGTGCATGGCGGGCTATGGCCTGACCGAGACTTCGCCCGTGGCGACAACTTCGGTGTGGAAAGGTATCCCCTACGGCTCCGAGGTAGAGCGGGTTCGGCGGCAAGCGATGGCGGGATGGCCGATTGTCGGTACCGAGGTTCGCGTCGTCGATGCGGAAATGCGAGATGTGCCTCGCGACGCGGCGGCCATCGGCGAGGTCGTGGTCCGCGGCGATCAGGTGATGGACGCCTATTTCCATGAACCCGAAGCTACCCGAGCGGTGATGACGGGTGACTGGTTTCACACGGGCGACATGGCCGTGTGGGACGAAGAATCGTACATCAATATCATCGACCGCAAAAAAGAGATCATCATTTCGGGCGGAGAGAACATTTCGTCCATTGAAGTCGAGAAGGCGATTGCCTCTCACCCCGCGGTGCTGGAATGCGCCGTGGTTGCGGCCCCGGATGACAAATGGGGTGAAGTTCCCGCCGCCATTGTCCTGCGCAAACCCGGGGCCACGCTCACGGAAGACGAATTGAGAGTGCATCTGGAAGGCCGCCTAGGCCGCTTCAAGATTCCCCGCATCATCGAATTTCACGACGATCCGTTGCCCAAAACCGGTACTGGAAAGATTCGCAAGCTGGTATTGCGCGAGAAATACTGGACCGGCAAAGAAAAACGGGTGCAGGGTTGATGTTTTATGTGCGCATGGAGCCGGAGCCGTCCGACTATGACGCGGTAGTCGCGGAATTATGGCAGGCCGGCACGGCAGGCATTGTGGAGGGACCGGGATATCTGGATGCCTTCTTTGACAATGCAGACGCCGCCAGGCAGTTCGGAGAACCGCAACCCGCGCCGGAAACCGATTGGGTCCGGCAAACCGAAGATGCATGGCCTCCGATTTTGGTGGGCGAGAAGTTTTTCTTAGTCGCGCCATGGCGCACGGAACCAACTCCTTGCGGGCGGTTGCGTCTGGAGATTAATCCCGGATTGCAGTGCGGCACCGGCCGCCATCCGTGCACGCAACTCTGCCTGGAAGCGATGGAGCGAGTGATTCATCGGGGCGATTCCGTTCTTGACGTAGGGAGCGGGTCCGGGATTCTTTCCATCGCCGCGAAGCTGCTTGGCGCCGGACGCGTGGTGGCCTGCGATATCGATGCGGAAGCGGCCAAGCCTGTCCCGTTTTTTACCGGCAGCGCCGATTCCGTCCGCAGCGGCGCTTTTGACGTAGTCGTGGCCAACATCAATGAAGATGTGATGGGGCCGATGCGCCCGGACTTCCAACGCGTTGCGCGGCGGCGGATTCTTTCAGGGTTCCAGGATCGCGACGGCGAGTGGACATGTGTGGTGGATGAAGGCTCATAACCTGCTGGTTTCCGCCGCGGCCGTGTTCCTGGGCGCCTTCCTGCTATTTCAGATTCAGCCGATCATCGCCCGCTACATTTTGCCCTGGTTTGGCGGTGGCCCGGCGGTTTGGACCGCCTGCATGTTGTTTTTCCAAGCCGCGTTGCTCCTCGGCTACCTGTATGCGCACTGGTTGAAATGGCCCCGCGTGCATGGGGTGCTGCTGGCGGGATCCCTGGCCTTACTGCCCATAACGCCCCGCGCCGAAATTTGGAAGCCGCTCTCGAGCACGGAACCCAATTTTCGAATTCTGCTGCTGTTGGCCGCGACCGTTGGAGCGCCGTATTTTCTGTTGTCGGCCACGGCGCCTCTGGCGCAGCGCTGGTTGGTTGCCGAAGCTCCCGGGCAATCCCCCTGGCGGCTTTATGCGCTTTCGAATTTCGCTTCTTTTCTTGCGCTGCTGAGCTATCCGTTTGCAGTCGAGCCGTTCGTTCGATTGCGGACGCAAGCTTGGGCGTGGTCCGCGCTGTATGTGCTCTTCGTGCTGGTCTGCGGAGTGACGGCATGGCGCGCGGCGGCTCCGCGCGTGGAAAAAGCCACATCGGACGATGCTCCGCGCCTCCGCGATATCCTTTTCTGGATCGGACTGGCGGCGAGCGCGTCGACCATTTTGCTTGCGACGACAAATCAGATTTCGCAAGAGATCGCCGTAAACCCGTTCCTGTGGATCGCGCCGCTATCGATTTATCTGCTCACCTTCGTTCTCACGTTCGAGAGTCCGCGCTGGTACCGGCGTGGAGTGTTCGCCCCGCTCGCAGGCGTTCTGGCAGCGATCGCCTGCGCTGTTTTAAGCGCAGCCGTTGCTTTGTCGCTTTGGTCGCAGATCGGAATTTACCTCGCCGCGTTGTTTGCGACATGCATGGTATGCCATGGAGAACTGGCTCGCTCCCGGCCGCCCGCGAGCCATTTGACCGGTTTCTATCTCGCAATTGCCGGTGGCGGCGCAGCAGGCGGCGTGTTCGTCGCCCTGATCGCGCCCCGCGTTTTCAATCAGTACAGTGAATTGCACATCGGCTTGGCGGCTGCGTGCCTGTTGGGTCTGCTGGGATGGCTTCGCGGAGGCGGCATGGCGCTTTGGACCAGCCGCAATTTCGCCGTTCGCGTGCCGGTTATGGCGCTGTTACTCGGCGGATTAACCGCCGTTGCCGCCGCGGTAATCGGCACCGACTCGGGCGACGTTCAAGTGCGGCGAAATTTCTACGGCATTCTCCGCCTTTCGGATTTGCGCGACGACAACGGGCCTCTGCGCAAGCTGAATCACGGAAGCATCACGCACGGATTCCAATATCTGGACGAGCCGAAGCGCGACTGGCCGACGACATACTATGGACCTCACAGCGGCGTGGGGCTTGCGCTCGCGGCGTTGAACGCTCCGGCTCGCAGCATCGGCGTGGTGGGATTGGGAGCCGGAACTCTCGCGGCCTGGGGGCATCCCGGAGACCGGTTCCGGTTTTACGAAATTAATCCGGACGTCGGGGAGATCGCGAATACCTCGTTTACTTTTCTAAAGGACTCGAAGGCGTCGATTGAGCTGGTGCTTGGCGATGGCCGCGTGCAACTGGAGCGCGAACTTGCGCAAGGCCGCGCGCACGATTTCGATTTGATCGCTGTCGATGCTTTTTCGAGCGACGCCATTCCGCTGCATCTGCTGACAACCGAGTGTGCGGATATCTACAAGCAACGTTTAATGCCCGGAGGATTGCTGCTGTTGCATATTTCAAATCGGAGACTCAATTTGGAGCCCGTAGCGCGCGGCATGGCGCAGCATCTTGGTTGGAAATCGGTCTATATTGTTTCGCCCGCGGACTCGCGCACCGGTGAAAGCCAGGCGCATTGGGTGGTGATGTCATCCGACTCCGATTTACTTGAAAAGTCTGCTATCGCCGGCAACGCCGTTTCATGGCTCGGGCCGGCCCGCCCACCGTTGGCTTGGACGGACGATTTCGCCAGCCTGTGGCATGTGCTGAAGTGAGGAACATGCGCTATGAATTCCTCATCGACTCCTACGAAACCGAGCGTCTGAAAGTAGTCAGCGTCTGGACCATGTTTCGCGACGGCGATCTCGCGTTCCGCCCGCATCCCGCGGACAAGCGCGGCCGCAGCGTTCTAGAGCAGATGGTTCACCAATGCGTCAGCGAAAACAATTGGTTTCGCGGGATGCTCGGCATCGATGTAAACGCTCCTCCGCTGCCTGAGGCCGAAAGCCGGCTGACATTCATCGAGCGCTACGCCGAAGATTCGCGTCTTCGCTTGGAAGCGCTGCGGCGCACAATCGAAGGTTGGTGGGAAGAAGAAGTGCAGTTCTTCGACGTCCGCCGCACCCGCGCATGGGTGATGGTTCGCCGCATTGCTCACACCGCCCATCATCGCGGACAGCAGATGGCGATGCTGCGGATGCTGAATCGGGATCTGCACAGCAACTACGGACCGACGGCGGACACAGGCGGCTTGGCCCAAAACGGCGCCCAGGTGATTTACGCCTATTCAAATGTCGAAGATCTGCTGGAGGGAGAGAAAAACGGCGGCGCTAAGGCCCGGCTTCCGATCCGTCCAGACACCCCATTGACCGAGCGGCCCTAACACAAAAACGGCGGGCTATACTGGCAAATTCCGGAGTTCGAACGGGTTTTCCCGATTGATGGATAAGGGAGGAATACATGCGAAGAACTACGATGGCTGTGTCGCTTCTCGGAGCGGCTTTGGTTTTCACCAACAGCGGAGCGGCGGCGCGCAAGCAGGAAGTATCTCTGCGGCGCCACCACGCCCCGATTATTATTCATGAACGGCATGGCCGCAATGTGGCGAGCGATAACTGGAGCGGCTACGCGGTTACCGGCGTCAAAGGCTCGGTCACCGATGCCAAAGGTTCCTGGATCGTGCCTTCCGTGACCTGTCCTTCGTCGGGCGATGAGTACTCATCGTTTTGGGTGGGTATTGACGGGTACTCATCGAATACCGTCGAACAGGTCGGAACAGATTCCGATTGCGTGAATGGCGTTCCCACGTATTATGCCTGGTACGAGTTCTACCCGCACTTCGCTTACACCATCCGCTCGATTACGGTAAAACCCGGCGACGTGATTTCCGCCGAGGTAACCGCAAGTGGGAAAGGAACTTTCACGGTAACCATCACGGATGGAAATGAGCGCCCGTTCAGCGTAAGCACGCATGTGCCGAACGCGGCCGCGTCCTCGGCGGAGTGGATCGCGGAAGCGCCCTACAGCGGAGGCGTTTTGCCGCTGGCGAACTTCGGTACTGTATTGTTCGGCCAGGATTCGACCGCGGTGATGGAAACCTGCAATGCCACGATCGGCGGGACTTCCGGGCCGATAGGCTCGCCTTCATTTGCAAACGATGTTGCGGAAATCACCATGGTGAACGGAAGCGGCGCAACGAAAGCAGCACCCTCGGATTTGTCGAGCGACGGATCGAGCTTTTCGGTTGCGTGGGTGAGTTCCGGGCCGTAAACGCCAAACCCGCTACTCGCGCTTTTTCTTCCGCCTTACCAGCTTCTTGCGCTGGCGCCTTGCGACGCTCGCGGGCGCGAAGGCTTGCTCGATCAGATCGGCCTGCTCCCGCTGATGCTGTTTGATGAGGCCCGGCGCAGGACTGGCGCTTTCCGGGCGCCCGGCGTAGCCAATTACGTGACGCGCGTCGAGCATCGGCGTGATGTAGCCGCGTACGAATGCCCACGCGCCCATGTTGCGCGGGTCTTCCTGCGACCATACCACTTGATCCACTTGCCCGTACCGTTGCAGCACCGCCGCGAACTCGGCTTCCGGGAATGGATAAAGCTGTTCGATCCGTACGATCGCGGTGTCGCTTGCCTTGCGCGCCTCGCGAGCCGCCACCAGCTCCCAATAAAGCTTGCCCGAGCAGACTAATAGCCGCCGGATCGCCGATGGATCGGTCACGCTGGGATCGTCGAGCACCGGAAGGAAAACGCCCGCCGCCAAATCGTCCAACGTGGAAACCGCCTTGGGGTGACGAAGCAGGCTCTTCGGCGACATCACAATCAGAGGCTTGCGCAAGCCGCGACGGTCGCGTCCACCGCGCATTTGCCGCCGCAGAAGATGAAAATATTGCGCGGGGGTGGTGCAGTTGGCAACCTGCATGTTGTGGTCGGCGCAAAGCTGAAGGTAGCGCTCCAGGCGCGCGCTGGAATGTTCGGGGCCTCCGCCTTCCTGGCCATGGGGCAGCAGCATCACGATTCCGCTGGGCTGCCCCCATTTCGATTCCGCCGACGAAATGAATTGATCGATGACGATCTGCGCGCCATTCGAAAAATCGCCATACTGCGCTTCCCACAAAACTAAGGCGAACGGATCGGCCATGCTGTACCCGAACTCGAACCCTAGAACACCGTATTCGCTCAGCGGGCTGTTGTAGACGTCGAACCGCGCCTGATTGGGAAACAGGTGCTGGAGCGGAATGTAAATCTGATCCGTTTCCGCATCGTGATATTCCGCATGCCGCTGGCTGAATGTCCCGCGGCCGGAATCCTGGCCGCTAAGGCGCACGGGAGTGCCTTCGAGCAGAAGACTTCCGAAGGCCAGCGATTCCGCCAGCGCCCAATCGATCACCGGGCCGCCCTGGCGAGCTTCGCGCCGCCGCTCCACCATGCGTTCGAGCTTCGGGTGCAAATTAAATTCCGGAGGGAAGCTCGTGATCCCATCGATAATCCGGTCGAGCACATCGCGCGGCGCCGCCGTGGGAGGAAGATCCGTGCGAATCATTCTGGCGGGCACAGGCGGCATCTCGAGAAGCTCGTACTCCTCCTTCTGCTTCACCGTTTGATCGTAAATTTGGTAGAGCTGTTTTTTCTGCCCTTCCTTCCAACCCTCCACCTCGGCTCTCGCGACAACGCCCTCACGCTCCAGCTTTTCCGCGTATTGAATGGCCACGGGCTTGTGCGCTTGAATCTTGCGCGCCATCAGCGGCTGCGTAAAACTCGGTTCATCGCCTTCATTATGGCCGTGCTTGCGGTAGCAGACCATGTCGATGACGACATCGCGATGGAAGCGCTGGCGGTATTCGTAGGCCAGCTGCATGGCGCGCAGGCATATTTCCGGATCGTCGCCGTTGACGTGAAAAATCGGCGCTTCAATCATCAGCGCCACATCCGTGCAGTACTCCGATGAGCGCGCCGAGCTCTGCCCGGTCGTGAAGCCGATTTGATTGTTGATCACGAGATGAATGGTGCCGCCGGTGGTATAACCTTCGAGCTGAGAGAAATTGAGCGTTTCCTGAACTACGCCCTGGCCCGCCATCGCGGCGTCGCCGTGGATCAGTAACGGAATCACGCGCTCGCGCTTCGTGTCGCCGCGCAGATCCTGCTTGGGCCGGACGATGCCCTCGACGACGGGATTTACGGCTTCCAGATGGCTCGGGTTCGCGGCAACCGAAACCGTAACCTGTTTCCCGCTGGACATCGCGCGAGTGCTGGAAGCGCCCAGGTGATATTTCACATCGCCTTGACCGTCGTTGATTTCGGGATCGATATCGCCTTCGAACTCGGAAAACATTTGCGCGATACCCTTGCCGATCACGTTCGCGAGCAGAGTCAACCGGCCGCGGTGTGCCATGCCGATCACGATCTCGCTTACGTTTGAAACGGCCGCTTGCTCCAACAGCTCCTGGATCATCGCGATCATGGTCTCGCCGCCTTCGAGCGAGAAGCGCTTGTGACCCTTGAAGCGGTTGTCGAGAAATTGTTCGAAGCCTTCCGCGAGGACGATGCTGCGCAAAGCGCGCTTTTTGATGTCGGGCTCGAGCGTGTCGGACTCGATCCCAGGGGTTTTTCCGACGAGCTCCAGCCGCTGCCGCAACCATTTCCGCTCTTCTGGATTATCGATGTGCATGTATTGCACGCCCATTTTTCCGGCGTATGCAAGCCGCAAGCTGTCGATCAAGCTCCGCAAAGTGACTTCGCCGAAGCCGTCGGCGTAAAAGGAGCGGTCCAGGTCCCAAATACTGAGGCCGTGCGCCGAAGGATCCAGGTCGGGGTGCGCGGGCCGCGGGCTACCTAGCGGATCGATGTCGGCCAATAAGTGACCCCGCTCGCGCCAGGATTGAATTAAGCGGGCGACCGCGGCTTGCTTAACCGCATCCTCGGATGCGGCCGGGGCAGCCGTGGACTGGTCCGGCTCCCACCGCACCGGCGGTATCTGAACGCCGAGGTCAGCGAAAACGTGCTCGTAAAAACCGTCCTCGCCTTCCAGCAGCTCTTGAATTCGGCCCAGAAACATGCCCGATTCGGCGCCCTGAATCACGCGGTGATCGTAGGTGCACGTCACGGTCATCACTTTGCTCAGGCCGAGCGAAGCGCGCACATTCTCAGCCACGCCGCGGTACTCCGGCGGGTAGTCGATGGACCCTGTAGCGATGATCGCGCCCTGTCCGGGCATCAGCCGCGGAATCGAGCCTATCGTGCCGACAGTTCCAGGATTGGTGAGCGAGATGGAGGCGCCCTCGAAATCCGAAACGGCAAGTTTGTTGGACCGCGCGCGAGAGACCAGATCGTCATAGGCTCGCAGGAACTGGGCAAAGTTCATCGCCTGCGCATTCTTGATACACGGCACTTTGAGGGAGCGCGAGCCGTCCTTGCCCTCGACATCCACCGCAATTCCCAAATTGACATGGTTGCGGGTAATGCGGAACGCCCCTTCCTGCGTTTCCGAATACGCCTGATTCAGCGCGGGGATTTTTTCGAGAGCGCGGACGATCGCCCACGCGACGATATGGGTAAACGAAATCTTGCTCTGGCCAACGGCGGATCGGTGCTGGTTAATGGCCCGGCGATTTTCGTCCATCACCTTCGCGGGCATCACGCGCTGGCTGGTTGCGACCGGGATGGACAGGCTCGCGGTCATGTTCTCCGCGATGCGCAGGGCCGGCCCGCGGAGCGGCACCAGCTGATCGCCCGCTGAAATCGCCGCGGGCGGCAACTCAGAAACCCCGGCACGCGTCACCGGCGCGGCCGGCGAACCATTGCGCGGCGGCTCCGTCGCGGGCGCCGTGTGTCCGTTTCCGTCGAAAATCTGTTTCCACGCGGCATCCACGGCTTGGCGGTCGTGGCTGTATTCGTAAAAAAGCTCTTCTTCGAGCCCGCTGTTTATGCTTGGCGGAGTTTCCTGCATGGGTGGGTTCACTTTCATGATAGCGGGACAGGATGGAGGAAACCGAGCGGAGGACATCCTCGCGTGCCCTTACGCCAGCTATTTGGCCCACGAGTACAGGGCGTATCCTCGCGGCTTAGATCGAGAATGGATGCGACTCCTCGCAGACGAGAACTTCCGAAACCATTTATTCGTAAACCTCACGACGATGTGCGATACGGGTTATAGTAACGACCTTAGAACTATCGTTCACCACGTAAACGATACGCCAGTGTCCTACGCGTATCCGCCAGTAGTCCTTAAAACCGTGCAGCTTCTTGCATCCTGATGGACGGGGATTCTCGGCGAGAGCTACGATCCGGCGATCCAGGCGTTGAAACAGGGCATCATCGATGGTATCGAGTTCCTTCTGAGCTGAGGGCTTGATCTCGACCGAGTATTTACCCACGCTTCGCTAAGCGGTTTTGCGAATGCGTTTGAGGCGGCGGGCGCGGTACTGTTCGTAGGGAACGCTTCTCTCGCTCCGCCGGGATTCTGACACGAGGCCGTCCCAGAAATCCTCCCAGATTGCGCCATGTTTCTTGAGATCGATCTGGACGGCTACTTTGCGTCCCTTCTCATCCATTACGAACCGGATTCCGCTCATGGCCTTATTGTAACTGCCGGTACGGTTCTGGAATTCGGAGCCAGGCTGCGGAATGACGGCGAGGTTTTGATCTCGTTTATGGAGTTCGCGGTCGACGGGGGCTGTTCCGGTAGAGTACGCGAGTTCGTGGATAGCGGGGAATACATGTTCGACAGTTATCTGAGGGCAATTGAGGATTTGGAGCGGCTGAAAGTTTAAGAATAATTCGCGCAATGACGAAAAGATCGCAAAGAAAAATAGGATGAGAGCTTTCACAGAATGAAGCCTGTGCCACCATATCGCTTGACTATGACGTTGGGTCAGACCCGACGATATCCAAGAGGCCGGATTTGCATCGGTTTTACAAAATTCGAGAGTTCGCGGAACTGGCTGGCGTAACGATCAAAGCTCTGCATCATTATGACCGGTTGGGCTTGCTCAAACCGGGCAGAACAGATGCAGGTTATCGCGTCTACTGCGCGCGTGATCTGGAAACCTTGGAACAGATCATCGCGCTCAAGTTTCTGGGACTGCCTTTGAAGAAGATCGGGGAAGTCCTGAAGCGCCCAGCGTTAGATTTGCGCGACACCCTCCGTTTACAGCGCCAAGCCTTGGAGGACCGCCGCGAGGCTGTCTCCCGGGCGATCCGCGCTATTCGCGCTGCCGAGGAAGCCATCGAATCCGGAAAACCAGCGGATCTGGCCACGCTGAAGAACATAATCGAGGTGATCAATATGCAAGACGGCATTGCCGTGATGAAAAAGTACTACAGCGAAGAGTCATGGGAGCTGCACCGGCGGTATTACGAACACGGTCCATCGGTTGAATGGCAAGCACTTTATCACGATGCGCAGGCGTTGTTAGGCGAAGATCCCGGTTCGGCAAAGGCGCAGGAGCTCGCGGAGCGCTGGTTTGAGTTATCGCGCCGCGCCTATTACGGCGACCCGGAGGTACAGACCGATTCCCCTTCTGCCTGGATGGACCGCGCAAACTGGCCCGATGCCATGAAGCAGCGGCTCACGGAATACAAGATGGAGGAAGTACATAACTTTGTGAGGCAAGCGGTGCTCGCCTCGCAAAAGAAATATTTCAGCGAAGCTGCTTGGGAGAAGCTGATGCAGTTGACGCGGCAGACTACCGATCACTCCGCACAATGGCAAGCCCGAGTGGATCTGTTCCGCGATACCGAAGCCGCGCTCGACGAGGACCCGGCCGGCGAAAGGGCGCAAGAACTCGTCGCGCGCTGGAATGCGCAGTTGGACACGAACAGTGGAGGCGATCCGGAGATCAGAGCTGGGTTACTCGCCGGATGGTCGCGGCGGAAGGAGTGGCCGGCATCCGTCCGTTGGCAAGTGGAAGCACTGCATATGATGAGCTTCGATCGTTTTGAGAGAGCCGCCGATTTTTTGGATCGAGCCGCGGCGGCATCGACGGGAGGAAACATCGAAATGACGAAAAGCTTGAAATCGGCGCTGCTGGACGAATTCGAGGAAGAGATGGCCGCAACGCGCACTGTATTGGAATGCGTCCCCGAGGACAAATTCGCGTGGAAGCCTCACGAGAGATCGTTCACGCTTGGCAGACTCGCGAACCATGTCGCCATATTGCCCGGCCTTACGGAGATCATTTTGAAGAAGCGCGGCTCGCGTCCACCCGAAGCGGCGTCCAAAGCCGAATTGCTGGAATATTTCGCGAAAAACGTTGCGGCATGCCGCGAAGCCCTCGCCGGTTTGACCGACGAGCAGCTTGCGGGAGACATTATGGTGACTCCCACGGCGAAGAAGCCGCTGTGGTGGGTGCTCCGCGGGAGAGGACTCATGAATCACATGATTCACCACCGGGGGCAACTGACGGTTTATTTGCGATTGTTAGATGTGCCCGTGCCTGGCGTTTACGGGCCTTCCGCGGACGAAAAAGAACCCGCGCCGCCACGACGGACGGGCGCCGCACAGTGATGAACTGCGACGGGCTGAATAAAGCTACGCTTCGCGGTAATCCATCAAAATCGCGCCGATCAGGATAAAGCAGACGGGCCAAATCCAGCGCACGTACCGCGGGTTATGACGCACCTCCAGCCAGCGAGACCAGCCGGCGAAAACCGCCAGTATAGCTATCGGAGTATGACTCAATTCAGCCAAAAATTCTTCTTTCACATTTCCGAGCGAATGTGAATGCGTGAGTAAAAGCGCGCCGCCAACCGCGCATACCAGGGGAAACACCAAGCCCGCGCGCGCCGGATTTACTTTACCGTTCTGCACGCACCATTCAAACGCCGCGAAAAAGACAATCAGCAACACAAAGAGCCTGTGCTGCGCGACTTCGGCGACACGGAAACTGGCCCAGAAGCTTCTCGGCCCGAGCGGCCAGTTCTCTGGATCCGCGCGCACGAGGAGAAAAACGGCGAGCCCCAGGAAAATCAGAGGCCAATTGCGGGCCAAACTCCAGCGGCGGGCCAGCAGCGACAAAAGCCCGATCGCGAAAACGATCAGCCCGGCCCAGTTGTGATTGTATTCGGACCACGCAATGTCACCGGGTTTGCTCGGCTGCTGCGGGGTCTGGCCGGGCACGAAGGAAGCGGGCGTGGACAGCGGTATCAGCGGCGTGGGCGGGGAGAGGTCGCTCAGGGGTGGCGTTTGCAAGCGCGGCCACTTCGGCGCCATTCGCTCGGCGATCTCCTTCGGCGTGACGCGGTCCTGTTGAACATCGACAGCGGGCGCGCTGGAAGTCAGGGAGGCCGCGGCAAGCAGGATCGTGATGCCGATACCCAGTTCCGCTTCAGCGAACCGCCGCAGGGGCAACAGACTTTGTGTGGACCCGGCACGCACCGCGCGAACGATACGCAGATTCAGGGCGCCCAGCAAAAGCAGCCCCACGGTCATGATCGCCTTGGAAGAGAGCATGATGCCGTATGCCGTGCCTGTAAGGGCGGCGGTGCTTCCCACGTAAGCCAGCGACATGCCTAGCCCCGCCAACACGAGCACAGGCACTGCAATGGTCGCCATGCGCGAAAAGCGGGCGACAATCGTGGCCGCGATAGCAGGGTCCGAGCGTCGCAAAGAGAGCAGCAGGTACGGAAATCCGCCGATCCATGCGGCGCCGGCGGCATGATGCGCCACCGTCAAGACAGCCAGTTCCCAGCGATGGTCGAGCCGCGCCATGGAGTGGCTGCTCATAACCGCACCCGCGAGAATCGCGAATGCGCCGATTGGGCAAAGCCATCGCGCCAGCCGCGAGCGAGCAAAGATCGCTATCCCCAGCGCGCCCCCCATCATCAGAAATCCCGAGATACAAAATGCCGCGCCGCGAACTTCCGGCCACGTGAGGCCGGTGGATTCCATGAGGAGGGCTGAATTGGCAGCGACATAAGCCGCCTGCGTGGCCGCGAGCAAAACGGCAAACCACGTGACAAACCCGATCACGCGCGAATCGAGCAGCTTGCTTTCCCGCGCAATTGCCATCCGGAAAAACACTCCGCCCACCGCCAGTGCCTCGAACGCGAGCGTGAACGCCCGCAAGAGGACGGACATGAACGCGAAGAGATCGAGCAGTTGGACGAGCACGAAACTCTAGCGCACCTTAAACGGCACCTCGCCCCGCGTGATGTGACCATCCTGCGCGAGGACTTGCCAGCGAACCGTGTACGAGCCGGGCGTTAATTCCGTCGCTTGCGAGCTTATGCTGTTGGGCGACGATTGTTCGGAAATCGCGAGCGCGCGTGGATGGCCATCAGGACCTATCAAGGTCAGCTTCGAACGCTTGCCGTCAACCCGGGAGTTGAATTGGAATTCGATGGACGTCGTTGGTCCGCTCACAATCTGGTTGACGGACGGAGTGGCCTTCAAAAGGATCGCATGCGCCCATATCGGTACGGTAAGACATAAGAACGAAATGGCTAGTGCAAGATTAGTCCGGCACGAAGGCATGGCGTTTTTCCGATGATAGCAAGCCGTGTGGGGCAGCTTGCCAAGCTGCGGCGGGTTGCCAACCCGCCTGGCCGGCTTTGCACGAGCCGTCCAGCGCGGTTGGAACCGCGCGCAGGATGGGCATCCTACCCCACCGGCGGTCAGTCCGCAAGGTTTATCGGCTTCCACAGCGGGTGATCCAGCACGCGCCGAAGGCCGGGGCTGAAGCCCCGGTTGCACGCTAAAGCGTGCTCCACCACACTCTGTTAAGGTTGTCCTGCCGCTAAACTATAAGGAATGATCATCGACTGCCACGGTCACTATACGACCGCGCCGAAAGAATTAGAAGCCTACCGCAAGACCCAGATCGCTGGGCTGGAGAATCCGGCGCTCAAGCCAGCCGAGGCGCCCAAAATCAGCGACGACCAGATTCGCGACAGCCTTGAAAACGCGCAGCTAAAGCTGCAACGCGACCGCGGCACGGATCTGACCATCTTCTCCCCGCGCGCTTCCACTATGGCGCATCACATCGGAAACGTAAAAACCAGCTCGGACTGGTCCCGAATCTGCAACGATCTGATCCATCGCGTGTGTTCGCTTTACCCCGATAATTTCGTGGGCGTGTGCATGCTCCCGCAGTCCCCCGGAGTGAAACCGGAGACATGCATCGAGGAGCTTGAGCGCTGCGTAAACGAATTCGGCTTCGTCGGATGCAATTTGAATCCCGACCCCTCCGGCGGCCATTGGAATTCGCCCCCTTTAACGGACAAATGGTGGTACCCGTTGTATGAAAAATTAGTGGAACTGGATGTTCCGGCGATGGTTCACGTCAGCGCCTCGTGTAACCCGAATTTTCATGCCACGGGCGCGCATTATATTAACGCCGACACCACGGCGTTCATGCAGTTCATCACCGCGGATTTGTTCAAGGACTTCCCAACGCTGCGCTTCATCATTCCTCACGGCGGCGGAGCCGTGCCGTTCCATTGGGGCCGTTACCGTGGTCTCGCACAGGACCTGAAACGGCCGCCGATCGAAGAGGCGCTGCTCACGAATGTCTTCTTCGATACGTGTGTGTATCACCTGCCTGGTATTGAATTGCTGCTGAAAGTCGTGCCGGTGGATAACATCCTGTTCGGCTCGGAGATGGTGGGGGCGGTCCGGGGTGTGGATTCGCGGACCGGCCATTACTTCGACGACACTAAACGCTATATCGATGCGTGCTCCTGGTTGAGCGATTCAGATCGGTACAAGCTTTTTGAAGGGAATGCACGAAAGGTGTATCCGCGCCTATTCAGAACGCGAGCCGGAGCGCAGCACAGTTAAGGCCCCAATACAGAAAGCGCGTGATTACCGCGCTAGCACCGAACGAAGCAGCTCACTTACCCCGTTCCAAATGATCTGCACGCCGATGCACACCAAAATGAACGACGACAGCCGCACCGCTATGTTCATCGTCGTTTCGCCGAGCGCGTACGCAATTCGCTCGGCGAAGCGGTAGCTGAGATAAACGGAGGCCGCAATGACGCCCGCGCCAATCACCAGGCCGGTCATGCCGGGCCAGCGCTCCGCCGGGCCCGCAGCTCGGTTCGCCCCGACCGTGATGGCCACTGAAATAGCTCCTGGCCCGACTGTCAACGGCAGCGTGAACGGGTAGAACGCCTGCCGCATGTAGTTCGTTTCATCGCCCAGGTTCTCGACCCGTTCCCCAGAGTCTTCATCCGGGCGTTGCAACAGCGCCCAACCGGTGGAAACCACCACAAGCCCGCCGCCCACCTGCACCACAGGGACCGAAATGCCGAAGAACCCAAGAATGAGCGTGCCGATAAATAGAGACGCGAGGAGCAGGGCAAAACTATTGAGCGCGATGCTGCGCGTGAGCTGGGCGAGTGGTTTGCCCGTTAACCCGCGCGTTAGGGCGAAGAAGATCGGCGCGTTCCCGAGCGGGTTGACAATTGGGAATAAGGCTCCCAGGGTCAACAGCGCGCTGCCGGCGATCTGGGTGAAGACGCCTTTCACGACCCTTCTTATGCAATGATAGAACGCACGATGCGAATTCCTTTCGGAATCGTAATTTCGGAAATTCCGGGCAGCCTCCCACCGGCTCTCGCGGCCGAGTAAATGCCCGAGCTTCCCGATGTCACGGTGTACATCGAAGCTCTGGAGCCGCGCATCGCCGGCCACACTCTGGAACGCGCGTTAATCGCCGGCCCATCCCTGCTGCGAACGGCGGATCCTCCCGTGCAAGCGGCGGAAGGCCGCAAGGTAGAGCAGCTTCGCCGTATCGGCAAGCGCATCGCGATCGGCTTGGAAGGCGATCTCTGGCTGGTACTGCATTTAATGATCGCGGGCCGGCTGCACTGGAGCGCGACGCCGAAAAAGCCGGACGGCCGCCGCACGCTGGCGGCATTTTTGTTCGACTCGGGCTGTCTGACGCTTACGGAAGCGGGAACGCGTAAGCGTGCCTCGTTGCATGTCGTTCAAGGCGAGGAAGCCCTAGCGTTGCTCGACCCTGGCGGCATCGATGCGATGACCGCGTCCACCGATCTTTTCGCCTACGTGCTTCAGTCCGAAAACCACACGCTGAAACGAGCGCTCACCGATCCGCGGCTGTTTTCGGGCATCGGAAACGCGTACTCGGACGAAATCCTGCATCGCGCGCAGCTCTCACCCGTCGCGCTTACACAGCGGCTTTCGTCCGAAGATATCGGCCGTCTGCACCAAGCCGTGCGTGACACGCTGGATGACTGGATCCATCGTCTGCGCGCCGATTCCCGTGGAAAATTCCCCGAAAAGGTCACTGCTTTTCGCGACGGCATGGCCGTACACGGCCGCTATGGCCAACCCTGCCCTCGCTGCGGCGCGAAAATCCAGAGAATCCGCTACGCCGACAACGAGACCAATTACTGCGCCGTTTGCCAGACCGGGGGAAAACTGCTGGCGGACAGGGCCTTAAGCCGTCTGTTGGGGCAGGATTGGCCGCGCAGCCTGGAAGAACTCGAGGAGCGGCGTGGCGGGCTGAAGCCCGCCGCAGGCTAAAGCCCGGCTAAAGCCTGCCCCACAATGGGCCAACCTATAACTCCTGGAGGCATTCTTCGATTGTGGCGGCGGCGAAGTCCGCTTGATCTTCGTTGATGATCAGCGGCGGGCAGATGCGGATCGCGTTCGGGCCTGCGCCTAGCAGCAGCAGTCCACGCTCGAAGCACATCGAGATGAGCCGGTCGCGCAGTTCTCCATTGCGTTCTTTCGTCGCTTTATCTTTCACGATTTCGATTCCGATCATCAGACCAAGACCGCGAACGTCTCCCACCACCGGATATTTCTCCGGCAGCTCGCGGAGGCGCGCGATCAGATGCGCGCCGACTCGAGCTGCATTGTCCATCAGCTCGCATTCAAGCAAATCCAAGGTGGCCAGCGCCGCCGCAATCGAGACGGGGTTCCCGCCAAACGTCGTGGCATGGGCGCCGGGCGGCCATGTCATCAGCTCCGCCCGGGCAATCGTCGCCCCTAAGGGCATTCCACTGGCAATGCCCTTGGCCAGCGTAATCACGTCCGGTACAACGCCGAAGTGCTCGCATGCAAACATCTTTCCCGTGCGGCCCATTCCACTCTGGATCTCGTCGAAAATAAGGAGGATTCCATAGCTGTCGGCCAGGCGGCGCAATTCCTGGAGGAATGTTTTCGGGGGAACTAAATATCCTCCTTCGCCTTGAATGGGCTCGACAAAGATTGCAGCTACTTCGTCGGGGGGCAGGATGGTCCGGAACAGCTCTTTTTCGATGAACTCAACACACTCCGCGGCAAACTTGTCGGCGGTTTTGCCGTATGGGCAGCGGTAAGGATCGGGAAAAGGCGCATGGTAAACGCCCGGCATCAGGGGGAAAAACCCCTCCTTTTGAATACTCTTGCTAGCGGTTAGGGCCAGCGATCCCATCGTCCGGCCGTGGAACGCCCCGCGAAAGGCGATAAATTGCTTACGCCCAGTGTGATACCGCGCCAGCTTTATGGCGGCTTCAACCGCCTCCGTTCCGGAGTTAGCGAAGTAAACGCGGTGGGTTGGGTCCGCTGTCAAGGCGGGGGTCTCGCTGCCCGTCGTGGCGACAACCGGCCGCCAGTGTCCCCTGACATGGCCGATCAGCCGCTCCGCCAATTCCACCATGTTCTCGTAATAGAAATCGGTTCCAGACATATGGATCAGGCGGGCGGCCTGATCCTGAATAGCCGCAACGATTTTCGGGTGACAATGGCCGGTCGCGACAACCGCGATCCCCGCCGCAAAGTCGAGGAACCGATTCCCGTCCGGATCCTCTACGATCGCGCCCTCGCCACGAACCGCCACCAGCGAGTACGCCCGCGTGTAAGAGCTAGATATTACTCGTTGATCCCGCTCGATAATGGCCCGTGCCTTCGGCCCGGGCAGCGCGGTCACCAATTTCGGAACCTGATCCGCAGCCGCCAGCCCCAAAAACCTTATGGCCATACACTAAGATTATTGCACAACTGTTTTATAAAGCTGCTATAATCGCTCTACGGGAGCAGATTTGTATGGACTTCAACCGTTTCACCGAAAAGCTCCAGGACGGACTGAGGGGGGCTCAGTCGCTAGCGTCGCGCCGGGGGCAGCAGCAGCTCGACGTTGAGCACGTGTTGCTGGCCTTACTCGAGCAGGAGGGTGGCTTGGCGAGTTCGATTCTGGCCAAGGCCGGAGTTCGGCTTGACGATGTTCATCGCCAGCTCGCACAACAACTTGATAAGCTGCCGCGGGTTTCCGGTTCGTCGTCGGGGATGGACCAGATTTATATCACCTCACGCCTGCAACAGCTTTTGAATAAGGCGGAGGACGAAGCGAAGCGGCTGAAGGACGAATACGTCTCGGTGGAGCATGTGCTTCTGGCGGCGGCGGATGAGAAGGTCTTTAAAGACCTGGGCATCACTCGCGACCGGTTGATGCGGACCTTGCAAGAGGTTCGCGGAACGCAGCGCGTGACAACGCAGAATCCGGAGGCGACCTACGAAGCCCTGGAGAAATACGGCCGCGACCTGACCCAAATGGCTGCGCAGGGCAAGCTCGATCCCGTAATCGGGCGCGATGAAGAGATCCGGCGGGTGATGCAAGTGCTGTCACGGCGCACGAAAAATAACCCGGTGCTTATCGGCGAGCCTGGAGTTGGGAAGACGGCGATCGTGGAAGGTCTGGCGCAACGTATTGTGCGCGGCGATGTTCCGGAGGGGTTGAAAGATAAACGGGTGGTCGCGCTGGATATGGGCGCATTGATCGCGGGCGCTAAGTTCCGGGGCGAGTTCGAAGAGCGGCTGAAGGCAGTGTTGAAGGAAGTGCAAGCTTCCGAGGGCAGGATTATTCTATTCATCGATGAGCTGCACACTGTAGTTGGAGCGGGCAAAGCCGAAGGGGCCATGGATGCGGGTAATCTGCTGAAGCCGATGCTTGCGCGCGGCGAGCTGCATTGCATCGGCGCCACGACGCTCGATGAATACCGGAAGCACATCGAAAAGGACGCCGCGTTGGAGCGGCGGTTCCAAACCGTGCTGGTGGATCAGCCGACGGTAGAAGACACCATTTCTATCCTGCGCGGGTTGAGAGAGCGATATGAGGTCCATCACGGCGTTCGCATCAAGGACTCGGCGCTGGTTGCGGCGGCAGTGCTCAGCCAGCGGTATATTTCCGACCGCTTTCTGCCGGACAAAGCGATCGATTTGGTGGACGAAGCCGCGGCGAAGCTGCGCACGGAGATCGATTCGATGCCGGCGGAGCTGGACGAAATTCTGCGCCGGCAGATGCAACTGGAGATTGAGCGGGAAGCGTTGAAAAAGGAATCCGACGCGGCATCCCGCGAGCGGCTGGCCAAGATCGAGAGGGAACTGGGCGAATTGAAGACCGAATCGGCTTCGCTGAAGGCGCAATGGCAGACGGATCAAGAGAACATTCGCAAACAGCGCGAGTTGCGGCAGCAGATTGAGCAAGTGAAGCAGGAGATCGAGCAAGCCGAGCGCGCTTACGACTTGAACAAGGCCGCCGAGCTTAAGTACGGCAAGCTGACGTCGCTCGAAAAACAGATCGAAAAAGAAGCGCACGAGACGGTGCTGCTGAAAGAAGAGGTGGACGAGGAAGACATCGCGCAAGTGGTGAGCCGCTGGACCGGCGTGCCGGTTTCGAAGCTGATGGAAGGCGAGGTTGAAAAATTGATCCACCTTTCCGAAGAGCTGCACAAGCGCGTGATCGGGCAAGATGAAGCGGTCGATGCGGTGGCCGATGCGGTGATGCGCGCGCGCGGAGGACTGAAAGATCCGAAGCGGCCGATCGGCAGCTTCATGTTCCTGGGGCCGACAGGCGTGGGCAAGACGGAGCTGGCTCGCGCGCTGGCGCAATACCTGTTCGACGACGAACGCAACATGATTCGGATAGACATGTCCGAGTATCAGGAAAAACACACCGTGTCGAGATTGGTCGGCGCGCCTCCCGGATATATCGGGTATGAAGAGGGCGGGCAGTTGACCGAAGCCGTCCGGCGAAAGCCTTATTCCGTGATCCTGCTGGATGAAATCGAGAAGGCGCACCACGATGTGTTCCACATCCTGCTGCAGGTGCTTGACGACGGGCGCCTGACGGACGGCCAGGGGCGGACAGTGGACTTTAAGAACACGATCGTGATCATGACCTCCAACGCTCCGAAAGACGAGCTTTCGCGGCTGTTCCGGCCGGAGTTCCTGAACCGTGTGGATGAAATCATCGTGTTCCACCGGCTGACGGAAGAGCAATTGAAACAGATCGTCGAGATTCAACTGGAGGCGCTAAAGGCGCGGCTGTCGGAACGGCACATCAGCATCGACCTGACGCCCGCCGCGGCGGAGCGGCTGATCCACGTGGGTTACGACCCGGCGTTTGGAGCGCGTCCGCTGAAGCGGGCTATCCAGCGGGAGATAGAAACGCCGCTGGCCCGCCGGCTGGTCGCCGGCGAGATTCACGACGGGCAGACGGTGCGGATCGATGAAAGAAAAGGCGAGATGACGTTTGAAGTGGAGACGCTGGCGCATGCTTGAGCATCTTATTAGAAGGGAAAATGCAAATGTCTGAATTGAACACAGAAAATACACTTCGAAGTCTGCCGCTGCTAGCGTTGAAGAACTCCGCTCTGTTTCCCGGGCTGGTGATGCCGCTTTCGGTGGGGCGGCCAACTTCGGTCGCCGCCGTAGAGGCCGCATTGGCGACGGAAGAGAAAGAGATCGTGATTGTCGCGCAACGCGACGCCAACGCTGAAAAACCCGGCGCGGCGGATCTTTACACGGTGGGTACACGCGCTTCCATCCGGCGGGCGAACCGCCAGCGCGCCGACCAGATCGACATTATGGTGCTCGGTATAGAGCGGGTAGTGATCGTGAAGGTCGAGGAGGACGGGTATTTGAAAGCGCGAACCTCGCCTCTGGCGCTGCCCGAGGACTCGAGCCGCGAGACCGAGGCTTTAGCCTTGTCGCTGGTGGAATTGGGTTCGAAGTTCGTGAGCCTGGCTCAAGGCGGCAGCACGCCGCAGGAGGTGGCTCGGATGTTCGCGGTGCAGCAGGACCCGTTGCAATTGGCGTTCATGATCGCATCGCTGATGAATTTGGACGCGGCGAAAGAGCAAGCTCTGCTGGAAACGCCGACGCGCTTGGACGGTTTGCGGATCGTGCACGGCTGGCTTTCACACGAAGTCGACGTCCTGGAACTTCGCAACAAGATCGCTACGGAAGCTCGCGAGGAGATGTCGAAGGAACAAAAGGAATATATCCTGCGGCAACAGAAAAAGGCGATCGAGCAGGAGTTGGGCGAGAAGAATCCCGACCAGGCGGAGGTGGAGCAGTTGCGGGAGCGGCTGACCAACGCCGAGTTGCCGGAAGACGTTAGGAAGGAAGCCGAACGCGAGCTGGCGCGCATGGAAAAACTGCCCTCGATGCAGCCGGAGTTCAGCGTGATCCGCACATGGCTTGAATATGTGCTGGACTTGCCGTGGACGAAGCGCAGCGACGACAATCTCGAGTTGAAGCGCGCGCGCCAAATACTGGATGAAGATCACTACGGAATCGAAAAAGTAAAGGACCGGATCATCGAGCAGCTTGCCGTGCTGAAGCTGAATCCGGAGGCGAAGGCTCCGATTTTGTGCTTCGTGGGGGCGCCTGGAGTCGGCAAAACGTCGTTGGGGCAATCGATCGCACGGGCGTTGGGGCGGAAGTTCGAACGGATGAGCCTGGGCGGCATGCACGATGAGGCCGAATTGCGGGGGCACCGCCGGACCTATATTGGGGCGCTGCCCGGCCGGCTGATTCAAGCAATGCGGCGGGCGGGCTTCGCCAATCCCGTGCTGATGCTGGACGAGGTGGACAAGCTGGGCCGGGATTTCCGCGGCGATCCGGCTTCGGCGCTGCTGGAGGTGCTGGATCCGGAGCAGAATAAGGCTTTCCGCGACAACTATCTCGATCTGCCGTTCGATTTGTCGAAGGTGCTGTTCATTACGACCGCGAATTCACTGGATCCGATTCCCGCGCCGCTGCTGGACCGCATGGAGATCCTGCGGCTCAGCGGGTACAGCGAGGAAGAGAAGACGCAGATCGCGCGGCGTTACCTGCTGCCACGGCAGTTGAAGCACGCCGGTTTAAGCCCAGAGCAATTCATCTTGGAAGATGAAGCGTTGAAGAAACTGATCGAGTCGTACACGCGGGAAGCGGGCGTGCGGCGGCTGGAGCAGGTGATCGGGCGGATTATCCGCAAGGTCGCCGTGAAGTTTGCAGAGGGCCAGTCGGAGCCTGTCACGATCAAGCGCGACGACGTTCCCGAATTGCTGGGTCCGGAAGCGATACTTCCCGAAGAGGGGCGGAAGGAGCTTCCTCCGGGGGTCGCGACTGGCTTGGCGTGGACGGAGACGGGCGGCGATGTGCTGTATATCGAAGCCGCGTTGCTGACTCAAGGCAAGGACCTGACGATCACAGGCCAACTCGGCGAGGTGATGCAGGAATCGGCGAAGACCGCGCGCAGCTACCTGTGGAGCCACGCTACGCAGTTCGGGTTGGAGGCCTCGCAGTTTCTCAATTCCGGGTTGCACATTCACGTTCCGGCTGGGGCGATTCCGAAGGATGGGCCATCGGCGGGAGTGACGATGACCACCGCTTTAGCTTCGCTCTATTCGGGCGTGGCGATGCGGAACGATACGGCGATGACCGGCGAAGTAACACTGACGGGTTTGGTTCTGCCGATCGGCGGCGTGAAGGAGAAGGTGCTTGCGGCTCGGCGAGCCGGACTGAAGCGCGTGGTTTTGCCGCGCGGCAACCAGAAGGATCTGCGGGATCTGCCCGAAGAGGTCCGCAGAGAGATGGAATTCGTCTTCGCGGACCGCGTTTCGGATGTGCTTACCGCCGTTTTGCCGGGGCTGGAGGTGTTGGTCCCGGCGAAGGCGGCGTGAGTAGGAGTAGGTACTAGCAAGGTCCCATAGGTGGAATGTCCTCCGATGTTGAGTCGTCGTAACAGTCGGATGCTGTCTCCATTTCGTACACGACCTCCTCGCCGAAACCAAGAAAATCCTCATAGATCAACCCAGCCCCGCCGATCTGATCGGCCCGTACGTATCCATAGTAGTCATCGAGGTACAGCGCTTGGTTGTTACTGACGCCTCCTGCGGAGTAAAGGTAGGTGTCGAATAGACAATTCTGATCCCATACGGACCCGAAAGCGTAAGGTTCGGCGCCGCTCTTACAATTTCCGTAGACGTTAGTAAACACAAAATTCGTCTCGAAGGCGTCGACGCCGACTCCTTCGTAGCAGACGATCGGATCGCATTGGATTGATGTGAGCGAAAATACGTCGGGGGTGCCAGCGCTGAGCAATCCTGCCACGCCGAAGAGGGCAACGGCGAGAAAAGTGGTTTTCATAGGACCTCCATTCAGGAAAAATTGTCTAATGACCTGCTCGAAACAATACAGGGGGCGGTGGCCGGTTTTCCAAATGTCGCGTGTCCGCATCTAGGTGCTTACTTGTAGCCAGGCGCTGCGCGAATGTCCGAGTCCACTGGGCCTGCTGGAATGCCAGGAAGGTGGCCATTGGAGCTTCCCTGTCGAGAGGCGGATCCGCCGTGGTTGAGATTATATGCGCGAGCACTTCCGCCACATCCCCGCCCTGTGCCATAGTTCTACGAACGCTTTGGCCGACGGATCGAGCCGCAGCAGCTCGTGCAACGACTTCCGTTCCCTTATGGCGATTGTCCGGCCCAACCAGTTCACCGTCTACGAACACTATCGAGTCGAGGCTCACTTCGGCTCCGGTTGCACTTCCTAGCTGTTGCATTAGGCCCGGACGGCTCCCCTGGACGCCGAGATTACCCGCTAGATTGTAGTGACGCGAAGATTCCTCGGAAACGCAGGTCTGCGGTCCAATTAGGATCTTTGAGCCCGGAGTTACAACCGGGCCAGCATCTCTCGAAAGAAAACTGTCGCAGGTAGTTGTGAATTTGTGCTCCTTGCCGGCTGAGTCTACGACGTTCCACAGGACCGTAGCTGCGTTAATCGCCCGGGAGTCGCTATTGGTCAAGACGATAAAAGCTCCAGATGCGATCACCCGGGCGTCGCTCAGGGCTTGGAATCGCGGAAACGCCTCCGGCGTAAACTGCGCGAATCCAATCGTTGGACTCGGACTCGGGACCACCGTTATTTTGTTTGTGCCCATGTTTGGCTGCGCGCTTAGAGCTCCCGCAACAGAAGCCAAGCACAATGCTTTACGTACTCGCCCTAATATTCGCATTTTACTGTGTTCTCCTATCGATTTATTGGATGGTCTTGCTGGCCGAGCTAATCTAATCCGATCTACTCTAATCCGTCAGCGCTCCTCAGAAGGTCTAGTATGACGGCTACTGTCTATAAGGCTTTGGATCACTCCCGTGAGGTCTCGTGGCACTCCATTGAAGCGTTCGCCGTTTATGAACACGGTTGGAGTTACGCTAATGTTCAACGTTTTCGCAAGGGCCCTATCGGCGGCGATCGCGGCCACGCCCCCGCCGGAGTGTATGCAGCGAGAGATTCCTTCGCCTTCAGCTCCGGCGCTTACTGCGAAGTCGGCGATCAGTTTCGGCAACTTTGCGCTGTCGATTTCATCTTGGTGTTGAAAGAACAGATCGTGCACTTGCCAGAAAAGGCTATCGGACTGGACCTGCGCGCAAGCGGCCGCGATCGCGGCGGCTTCTGCCCAAGCGTGCATACCAGACGGAAGATACTTGTAGACGTGACGAACGGAGGCGGCGAGTTCGGGTGGAAGCGCCTCGATCATTTGATTGAACCGCCTGCAGTACGGGCATTCAAAATCAGAGAATTCAATGATTGTGACGGGCGCGCCGGGGCTTACGCGTACAGGCGCGGCCACCGATTCGAGCAACCTGCTCGTCTGTTCCTTTGCGGCCTCTCGCCAGTCTTTGGGTTCTGCGTTTAGGTCCAGGAGTGAGGCGCTGAGAAAGCGGCCGTCCGGGGAAAGGTACAAAACAAGCGGACCACGAAGCGATTCCTGACCGATTGTTAGCTGTCTGTAACAAGTATCATCGACGAAATGCTGCTGGAGAATGGCAAATGCTTCTGTACCGGACAGCTTAAATTGAGCTCTTAAGTATGCAAACACTTTCTCGCGTGATGTATCCGTCAGCGGCGCGCAGTGGTTCGTGTCTTCAGCGCTCATAACCGCGAATGAAAGACCCAGGTGTAGGGCGAGCAGCGGGGCTATTTTCGTTCTAGGTCTTGCCGTATATGTCGTACGCTTAAGGTAACCGGACCGCGTGATGTAAAAATAACGCCAGCATAACTGGACGTCAAGAGACAATATTTTTGAAACAGCTCAAGTAGATTAGTATTCCGTAACAACTCGCGAGATTTATATCTAAGTGCGGGGTGTGTAAATTAAACTGTCTTGAAATTGAGCTCGCCACTGCATACAATAGCTATCGATTATCCTTGCTCGGAGGAGATCCGCGTGCCTGGCCCAGTTAGACCTCGAATCTATCTTTCATCGACTGAGGAGACAATCCTAACCACCTGGGCCGGGGGGGGCAGGCGGGACGGTATCGGGTGCGCGCAGCGATTCTGCTCCTCGTCGCGAAGGGTTTCCAGAACGCGGACATTGCCCATAGGCTGAAAGTGACCGAGAGGACCGTCACGCGGTTGAAAAAGCGCTTTTACGAAGGAGGCTTTTCGGCGATTGAGACCCGCCCGGGTCAAGGGAGGCCGCCGAATATATCACCCGACGATTGTCAGCGTGTCATTATAGCCGCATCGACCGTCGATCCTGGAGGTCAGAGGCCTGGGATCCGCTTTATCTCGATGCAGACGGGAGTAAGTCCTACAACTGTGTGGCGAATACTTCGGCGATATGGCTTTGCCAAAGAATTGACTACATGAACGCTTTTCGCCGGTTCGCAGGTCCATCCCGAAGCATCCGGAATGGATACGGCGATCATCCGGGGAGGTCACGCTGACCGGTTTGGTTCTGCCGATCGGCGGGGTGAATGAGAAGGGCCTTGCCGCTCGACGGGCGGTGGGTCTGAAAGCACGTGGTTCTGCCGCGTGGCAATAGGCCGCGCGGCCAATCAGAAGGATCTGCGCGATCTGCCGGAGGAGGTCCGAAAGGAGATCGTCTTCGCGGACCGGGTGCCGGCTACCGTTTTGCCGGGGCTGGAAGTGCTGGTCCTGGCGAAGGCGGCGTAGCACCGGCGGTTCGCCAGCCTAAGCTCGCATCTTATCGTTTTGCTACTGCCCAGTAAGAGGCGGATCACTATACTTACGCGCCTAAGGGCAGGTCGTGAGTCAAAATGCCCGGGTTAGTCGAGCGGTAGGTACTCGATTCGTTCCGCCCATTCCTCAATGGTCATCGCCTGACCTATTAGGGCCAGGTCCTTTACCATTCGCCCAATCGAGACCCGCTGCTGGTGCGCATAGACGATACCGCTGAAATGTATCCGGTCGAGTTGACGATGCCTCCCCTCGCGCAAAAGGTCCTTATCCTGCGAAACCAGAACACGTCCAAGTTCAGTAGCCCGTAGTAACTGGACGTGGTCATCCAGCTCAGCCGAGCCGTCTTCCTGGGCTGTCAAGACATCGACTTGGTGCAGTCGCAGAGCAATGGTCACGGCACGCGGGACGTGCACGTCCATGAAGAAAGCGACGCTCAACGCCGGCGCTTCAAATCAGCCAATCTTCGCCGAAACGCCGGATCAGACCCTTCGGCGGCAAGTTTATCGGCTTCCCTCAGGTCCTCATCTAGCTGCTCATCAAGCCGACTCTGGTTCTCATAGTAGTAAGCCAAGGCCCCGTGTTATTTGAGCCAGGGAGAGGTGTGGATGTTGAAAATCGATCTCCTCCGGGCTCCAACCGTGAGCAATCTTGTCCAGAACTACTTCGGCGACCTTGACCCTCGTGCCGGAGATCCAGGCGACACCACGGTCGTCGAGGTCAATTTGAGTAGTGATCCCGACAGTCACTGGCTTCAGTATACGCCCGAGCTGCGCCGGGGCGATTCCGAAGGATGGGCCATCGGCGGGGGTGACGATGACGACCGCTTTAGCGTCCCTATATTCGGGCGTGGCGATGCGGACTCCCGTACGGCGGGTCGATATAGCGAGCAGCTCCGGCAGTTCATCCGAGCCTCCGGTTGGATCGAAGCGCAGCTCGGGCGGACGGCGGGGACTATAGGAGTACTCGGCTTTGGGGAGTAGAGGAACACGCCCTTCTGCGGCTATTTTTGCCGGCGGGTTGTTCTTGCGTGTGGCCCCGGGATGGCGGTAGTCGGACACGTTTGTAAGGGGTGTGTCGGTGCCAGCGGCCGCCACCGCTATTTTCTTTTTCGCCATAATTCGACTGAATTTTTGATTTTATTACGAACGGGAGTCGACACAAGGCGCAGCCTTGCTGGACCGCTGTTCTGAGGCCAAGCGGCCGGCTTCAATTCTGCGCCTCGCTCGACACGCCGGCTGAAGGCCGGAGAAGATGCCACCGTATCTCTGCCGGCCCAACTCTTCTGAGATCTAGAAGCTAAAGAGGCCGGTTGGCAACTGGCCGCAGCTTGGCAAAAGCTGGCCACAATGCCGTCGAGTTCGTTTTGTGCGCCTGCGCTAGCGACAAGGCGCCTAGCGTGCGATCGCGTATTCCACGGACATTGGGTCACCGATGCGCTTGGATGCGTCTAGAATCTCGACTCCGACTATGTTACCGGCGTTGTCGTAGTCGAGGATGATGCCGGGCTTGGTTTCGTCACTTTCGTCTACAAGCGCCTCACTTAGCAAGATGGTTAGGACATCGGCCTCGGGGTCGTATTTGACTTTCATTCCGGCCTCCAGTACTTCTCTATTTTGCTGGTCCGGTAGACGGTGACGACCACCGGCGGCTCCTTATCCATGGCGACTACGGCTCTCAACAAGTATATTTTCCCATCGTTTGTAGCAAAGCGGGATTGAAGCAATTCCGTTCCATTCGGCTGATGAAGCTGCTGTTCCGGCGACTCCAACAAGATACCGAGCCATTCCTTCGATATTTGGCGTCGCAATATTTCCCATTCGGCATGGCGCGAAAAGCGGTACGTCACGTGTCGTCCTCCGCTAACTCTCTCGCGTCCATACCCAGCCGAGGCGGATGCGGCGCTCCTGGACGCGGTGAGGGTGGTTGAGGCGGAGCAGGTTAACAGTGGCTCGGCCGGATGAGGTGAGGCCGGCGATTTCGCCGCCACGGAGTTCGAAGTGCTCCTGCCACAGATCGCGGCGCGGATTGAAGAGAAGCGCGATTTGACCGGTAGAGGGATCGACAGAGCTCAGGTCGCTGCTTTTGCGGCGATTGCACAGGCTGCAAGAATACGCGAGATTATCGAGCGAAGTTTTGCCGCCGTGCTTGCGAGCGACGATGTGATCGAGATGGTGCGGCGCGAAAGCGGCGTCTTCTGGGATTTGACAGTATTCGCAGCAGCGGCGGGCGCGCTCTGCTACTTCCTCGCGGAAGACAGCAGGGTTGTCACGCATTCCCGGACGAAGTACGAAGCTTGGATTTCGCGCTGGCTTTCGCCAGCCTGACTAGAT
The DNA here is from genome assembly GCA_019261985.1 of Bryobacterales bacterium. GTDB lineage: Bacteria > Acidobacteriota > Terriglobia > Bryobacterales > Bryobacteraceae > Palsa-187. The sequence goes on along the minus strand of JAFAQY010000099.1, from coordinate 9,750 downwards.
GTTCGAGATATTCATAGCGGTCCCATTCCGTCTCCTCGGCGGGAGTAAGCGGACCGGCGCGGCTCTTTTCCAGGAGTTCATCGATACGTTTTTGGAGATCTTCGGAGGGCCGGAGATGGAGAATCTCTTGCGGACTGGGAAGCGTCGCGAGCAGCTCCAAAACATTCGCGGCTCCAGGGAAGCCGACATCGGCGGAGAGCTCGCGCAGGCCCGATTCGAGGATCTCGCGCAATTGGTGCTCATGGCCGGAGAGGCGCTCGGCCAGATCGTCGGGAATGTGGAGCGTGACGTCGGACATCCTAAGATCATCGTAACGGTTTGGGGCTACCGGTTGGTTCTGCCGATCGGCGGCGTGAAGGGGAAGGTGCTTGCGGCCCGGCTCGCCGGGCTGAAGCGCGTGGTTTTGCCGCGGCAATCAGAAGGACGCGATCTGCCGGAAGAGGTCCGCAGGGAGATGGAATTCATCTTCGCGGACGGCGTTTCCGATGTACTGACCGCCGTTTTGCCGGGGCTGGAGGTGCTGGTCCCGGCGAAGGGGCGTAAGCCTTTCGCCTAGGCCGGACTTGCTTGGGCGGCGCCGGACCATGTATCGACCCGTGAGATGCCGGGATCTAGAAACAAGGCAAGATACAGTTTATAGCCCGGCAGACGTGGGGAGCCAAGTAAGCCCTGATGTGCGCCGGGTCAATCCATCGAAACTCCACGTGCTCTTCATTCAGCCGAATGCGCCATTCGCAATGCAGACGGGCGAGCACGGGATAGACAGTCCAAAGCTTCGCATCGAAGTGCCGATACGGCTCTAAAGCGAGAAGCGAATCAAAGGCCCCCAGGCAGAGAGCGATTTCTTCCCGAAGCTCCTGGTATACGTGCTCGCGAAGAGATCGCGCCGTATCCAGATATCCCGAAACCACGTGCCATTCGGTTGCGCTCCCGGCGATCGGGCGAGTTCTCTTCAGGATCAACAAGCGGCCGCTGCAAAATACGTAGCAATCGAGCACGGGCGCTTGCCTTGCGTTTGTATAATCGATGCGCCCGTCTTGAAATCGCGGAAGCAGCTTTCCCAGGCGTAGCACTTCCCTGGGAACGCGATTCAGCAGCGCCGTCGCCATATATCGCAGAGTAGCGCGCAACCTTCTATGGTCCAGCGAAGGCGGCGTGAATATCAAGCGCGCTTCCGCCACACAAAGGGAAACTATTGAGCCTGCCGGACTATAAGCCGGTTTCTGTGCCCACTAAAAACTGAAAGCGGGCGGCAGTCATTCCTCTAGGCCGGAGATTACTCTCCGGCTCCAGCAACCTACCCGGAAGTCGTAACGGAGCGGGCCGCTCCTGCTCCCCTATTTGGTCTTGCTCCGCATGGGGTTTACCCTGCCGGCGCGCATTACTGCGGCCGCGGTGCGCTCTTACCGCACCTTTTCACCCTTACCGAGCCGAGAAATCGGCCCGGCGGTATTTTTTCTGTGGCACTTTCCGTGAAATTCGCTTTGAGCGGATCCCCCCGGCCGTTAGCCGGCATGCTGCCCTGTGGAGACCGGACTTTCCTCCCTCCGGCGCAGAAGCGCGGAAGGCGACTGCCCGTCCGGCAGGCCCAAATTTATTGTAACGTTTAGGCCCGCCAATGTATCTAAAAATCGATTTGGAATCTATAAGCCTTTGGTTTGCAGTAGCTTGGCGGGAGAGATCCTGGAGGGACATCTCCCCACACTATATGTAGAAAGCTCAGGCGCGCGCGGGATGGCGGGGTCCGGGGGAGTGCGCCGTTATTCAACAGCTCCGGGCAAATTTTAAACACAAGTGCCGTACGGCATTTAAGGAGGAGCTTTATGGTACGTCGCTTTGCGGCGCTATCTCTATTTGTGTCGTTTTCCGCGATTAATTGCTGGGCGCAGGGATTGAATGTCCCGCCTGGAGTGACCAAGGACGATTGGGAAGAGATTAATTTCGACTTCAATTCGTCGATCATCGTGGACGGATTTCCCAGCCTGCTGCGGCTTGCGGAGTTGCTGCAGAGGAATACCGCGTACAAGGTTCGGGTGGAGGGCCACACGGACGTGATCGGAAGCAACCGCGCGAACGACCGGCTGGGATTGGCTCGCGCGAATGCCGTCCGCGATTTTCTGGTGAAGTACGGCGCGCAGGCAAGCCAAATCACAACGGCGTCGGACGGAAAACAAAACCCGAGATATCCAGGCCAGAGGCCGACCTACAGCCGGACTGACGAGGCTCGCTTCATGAACCGGCGTGTCTCACTCACAGTCACAGACGCGCAGGGCAACCAAGTCAGCGCGGGCGGAGTTGGCGAAGCGATCCGCGCGGTTGAAGCGCCGAAACCGGCGCCGCAGCCCAGCCCCGATTGCTGCAACGAGATTCTGAAGCGGCTGGACCGCCTGGATGAGATCGCCAAGATGCTGCGGGATCTGGCCGATGCGAACGCGGACCTGCGAAAGCAAGTCGCCGAGCTTAGAGGCGCCGAGGACACGCTGCGGCAGAATCAGCAAGCGTTGCAGAACCAGGTCGCCGCCGCGCCGAAGCCGCCATCGACTACGGACATCGCCACCGAAGTCCAACGGACCATCGAGGCCAACCGGTTGCCGCGCTTCCAGCTTCTCGGGGTAAACGTCGGCGCCGACGATGCGCGCCACACCACTTTCACGGGCAAAGGACGCTATTTCGCGCCGTTTAATGAGCGCTTCGCGTTCGAGGCGCAAGCCGAGTACTTGTATTTCAAAAATCAACGCGAAGGCCAGTTCGACCTAGGCTTGGTGGACCGCATGGGCGCGGCTCAAGTCGGTTTGTTCGCCAGCTTCAAACATGTGGACCTGCAGTCGTATCAGAACGGCGGAAACATGGGACAAGCAGCTCTAACGGTCGATTACATCTTCGGGCGGGGCAAAGTGGGATTCTACGGAACCAAGGGGTTTATGGACAGCGGCGTTGTCAATACGACAAATGCCAAGGACCCCGTCACGGGCGCTCTCTTAAATTCGATTCTGCTGGAGAGTTCGCTGAAAGTTGTCGATCAAGCGGGCTTGAGCACGACCGTTGGATTGATGGGCAATACGTATCTTGAAGGCAACGCCGGTTATCTGCACAGCGTCGCGAACGGCAACCGGTTTGGCTTCACCTCGCGCTTTATCTTCCCGCTGAATTCGAAGATTGCCTTTACTGTTGAGGGAGGGCTGAACGAAACTCTGCTGGCGAATGGCAACAGCGGACGGGCGGTGGTCGGATTGCAGTTCGGAAATATGCTGCGGCCGAAGGAATTTAAGGCTGCGAAGACGGCTGTGCCGGTCGATGTTCCGCGCATCCGTTACGAAGTGGTGACCAGGCGCGTGCGGGTAGGAAATACTCCGCCGGTAGCCGATGCCGGTCCGCCGCAAGTGAATGTGCCCGCGGGCACGATAACTCTCGATGGATCGGGCTCCTATGACCCTGACGGCGATCCCATCACGTATCAGTGGATTCAGCAAGCGGGCCCGACGGTCACTTTCTCGTCGCCCACAAGCGCCAAAACCACCTTTACCGCAGTGGGCGGCGCGTTTTACGTGTTTCAACTGGTCGTGAGAGATCCGTTCGGCGGGCAGGGAACGGCGCGCACGACTGTATCGACAGCCCAATCCGAACCGGTTCAGATTGTCTTCTTCGTCGCGAACCCTCCGTCGATTTCCTCCGGGCAATCTTCGACTCTGTCATGGAAGGTCTTGAATGCCGATACGGTCAATCTGAGTGGAATCGGCCCGGTTCAAGCGACGGGATCGACTCAAGTGGCGCCGACGGTAACCACGACCTATACTCTTACTGCGAGCAACTCGACAGGCCAGGTTAGCGCGACGGCGGTTGTATCGGTGAACGCGCAGGCGACCAAGTTGCTGTACTGCTACGCGACTCCGATGACGATTGCGCCGGGAGGGTCCGCCACCCTTAACTGGGCCGCGACGAATGCGACCAGCGTAAACATTCAGCCGGGCGTCGGAGAGGTGGCGCTGAGCGGCAGCACTACGGTTTCCCCGTCGCAGACCACGAATTACGTCATCACCGCGACGGGTCAGGGCGGAAGCAGCACCGATACCTGCAATGTCACGCTGACGGTATCCAGTGGCGGGACAGGGGCGCCGACTATTGTCAGATTTTCGGCCGTTCCCCCCACCATCAATAGCGGCCAATCGTCCACGCTGATGTGGACGGTGCAGAACGCGACTACGGTCAGCATCAGCAGCATCGGAACTGTGAATCCCAGCGGTTCGCAATCCGTTTCTCCGGCGGCGACGACGACCTACACATTGACCGCCACTAATCAAAGCGGGACTGCAACCGCTACTGCCACGGTAACGGTCACCGGCGGTTCGGGGGTGACGATCACATCCTTTACCGCTTCGCCTTCCAGTTCTCCGGCGCCGGGAACGAAAGTTACGCTATCGTGCGTCGCAACGGGCGCAACCTCATTGACGGTCGCGGGCGTGATGTTCAACGGCACCAGCGTGACGTATCCGGTATTTCCAACCGCAACCACTACGTACACTTGCATCGCGACGAATCAGAGCGGCCAGACCGACACGGCCACGGTGACAGTGCCGGTCTCGACCGGAGGAGGCGGCACAACGGGGCCTGGTCCGACGGTGGTGGTGGCAGGAGGCCTATCCCAAACCACGATTTACCGCATCATCACGCTGGATGCTTCGGCATCTACGAGTCCGAATCTTCCGCTGACGTATCAATGGACTCCGGCGTCCGGAACTCCCGTTGCCATCTCGAACGCGAACACCGCGAGCCCGACGCTTCAGTTGGGCAATCAAACCGGCCAATATCTCGTAAATCTGACGGTGACCGATAGCAAAGGAAACTCGACGACGGTGACGGTGTCGATCTATTTGTTAGCTACGCACGTACAGTAGAGTTGCAGCCCCGCCCGCGAGGGCGGGGCTTTAGTTAAGTCAGGCGGGCTGAGGCTATCGAATGGCTTCTAGCGCTTCGCGAAATGCGAGGAATAGCCTGCGCTGATCCGTGTACCCGGCCAACATGTCCTCCGGGTGCCACTGGACGGCGACGGCGAACCGCCGGTCCGGGCGTTCCAGCCCTTCGATGAAGCCATCAGGGGATATCGCGCTTACGGCCAAACCACCGCCGACCTGTCCCGCGGCTTGATGGTGGCGTGAATTCACGTCGTGCCTGCCAGATCCGAGGATGCATGCCAATCGCGTGCCCGCGGTTATTTCGACCGCATGCGTGCCGTTATCCGCTATCCGGTGCCCTTCCATGTGCTGGATGAGAGTGCCGCCGTGCGCAACATTGAACAACTGCAAGCCCCGGCAGATAGCGAGGACCGGTAAATCGAGCGACAGCGCCTGCCGCAGAAATTTTAGTTCCAGATCGTCGCGCTCCCTATCGGGGGTGTCCCCGCGAGGGTCTGGGTCCTGGCCATAAATCGCGGGATCGATGTCCGTTCCACCCGTGAGCACGAGCCCCATTCCGTCCAGCGAATCGATCGGATGCTCCGGACTTACTGAAACTACTTCAATCCCTTCGTCGCCGAGCGCCTGCCTGTACGGTCCTGTTTTCTTGTCATTGCGGAACGCCAGGACAGCGCGTCTCACGCAAGCTCTCTTAAATCGTCGATCCAGTAGTCGGGCTCCCACTTCGCCATTTCCTGGACGTCGCCGTAACCATAACGCGCGCCGCAGGTGGGTACGCCCGCTCGTCTGCCGGCCTCCATATCGGCGGCGGAATCGCCGACGAAAAGACAATCCCGCGGCTCAACTCCGAGCGCTTCGAGCGAATGGAAAATCACATCCGGCTCGGGTTTCGCGGGGAAACCATCCGTGCCTTGAACGTGATCGAAATGCCGCAAAAGGCCGAATTGCTCCAGGACGATCTTCGTGTTGGCAGTGCTCTTTATTGTCGCGGTGGTTTTACGGCCGCCGAGCCGCGCGAGGGTTTCGGGCACGCCTGGAAAGGGCGCGGTCATCCCGTGTTTCCGTTCGGGGTAGATGCGGCGGTAATGCGCGATCATTGGATCGATCTCAGCGTCTTCAAAGCCGAGATCGTAAAACATTGCCAGGAGATGGCAGCCGATGTATTTGCGCAATCGCGTGTCGGGAACACCGGTGCGTCCCACCGCCGCGAGGACTTCCTGGATTGCGCCGCAGATATCGCGGGCGGAGTCCATCAGGGTCCCGTCTAAATCGAAGATATAGACGGGAAACTGAGGAATCTTGTTTGAACTCAAGCGGGTTGCGGACCACCCTCGGGCAGCATGCCGGGCATGCGCCGTCCGGGCTCCGGTTTGATTACCTGTTGCGGAGTATCGGTTGGCGGAGGCGGCGCGGGCTTGTTGAACGCAGGCAGCGGCTTGGTGCCCTCGATTAACTGCCGCACTTCGGAGCCATCCAGAACTTCGCGCTCAAGAAGCGCGAGAGCGATACGCTCCAGCGCATCGGATTTCTCTTCGATGATTGTGCGCGCCCGGTGATAACCGGACTCAACCAGCTTCTTCACCTGCTCATCAATGCGAATCGCGGTCGCTTCACTGTAATCGCGATGCTGGGCGATTTCGCGGCCGAGGAAAATCTGTTCTTCCCGCTTACCGAAGCTCAGTGGACCGAGCTCGCTCATGCCCCATTCACAGACCATCTTGCGCGCCATGTCGGTCGCGCGCTCGATATCATTACCGGCGCCGGTGGTGATATGGCGCATGAAGATCTCTTCGGCAATGCGGCCGCCCATCAGGATTGCAAGCTGCGCCTCCAAGTACTCCTTGTGGTAGCTGTGCTTGTCGTCCAGCGGAAGCTGCATGGTGAGGCCGAGCGCCATGCCGCGGGGAATGATCGTGACTTTATGAAGCGGATCGGCGAACGGTGTTAATGCCGCGACCAGAGCGTGCCCGGCTTCATGGTAAGCCGTGTTACGCTTTTCCTCTTCGCTGATGATGAGGCTCTTGCGTTCGACGCCCATCATCACTTTGTCTTTGGCCAGCTCGAAATCGAACTGGGTTACGACTTTGCGGTTCTGACGCGCGGCAACCAGGGCGGCTTCATTCACAAGATTGGCCAAATCGGCGCCGGCGAATCCTGGCGTTCCACGGGCAACCACCGTAAGATCGACATCGTCGGCCAGCGGCGTCTTCTTCGTATGAACTCGCAAAATCGCCTCGCGGCCCTTGACATCCGGACGGCCGACGACGACACGGCGATCGAAGCGGCCCGGACGCAGCAACGCCGGATCGAGAACGTCGGGGCGGTTCGTCGCGGCGACCAGAATGACGCCTTCATTTGACTCGAACCCGTCCATCTCGACCAGCAATTGATTCAACGTCTGCTCGCGCTCGTCGTGTCCGCCGCCCAATCCGGCGCCACGATGGCGGCCGACCGCGTCGATTTCATCGATGAAGATGATGCAGGGCGCGCTCTTCTTGCCCTGTTCGAACATGTCGCGCACGCGCGATGCGCCGACGCCCACAAACATCTCGACGAAGTCGGAGCCGGAGATCGAGAAGAACGGAACTTTCGCCTCGCCCGCGATGGCGCGAGCGAGCAGCGTCTTGCCGGTACCGGGCGAGCCGACCATCAGCACGCCGCGCGGGATGCGGCCGCCGAGCTTCTGGAACTTGGACGGATCGCGCAGGAAATCGACGAGCTCCGCCACCTCTTCCTTCGCTTCTTCGCAGCCGGCGACGTCGGCAAAGGTGACGGTGTTGGTGGATTCATCCAGCATGCGCGCGCGCGACTTGCCGAAGCTGAACGCGCCACCGCGTCCGCCGCCCTGCATCTGGCGCATGAAGAAGATCCACACGCCGATGAGGAGCAGCATCGGGAACCACGAGACGAAGATGTTCATGAGGAGCGACGGCTCCTCCTCCGGCTTCGCCTCCACCTTGACGCCGTACTTGAGCAGGTCGGACACGAGCCAGATGTCGCCCGGCGAGTAGCTCGTGATGCGCTTGTTGTCCGTCGTCACGGCCTTGAGCTGCCGGCCCTCGATCGTGACCTTCGCGATGCGCCCCGCCTTCACCTCTTCCAGGAACTGCGAATACTCGACCGGCGCCTGCGCCGCCTGGCGGGTGTTGAACTGGTTGAACACGGTCATCAAAACGAGCCCGATGACGAGCCAGATGACCAGGTTCTTGAGCATGTTGTTCAAGGACTTAACTCCTGTTGGGGACGGCGCGAAGCAAGCCGTTCATCTTACGCGGTTTCCTGCTCTGCTGACAGACGCCTGGCAACGACATAAGTTTCCGCCGATTCACCCCGCGAGGCGGCCGGCTTCACGGTCCGTACCGAGGCGAAAGCCGACCGCAGCGTACGCACCATCGCGTCGAACGCGCTACCGTGAAACGCCTTCACCACGAAAACTCCTTCCGGCTTCAACGCCTTGCGGCAGAGGTCGACCGCCGCCTCGGCGAGCTCGAGCTGGCGGGCCTGGTCGGTGAGCGCGATCCCCGAGAGATTCGGGGCCGCGTCGCAGAGGACGACGTCGGCTTTGGCGCTTCCGAGCGCTTCGAGCAGCGAAGATTCTCGGAAATCCCCCTTGAGCGCCGTTACGCCTGTAATGGGGGCGATCTCCAGGAGATCAATCGCAATCACGCGCCCGCCCGGGCGCACCTTCTCCGCCGCGACCTGCGACCAGCCGCCCGGCGCCGCGCCGAGATCGACCACGGTCATCCCGGCCTTCAGGAGCTTTTCCTTCTGGTTCATTTCCAGAAGCTTGAAAGCCGAGCGCGACCGGTAGCCCTGCTCCTTCGCCTTGCGCACGTACGGATCGGTGACGTGGCGGCGGAGCCATTGCTTGCTCGATTTGGCCATTGCCTGACTATCATAGGCCGCGATGAGCCGGTACACCCTCGTGACTTCCTGGACGCTCGAGACGGGCGTCGACCGCGTCTGGCGCGCGCTGCGCGCGACGCGCGAGTGGCCGTCGTGGTGGAAATACGTCGAGCGGGTCGAGGAGATCGAGCCGGGCGACTCCGACGGCGTGGGCGCGCTCGCGCGCTATACGTGGTCGAGCCGCCTGCCGTACCGTCTCACCTTCGACATGCGCACCACCGTCCTGCAGCCGGATCGCATCGAGGGCGTCGCCTCCGGCGACCTGAAGGGGCATGGCCGGTGGGACCTGCGCGACGAGGGCGGCCGGGCGAAAGCGGATTACACGTGGAGCGTCGACACGGACAAGGCCTGGATGAACCTGCTCGCGCCTGTTCTCGCGCCGGTCTTCGCATGGAACCACGGCGAGGTGATGCGCGAAGGCGGCCGCGGCCTGGCGCGACATCTCGGGACGAAGCTCGTCTCGGTCAACGGGCGTCCATGCTGACGCCGAAGGAACGCCAGGCGCTCAAGGCGCAGGCGCACAAGCTCGAGCCGGTGGTGACGATCGGCGGCAAGGGACTGACCGACGCGGTCGTCGCGGAGATCGATTTCGCGCTCAAGGCTCACGAGCTGCTCAAGATCCGCGCCGGCGCGATGGACAGGCACCAGCGCGCCGAGGCATTTTCGGCGATCTGCGAGCGCACGGGCGCGGAGCCCGTGCAGCACGTCGGAAAGGTCTTCGTGATCTATCGAAAGAAGCCGGACGATGGCTGAACGCGCGCGGCCGAAGGGGCTCCTCGGCATCGAGGAGCTGAAGGCGCTCGTCGCGAAAGGCGAGATCGACACGGTCGTGGCGGGATTCACCGATCACTACGGCCGCCTCGTCGGCAAGCGCTTCGATGCCGAGCTCTTCGTCGAAGACGTCGCCTCCGGCGGCGCGCACGCGTGCGACTAC
>JAFAQY010000105.1 GCA_019261985.1 Bryobacterales bacterium | reverse complement strand
CGGCGTAGGCCGCTGTTTCAGCCGTGAGGTTAATCCCGCGCTGACCGCCAGCGGAGCGGAAGCGGGGTTATACACCGCGATGCCCGCGATCTTCTCGCGGTCTTGAAAGCGGTCTACCAGGCGCTGCAACTCCTTGTAGGAGTGGTTGGCGACCAACGGCTCGACAGACTTAGCCAGACTCTCGGCCAGGACGCTCGCTTCGTGCTCCAGATCCTGCCGCAAATTGCGCGTTTGTTCCTGGGTCTGGAAATACGCGAAGACAAGAGACACGCATGCGACGCTAAATATGAGCGCGACGCAAAGGCGTGCAGTTAAACGCATATTTAGGCGGACAGCCGGTTTTTGTAGTCCGCGACGGCGAACGACAAAAACCGATCATCCGTTAAAGGAATTAATGCCGGTCGTAATCGCGCCGGCGATCGCGGTCCCAGTGGTGGTTATGCTCGATCCGGCCGTGCGAACCCTCCCAATAGCCGTTGTAATACCGACCACTTTCGTAACGAGGACGCACCCACGCCGCCCCTTCATAAGGAGCGCGAGTCCAATACCCTGAGTGCCAGCGGTACTGATGACCAACCGGGTACCAATAGCCGTCGACCCAGACGTATCCAGGCCCGGGAGCCGGCGGCGCCGCCAGAACGCGCGGAGGCGGCGGCGGACCAATGGTAATTCCGACTCCAATAGAACCGGCGAGTAAAGAGCTTGCTACCAGAGCGAACGTGATTATTATTGTTTTCACGTAATTTCCTCCGTAGGGAAGATAGCCGACGAAGAGTTTTCGTAACAACCCGTCGCTAACGGTAACTTTTTCCATCCAAAAATTTCGTGAGCTAATGCAGATGTATCGCGCGGGCAAACAGTTACAGAGTCGGTGATGTACTTGCATTAGCGCAAACCATGAAATCACTAATTGCAGGCGCCCTTACAACGGGGATGCTGGCCCTGGGCCAACAACCGATCCCCAACCCAACACAGCAAAAACAAACCGCGGCGGTGCAGTTGGAGCCTACACCGCTATTTCGGATAAATGTAGTCGCTCGCGATATACGGGCTGTAAATTTTTTACATCGCGGAGGATCGACCAGGGTCGACTTTTCCGGAACGGCGCTCATGCCGCAAGCGAAAGGTAGCGCCAAGGTCGAGAGCGAAAGAGGGGTCATAAAGGTTTCGGCCGACTTTAAGGATTTAGCTCAGCCCAGCATGTTTGGCCCCGAGTACCTGACGTATGTGTTATGGGCGATTTCGCCGGACGGGCGTCCCGTGAATTTGGGCGAGTTGACGCTGGATAGCTACGGAGCGGGGTCCAATAGCAAAATCGATACCACTAGCGACATTCAAACATTTGGATTGATGGTGACCGCCGAGCCGTATTACGCCGTCACAACGCCCAGTGATGTGGTGGTGTTGGAGAACGTCATCCGGCCCGATACCCGCGGCGTGATCGAATCCGTAAACGCGCACTATGAGCTGCTGCCGCGCGGCGCCTACACTCTCGAGGGGAAGGCGCCCGGCTTCGTACCCATCCGAGTGGGCAAGAAGAATCCCTTCGAGTTATATGAAGCAGAAAACGCAGTTCAACTGGCGAGGTTGGCCGGCGCCCAGAAATACGCCGCTGACAGCTTCACGAAGGCTCAGGCATCCTTGCAGCAAGCCGAAACATATCAGGCCCAACATCCAGGGCAAAAGCCTGTAATCACAATGGCGCGGGAAGCGGCCGTGCGCGCGGAGGATGCACGAGTGGTCGCCTTGAAGCGCGAACAGCAAGAGGAACTGGATAATGAGCGCGCGGCTGCCCTGGCCCGCGAAAATGCGGAAAAGGCGAAGGCTGAGCAGGCGAAATTGCAGGCCGAGCTAGAGTCGAAGCAACGCGCGCAGGCCGAGGCTCAGCGGGCGCAGGCCGAAGCTCAGCGCGCGCAAGCCGACGCAGAGCGTGCCGCCGCGGAGAAGAGTAAAGCCGAAGCCCTGGTAGCGGCCAATCAGGCGGACGCGGCACGAAAGGCAGCGGAACAGGCGAAGGCTGAAGCGGACGCGGCGCGCCAGGCCGCAATACAACAGCAGCAGCAGTTGGCGCTTGAAACCGATAAAGCCCGGCAAGCCGCGGCGCAAGCCGAGGCCTTGCGGCAAAAAGCGGAGGACGATCAGGTCCAGTTGCGAAAGCAGTTGCTGGAGCAGCTGAATCTGATCCTGCAAACGCGCGATACGGCGCGCGGACTGATTGTGAACATGTCCGACGTGCTTTTTGACACCGGGCAATACACGCTGAAGCCGGGGGCGCGCGAAAAGCTCGCGAAAGTCGCCGGAATTATCTTGAGTCATCCGGGCTTAAAGATCCAAGTGGAGGGGCATACGGATAGCATTGGCGGCGATGACTATAATATGAAGCTCTCTGAAAACCGCGCGAACTCGGTCCGCAGTTATTTGACCGGGCAGGGCATCAGCCCCGACATCGTGACGGCGCGCGGCTTTGGAAAAACCCGCCCGGTGGCCGACAACTCCACCGCGGCCGGACGGCAGGCAAACCGGCGCGTAGAGATGGTAGTTTCCGGCGACATTATCGGGACTTCCATAGGCCAGTTGTATTCAACGCCTGACGCGCGGCAGAGAAATTGATGAGAGGAAATCAAATCCATGAAGACGTTCTTTACATTTCTGGCAGGAATCGGAATAGGCGGTGGAGTGGCGATGCTGATGACGCCGCATCCCGGCTACAGGATGCGGCGCCAAATAAAGGTAAAGGCCGCTCGCGGTGCACAGTACATGAAAAAATCCGGGTCTGATTTGCGCGACCAAGCGGTGGGCTTGGCGCGGAAGGGCTCGGATGCAATCGCGAGCCAAGCCGGAGCCGTGGCGGCTGGTTGGGATGCTGGAAGGCGCGCATATAGTCAGCGCGTGAACGCATAGCGAGGTAGCGGGGCGGGCGTTCAGCGCGGGATACCCGTAGGCTGAAGCCCGCCCCACGGTGGGCTTGTGGAGGTGCAACATGCAGCAGGTGGCGGATTGCTTATTCGTGCCGAGCTTATCGCCAGGCACAGTCATTAACGTGGAGACGCGAAACCGGCCATACCGGATTGAGTGCATCTCCGGGGACGCGGTACGGATTTCGGGTCATCCTTCGGTCTGCCCCGTGCCGCTTGAAATGACGCTGGAAGGCTCCACGCGCGATAACGATCATCTGGAGCCAGGCTTCATCGGCAAGGGGATGCACCTAGTGTTCGGCCGGCCCGAGGAGGGCTTGCATGTCACCACGTCCGAAATTGTTTCTATCGAAGTCAATGGCAACTAATTTTCGCCAGATCGCCATCGCAGCCGCGGTATTTCTCCCGGTTACTTTTGCTCAGCCGCCGGCGGATTACAGTAATCTAGCGTGGCAAACACTCAAGGCCGGGCTTGAGAACAGCGACGGCGCTCACCGTAAAGAAGCGCTCTCAGCCGCCGGAACCATCCACGGCGATCCTCGCGCGGTGCAGGCGGCCAAAGATCGACTCGCCAACGACAAAGACATTCTGGTGCGCCAGACCGCGGCCGATGCATTGGGGCAGATCGGATCGCCGGAAGCGATTCCGGACTTGCGGACGGCGTTGGACGACAAACCGGAAGTTGCGTTCAGCGCAGCGAAGGCGCTGTGGAACCTTGGCGACACCGCGACGGCGCGGGACATCTTTGAACAAATTCTAGTTGGAGAGCGGAGGGAGACTCCGACGAAGATGCAAAAGGCGCTAAAGGACGCCAAGCACAGACTGCGCCCTGAACAGCTTGCATTCATGGCGGCCAGGGAAGTCGCGGGGCCTGGGGGGCCGGCAATCGACGCCGTGCAGGAAATATTAAAGCTCAAGGGCGGGCCCTCAGGCCGCGCGGCAGTGGTGGAGTATTTCGGGGAAGATACCGATCCGGCGGCCCTGGAATTTTTGGAATGGGCGCTTTCCGATAAGAATCCGGAGGTTCGGGGCGCCGCGGCGAAGGCGCTTGGCGAACGCGGCAACCGCGATTCCACGATGAAGCTGGTGCCGCTGCTCACCGACGATCATCAGGCCGTGCGGTACCTCGCGGCCGCTTCAATCATAAAACTACCTCAAGGAGGATCCGAAACTAGCGGGCCGGCCGCAACAGCGGTGCTGCCCCGCCGTAAATGATAAAAGGGCTAAACTTCGCGGAGTTGCTGAAGCCGCATTCCAAAGCCTTGGCTATAGGCTTCGTGGCGGTGATCGGGGAAGGTGTTGCAAATCTACTGGAGCCTTGGCCTCTTAAGGTCGTACTCGATAATGTCTTGCGCTCGAAGGCGCTTCCCGCTCCGCCTCAGAATTTTGTCCTCACATATATCGGCGACGACAAGCTCGCGATTCTGAAATTCGCCGTACTTGCGGTTCTGGCGATTGCGGTAATCGGAGCTATCTGCTCTTACACCGAAAAATACGTCACCACAAGCGTTTCCCAATGGGTGATGCACGAGCTCCGGCGCATCCTTTATTCGCACATCCAGCGCCTCTCGTTGTCCTACCACGACCACACTCGGACAGGCGACCTGATCAGCCGCGTTACCAGTGACATAGACGCCATCCAGAGTTTCATCGCGTCGGGTATGCTGGGCGTCTTCATCAACGGCCTCACGCTGGTGGGAATGGTCGGGGTAATGCTTTACCTCAACTGGCGGTTTACGCTGATCGCTCTCTCCGTAGCGCCGGTGCTGTTTTTGGTCGTGTATTCGTACACGCGGCGCATCAAGAAAGCATCCCGGGAGGTCCGTAAGAAAGAGGGCGAGATCGTTTCCGTTATCCAGGAGGTGCTTTCGTCAATCCGCGTCGTGAAGGCCTTCGCGCGTGAGGAGTACGAGCAGCGCCGGCTGGAGGAAGAAAGTCTCGAGGGCATCGAAATCGCCCTGCGGGCGCGGAGTCTTAAGGCCAAACTCGCGCCGATCGTGGAGATTATCGTTGCCGTGGGTACCTGTCTCGTCCTGTGGTTCGGAGCGCGCATGTCGATGGGCAACGGCCTCTCGGCGGGAGCTCTTGTAGTATTCGTGTTGTACCTGGGCAAGATGTACAAACCGATGCAGGAACTTTCGAAGATGACGGACACATATTCGAAAGCATCCGTCGGATTCGAGCGCATTCGCGAAGTGCTGAACACCGACGGCGAGATCCGGGATCTGCCCAGTGCGCGCCGAGCAGGAAGTCTCAAGGGCAGAATCGAGTTCGCGCGCGTCAACTTCCAGTATCAGGAAGATTGTCCCATTCTCAAGAATGTGGACCTGAAAATCGAGCCGGGGCAGCTCGCCGCGCTGGTGGGCCGCACGGGCGCGGGAAAATCCACGATCATCAGCTTGATCCCGCGGTTTTATGATCCGGCATCCGGGGTGGTGAAGATCGATGGATCCGACATCCGCTCTTTCACGCAACGCTCGTTGCGGCAGCACATTGGGTTCGTGCTTCAAGAAACGCTACTGTTCCACGGAACGGTTTGGAACAATATCGCCTACGGCAAGCCGGAGGCGACGCGGGCGGAAATCCTGCGCGCGGCCGAGCTGGCCAACGCCAAGGAGTTCATCGACCGCTTGCCGCAGGGCTACGACACAATCGTGGGCGAGCGAGGCGTCACTCTATCCGGCGGCCAGCGGCAGCGGATCGCAATCGCCCGCGCGATTATTCGCGATGCGCCGATTCTCATTTTGGACGAGCCCAGCACCGGGCTGGATGCCGAGTCGGAGAAGCTGGTCTTTGAGGCTCTCGACCGGCTGATGGAGGGCAGGACATCTATCGTGATTGCGCATCGCCTTTCTACGATTCAGCGCGCGAATATTATTTTCGTGATCGATAAAGGCGAGATCATCGAGAGGGGAACGCACGATCAACTAGTGCAGGCGGGCGGTTTGTACGCGGAGTTGTACGAACTGCAAGTCCAGCCGTCCTTAATCTCCGCGGCTTAAAACAGAATTGGCACACAGCCCGCTGTGGCGGAAGTAGGACAAGCCCAAGCTTGTCCAACTTCTGGAGCTGTTTCGCTTAATCTTTACTGTATTGTCGGTGCCACAATCCAAGCCGACAACTGAGCCGGCTGGAAGCGCAGCACGTAATGCTCTATCGCGCGCTGAAAGGGGCTCATACCGAAAGATTTCGCCTCTTTCAGGGCATCCGAGTTCGACCAGTGGTCGTGCTCAATGCGATAAATGGCCATAACCGCTCCCGTGCGGTCGGCGCCTCGCTGGCAATGCACGAACACCGGGCCCGCGGAGCTGTCCTCCAGCAGAGCCAGCGCTTTCGCGACTTGCTCGTCCGCGGGAGTGGTCATGCCTTTCATCGGCAAGTTCACATATTTCATTCCATCCGCTTCGACGATCTGACGCTCCACTTCCCGGCGCTCGTCCTTACCGCGTAGGTCGACGATCGTCTTTACGCCGAGTTTCGCCAAGCTGGCGAAACCTTCAGCGGTTGGCTGGGCCCCCCGATACACGCGATCGTTGATCTGATGAAAATTTGTAACACCCGGCGCTTCCACGGAAGACGCGGAAAAGACCGGGAAAGAAAAAGAAACCACAAATGTCGCGATAGAGGCCACGCGGGCACAGGGAAACAATTTCATTTGCCTTTTTGACGCGATCAGCCTGCCCGAAGTTTCAGTGCCCGGTCCTGCAAGTCTGGTTCAGGTGCTCGCGCGCGGAGGGCGAAAATTCGGCGTAAAGCACTTCAAAAACGGCATTCGTCCAACCAAATCCGACCTCGTTACTGGAATAGCCGAACTTGAGCCCAGCGGCGAGATCCGATCGCAAGGTGACCACGTCGTATTTCTCTCGCAAAGTTTTATGCTTCCGAAAGTCCTGAACCAGCATCGACAGAAACTCGATGGAGATGCGGTCCGCGGCATGGTCAAAGCCGTAGCGGCGGAGGCCCTCCGCGGCGATCAGTTGAAGCGGCGCCCAGCCGAACGGCGCGTCCCATTGATCGCCGCTGCGATGGGCGCTGGTCTGAAGACCGCCGGGCCGATCAAACAGCGCCAGATTCCGGTTCACCCGTGAGGCCTGCTCTTGTGACGCCAGACCCGTCCATAGAGGGTAGATAGCGGTTAGGAACTTATAGTGCGAGCGCCGGTGATTGCGCAAATCGTAATCGAAAAACAGGCCCGCCGGCTCGTCCCACATCAAGCGGTTGATTGCCTCCGCGCGGCGCTGCGCTCGCGCAGTCCAATCGCCCGCTTCGCCAGCGCGCCCCAGTTCCTTGTGAATTGCCGCGACATCGGTCTCCATAAGGTAGAGGAGCGAGTTCAGATCGACGGGATTGTAGTCGAGAATGGCCGCGCTGAACGGACCGAAGCGGCTGGAAGGGTCGAATCCCGATTCCCTCATCGCGCGGTCAGCGCGGTAGAAAAGCGGCGTTAATTGGCCGGTCGCCTCATCATAGAAGCGCGACTTTTGATAGGTCTCGACATTGTGGGTGCTGAAATAACGCCGTATGCGCTCGTAGTCGTTCCGCCCGTGAATATCGCTCTCGCTCGCCAGCACTTCCGGCGCGGGTGTGTCCGCGCCACCTTCGTAGCGCGACAGTCCCGTCTCGGGGGTGAGGTGTGGCTCGCTGGTCCAATAGCGATAGTAATCTTCGAGCGCGGGAATGGTGTCCTGGAGCCATGCCCGATCATGAGTCCGGCCGTAGACCTCGCGCACCATCGAAGAAAGAAACGGCGGTTGCGAGCGGGTCAGATAATAAGTTCGATTGGCATTTAGGACTTTGCCATAGTGCCGGACTTCGAAGATCAGATTGTCCGTCATGCCCTTCGCCAGTTCTATTTGCCCGTCCTGAAGAAGGCCGCGAACGATGAAATAGCTGTCCCAACCATACATCTCGTTGAATCGCCCGCCGGGGACGATATAAGGGTTAGGCAGGTACAGAAGCCCGGGCTTGGAAGGCTCGCCGCGCTCCGGCAGCTGCAGCACTTCCATCTTTTGAAAGTCGCTTGAATCGAGTTGATTGCGGAACCGGTCCGCGATCGCCTCTGGCGAAACATTGGGAGGCACGTAGACCCGCACACGTTCGTCGGCTGCAACCTTAATATCGTTTCCGAACTTCACTACCGACGCTTCGGTGCGCCGCAGCGCACTCCAAGAATTTTCTATATAGCGCCGGACCTCCTGGACCGACGAGCAAGCTTGGTTTTTAACGACTATCTGCATCCGCGGCGATGGCGGGCGCCACAGGCCCCCGATGCTGGTGCTGATGAGGATGGCGGATTTCAGGCCAGAACTCGCGCGTGACGTGCAATCCGGCATTTACGCCCAACGATATTCCTCCGGATGCGAAACCATGCGCTATCGACGCGGTGCTGGCCGGTTGCCAGGCCCGGGAAATCAATCCGCTTCCGAATGCGCCGGCAAGTTCGCCTGCATTGATCGTTTTGTCGCCGGTGGTGGTTTTACGGGTAATTACCGTGCTAAGAAGCGCGTACTCCAACCTGGGTGCGAAACCGGTCTTGCCGGACGGCCGGTAATCGATTTCCTCATGCAACGCTCGGGACACTGCGTAATGAATCCCGTGGCCGATGATGTGTTTACCCATCGCCGATGCAAACCGCCGCCCAAATCCCGCCGCGCCTTGCCCCCATTCGTGAGGTGTGTCGGTGCCCTGATTGATTCCCGCCCCTAATCCAGCCATCCCGATGGCGGTCGGCGTGAACGTTCCTCGAATGAATCCTCGGACGCCGTGCTTAGCTGCCGGCCGTGTATCATCGTCCGGATCTTTCGCGGCGAGAACCGGACTCATTATCAGAGGTATCAATCCGATCGCTACCAGACTTTTGTGATGCATCGCCACCCTCCACGCAGCGCTCGTCAACAATCACCCGCAAATGGCGCCGCAGAGAGCGGAGGTGCACCTGCTTTGCCAACATTTTTGGTGTTGAAATCGAATGATTTCCGTTCGCAAACGGGGATCGATCCAGAAGTTTTTACACGCACCCGCTTGCGAAATCAGGACTAGAGATCCTGGATTTCAGAGATTCGGCTCTCCAGCGCCGCGGTAAATGCCTCGATTTGGTCCTCCGAGTACCCCGCCGCGCGGAACGCATCGCGGATCTGATCGGGCGAGAGCCGGGCCAATACTCCTCCGATCCATTTCGCGTCGCCGCGAGGAATGTGCTTGCCGATCCAGTCGAGGCGAAGACGAAGCCGGTATTCACGCGGTTGCGCCAAAAGATACAGGGACGCACGCGAGGGATTTGTGAAATCGATAAAGCTGGGTCCCTCATGGGCGATTAATTTCGAATTCCGGTACATTGCGAGATTGCCCCGGGTTCGCTTCAATGGCCAGGTGAGCCGCGGAGTGCCGAAACTGGCGCCCAGATCGCTGACCATGTAAATCTGTTCTACCGCCGCGCCGGTTGTCTTCTCCTCATAAATTGCGGTCTTCCAGTCCGTCAGATCCCAGTTGTTTATCAGCGCCATCATGACCCGCAATCCGTTCAGTTCCCGCGTTCCGGTAAATGGATTTTCCGCCCAACTCCAGGAGCCGATCTTTTTCTCATCCTTGGGGAGCCGCTTCAAGCGGACATTGTGGACCCAGCCGTCCGGCGATACCAGTTTCTGTCCGCGGTGCAAATGTTGCGGCATGTTGGCGATTTGCAGATCTTGAACGAAGTAATCTTCGTTGGCGAAGTATCCGGCTGCCCAGACCAGCCGCGACGCGACGGTTTCGGGGCGAGCCTCAAAGCCAAGCTTCACCCTCCATTTCACACCGTCCTCATCGCGAACGTCGAATTTCGGATTGGTGTCGTTCAGGTCCTCTTTGATGAAGGTCATCCGGCCATGGGGGCGATCGCGCTTTCCGCCGGGTCCGTAATAGAGGTTGCGCGAGGCGATATCCGAAGGGTTCCGCCACAACACTTTCACCACCGGGGCGGTTCGCAGGACCCCGGCGGACGGTTTTCGTTCTTTCTTTATATGCGCGCCGGCGGGAAGAACAAATAAAACCGCGGCTGAGGCAGCAAGGATTCGCGCCGGACTCATATGCGCTTCAGGGCGTCGATCCGGCTCACCACCACCGCGACAAAACCGTTGATCTTATCGAAAGGATAATCGGCGGCGCGAAATGCATCCGCGATCTGCTCCGGCGTGAGCTGCGACAGCACCTCGGCGATCCACTTTACATCCGCGCGCGGGACGTCCTTTCCAATCCACTCCAGCCGCCTTCGCATGAAGCCCTCGCGCGGCCTGAAAACTTGGACGGCCAACGATGCGCCGGACGGCGTCGCAAAATCGATAAAACTCGGGCCGGCGTGCGCGATGAATTTGGAGCCGCGATAGACGTCCAGGTCGCCCTTGGCGTGTCCGAGCGGAAACGTGAGATTGGGCGCGCCAAAGCAAGACCCCAGATCGCTGATCATATATATTCGCTCGGGCCGCCCGGCGTTGGATTTTTCTTCATAGATGGCGTTGTTTTCATCCTTCAGATCCCAGCTATTGATCAGCGCCATCATCACGCGCAAGCCGTTTAGCTCGCGCGTGTTCGTGAAAGGGTTATCCTCCCATTTCCACTCCCCGATCTTCTTTTCGCCTTCCAAATATCGCTTCAGCCGAACGTTGTGTACGAGCCCGCCTGCGTCGACGAATTCCTGTCCCCGCTGGAGGTGTTCGGGCATGCCGTCCACATGCAAGTCAGGCATGAAGTAATCTTCGTTGGTGTAATAGCCCGCGGCCCAGACGATACGCGAGGCAGCGGTTTCCGGCCGCGCCTCCAGGCCGAGCTTAACCTTCCACCTCACTCCGTCCTGATCGCGGACCACGAATTTGGGGTTGGTGCCTTCCGGGTCTTCTTCTACGAATTGCATTGCGCCATGGGGCTGATGCTCTTTGCCCCCTGGGCCATACAACAAATTCCGGCTGGAAATATCACCGGGATTGGTCCATAAAACTGCACGGCCGAGGGATGCATTTTCTACATCATCCCCGGCTGATTTGTGTCCTTTTTTCTTTGCCTCTACGGTCGCGATATTCACCACGAGTATGGTCAAAATCACGGCGAAGTAGCTTCGCTTCAAAATCATACAAGACTCTTTCGCTGGGACGGGAACCCAGCTACGGAACCCGACTGCACAACGGATACCAAGCTGCACAAGTGTAAGTCGCGCGGACTAGTCCCTGCGCGTGACCGCCGCCGTAAGGGACGGGGTTGACGAGCGGTTTGCAGCCGCATAAGGGCGGGGTTCAGCAGCGCCGAGGGAGGGATCCCATGCAATTGATGATTCAGCCGGGTGACGGCCCAGGCTTGGTGATTAAAGGAATTAACAGCGCGAAGAGCAGCATCGAAATCGTGATTTTCCGGTTCGACCGCAGCGAAATTGAGCGGGCGCTGGCGAACGCCGTGAAGCGCGGAGTCTTCGTCCACGCGCTGGTGGCCCATGCCAATCGCGGCGGGGAAGATGGGCTGCGCGACCTGGAAATGCGGCTGCTGGCCGAAGGTGTCAACGTCGCGCGAACGTCGAACGATTTGGTGCGCTATCACGGCAAGATGATGATCGTCGACCGGCGTGAGCTGCATCTACTCTCCTTCAATCTCACCTATCTGGACATCGAGCGGAGCCGCAGTTTCGGCATCGTCACCACCAATCGAAACCTGGTGCACGAGGCGGTCCGCCTATTCGAAGCCGACACCAAGAGACTGGTTTACGAAGCCGGTAATCAGAAGCTGATTGTGAGCCCGGTGAATGCGCGTAAGGAACTGGCGCGCTTCATAAAAGGCGCGAAGAAAGAGCTGCTGATCTATGACCCGATGGTCAGCGATTCCGCCATGATTCGGATTCTGGAGGAACGCGCCGCGGCGGGGGTGGATATCCGGATTCTAGGCGAGCTCGGCCAGAAGCGCGCGACACTTCGGGCATTGAAGCTGCACCGCATGCGTCTGCACACGCGGGCAATGATACGCGATCGCACGCATGCATTCATCGGCAGCCAGAGTCTGCGGGAAGCGGAGCTCGACGCGCGCCGGGAGGTGGGAATTGTTTTCCCGGACAAGCGCATCGTAAGCCGCATAGCCGCCATTTTCGAGCATGACTGGCAGGCGGCGGACAAAGCCAAGGAACAAACGGCGGTGGACGAAGAAGCCGCCGCGGCGAAAGCGGCCAAGAAGGTGGCAAAGGCAGTCACCAGGGATTTGCAGCCGGTCGCGCCGGTGTTGCAGGCGGTGATTCACGAGATCGCGGGAGACGAGAAGCACGTCGAGTTGGATCCGAAGGAAGTCGAGGAGAGCGTGAAGGAAGCGGTGAAGGAAGCCGTCAGGGAGGTTGTGAAGGACGTCGTTGTGGAGGTGGTGGAGCAGCGGGAGGATTTGGGTCCCGAATGGTTGCCGGGAGCTAAAGAATCTCAAAAGGCGCCCGCGCCCGCTAATGGCAGAAGCAAATAAAAGTTTGTTTAAATAGGGCCAATAAGAATTATTTTCGTCAAGTGACTTCACAAATCCGCGGTTCACTGCTATACTGCTTTTGAGTTCGCTTGCGAAACGAACGGGTTTCCGGCGGTAGCAGTATCCGGGACCCTGTTGTATCCCACCCTAAGGCTCATCGCAGAGCCAGTTCCCTTGTAGCGACAGATTGACGCCTGCTTCGTCGCGGGCCGAAAGATTTGTCTCGAGTTTTTTCTCGACTTACGGAGCCTTAGTGGCGCAAACGGTCATAGTGTATCCGGACGCAATACGCAACGGTACGGCGAGCCTTCCGTTGTTTGAAAGCGAATTGTGCGCCATACCCACGAAACCGCGCACGCAGGCCCGCGCAGCGTTGATTCCCGAGCGGCCGCTCGAAGCGGGAGAACAATACCGTTTCCACTTCGACATGCAAAAGTGCATCGGCTGCAAGTGCTGTGTCGTGGCTTGCAATGAGCAGAACGGCAACCCGGCCGCTATCAACTGGCGGCGGGTGGGCGAAGTAGAAGGCGGCCATTACCCATACACGCAGCGGTATCACCTTTCGATGGGCTGCAATCATTGCCTGGAGCCATCCTGTCTAATCGGCTGCCCGGTGGAAGCCTATACGAAGGACTCGCGCACGGGCGTAGTGCTCCATAACGCCGATACCTGCATCGGCTGCCAGTATTGCACCTGGAACTGCTCGTATGGAGTTCCGCAATACAACCCCGAGCGGGGAGTGGTGGGTAAATGCGATCTCTGCCATAACCGTTTGAGCGACGGCATGGCGCCCGCATGCGTAGCGGCTTGCCCGGAAGGGGCGATCGCGGTGGAAATCGTAAACGTCGCGCAATGGCGAGCCGATTTCGTGGCGGCGGAAGCGCCCGGATTGCCCTCCGCCGGCGACAGTACTTCTACCACGCGCGTAACGCTGCCGGAAGACCTGCTGCCGGATACGGGCCGCGTGGATACGCAAAGAATCGCGCCGGAAGCTCCCCATTGGCCTTTGGTTTTGATGCTGGTATTGACGCAGCTTTCCGGGGGCGCATTTGCCGCGTTATGGATGCTGGACATCTTGAAAGCACACGCGGGATTGCTGCTGCCCGCGCTCGGCTCGCTGGCATTGGCGGGAATTAGTTTGGGCGCCGCGACACTGCATTTGGGCCGGCCGGCGTTCGCATGGCGAGCTTTGCGAGGGCTGCGGCGGAGCTGGCTGAGCCGCGAGGTGGCGATGCTCTCGGTTTTCGCCGGCGTCGCGGGTGTGTACGCGGGCATGCTGCTGTTGAATTTGCCGGGCCGCGCCTGGATAGGTCTACTGACGGCAGTGTGCGGCGCGGCGGGAGTGTTCTGTTCGGCGCGGATTTACATGGTTCCGGCGAGGCCCGCATGGCATAGCCGCTACACGGCCGCGGAATTTTTCTCCACCATGTTGCTGCTGGGGCCTCTGTTCGTTCGCTCGATGGATCCGGCGGGTACGGTATGGCTCGGACACGCGGCGGCGGCCGGCGGGGCGGCGCAACTTTTCACTCAAGTGCTGAAGTTTTTGTGGATGGCGCGATCGGAGCAGTTTGAGCTACGCGGGTCGGCGTTGCTGCTGTCGGGCAGATTGCGGCGTGCATTCCTGGTTCGGGGGGCCGTGCTGGTTGCCGTGATCGTGCTTTCCGTGGTGAGTTTTTCACCGCTAGTTCTGCTCCTAGCGCTCGGAGGGGAGTTGATCGGGCGATGGCTATTCTTCGTGAGCGTAGTGCCAAAGAACATCGCCGCAGCGTTTACGGCGCCGGGAAAGGTGGCCGCATGACGGGAAGCTCAGTAGGACAAGCTTCAGCTTGTCCATTGCTAACGTCTGAACAAGCTTCAGCTTGTCCATTACTAATGTCCGGACAAGCTGAAGCTTGTCCTACTGCCGGAGCATGTGCATGAACTTCTTACGCCTTTCCGGCATCGACACGCTGCAGAAAGACTACGCCTACTCGCGCGGCGAAACAACCGGCTATACTTCCGCCAAGAAGATTCCTGAAAAGTGGGTCCCCACGACCTGCGGCTATTGTTCTGTCGGTTGCGGCATAGAGATTGGCGTTAAGGCCGGCGCGGCTATCGCTACCCGGCCACTGGCGTCGCACCCCGTCAATCGCGGCAAGCTGTGCCCGAAGGGCCTTTCGGAACACTATACGATCGCCGCCGAAAACCGGCTCCGCTATCCCCTGTTGCGCAAGAACGGAAAACTTGTGCGCGTTGGATGGGATGAAGCGCTCAATGCCATGGTCGGGCGCTTCCGTTCCGTGCAAGCGAAGTACGGTCCGAATTCACTCGGCGTGATCAGTACCGGACAGCTTGTGACCGAGGAGTTCTACGCCCTTGGCAAGCTGGTGCAGCTCGGCTTCGGCACCAATAACTATGACGGGAACACGACTCTGTGCATGGCCACGGCGGTTTCCGGCTACAAGATCTCCTTCGGCAGCGACGGGCCTCCCGGGGCGTATGCCGACCTGGAACAAGCGGACGTGGTCCTGCTGGTGGGGGCGAACATCGCCGACAACCATCCGATCTTATGCCAGTATCTGGATTCCAATCCGCGCCGGACCCTGATCGTCGCGGACCCGCGCGTCTCAAAAACCGCGATGATGGCCGATCTGCACCTCCCCCTTCGGCCTGGGTCGGATCTGGCGCTGGCCAACGGCATTGCGCACATTCTGATCCGGCAGGGCCTGATCGACCGCGAATACGTTGGCCACCATACGAACGGTTTTGACGAGCTTGCGGAATTTCTGAAGGCTTACACGCCGGAGCGCGTATCCGAAATCACCGGGCTTAGCGTCGAGTTGCTGTACAAGACAGCGTTTCTGTACGGGCGCGCCAAGGCGGGTTTCATCGCTTGGACGATGGGCGTGAATCATAGCTCGCAAGGCACCGCCACCGTGAACGCGCTCTGCAACCTCGCGCTAATGACGGGAAATATGGGACGCGCCGGCGCGGCGCCCTTCTCCATCACCGGGCAATGCAACGCGATGGGTACGCGCGAGTCGGGTTTCACTTCCAGCATGCCGGGCTACCGGAAGTTCGATGAGGCGCGAGATCGCGCCGAACTGGCCGGCCTGTGGAACATCGAGGAATCGCGGCTGCCGGCAAAACGGGGACTGGCTTATCCGGACATCGTCGAAGCGGCCGTGGGCAAGAAGATTCACGCGTTGTGGATTATCGCGACTAATCCGCTGGTTTCGTTTCCGAATCAGGAGGTCTTGAAGCAGGCGCTCTCGAACCTCGATTTTCTGGTTGTCCAGGACGGCTACCATCCCACGCCGACAACCGAACTGGCGCACCTGGTTCTGCCCGCCGCGGTGTGGGGAGAAAAAGAGGGCACGTATACGAACTCGGAACGCCGGGTGAGCAAGGTCAACAAGGCCGTCGATCCTCCGGGTCAGGCTCGCGCGGATTTCGACATTTTTCTCGCTGTCGCGGAGAAGCTTGGCGCGCGCGAGCAGCTTTATCCGGGCTGGCAAACAGTGGAGGACGCATTCGAAGAATGGCGGCGGGTTTCGAGAGGCCGTTTGTGCGACTACTCCGGGATCACTTACAAGCGGCTCGCCGAAGAAGGCGCGATGCAGTGGGGCGGGGAGCGGCTTTATGCGGATGGAGTTTTTCAAACCGCGGATGGCCGCGCCAAACTTATTTGCTCGGAATGGAAGTCGTTTCCCGAGCAGCCCGGCAAAGACTTTCCACTGGTGCTCAACACAGGGCGCACCGTAGAGCACTGGCACACGCGCACGAAAACCCGCGAGGTGCCGATTTTAGAGCGGTTATCGCCGCAGGCCTGGCTGGAGATGAACCCGCGCGACGCGAAGCAGCTCAATCTGCGCAGCCACGACCGGGTGGATGTGGTTTCAAGGCGCGGGCGCGTGCGCGGCGTGGAGCTTCGATTGACGGAGATCATCGCGCCCGGGCAGGTGTTCATGCCGTTCCATTACGCGGAAACCAACGTGAATGAGGTCACGCAGAGCGCGTTCGATCCGATCTCGCGGGAACCGAACTATAAGCAGTGCGCGGTCAGAGTAGAGCGCTCAGGAGCAAGAGAATGAATCGGAGTTGGACAAGCTTCAGCTTGTCCACCAGTGAGGACAAGCTGAAGTTTGTTCTACCAGGTGGCAACATATGAAGCAACTGGTGGTGGTCGGCAACGGCATGGCCGGCGTGGCGTGCGTCGAGCAAATCCTCAAGCTCCGCCACGATTTCGAAATCACGATCTTCGGCGACGAGACGCACGTCAACTATAACCGCATTCTTCTGTCCATGGTTCTCGCGGGGGAAAAGACCGCCGACGACATCGTTCTCAACGGCCGCAACTGGTATCAGGAAAACGGCATACGCGCGCGGCTGGGTACGCGCGTGACCGCTATCGATCGCAGCGAACGGCTGGTTCTGGATGAAACCGGCGGCGAAACGCCCTACGACAACCTGATTCTCGCGACCGGCAGCAGCGCGTTTGTTCCTCCGATTCCGGGCGTGGATAAGGGCAACGTGCATGTGTTCCGGACCCTAGACGATACGCGCGCTTTGGTAACCAAGGCGCGCAAAGGCCTGAAGGCCGTCGTGATCGGCGGGGGTTTGCTCGGATTGGAAGCCGCCCGAGGCTTGCAACTGCGCGGCTGCGACGTCACCGTCGTACATCTGATGGAAACCCTGATGGAACGGCAGCTAGACGCGACCGGCGGCGAATATCTTCAGCGCAAGATTCACAGTCTCGGTATCCGCGTGATGCTCCCGAAGCAAACCGCCGCCATCTGCGGAAATGGCCACGTGGAGGGGCTGCGCTTCGCCTCCGGAGAAGAACTGGAAGCGGACCTGGTGGTGATCGCGGCAGGGATCAAGCCCAATACCGAAGTGGCCCGTGCGGCGGGTCTGGCGGTGCGGCGCGGCATCGTGGTCGACGATCGCATGCGGACATCCGATCCCGATATTTTCGCGGTCGGGGAGTGCACGGAACACCGGGGGCAGACGTTTGGCCTGGTCGCGCCGTTATACGAGCAGGGACGCGTGCTCGCTTCGGCGATTACGGGCAATCATGACGCAGTCTTCTCGGGCGCGGCGCCCGCGGCCAAGCTCAAGATCATGGGCGTGGATATTTTTTCGGCGGGGTCGATCGATGAAACGGCGCCGGGCGTCGAAGCGATTCGTTATGAAGACCCCGCTGCCGGCATTTACAAAAAGCTTCTTCTCAAAGACAACCGGCTGCAGGGCATGATCCTTGTCGGCGATACCGAAGACGAGCGCCGCTATATGGAATGGATGCGGAGCGCGACGGATTTGGCTCCCCTGCGCCGCCAACTTCTGTCGCCCCCGCCGGTCGCCGATCCGGGCCGGGAGATCGCGGAAATGCCTGACAGCGACACCATCTGCGGATGCAACGGCGTCCGCAAGGGCGACATCATCCGCGCCATCCACGAGCACGGAATCACAACCCTTTCGCATTTGAAGGAATGCACGCGGGCATCCACTAGCTGCGGTAGCTGCACGAGCCTATGCCAGCAGTTAATGCGGGCCGTCGCGCCGGACTTTCGCGAGGAAACCAAGACGACGCTTTGTGCTTGCCTGCCGTTTTCCTTTGAGCAGCTTCGTGACATCGTGCGCGGCCAACAGCTGAAGTCCGTGCAAGAGGTTCTAAACGTCTACGGCAATCGCAAAGGCTGTGAGGTTTGCAAACCGGCGCTGAGTTACATGCTCGACATGCTGTGGTGCGGCGGGCACGATGAGGACCGCTCGGCGCGCTTCATCAACGATCGCGTCCACGCCAATATCCAGAAGGACGGAACCTTTTCCGTGATTCCCCGCATGCGCGGCGGCGTAACATCGCCGGCCGAGCTGCGGCGCATCGCCGATGTGGCGGAAAAATACGAAGTTCCGATGGTCAAGGTCACTGGGAGCCAGCGCATCGATCTGCTCGGCGTCAAGAAGGCGGACTTGCCGAAGGTCTGGGCCGATCTCGGCATGCCGTCCGGACAGGCATACACCAAAGGTGTCCGCATGGTGAAAACCTGTGTTGGCACGGAGTTCTGCCGTTTTGGAGTGCAGGATTCGACCCGCGCGGGGATTGAGCTTGAACGGCGGCTCGAAAATCTTTTCACGCCGCACAAGGTGAAGATGGGCGCGGTCGGTTGCCCGCGCAATTGTGCCGAGGCCACCGTGAAGGACATCGGCATGGTGGGGCAGGACGGAAGCTGGCAGGTCGTGGTCGGCGGCGCGGCGGGCAAGAGCGTGCGCAAGGCGGATTTGTTGATTACCGTCGATACAACCGAGCAGGCGCTCGAAGCGTGCGAACTGTTTTTCCAGTATTACCGCGAGAACGCGAATTACCTTGAGCGCACCTACGATTTTGTCGAGCGGCTCGGCATCGAGAAGGTCCGTAAGGAGACGGTGTACGCGCCGGAGGCGGACCGCGCCAAATTGTTAGAGCGGCTGCACCGGTCCAAGGCGCTGGCAAAGGATGCCTGGCTCGAGCGCGACGCGCCGGTGGAAGCGACGCAGTTTTTGCAGATTCAGCCGATGGAACCGGTAGGACATGCTTTAGCTTGTCCAACAAATAGACAAGCTGAAGCTTGTCCTACAAATAGACAAGCCGAAGCTTGTCCTACTTCAATATGAACTGGACGAAGATCACTCCAATCGAAAATATTCCGGCGCGCGAGGGGCGTTCCGTTTCCCTCGGCGGCCAGGAACTCGCGATTTTCAATATCGATGGACGCTTCCTCACAATCGATAACCGGTGCCCGCACAAGGGCGGTCCGCTGTGCGACGGAATTGTGTCCGGAACGACGGTCGTCTGCCCGCTGCACGGCTGGCGCTTCGATCTTGAGAGCGGAATAGCGTCGCGGGCTTCGTTGCCCGCCTGTATCACGACATATCCCACGCGCGTCGAAAACGGCATCGTCCTCGTCGATGTGACCGCTGGAAGCCGCATCGAAATAGAAGGAGAAGCCGCGTAAATTATGAACCTCCGCAACAAAGCGGTCGAAATTCGTCTATCCGATTTCAAGAGCGCTCCCATGCGGGCGTTCCACATGTCCTGGCTGGCGTTTTTCCTGTGCTTCTTTGGTTGGTTTGGCGTAGCGCCGTTAATGCCGGTGATCCGCGAGGAACTTCACTTAACGAAGGCGCAAGTCGGCAATTCCGCGATTGCCGCCGTTGCGATCACGATCGTGGCGCGGATGCTGGCGGGCTGGCTATGCGACCGGTTCGGGCCGCGAAAAGCCTACACCGGAATGTTGGTTTTGGGATCGCTGCCGGTGATGGCGATCGGGCTGGCGCACGATTACACGTCGTTTCTGATGTTCCGGCTGGCAATCGGAGCCATCGGAGCATCGTTCGTCATTACGCAATATCACACCTCGATCATGTTCGCCCCTAATGTCGTTGGAACGGCGAACGCCGCCGCCGCGGGCTGGGGAAATTTGGGAGGCGGCGTAACGCAGATGGTTATGCCGTTGCTCTTCACTGCCTTCGTCAGCTTGGGCGCCAGCGCCTGGTGGGGCTGGCGCATGGCGATGTTCGTGCCGGGCGCTGTGATGTTCGCGGCCGGAATCGCGTATTACTTTCTGACGCAGGACACCGCCGACGGCAGCTTCTCGGAGTTACGCGCACAAGGCCGGCTGCAGCGCGCCAGGGCTGCTGGAGCGTTCGCCGAGGCCCTGCGAGATCCCCGCGTGTGGGCGTTGGCGCTGCTCTATGGCTGCTGCTTTGGAATGGAGCTGACCATCGATAACAATGCCGCTCTGTACTTCGTTGATTACTTCAAATTGGGGCTGACGGCGGCGGGCTTCGTCGCCGGGACGTTCGGCATGATGAATCTTTTCGCGCGCGCTCTGGGCGGCATCGTTAGCGACCGCTTCAGCCGGCGCTGGGGTTTGCGCGGACGCGCCTGGCTGCTGTTTGCGACCATCCTGGGCGAAGGCTTGGGTTTGATGCTGTTCTCGCGGATGCGCGCCCTGCCATTGGCGATAGCCACCATGCTGCTCGCGGGATTGTTCGTGAAGATGTCCAACGGCGCTACCTACTCGCTGGTGCCTTTTGTGAACAAGCGCGCTCTGGGCGCGGTAGCGGGCATTGTCGGAGCGGGAGGCAATCTGGGAGCGGTGTTGGCGGGGTTTTTGTTCAAAACCTCCAGCTTGACGTGGCCGCAGGCGTTTCTGATTCTCGGAGTAATTATTGCGGTTAGCTCCTCATTGGCGATACTCGTCCGTTTTTCGGAGAACGACGAGCGTGCCGCGAAAGAAGAGATCGCCGCGCGGCTGGCGGACACGTTGGTTCCTGTGCCGGCCGTAGCTGGAGATTAATGTAACCTCGACGGCCACGCTGCCGGATCCGATCGAACATTTGAAAGGAAGACAGATGCGATTCGTGTACCTCGCATTCTTCGGACTGGCGGCGAATGGCGTGGCCCAGAACGCGGTTCCGGCGCCCGCTGCGGACCCTGGTGGCGCTGCAAGCCCGGCTGCGGCGCCCGCGCCCGCTTCAACAACTCCGGCTACAAAGCCGGTTCAACTTGGTCCTGTCACCATCACCGGCAGCCTGCGGGCGCGGCTTTATGCTTGGGACTGGTTCGCAGCTCCGCCGGCCGGGAATGAATACCAGTACTCCGGCAACATCTTACGCCTGAGCTTGTCCGAGCGGCTGAAAACTTGGGACTGGAATGCGGAATTTGCAGTTCCCTTTCTGCTCGCTCTGCCTTCCAACGCGACAGCCCCCGCTCCACAGGGGGCGTTAGGACTCGGGTCGAATTACTACTCGGCCAATCACAACACGCAAAACACGGCAATGATATTTCCGAAGCAGCTCTACGTGCACTTTCGCGGGCTGG
The DNA here is from genome assembly GCA_019261985.1 of Bryobacterales bacterium. GTDB lineage: Bacteria > Acidobacteriota > Terriglobia > Bryobacterales > Bryobacteraceae > Palsa-187. The sequence continues at coordinate 13,795 of JAFAQY010000105.1, read as the reverse complement.
GTGGCGATGAAGCGCACTCCTTGTATATCGGACGGTTCACGTTTCTGGATGGAAGCGAAATCACCCCCAAGAACGCCACGCTCGCCAATCTGAAGGCCAGCCGGGTTGCACAGAGGCTTTTAGGAGACTTTGGTTGGAGCGACGTGGGGCGGAGCTTTGATGGCGTACATTATTCCTACACGAAATCCACATCCGATTTCACGTTCGTGAGCGCGATCCCCACGCGCGGCGTATTCCAAGTGGACGGGTGGGGATGGAATCGAGCTGCTTTCGCATATGGCGCCTACACGAAAGAGTGGGGCAAAGGAAGACACGCGGCTGACACGCGATTCTTCTTTCTCGACTACCAGGACTGGCGGCACATTCTGAAAACCGATAACCGGTCCTTGGCTGCGCGCCGGGGCGATCTGTATAACATCCAGATCCAGACGTTCGGCGGGCACAGCATGCATGCGTTTACTACCGCTGCCGGCACAATCGATGCGATCGCGTGGGGAGCGGCGCAGACGGGGCGTTGGGGAACGCAGACACAGCGCGCCTTCGCCGCGGATTTCGAAGGCGGCTTCCAGCCTAAAATTTTGCCCCGGGTGAAGCCGTGGATTCGCGGTGGCTACACGTACGGCTCCGGCGACGGAAATCCGAACGACTCCACACATGAAACCTTCTTTCAAGTCCTGCCGACGCCCCGGCCGTACGCGCGTTTTCCGTTCTTCAACATGATGAACAATGAGGATCGCTGGGCAAGCTTGATTCTGCGGCCACATGCCAAACTAACCATTTCAAGCGAATTCCACGCGCTGCGCCTCGCTAACGCGAATGACCTGTGGTACAGCGGCGGCGGCATTTACCAGCCGTGGAGCTTCGGGTATACAGGCCGCTCGACATCGGGACGGCGCTCGTTGGGCAATCTGTACGATACCAGCGTCGAGTATCGTATGACGCGCCAAATCGCATGGACCGGCTATTTCGGATACACGCAAGGGCTGGCCGCCATGGAGCAGATTTATCCGCGAGGAAAGGATGGAAAATTCGGTTACTTGGAGATGATGTACCGGTTCTAACAACTTCGCCACGCTACTTTCGTATTAGACATGTCATTCGCCGGACTGCGCGTACTTAGCCTGGAAAGCCGGCGCGCCAAAGAGATCGAGGCCTTCATTCGCCGCCTGCAAGGCGATCCCTTTGTCGCGCCATCGGTACAGGAGCGCGCGTTGGAGGAGCACGGCGAGGTTGTTCATTTCGTGCAACGTTTGGAGCGCGGCGAATTCGACATGCTGATCTGCATGACCGGCGCGGGACTGGAGTTCCTGCGGGAAGCGGCGGCGGCGCACATGCCGCTGGACCGCTTCGCTTCCGCATTGCGGAAGGCGACCATCGTTTCCCGCGGCCCCAAACCGCTCCCGGCCTTACGGGCATTGAGCGTGCCTGTAGAAATCGTCATTCCCGAGCCGAATACATGGAAGGAGATCGTGCAGGCCGTGGCCGGCCGGCCCGAACGAAGGATCGCCGTGCAGGAGTACGGCCGTCCGAATCCGGAGATGAATGCGGCGCTGGAGCGGTTGGGGGCCAGCGTGACCCCAGTCGCGATTTACCGCTGGGAACTTCCGGCCGACCTCGCGCCCTTGCGCGCAGCGGCGCGAAAGCTGGCCGCGGGCGAGTGTGATGTGGCCGTTTTCACGTCGTCGATTCAACTCGATCACTTGCTGGAAATCGCGCTCGCGGAAGGCTTAGAGGAGCAGGTGCTCAAAAGCTTGCGCGAGGATATAGCGGTGGCCTCCGTCGGCCCGGTGATGACATCATCGCTTGAAGCGCGCGGCATTACGCCGGACATAATTCCGCAGCATCCGAAAATGTGGGCTTTGGTCAAGGCCGCCGCGGAGCTCGCCCCGGATGTGTTGATTCGCAAGCGTGGGATCAAACCTGCATGCCCCACTTCCGAACAGTCCGATTCTCAATGGCTCTGAAGACCAGATTGTCGATCGGCAGGCCGACGAGGATCACCGTGAGCAGGCCGCCGAACACTCCCCCCCGAGCCTGAACTGACCCCGAATACCAGCTGCTGCCGCGATCAGCGTTCTCCACGCGAATACCCAGCCCGCCTTCAGTCCGGTAAGGATGCTTGGAAACGCTCCGGGTAGCAGTATTCGCCTGACATAAGTAATCCGCGATGACCCATGCATGGCGGAAGAAGGTGGCGCACGGCAATGTCATCGCGGCGGGATACGCCGATGACGCCGTGCTGAGGTTCAGCACCGGGAAGAAGCCCAGCGGTTCCTGGCGGATTTGCAGGAGCGGGTGCGGAAGTTCGGGCTGGAACTGCATCCAGAGAAGACGCGCCTGATTGAGTTTGGGCGGCTATGCCGCTGAACGGCGTGCGAAACGTGGGGAAGGGAGGTCGGAGACCTTTAATTTTCTGGATTTCACTCACATCTGTAGGAAGAATCACAAGAGTGGATACTTCCTGGTGCTGCGGAAGACGATGGGCAAGCGCATGGCGGCCAAGCCAAGGACGCGGGAAAGTGGCTGCCATCGGTGGTTCGCGTTTATTTCCAATATGACGGTACCGCACAACGAGGAGCAAATGAAAGCGTTTCGGAAGGAAGTGCTGCGCATGTGGTGGTGGCAACTTCGCCGGCGCAGCCCAGGAGCCGCTGGAGCTGGAACAAATTTCAGGAGCAACTCGGGAGCCTGTTGCCGAAGTCGAGACTCTGCATCCCCCCCGCAGGTGCGCTTTGCGTCTAAACATCCAAGGCAAAAACCATGGCGGCGACTTCTCCCGCTATCGGGATGCCGCCATTTTCTACTCCACACGAAACGCGAGCAGGACATTGCCCGCTCGCCCCACGAAGCTGTTATAGCCGGAATTTACGAACACCATCCCTCCGGCCACCACTGCGCCGGAAGCGTCCATGGTTCCTCCGTTCGCAGGCACTCCATTGACTGTTTGAAAGGGCCGGTTCGTGTCGAAGCTCCACAGGATGGCGCCATCCTTTGCCGCATATGCCCGCAGGCCGCCGTCACCGCCGGCTGAAAAGACCACGCCCGGAATCGCCGTAATAGCCGCGCCTTGCGAAGCCGAGCAGCGCCTGTCGCTCGCGTTGCATAGCTTCTCCTGCGGCGGTACGAACCAGGCTCGCTGGCCGGTTTCGAGGTTCACCGCGTGCATGCCGCCCGGCTGTGGAGACAATGCATCGCCCGTGCCGATGTAAGCGTTCCCACCGTCCGCGGCCGCGCCCCACTGGCCGCCTAAGCCGCTGCCGCGTCCGTAACGATACTGCCACACCACCGTCCCTTGTTTATCCGGATCCAAAGCCCACAGCACGCCGGACTTTTGCGGGACCACCAGCAACTCGCGGCCGGACGCGGTCTTGGTGAGCAGCGGCGCGGAGGAAAAATCGAAATCGGGACCTTCCTGATCGGGACAATTCGCGTTCGGTCGCGTGGGGGCTTTGCCCGCGGCTTGGCTCTGGCACTGCATGAGCCAAATGTCGTTGGGGACGGTCTGCCGCACCCATTTGTGCGCCCCGGTCTTCAGGTCCATGGCGATGATCGCATTCATCGTTGGCTGCTCCGGACCCGCATAGCCGTTTCCGGTGCCCACATACAAAACTCCGCGCGATGCGTCAATTGTCGGCGAACTCCAGATGCCGGCTCCAGCCGGGCCGAGTAACTGTACGCCCTGGCTGCTTTGGCCGCGCGGGCGCGGCTCCGGCTGGATCGCATAGCTCTTCCAGCGAAGCTCGCCATTCCGAATGTCGATCGCCGAAATGCTGCCGCGAAAGGAGCAGCAGGCGTAATTGGGATCTTGCCCGCGCGATTCTTCGCCGACACCCGAAGTCGGAACGTAAAGGCGCCCGTCATAGACCGCCGGCGCGCCGGTAATCACGGCATTCGGATGTGCGTCCACCTTGAGGATCCAAAGCTGCCGGCCCGTCTGAGCGTCCACGCCATAGGCATTCGCTTGTCCGTCGCCGAAGAAGACACCATATTTGCCCGAGCCTAATGACGCGACGCTCAGCGCGCCCCGCACGCCTGCTTTGGCCGTGTAGGTCCAGCGTATGCATCCCGTCTTCGCATCCAAGGCGAAAACTTCGCCCGTATCGCTCGCGGTAAACAGCCAATCGCCGACGATGGTAGGCTGCGTGCGCGCTGATAAAGCCCTGGGAAAACCAAAGGCCCACGCAAGCTTCAAACGCGGAACGTCGGCAGCGGCGATGCCGCCGTCCTTCGCATAGCGGGCGCTCCCAAGCGTGCCACCCCATCCATTCCACGAGGGTCGATTGAATGCGACCTCGAAGCTTGTGCTGGAAGTAGTGGAGGCGCATAGGCCAGTGCTACTGCCACGCACTGCCGCGATGCCCCGTCCCGAGACGAACTCCGCGACCGCTACACGATCGGCGGGAGAGAGTCGTTGCGCCTGCGCCGCCATCCTGCCCGTGGTCAACGCGGTCACAATCGCTTCGGGCGCAAGCTCCCGTAGCGCTTGTAGCGACGGTGCCCGGTCATTGTTCCCGGCCACGTGACACATGGCGCACTCGCGCGCAAACAGATCGCTTCCAACGTTGCCTGCGTTCGGTTGCGTCTGGGCCAGTAGGCCGTAGGCACACAGGCCTGCGAAGCCAGCGCAGGCTCCAATAAGTTTCTTCACGGTGCTATGCATGGTTAGGATCGATAAACTCCTATTTAACCCCACAACGCCGAGGTTCGCCAACAATGAATTCTGAAAGTCGCGCCCTGCAGGGAGGTCTTTGAACTTCAATTCACAATTCCGCGCAGGAATGCCAGCATTGTCGCGGGAACAAACCGCGGCTTTTCACCCATTCGGGCGCGATAGACAGGATCGCTCATTAAGACCCGCTCCTCGGCTGCTATGCGGCGCTTAAGCAGAAGCGTGTGCACCAGCGTCGCGGTAACCGCGGTGATCCAGGCCGTGTGAACTAACGGCAGCGCCGGCACCTCGAAGAAGACGGCGACGTAGTTGGGATGACGAATCCACCGGTACGGGCCTGTTGCGACGGGGCCCAGCGACTGCGACGCCACAATTTGCATATTCCAATGCAGCGAGAGCGAGCGGATGGCCCAAACTCGCAACATGTTTGCGCCGGCCAAAACCGCCAGTGCCGGATATCCGAGCCACGGGAGAAATGGCCGGCTCAACAGAGCGACTTCGAGGGGCGCGGCGCAGAGATAGCCGGCGTGAAGGAGCACCATTCCCATGAATGCCGGGTCGCGGACTTTTCGGGCGCCGCGCTCGCTCATCGCGCGCTGGTTATGTCGCGAGTAGGCCATCTCCACCAGCCGGTCCACGGCAATCAATCCAACCAAGACTAAATACCAGGCTGGGATCAAAGCTCACACCTCTCCGAAAACGCGCTCGCCACTCAAGTAAGTCTCAAGGATGGAAAGAACGCCGTCGTCCCACCGGAACCGGACCACATCGGCCCGCTCGCCGGGTTGCAAACCGCGCAGCCGTCCGCGGACGCGTCCCACCCGCGCTGGATTTATGGTCGCCATGGCCACCGCTTCACCGAGGCCAACGCCCGTCCGGCGCACCGTGTTCGCGATGGCGCGATCCATACGCAGTCCGGAACCCGCCAACCGGCTGCCCCCTTTCAAAACTACACGATCATCCGCCAGGTGGTCGAGTTCAACCTCGCCGATTGTGGGCCCTACCGCGTCGGTTACCAGCACACTGCGATCAACGCCCTTAGAACGGAGCGCGACGCGCAAGAAAGCATCCGGTAAATGGAAGGCGTCTACGATAAAGCTCGCCGCCAGACGATCTTCCGCTAGCTGCTCCCACAAGTAGTTGCGATGCCGCGGCAAAGTAGGATGGCCCGCGTTGCCAAGGTGCGTTGACAAAGTCGCGCCGGCATGGACGGCATCGCGGATCTGTTCGGCCGTCGCCGCGGTGTGCCCAATGCTCGCCACCACGCCCTCGCCCGTGATGTGCTCGATGTAGCGTGTCGCTTGCGGCCATTCCGGCGCGAGCGTAATCAGGCGCACGTCTCCGCCAGCTGCATCTTGCCAGCGTTTATACTCCTCGATATCCGGAGCGCGGACCCACGCCGCTGGATGGGCGCCGCGCGGGCCATCTTCGGCCGAAATATGCGGGCCTTCAACGTGGAACGCTTCCATTGCCTCGCCGCGAGGCAGCGTTTCGCGTATGCGCGCAAGATTCGCAAGCGCCGACAAGATGCGTTCGGGAGAAGCCGTGATCACCGTGGGAAAAAAGCGCGTTACTCCCGTGGCAAAGATTGCGTCCATTGCAGCGGCCATCGATTCTCCCTGTGTAGCTGGAGAATTGAAGTCCACGCCCGCGAAGCCGTTCACCTGCAGGTCGATAAAGCCCGGCGCAAGCCAGGTTGGCGCGGCTTCCGCGCGAGCATTCAAGACCGGATCTACGTGGGAAATCGTCCGGTCGAACTCTAAGTCAATAAGTTCATTCGAAAAAATGTAACCATCTTTACATGTCATGCCATTCCCGTTTTATGCACAACAAAATCACAACAGCGCCCCGCTAAGTTCGCGTAATCACGCGGAAAAAATTCTTGTTGAAATTGCGATTTAGCTATTTGCGCGCGGGGCGTCTCCTGGTACAACGGATATCAGATTTCTGCGCGGAGCCGGGCTGGTCGGTCAGTCTCGGGGGAGGTGGCCTCCGGTTCGGCCCACCGCGCGGGATCGGTCCTCTCGAAGTATAATATTGGCAACCCGGGCCTGTGCTGCACAACTGGCGCCAGCCGGTCTATTTGGACCGGCGTCTGACCTCCGACGGACGCCGGCCAACGTGCAGTTGTCAGACCCGGGTTTTTTTGCGAACGCCAGCGCGCGCGATTCGGTGGGCAGGCGCATGTTTCCATGTCGCAGCGCCAAAGGCTTTGAGCGCGGACCGGCGATGCCTCGTGTCCGCTCAGCGACCCCTCCCAAACGCTGTGATACCATCCGACAATGTCCTGTGATAGCTATAGACAGAATTGAAGGAGGTCCCGCCTTGAACCCACAACCGAAAACACGGAGCATTGCGCCCTCGGAAGATTCGCAAACCGCGAGGACGCTGTTGAATCTGCGTGGAATGATTTTGCGCGGCGATTTTAGGGCCGGCGATCGTATTTCGGAACTCCCCCTGGTTGCAAGGCTCGGCGTATCGCGCACTCCGATCCGCCTTGCGCTAGACCGGCTCTGTCACGAAGGCCTTCTCGAGGTCGCCCCCGCGGGCGGATTCGTCGTTCGAGGCTTTACCGTGGACGATATTTGGGACGCGATCGAGCTGCGCGGAATCTTGGAAGGTAGCGCGGCAAGGCTTGCTTGCGAGCGCTTGATCGCGATAAGTGATCTGAACAGACTGCGGCATTTCCGCGATGCAATGGAGGCCCATACCTTTGCGGGTTCTCCGCCGCCGATTGAAGCTTTCGCGCATTACATGGACATGAACGAAGCATTCCACGCGGAAATCGTCGCGCTGGCGAAGAGTCCTCTGTTGCGAGAGAGTTTGGAGCGCGTTACCGCTCTTCCCTTTGCCGCTCCCAGCTCCGTTGTCTTCGCGAATGTTCGAGTTCCCAATGCGGTCCGAAATTTCGCAATCGGGCAGGAGCACCACTCAGCCATCGTGGAAGCTATTGAGCTGCGCCAGGCTGCCCGCGCCGAGGGGCTGGCGCGCGAGCATTCGCGCCTGGCCCGTCGCAATCTGGAAGCCATACTAGGAGACAAGAGCATGCTCAGCCAGGTTCCGGGTGGTTCGTTGATCAAGCTTCCGGCTGCTGTTTAATCTGCATGAGCCAACTCGTTTCTCTCACCCGCCACAATAATGTGGCCGTGGTTACCATCGATAATCCGCCCGTAAATGCGCTGAGCCCGGGAGTGCCGGAAGGCATCGGCGAAGCGATCCGCTCAGTGGCGCAGGATGCTGCCATTCAAGCGGTGGTGATCATCGGCGGCGGGAAAACCTTCATTGCCGGCGCGGATATTAAAGAATTGGAAAAAGCCGCCGCGCCGGGCGGTGGAAGCGCCGGTCCCGATATTCACGCGCTGCTGCAGCAGATGGAGGACTGTCCGAAACCGGTAGTGATGGCGATGCATGGCACCGCGCTTGGCGGCGGCTTGGAAGTCGCGATGGCCGGCCATTTCCGCGTAGCGAGCCCGAGTGCGCAGATGGGTCAGCCTGAAGTAAACCTCGGCATCATCCCGGGCGCCGAGGGAACGCAGCGGCTTCCACGTCTGGTTGGATTAGCGGCGGCTGTCGATATGTGCGTTTCCGGCAAGCCGGTCAAGGCCCCCGAAGCTTTGAGCCTCGGTTTGATCGATAAAATCATCGAAGGCGATCTGCTCTCGGGAGCGGTGGAGTTCGCGCGAGAAAAAGCGGGCCGTCCGATGGTGAAGACTCGTGAGCGGCCGGTAGCGGCCGGCGACATCGCCGCAATCCTCGCTTCGGGCCGAGCGCAAGCCAACAAAACGCGGCGGAATCAGACGGCTCCGTCGAAGGTTGTGGATGCGCTTGAAGCCGCGGCCACTCTGCCATACGAGGAAGGCTGGAAGAAAGAACGCGAAATTATGAAGGAGTGCCTGGCGTCAGACCAGGCGCGGGCACTCATTCACGCGTTCTTTGCCGAACGCGCGGTTTCCAAAGTGGCGGACATTCCTCCGGAGACTCGCCCTTACGAAATTCGCAAGGTCGCGATCATCGGCGCGGGTACGATGGGCGGCGGTATCGCCATGGCATGCGCCAATGCCGGGATTCCGGTCGTGCTGAAGGATTCCGAACAGGCCGGACTGGATCGCGGCATCGCAGCCGTTCGCAGGAATTACGAAAGCTCCGTCAAGCGCGGCCGCTTTTCGCAGGACGTAATGGACCACCGCATGGCCCTGATTCATCCGCAACTCGGCTATGACGGATTTGACGATGCGGATCTCATTGTCGAAGCCGTGTTCGAAAACATGGCCCTGAAGCGGGAGATTTTCGCCGCCATCGATAAGATCGCGAAACCGGACTGTGTGCTGGCGACGAATACGTCGACTCTCGATATCGATGAAATCGCGGCATCCACCTCGCGGCCGCAGATGGTTACAGGCCTGCATTTTTTCAGCCCGGCGCATGTGATGCGGCTGGTGGAGATCGTGCGCGGGAAGGCCAGCAGCAAAGAAGTGCTGGCCACCGCTCTGGCGATCGCGAAGAAGCTGGGCAAGGTCGGAGTCGTAGTTGGGAATTGCCGCGGGTTCGTCGGCAACCGCATGATGATTCCTTACATGCGGGAAGCGCAACTGCTCGCCGAAGATGGCGCGACGCCCTGGCAGATCGATAAAGCGCTATACGATTTCGGAATGGCTATGGGAATTTTTGCCGTGGACGATATGGGCGGAATCGACGTCCTATATCGTGTCCGGCAGGAAGCCAAGCATCTGGAAAAACCCGGCAGACGCCAGCCGCTGGTGCACGACAAGCTTTACCACATGGGTCGTCTGGGCCAAAAAACGGGCGCGGGCTGGTACAAGTATGATGAGAACCGCCAAGCCACTCCCGACCCCGAAGTGGAGGCGCTGATCGAGAACACCGCGCGCGAAGCTGGAATCAAACGCCGCGCCATTTCGGATGACGAGATCGTCGAGCGCTGCATTTATACCTTGATCAACGAGGGCGCGCGAATTCTCCAGGAAGGCTACGCGCAGCGCGCGGCGGATATCGATGTGATTTACCTCACCGGTTATGGTTTCCCGGCATATCGCGGCGGGCCCATGTGGTATGCGGACACGATCGGGTTAAAGAAAATCTACGACCGTATCTGCGAGTTCCGCCACACTGCCGGCGAGTGGTGGGAGCCAGCGCCGCTATTGAAGAAATTGGCGGAGCAAGGCGGGACATTTGCCGCGGGCACCGCCGCCGGTGCATGAACGTCCCCGCGCAGGTTCGAACTGAAACCGCGCCGGACAGCGTGATTCTTCTGTAATATCTCCTTGGAGGAACCACCTAATGAGTTCAACGAGTGCAAGTCTGCCGGTCGATGAAGCCAAACTGAACGCCTTCATGGAAAAGGCGCTTGACGATATGGGCGCCGCCGCGCATGCGGTCCTGATCCTGCTTGGGGATCGCCTTGGGATCTATAAAGCGATGGCCGACAGCCGCCCCGTGACTCCGGCGCAGCTCGCCGAGCGCACCGGCCTAAACGAGCGATATCTCCGCGAATGGTTAAACGCCAATGCGGCGGGCGGGTATGTGACCTACGATCCCCGAACGAAAGCCTTCACGCTCCCGCCTGAGCAGGCGTTCGCGCTTGCCATCGAGGAAAGTCCGGCATTCATTCCGGGCGCGTTTCAACTTCTTGGAGCGCTGTACCACGATTTGCCTAAAGTGGAGTCTGCATTCCAAACCGGCAAAGGCGTGGGCTGGCACGAGCACCACCACGACTTGTTCCGCGGCACGGAGCGATTCTTCCGGCCCAATTACAACGCGAATCTGGTCCCGAATTGGATCCCCGCGCTCGACGGCGTTGAAGCGAAACTACGCCGCGGAGCGAAAGTAGCCGACGTCGGCTGCGGGCTCGGCTCGTCGACGATCCTGATGGCGAAGGAATACCCGAAATCCACATTCTTTGGCTTCGATTATCACGGGGCATCGATACAGATGGCGCGCGAATCGGCCCAAACGGCCGGCATCGCGGATCGCATTCAATTCGAAGTCGCTCCGGCGAAAAGCTTCCCTGGTTCGGACTATGATTTCATCGCGGTTTTCGATTGCCTGCACGATATGGGCGATCCGGCCGGAGCAGCGGCGCACGTCCGTCAGGCGTTGCAACCGGATGGCACATGGATGATTGTCGAGCCATATGCCGAAGATACGCCTGAAGCAAACCACACTCCTCTTGGACGGCTTTGCTATTCCGCATCGACGTTAGTTTGCGTCCCGGCCTCTCTGGCGCAAGACGTGGGGGCGGCCCTGGGCGCCCAGGCAGGCGAGGCCAAGCTCCGGGAAACAGTGCAGGCGGGCGGCTTCACGCGTTTCCGGCGCGCCGCCCAGACTCCGTTTAATTTGGTATTCGAGGCAAAACCCTAACTGATGGACATACAAAATCTGATTGCAATCGACACTCACGTACATATTGAGTCGGAAGACCAGGGCGCGGCGGGCGAGGCGGCGAGGAAGTACTTCGGCAACACCGGAGTGAGTTACGGCCGGAAGCAGTTGGCCGAGTATTACCGTTCACGGAAGATCGGGTGCGTGGTTTTTTCCGTAGATGAACGGATCACTGGCCGGCCGCAGGTGCCCAACGACGAAGTCGCGGCGTTCGCGGCCGACAACAGCGATATCGTGATGGCGTTCGCGAGCGTCGATCCGACGCGCGGCCCCGCCGCCGTAGCCGAAGCGAGGCGGTTAATCGCTTCGGGGGGGATCCGTGGATTTAAGCTGCACCCGCCTTTGCAGCAGTTCCACCCGAATGACAAGATCGCCTATCCGTTTTATGAAGTGCTGAATGAGGCGAAGATGCCCGTGGTCTTTCATACGGGCCACAGCGGTATCGGGACGGGGATGCCCGGCGGCGGCGGCATCCGGCTGAAGTACGGCAACCCGATGGACATCGACGACGTCGCGGTAGATTTTCCGGATATGCCGGTCATCCTTGCGCATCCCTCGTTTCCGTGGCAGGACGAAGCCATCTCCGTCTGCCTGCATAAGCCGCAGGTGTACATCGATCTATCGGGTTGGTCGCCGAAATACTTTCCCCCGAATCTGATTCAGTACGCGAACACGCTGCTGAAGCGAAAGGTGCTCTTCGGGTCGGATTACCCGTTGATTACGCCCGACCGCTGGATGTCGGACTTCGCTGCGATCGCGATTAAGGACGAAGTGCGTCCGCTGATTTTGAAGGAAAACGCGATGCGGTTGTTCGGCTTGGCGTGACCGGGCGCGTCATCGTAATCACGGGCGGGAGCCGCGGAATTGGAGCAGCTACGGCGCGCGCGGCCGCCCGCCTTGGCTACGCCGTCTGTATCAACTATCTGAAAGATCGCGCCGCCGCGGAAGCTGTGGCCAATGAGATCCACATAGGCGGCGGAAAGGCAATTATCGTTCAAGCCGACATTGGGTCGGAACCGCAAGTGGCCGGTTTATTCGGAACAGTGGATCGCGAACTAGGCCGATGTGACGCGCTGGTCAACAACGCAGCCACTCTGGAAGCGCAAATGCGGCTCGAGTCGATGGATGCCGCGCGGCTCCAGCGAGTGTTTACCACGAATATCTCCGGCCCTTTTCTGTGCTCGAAGGAGGCGGTGCGCAGAATGTCTCGACGCCACGGCGGGGAAGGTGGAGCAATCGTCAACGTTTCCTCGGGGGCCGCGCGGTTCGGCTCGCCGGGCGAGTATATCGACTACGCCGCAAGCAAGGGGGCCGTTGAAACCCTTACGGTGGGACTGGCGAAAGAAGTCGCGGAGGAAGGTATCCGCGTGAACGCGGTCCAACCGGGCTTCATCTACACGGATCTCCATGCGAAAGGTGGAGAGCCCGGTCGAGTGGATCGAGTGAAGGTATCGGTGCCCATGCAACGCGGCGGACGGCCTGAAGAGGTGGCTGCCGCAATTCTATGGCTGCTATCGGATGAGGCGTCGTACGTTACCGGGAGCATCCTCACGGTATCTGGCGGACGATGAGCCTCGAAGCTGCTACTTCACCGCTGCTTCGATCGCTTCCAATTCCTTGCCCGCTTCCGACCACTTACCCTGAGACGACAACTGCCGGTAGCGCTCCATGTGCTCGCGAATCTGCGTGATGCGCGGATCGGCGCCGGCCGTCGATGAGATCGCCGGCGGCGGAGCGGCGGTGGTTTCGGGAATCGGCACAGGCGCGGGCGCGGGCCGGCCTTTCTGAATTGCTTCCAGCGTCTTCAGCGCCTTCTCGTATGTGTCCTCGTACACCAGGTTGTTGCCGGAAACGAGCGCAACCTTCTGCAGTTGTGGCATCCGCGCTTGCGATGCCTGAATGTAAATCGGCGCGACGAATAGAAACGTATTATCAACCGGCAGAGTCAGAATCTGCGAGCGCAGCACCTGCGAACCCTGCTGATTCCATAAACTCAAATCTTTTGAGATAACCTGATCCTGATTGATCAGCGCTTCGATTTGCAGCGGACCGGGGATGATCTCTTGTTTCGGTAATTGCAGGAAGACAATTTCGCCCAAGTGCGGGCCGTCGCAGCGCGTCACCATTAACCCAATCAGATTCTGCTTGGCTCGAGGCGTGAACGGAATCATCAGCACGAATTCGGGCGCGGTCTCGCCCGGCAAGCTGATGATCATGTAGGTGGGCGCGACGGTCTGAGCCGTCCCGGCTTGATTTTGCGTGTAGGTTCCGATGTCCCATAAGTCGGCGCGGTTGTAGAACGATTCGGGATCGCGCATGTGATAAGTGCGGTACACCTCCGCCTGCACGCGGAACAACATTTCCGGCGCCCGGGTATGTTCGCGCAGGTTGTCCGGCATCTCCGACGCGGGAGTAAATAGATTCGGGAACAGACGCTGATACGCTCGCACGAGCGGGTCTTCATTGTCGAACACGTATAGCCGCGCCGTTCCGTCGTAGGCATCCACCGTAGCCTTGATAGAGTTGCGAATGTAGTTATACGTCTCGCCGTCCTGGAACTCGGCATCGCGCGCGTAGGGATGGGCGTCGCTGGTCAAATAACCATCGACGATCCAGACCAGCTTTCCTTCGTTCGTAATTACCAAATAAGGGTCGTTGTCCCAGTGAATGAAGCCCGCGAGCGTGGATAACCGGTCCAGCACGCGCCGGTGGATCATCATTCGTGTCTCG
>JAFAQY010000046.1 GCA_019261985.1 Bryobacterales bacterium | reverse complement strand
TTTCCGGCAAAGTAGAAATGTCCGCTTTGCCCCCGCGGATTCGGGAGTGCATGTTAATCTGCTCGTGCCGGTGAAGCGGAGACGGGCTCTGCTGGCGAGCAACCCGATCAAGGATTAGCCGGCCGGAACTCATCTGCGGACGATGAGGGAGAGCGCGGTCCTCCCGCCGCGTTCTTATACCTGGGCTCGGGGCCGACCAACGGGAGGCGGTACGGTCCCACCCCAGGGTGAAAGAGCGACCTACATCGGACCAGATAGATTCCGCATGCCTTAAAAAACGCACCTGGATCATTCCACGATCTCCGGTCGACAGCCCGAAGCCTCCGCAGCTTGCCACAGCTTGGGGGCCTTGTGCAGATCGAAGTTCTTATTCCAGTCGCTGCCGCGGCGGCGGGTCGGAGTAGGCGAGGTAGGCTGAGCCGGACGACCGACCCGGAAAGGTTCCGCACACTCCTTCATCGCGAGATATCGCGCGCCGTGACGCACCGCCAGCGAGCCGTCCAGTCGTCGCTCGATGCGCACCTGGGTACCGCGCAAGCCAGGGCTAACCGCCGAACGCTCGATCTGATACAGCTTGCCGTCCCAGCGCAAGGTGTAATCATTGCGGACTTGACGGGTTTCGACGTGACTCAGCGAGGCCGCCAAAACATGGCTCTGTTCCAGCGCTCGATGAGCGTCATCGGGGCTACTCGGCTCCGCCGTCATCTCGGCTTTCCACCACACCAGGTAATGTTGTTCCAGATACTGGTTGGCTTGCTCAAGGGTGCGCGCTTCAGCCTTACGCAAGCCCTTGACTAAGCGGTCTTGTGCTGTGCCGAACGTTCGCTCAATCCGTCCTTTGGCTTGTGGCGAGCGCGCTGCGCTCCAGCCGATCCCCAGCTCTCTTAAAGCTCGCCCGATCTGTGTAGGCGGCATCTCCACCGGGTCTTTATCCACGCCCGGCTCATCTCGTCGCCGCTTCTCCGCGGTTTGAAACAGACTCGCTTTGTCGGTGTAAAACAACCGCGGTCGGCCAAACTTCTCCAAATAACTCCATAGCAGCCGCATGTTCTCCTCCGTGGAATCGTGCCGCGCGAAACGGGCCAGGAGTCGGCTGGTGGCATCGTCAATCATCGCGATCAAGTACAGCCTTTCCCCACGCCCTTCCAGCCAGTCGTGCTCGCTGGTGTCCCACTGCACCAACTCCCCAAACCGGCTTCGCCGCGGCCGCCACGTGTGGACCTCCGCCACCTTCTCTCGCTGGGCCCGCCACAGCTTGCCCCGGATCATCCACTGCCGCACCGTCTCTTTGCTGGCCTCGATCCCGTGCTCGTCCCGCAGATACTCGCTCGCTAACGTAGGCCCGAAGCCCCGGTATACCGCCGCCGATAAAATCTTGACGGCCTCCTTCTCGCTGTCTTCCGCGATCCGCCGATGCGAAGGCTTACCCTTCAAAGCGTGAATCACCGACTTGTCGCCTTCTTTCTTTAGCCGCACCAGCAGCCGACGCACGTGTCGTACGCTCACACCCAACTCCTCGGCTGCCTCCTGCTTCTTGATCAATTTCTTCTTGGCTTTCTTCAGCGTGACCAATCGGTCTCGTTCTTCTGGGGTCATCAGTAGTGGTCCTTCTTGCATCCCTCCAGGCTGAGGGTGTCAAGAGGACATTTCTACTTTGCCCAAAGAGGACATTACTACTTTGCTGCCACAGCCCTTTTTTGAGGCCCCTTCGTCCGTAATGGGTTAGAATTGCGCCCCTCGCGGGGCGCGCACTGCGTGGGTTGCACAAGCGCGCGACCTGACCCGGAAAAGCGCGAACGCACGCCGCCCATCTCCCTCGGCTGATTGGAGGCGCGCCAATAACCGGGATTACGTGCGGGAACGCGACGAAATCGCGCCGACTTCCGATGGTTAACTGTTACACTTTCTTGAAGAGCCGAGAGGACGCGGCATCCTGACCGCTCATATCGCGAAAATGCCGCCGCGCCGAGTCATCCGTTCCCGGTGTGCGCGCTATAGAGGAGATGAACCATGAAGCTGAGCACCGACCGTATTCTTACGACCCACGTCGGGAGTTTGCCTCGTCCGCAAGACGCGGTCGATCTGTTGTTTGCGCAGGACCGTGGAGAGCCATACGATCCCGCGATATTTGAGGAAACCATGCGGCGCGCCGTGCGCGACACCGTGAATAAACAGGTGGAATCCGGCATCGATATTGTCAGCGACGGCGAAATGAGCAAAATCAGCTATGCAACTTATATCCGGCACCGGCTGACGGGCTTTGAGGGCGATTCGAAGCGCCCCACTCCCTCGGATATCGACGATATTCCGGATTATCGCGACAAGCTCGTGAAGGAAGGCCACTCGGCGACGTATAAACGGCCGGTATGCAAGGGCCCGGTGAAAGTGAAGGACCTCTCGTCGCTACAGGCGGATATCGAGCACATGAAGGACGCGCTGGCGAAAGCCAATGTGAGCGAGGGCTTTATGAACGCCGTTTCGCCGGGAACGATCTGCGTGTTCCAGCCGAACGAATATTACCCCACGCACGAAGCCTATATGGAAGCGCTCGCCGACGCGATGCGTCAAGAGTACGAGACGATCGTCAAATCGGGGCTGCTGCTTCAGTTAGATTGTCCCGATCTGGCGATGGGACGTCACTCGCGATTCCGCGATTTGACGGATGAGCAGTTCATCCATCACGCGCACATCCAGGTGGATGCGCTGAATCACGCGCTGGCGAATGTTCCCGCGGATCGCGTTCGTCTGCACATCTGCTGGGGGAATTATGAAGGGCCGCACAATCACGACCTGCCACTGACGGCAGTGCTTCCTCCGCTGCTCAAAGCCAAGCCGATGGCGCTTTTGATTGAAGGCTCCAACCCGCGGCATGAGCATGAATGGGAAGTCTGGGCGACCCATAAGCTGCCTCAAGATAAGGTGCTGGTCCCGGGAGTTCTCGATTCAAGCTGCAATTTCGTGGAGCATCCCGAGCTCGTGGCGCAGAGAATTATGCGCTACGCGCAGTTGCTCGGCCGCGAGCGCGTCATAGCGGGAACCGATTGCGGCTTCGGAACGTTCGCCGGCTTCGGGCCGATCCATCCGACAATTTGCTGGATGAAGATGAAGTCGTTGAGCGAAGGCGCCCGCATCGCATCGAACAAGCTGTGGGGCCGGGCGGGCACGGCGAACTGAGTCTGAGGTGAGCCCTGGACCGCCGGATCTGAACGGCGGACTTGAGTCCGCCGCAGATCGGCATGACCCGCAAGCTTGCTCTTGCTCTTTTCGGACGCCGCTCGCGGGCCGAAAAATCGCAAAGCTCCAGGCGGGTGCTGGGATCAGTTTGAACTACAACCGCACGGCGGCAGTGGCAATCCAAGCGTTGGCGCCCCCGACGCGAATGAGGAATAGCGGATTGACGCACGTGGCCGGTGGAGCGCCCTCGAATTGACCGCTAAACGAAGCATTTCCTTGGGGGCTTAGTGCAACAGCAGGCGTGTCGATAACGGCTTGGTCGTTTGCGCCAGCGGCGCACACCAGCGTGCCTTTCACACTCGTCACGCCGCCGGGAGTGCCACTCGCATTTCCGCCAACAAGGACAAGCCCCTCAACAACGAAACCAACGGTGCCTTCTGTGAGGTTTACCGTAACGGTGCCGCCGGAGGCTGTCCAGGGTAATCCGCCACTTGCAATACCCGCCACCGGGTTTTGAACGCCCGGCGCCGTTATCACCCCAACAATCCTAAGCCAAGTGACGTTGTTTTGACCGAAGGATACAGCCGCGAACAAAAACGGCAGCATCACTGTAACTACTTTCTTCATAGGTCTTTTCTCCTTGTTTGGGTTCTGTCCTATCAAGCGGTCCATCCGCACCTCGGCACACAAGGCGCGTTCGATTATAGAGATTCACACACGCGGCAATGGCAAGGCCAGTTTGATTTGCGCCGTCGTCAGCATCCACAGGCCACCCTCGCAAACGTGTTTGGATCGGGTTTAAAGTACCCCGCATCCCGCCTATGGCCCTTGACGAGTTCAAAACGGCAGATCTGCCGTCGTTTATTCCGGCGCTAACAGCCCGGCGCAACTGTTATGGTCTGCTGCGGGCTGATTATTTTCGCAATTGCTAAAAGGCGGTGTGGGAGCCAGAACACTTCCTGGCCCTGATCCCGTCAGTCCTGCCCCCCCCGAACAGAATCGCATCGCCCGTCTTCCGTGCGATCCCCTTAATTTCGGGGTTGCGGTTACGGCGAGTATACCCTCTTAACGGCCACCGATGCAAGACGAATTTTAACAGACGGATTTTGAACAACTTTTGCGTCCGAAAAATCCTCAGATCCAGTCGGCCCAGGGCGGGCGAAGACTGACACGTCAGTTACCGCGCGGCGTTGTGGTGTCGATGAGTTCGACGCCGTATTCATTAAGCACCCCCATGGCGATGAGTTGACGAATGGATGGGGCAAGTTCAGTCAGCATACCGCGGGGCGGGCGCCAAACCAGTGGGCGCGCCGGACGGCGAATTGCGTGGTTCTGGAGCAAAAGGTTGCGACGCGCCGCCCGGTCAGCGAGAACTTTATCAAGGCCAGCCAGAGCAGGAGCTGATGTCGCGGGCCGCCGTTATGTTGTGTGCCGCCGCATTTTCCTACTCGGGCACACAGCCGGCATTATGCAGTTCTTGAATTAGCCGCTGATCGGGTGGGCGGTTGCGCGGAATGCGTACTAACCGCCCGAATAGAGAACATTCCGGCCGATAGGCGGTCTCAATCGCGACCTTGAAATCATCACCTTCCAGGCGGCCGACGCCACGCCAGCCATACTTCTCGTTTTCGCGGAGCTCCGTATCCACATCCACAACTTCAAACTCGTAATTTCGGATGCTACTGAGCAGTGGAGCCGGATCGAATTTGCCCAGTCTTCGTAGGTGCGAAAGTAAAAACGGTTCCACTAGGACCGGGTGTGGATCGAGTAACGCAATGCGCGGATTGGTCGAGAGAATATGGCGGCCGCCAAGAACTGCTTCGGTCATCCGAAAATGCCGGTTAAGCAAGGCTACTTTCCTGGGATCGATATCATAGCGTCGCGCATACCCGCCGTTATTGAAAAGCACCGGAAGCGCGTAGAGCACGACGGTCAGGACTACTGCCGATAGCGCGAGGCCCGCGCGGCGGTGGCTCCAATCAATTAGCCGGAAAGCGCCGAGTACGGCGAATGGCGTCAGCGCGAACAATGTCTCGAAAAAATAGTTGACATTGGCGCCTACTTGAACGGCGCTAATTGAAGCGAGGAAAAAAGAAAATACGCTAAATATTACCAGCAGCCGCCAACGCGGCCAGGGCCGGAAGATTATAAAGGGCATCGCCGATAAGGCCAGCAACACAACCGGTTCGCGGAATACTTTCAAAATCAAAATCAAGCATCCCCGGATATCTCGCACTGGTGGAAAAACCGACAGCATCTGCGAAACCATGCGAGGCTCCCGAAGGCCAAAGAAGAGAAATGGGACAAGGCCGCTTACAACGCCCGCGGCGAGGAAAATTCCGAGCGCTTTCCACCGTTTCTGGAGCGCCAACCATAACGAACCTGCCGCCAGGGGAGCGAGATAGTTGATTTTGAATTGCAAGGGAAGTCCGGCACAGAGTCCTGCGAGCGGAATCAGCCACGGCGATTGAGCACACAGCAGGCGAATGCTCGACAGGCCAAAGAATATTGCTGGAAAGTCGCCGCGCAGCTGTACCGGCCAGAGCTCCATCGTCTTCATCGAACCGGCGATGAAAAGTCCCCACGCCCAGGCAAATCGGACGGGAATCAATGTGCGCACCAGCGACACTGCGATCCCGACACAAAGAACGAATGAAGTCAGCGCGACTAGGCGCGGTCCGAAAAAGGGGTTTGTCGTAATTTTCCTTGGCGCAGCATATAGCATGTAAAGCAGCGGGCTATAGGCTGCCGGAATATAGGGTGGTTGACTAAGATCGCGATAGATGACCCCCGATTCTTTGAAGTGCAGGACATCGTAGAGAATGTAGCTGTCCCCGAAGCCTGCTTCGTCCCTCAAAGATAGCCGCGGTACCTGAAGGGCGCACATGAAAAGAAAGCCCGTCCCAAACAGCAGGAGCAATATCCACGTAGCAATCCGCGCTGCGAAGGAGTCGCCGAAGAGTTTTCCATGCCAGTTCGCGGCCGGATAAAAATAGCTGCTCATTGTAACTACTGTCGCGGGAAAAGCCTAAAAAGAGCGCCGAAGTGTATTGGTCATCCAAACCCCGAGTTAACGACCGGGTCCCTTTATTTTATCGATCATGACTCGCCCCGAAATCAGGTGGAGCGGGCTTTAGCCTGCGACGGGTGCTTCAGCACCCGCCGGGCGCCGATCTAGCGAGAATTTCGGCCCGCAGTACACTTTATCTTAGATGTCCCCGTATCGCGGTTTCCGCGACTTCGATTGGCCGCTTCTTATCATTGCACTGATTATTTGCTCGCTAGGCGTGCTGCAAATCTACTCGGCCACGCTCGATACGCATTTCCACGACGCCTGGTGGAAGCAGATCCTCTACATCGTCGGGGCGCTGGCGATTATGTGGGTCATCACATCCATCGACTACCACACGCTGCTCGGCCAGACGCCTATCCTGTACGGAATCTCGGTGGTAACGCTGCTGGCTACGTTTGTACTCGGCCGCCGGGCCGGAGGCGCCCGGCGCTGGCTCTTCCATTTCCAGATCTCGGAATTGGTTAAATTAGTGATAGTATTAGTTGTAGCGCGGTATCTCTCAGAACTGAAACGCGACGAGATGACGGGCCGCGATTTGTTGAAATTAGGAGGGTTGGTCGGGATCCCGACAGTGTTGGTGCTGGCTCAGCCGGACTTTAGCACGGCGGCCACCTACGTTCCAATTCTGTTGGTGGGAATCCTTATGGCTGGCGTCTCATGGCGGCATCTGTCGATCATCGCACTCGCATTGGCGCTGGCCGTTCCCGTAGGTTGGTTTGTTTTGTCGCAACTGGGCAGGGATGTCGAGTATCAAAAATCCAGGCTGGTTACCTTTCTCGATCCATCACGGGATCCTCGCGGACGTGGCTATCAAACCATTCAGTCGAAGATCGCAGTCGGAGACGGCGGCATGTGGGGGAGGGGCGTTACTCACGGCACGCAAACTCAACTCCGGTTCCTGCCGGTGCCGCACACGGATTTTATCTTCGCGGCGTTCGCCGAGGAGCATGGGTTCGTGGTCGTCGTAGTGGTGCTGGGCTTGTATTTCCTATTATTAATGCAGATCGTACAGAATGCCCAAACGGCGCCCGACCGGGCCGGGATGTATATCTGCATGGGGGCGGCGACGCTGCTGCTCTTTCATATATTGGTAAATGTAGGGATGGTGGTGGGCAATGTGCCCGTGTCCGGAATTCCATTGCCGCTTATGAGCGCGGGCGGCTCGAATATGATTTCGATTTTCATGATGCTGGGGCTGGTGAACAATGTCCGGCTCCGGAGGTTTATCGGTTGAGGAATTTAAACGCGCATAGCGCGAATTAATAGTAGAACCGCGGCGGACCTGCGCGGCTGTCGAGGCGCGGGGATGCAGGGCGAGTTTCGGTTAAACAAGTTTTCGGAAATTGGCGGCGGAGACGAGGAGTTGTGTAGGTCTCCCTTTGGTCCTCCGCCGCGGGATTCCGCATTGCAAGCCGGTTAAAAAAATCCGGCCGGAGTGTTTGAGCCGCCGTTTCGATCCAAGCTCCACTCCGCGGCCGGTGTCCCGGCTTCTTCTCCGAACCGCCTTGGCGATGTCCCACGCCGGCCTGTAGCTGGTAATCCCGCGGTAGTTCCGTCCTTTCATTTTTAAGGGCGGACAGGGAGGACAGCATGAGCAGTAAGGAGATGGTGATCTCATCCAACGGGCATGAGACTCGCGTAGCACTCCTCGAAGAAGATCAGTTGGTGGAGGTGTACTTTCAGCGCGCGAACGAATACTCGCTTGCGGGAAGTATTCATAAAGGGCGCGTTACCCGGGTGCTCCCGGGAATGCAGAGCGCCTTTGTGGACCTTGGACTCGAGAGGGATACGTTTCTCTACGTGTCGGACTTCTTGGAGGAGCACGAAGATATCGATAGGGTGACGGTCGACGAACGCCCGGGCCGCGGGGATCGCGATCGCGGACGGGATCGCCGGCACGCATCGCCGCCACAACGCACCGAACCAATCCCGCCACAGGTTGTGGTGGAAGCA
Source organism: Bryobacterales bacterium (assembly GCA_019261985.1). Taxonomy (GTDB): domain Bacteria; phylum Acidobacteriota; class Terriglobia; order Bryobacterales; family Bryobacteraceae; genus Palsa-187. Next base: position 18,915 of record JAFAQY010000046.1, on the reverse strand, counting down.
GGTAAGGGTGCCGCGGAACCCGCCATTCAACCGGAGATCGCTGCAGCAGCTCCGCAGACACCTTCCGGCGAGCGTGCCGACGATCGGGGCGATCGTCGCGGACGCCGCTCCCGGCGCCGCCGGAATCGCGGCCGGGGCTTCCCGGAATCCAAGTACGCGCCGGCTCCGGAGGCAGTGGCGGAAGCTCTTCCGCAAACCGCCGAGGCTTCCGTAGAGGCGGCGAGGGCGGGGGTAGCGCAGGAACATTCGGCCGAAGAACTACCTCTGGTCCTTCCCGGAGAATCTCTGGCGAAGTATCGCGCTTCCGCGGCTGCTATAGATGTCGCTCCGGCGCCGCCTGAGTTTACTTCAAATGGCGCGCTAGAGCCTGCTCCCGCCGAGACTGAGAATGTATCGGAAGTCGACGAGACGGAATTCGACGAGCCTATTCATTACCCGCCGGAAAATGCGCTGCCGGACGCGCCCGTGCATCCGCACGCGGCCGCCGTGCAGGCTGAAGCGGAAATGAGCGAAGTTGAAGAAGCGGGTGAGCCGGAATTGCCGGCCATCGAGGAACCGGAATTTCCCGCTTCAGGTGCTGACGCGGCGAGCATTGCGAGTCCCGCGATTTCCTGGCTTGAAGAAGACACGGACATTCAGGAGATGATCCTTGGGGCAGTGGAGCAACCGGACGACGCCCCGGGCGAGCCGGATGAGCCGGAGCTGACGTCGGCTGCCGAGCCTGGAGTGGAAGCTGGACTGGAAGCGCCGGCAGAGGCCGTTTCCGCTGCTCCGGAGAGCGGCTCGGCGGAAGTACGCGAGCGTGGAGGGCGGTATCCGCATCGAATTTCGCGCCGGATGCGCCGCCGAATGCGCGGCGGTCAAGCCGATTCGCGCGAACAGACCGGAGCCGCCGAGCAGCGCCCGGCCCAAGCCGAACCGGCACGTTCCGAAGCGCGAACGGTTTCTCGCCCCGCGACGAGTGCCGCGCCTTCGATTTCCGAACTGCTGAAAGAGGGTCAGGAGATCATCGTTCAGATCGCCAAAGAGCCGCTCGGGCAGAAGGGCGCCCGCATCACCTCGCATATCGCGCTCCCGGGAAGGTATGTCGTCTACATGCCGACGCTCGAGCACATGGGCGTGTCGCGCAAGATCGGAAGCGATGAAGAGCGGCTGCGGTTGAAGCGCGTTTTGCAGTCGCGCCGTCCGGGCCCGGTGGGTGGGTTTATCACTCGCACGGCCGCCGAAGGCCGAACCGAGGACGAAATTGCCGCCGATATGGAGTTTCTATATAAGCTCTGGCAAGACATTAAGAATAAGGCCGATCGGAAGCCCGCCCCGTCGCTGCTGCACCACGATCTCGACATTGTCCAACGAGTTTTGCGGGATCAGCTGACGGGAACTTTTAAGGCTATCTGGATCGACAACGACGAGCTTTACGAAAACGTGGTCGGTTTCGTGCAGCGCTTCCAGCCCGCCCTGATCGGCAAGGTGAAGCTATACACGCGCGAGGCCCCGATCTTCGATGCGTTCGGCATCACGGCCGAATTGGAGAAGGCTCTTCGCCCGAAGGTTTGGCTAAAAAGCGGCGGGTACATTGTTATAAACCAGACTGAGGCGCTGGTGGCGATCGATGTCAACACGGGCAAGTTCGTCGGCAAGTCCAACCGCCTGGAAGATACGATCGTGAAGACCAACACCGAGGCGATCAAAGAGATCGTGAGGCAGGTGCGCTTGCGCGACCTCGGCGGCATCATCGTGATCGATTTCATCGACATGGATGAACGTAAGAATCGCCAAAAGGTAATGCAGTCGCTCGAAGAAGGGATGCGCGCCGACCGCGCTCCATACAAGATTCTCCAGTTCAACGATTTCGGCCTGGTCGCGATTACGCGCAAGCGAGTGAAGCAGTCGCTGGAGCGCACCTTGTGCGCACCCTGCCCGCACTGCGACGGCGCGGGCTATATCAAAAGCGTGCAGACCGTGGTGGGCGAGATCCTGACCGAAGCCCGCAAGATGGCCTCCAGCGTGGAAGGCAAGGATGTGATGCTGCGCGTCCACCCGGACGTGGCGAAGGTGTTGAAGTCACATCAGAACAAGTATCTCGAAGAACTGGAAGAGGTGCTGCGGCGGCCGGTGATGGTGAAGAGCGATGCGCTGCTGCACCATGAGAAGTTCGACTTGGCGTAGGCTAACTGAAGGCTTGTGGGGCAGGATGCCATCCTGCGCGCGGTTGCCAACCGCGCTGTTCGGGTTTGACCGAAGGTTGGAAGGCGGGTTAACAACCCGCCGCAGGTTGGCAACCTGCCCCAAAGCTACTTTATCGCCACGGCGTTCGGCGGCGAGGCGATGCCGCCCACCAGGTTGAGCGGCGCTGATACCAGCATAAATTCGTAACGCCCGTCCCGGGCGCAATCCTCGGCCAGAGGCGCAAGCTCGAACAGCTCGCCCAGCGGCAAGCCGAGCAGTGGCAGAGCTCGGTAATGCAATAACCCTTCGTCGGCCAGCGCCATCGGGAGCGACTCCACGCCGGGCGAGTCCGTCGCAATCGCGGCCACGCGGTTGTCCCATAGCCACTCGGCGAGGCGGCGGGTCGCCTCCACTCCCGCGGCCTGAATCTTATCGAACGGGGCCATGGCTTCTTTCTGCTCCGGCGAGCACTTTTCGTACTCCTCTTTCCAGCCCGTTCGCACGAGCAGAATGGTTCCTGGTTTCAGCGAGACGCCCTGAGCGTGAAGAGCAGCCTGCAATTCGTCCAAAGTGTAAACGTCCTTGGTAAGCGGCGCGGTTGGCCGGCCCTGGGATCTCCGAAGTCCAAAAGCGTCAATCAAAACACCCCGGCCGACCACCTTATCGGCCCAGCGGTGAATCCCAAGCTTACGGTTGCCGTTCTCGCGCACGTCGGCAACGGTAGTGTTGTTGTAGAAGCGCTCATGCCGCCCATGGCCGACGTGCCCCAGCCCGTCCCACTGGGTTCCTTCCTGAGTGTTAAAGCGCTCGATCACATCGTCGTTGGCGAACGGGCTGAGAGGAACGATATTGTGCACCAAGGAGGCGCGGCCGAATAAGGTCGGCTTCGCAAAGCCGATCTTTGCGTCCAGGCGAAATACTTTGCCGGTCTGCACCAGGCGCGCGGCTTCGACGATCCCCTCCGGAGTCAGGAAATTCAGGCAGCCGATTCCGTCATCCTCTCCAAACACGCCCCAACTGGATTCCGCGGGGGCGCCTCTCTGCACGGGGAGGTCGTTGAATTTAGGAAGATCGTTCAGCGAGACAGAAATATTCTTGGCGGCGGATTGCGTCATTTGCAGGGCTCCAGATTTTGTTGGCGCTACTTTTTCGAAGTATCTTTCTGTGCGGCTTCGATCAGATCTTTGGATTCGTCGCCGGAGCAGTTAAGCTCCATAATCTGATCGAACGGAGCGAGTACTAATGTCTGCTTGGGGACCACCCATGGCTTCGTCAGCACCTTCGGATCTTCGAGAGTCGCCTCGATCTCCAGCGTATTCGCGTCCTTGCGCGTGTATCGTTCGATCAGATGCAGCTCGTCGGAGTGGAAAGAGACCCGGCCTTCCGCGGCAATCCAGTTCGTGTCGGTGAACTTGCTCTTATCGACGACGAGAGTATCGCCTTCCCAATGGCCGATCGCATCCCCGCGATAAGAAGGAGGCACGCTGTCGCGGTGCGGCCTTCCATCGACCGGAATGATTTGGAAGCCGTGATACGTTTCCGTCAGCATGACGACGAATTTCGGGGTTTGCACAATTTGCGCTACGGCTCCGACGTCGAACATGCTTACGTTCAAGGTGCCGAATGCCGTTGGGACACAAGCGAGCGACGGGTCGTCTTTATCGCGCATCGTTTTTGCTTTGGCTTGGGCGGCGGGAGTATAAAGACTTTGGAAAGTCACCGGCGGCGCGCCGCCTCTTCCGCCTCCGCCTGCCTGGAAACCCTTGCCGCCGACGTCGGCTCCGCGCCACCAGACGCCAGAGAGGTCAGGATGGCCGTCGGCCGTGCGCGGGACGGGACCCGCCTTCGCCTGAGGAGTTTGCGCCGGAGGAGTTTGGGCCGAAAGCTGAAGCCCAGCGGAGCTCAGCAGGAGCCCGGAAAATGCCGCGATTGTAATGGAGCGGTGCATAGGGTCACTTGCTTTCCTGCGGCCCGAACAAACCGTAGACATGGCCGTCGGTGGTGGTTAGCTCGCGCAGCATGCCCCGGGGCTGCGAAGTATCGCGAGCGCGGAATCCCTTGATGGTCACTTCGGTTCCCGGCTTCAAAACGTCCGGCTTATAGCCGTTGCGAATCATTCCGCTGGGCGTCCCGGCTTCGAAGGACCACTCTTCCACTTTGCCGCTCGCATCCTTGACCTCAATCCGGAACCAGGAATGCGGGTTCCGCAACAAAACTTGCGTGATCTTGCCGTGGACCTCGATCGGGGCGCTCATATCGTAGGACGCCGCAAATGAATGATGCGCCGAAGCGGGCGCGGACAGAGCAACCGCCATCAGGCCCGAACCCAGAACAGCCAAAAACCGTTGTTTCATACCACCTCCGTAGAGACGAAGTGATTCAATTTACAACGAGCAGTATACACCCTGTAAGGGAGATGTCCTCGACTTCAGAGAGCCTCGGCTGCCTGTACGCGCCCGTGACGCCGACAGTCAATATCAGTTGCCTTGGTTTCCGCGTTTTCCGATACTGGGTTTGGCCCGGTTGCTGAAGTCGGTCCAGCACTTTGCTTCGGGAACGCCGACGCTTGTCCCGAGGGCCGGACCTTTCGAGCCATTTAATGAATGTGGGGCAGGATGCAATCCTGCGGCGGGTTGCCAACCCGCCTGGCGGTACTTTCCTCAGCCAACCTGCCCCACGAGTCAGGGCCCGGCGTGTGGCGGCTTTTCGGCCGGCTGGGGCCCCGGCTTCAACAGCATGACCTTCGATCCCGCGGGAACCCCGCTGATGATCGTGCCCGCCGGCAAATCCAGCGGAGTTCGAAATAGAAACGGATGCGCGAATTGTGGCTTGTAATCGTCCAGCCACAGCAGCGGCTGAACCGCGCCGTCCGGCAGGGTGGCGACAATCTGAAACGATCCGTGCTCCGGTACGGACACCGGGAGCAAACCATCCACCTTCAGCGCCTTGGTGAGCGTTACCTCGCCGTTCAAAACGAAATCGTCCTTCGTCGAAGCTGGTGTCGCGAACTCACTCAGCTTGGGCTGCGGCAAAAGATCCTTGTCTTCGCCCTCGGGCACACCTCCGTCGGCCCAACTGACGACGATTTCCATCTCCTCCGGAGTCAGCGCCCGATCATTGCGGAAATCGCCGAAACCTTTAATCGCGCCCCACGGAGGCATCCGGCGCGCGATGACTTCCTCCTTGATCGCCTCCGCCCATGGCCTCGCCTCTTTGTACGTCATTAGCGAAAAAGCCACGCCGCCAGGATGATGGCAAGATGCGCAATGTGTGTACACCAATCGCGAGATTTCGCGGTCCCACGTGATTGCGGTGGTGATGACGTCGTGCGCCTGCGCGGCCGCGCAGAGCGGCAAAATGAGCAGCCACGGTCTCATCGCTTCACAGTATAGCTCCGCGTGTGTGGGGCAGGTTGCCAAACCTGCGGCGGGTTGCCAACCCGCTTGCCGACGGTTGGTCCAACCCGACCAGCTCGGTTGGCAACCGCGCGCCAGATGGCATCCGGCCCCACAAGGTGAATCACCGGACCTTGTCGCACGTAGCCACGGTGATCGCCAGGTTCTCAAAGCTCCGGTTCGGCCGGCTCACCTGGCACCCGTGTCCGGCCAGGTAACTTCTCCACAGCTTCGATTCATCGAAACCGACCCAATCCCAATGCGTGGGCCGGATCGTGTACAGAAGCCAGATCAAGCCCGAGTAGCCGGTCGGAATCATGCGCCGCAGATCGCGGACCACTGCGTCATTTGTCGACGACATCGGGCGGGCGTCTTTGCCTCGCGGGCAGCAAGGCCAGCCCGTGTCGCCGTAAACCACCGGCGGGGCGCTCCATTGGTCCATGGCGGCATAGAGGCGAAACGATTCTCCAACAGATGGATGCAACAGCAGCAAATCATTGGGAGAGACGGCGCTTTGCAGGAAGCGAACGGCCCCGTCCACGTCTTCCTTCGGCAAACCTGGCTGGGCAAGAATCTGTGAGCGTACTCCGAGGACCACAGCCAATCCAATCAGGACCCATGCAATGGCCTCCGCCGTGCGGCGATTCGAAAAGATCCCGCGGCACAAGTTCTCCGCCGCCATCGTAATCATGAGGATGAATCCGGGTACAACGAACAGGCGCGTCCGGTAGCTTAACGGGTACCAATGTAAAGCTGCCGCCGCTGCCAATAAAAGACACGGCATCAAGCACAGCATTTGGATCCAATTCCGATTAAGGACCGTCGTCGCGACGGCGATCGCCAAAACGATGACAGCTCCCCTGGTAAAGCCCGTATCTGAATCCGAGATCCAATATCTTCTCAGCTCGGAAGCTACGTTCTGCCGGATAAAAAAGATGTACAAGATGGCGAGCACGCCGCCGGTGAGCGCCGCAAGCTGCGCGGCGTTGCGGCGATCTTTAAAGTAGACCGCGAGCACGACTGCCGGCAGCATAAACGCGGACGAATACGCGAACGGCAATGCTGCCGCGGTCACTGCGCACAGCCAAACGAACCGGCGCTGATCGGGCTTTTGAAGATAGGAGATCGCCATTAACAAAATCAGCGACGACATGGCTACTTCGCCGCTGTATTGCTTGGCCGTGTGCGAGTACTCCACCTCCGCCGTAAAGAACACCAGTAGCGACGCAGCCAGGATCGCGAACGGGCCGGACAGTACGCGATTCGCTGCCAAAAAAAATGCCACTGTAGCGACCAACGCCATTAACAGTGGAACCATTCGCAGCGATAGGCTCGAAAGCCCGAACGCCTGGACTGCGGCCCGAGATGCCAGAAGAAACAACGGGGGACTGCTCTGAAGCCAGTTCGGGTAATAAAACATCTGCCCGATCGTGGGGGCATGGATGGAATTGGCTACCCACGCCTCATCGAGCCAGAGACTGCGGCGCATCCCGCTGATGCCGAGAATTAGCGTGGCGATTACGAGAGCGGCGCCGGCGATTTTGTAGGGCAAGTTGCCAATCCGCTGCCCGACGTTTTTACGAACCCCGCCAGGCGCGGTTGGCAACCGCGCGCCGGATAGCATCCGGCCCCACAAGCGCATGCGACTTCAGTGCCCTTCAGCTTCGAGAAACCTCTCCGCCTCTATCGCGGCCATGCAGCCGGCTCCGGCTGCCGTAATGGCCTGCCGATAGGTGCGATCCTGCACATCGCCCGCATGGAAGACACCTGGAATATTCGTCCGCGCGCCGCCCTTCGATAGAATGTAGCCGTCTTCGTCAAGATCGAGTTGGCCAACGAAAGGCTTGGTGTTGGGTACGTGGCCGATAGCGACAAAAAAACCGTCCACTGCCTGATCCCAATCTTTGCCGGTTACGATATCCCGCAACCTCACTCCAGTCACATGATTCTTTTCGGCGTCGTACACGTCTTGAACAATCGTGTTCACCAGAAATTTGACCTTTGGATTTGAGCGGGCCCGTTCCAGCATGATCTTGGAGGCGCGGAATTGATCCCGGCGATGAACCAAGGTGACTTCGGAACCGAAGCGCGTGAGGAAGTTCGCCTCCTCCATTGCGGAATCGCCGCCTCCGATGACCATGATTTTGCCGTCGCGGTAGAAGGCGCCATCGCAGGTCGCGCAGGAGCTGACGCCATGCCCGATCAGTTTTTGCTCATTCGGCAACCCCAGCCAGCGGGCGGACGCTCCCGAAGCGACAATGAGGGTCCGCGCCTCGTGCCAATCGCCGTCGATATCCACCCGGAATGGCCGCTTGCAAAGGTCGGCTTCGACCACCGACCCATATAAATATTCGGCGCCAAACCGTTCGGCCTGCTTCCTCATGTTCTCGACCAGGTCAGGCCCCTGAATGCCCTCGGGAAAACCAGGGAAGTTCTCAACCTCGGTCGTAATGGAAAGCTGACCGCCCGGCTCATGCCCCATGACTACTAGGGGATTCAACCCAGCGCGGGCCGTATAGATAGCGGCTGTGTTTCCGGCGCAGCCGGAGCCCAAAATGATAACGTTTCGCAAGAGTTTATGGTAGCAAGCGTGTCAATAATGACCCGAGTCCCAAGCCTACGGCCTTGTTGATGCGATGTGGCGGCCTTCGGATTCGGTTGAGCCGAGCCCGTGTAAAGGACGAACTATATCGGAAAGCGGTCCGGTTGCTATCCTTATCCTTTTACCCTTCCAAAGCTGACTTTTAAATAACAGGAGGATCCTTATATGAGAATTCGAATAGCATTTGCCTTGATCGCAGCCGGAATTCCGCTGACGATTCCGGCGTGGGCGACGCCGAAGTCTGTGGATTGCGGCAAGGGCCACAGCTTGAACGCCGCGGTTCAGGCCGCCTCTGCCGGCGACACGATTACTTTCACCGGCGTTTGCAGCGAAGCCGTTGTAGTCACTACGTCCGGCATAACCGTCGCCGGCGAGCCGGGATCGGTTATACAAGCCCCGAGCCCCAGCCAGGATGTCCTGACGATCGACGGGGCGCAGCGGGTCACGCTGCGGAGCTTCACCGTCCAAAACGGCAATTACGGAATTCACGTGGAACAGGTTGGCGGGATCATCCTGCAGAACGTCACGGTACAGCGCAACGCGGTGACTGGGGTTTTCGTGGAAGGAAACTCGTCCGCTTCAATATCGAACAGCTCTACATTGAACAACGGCATTGACGGAATCGATGCCGAGGATTCGTCGTCCTTCATCTTTACCGGATCGTTCACGACAGAAGGCAATGGTGTCTTCGGGTTGAATCTGGGCGCAACCTCGAGCGCAACACTAAATTCGGCGACGATCAATGCCAGTGGGAATGTGCTGGGCATTCAAATTTCGCTCAGTTCCAGCATGTTCCTGGCGGACCCGGGATGCACCATCAATGCGGTAAATAATTTTACGACCGGCCTGACGGTAGTTTCCGGCGCACACCTTTTCGACTTTGGCGGGAAGATTATCGCCTCCGGCAACGGCATAAACGGAATTTCGCTGTTCTCTCGCTCCGGCTTCGATATGGATGCGGCAGCGCTGGTCAGTTCGTTCAATAATCAGGCGGACGGGTTGCATTTGGAAGAGCTCTCCACGCTCAACCTGTTCAATACGCCCGCATTTTCGGGCGTACCGGGCGTGACGAAATTGCAGGTGTACGGCAACGCGATGAATGGAATTTCCACGCTGTTGAATTCGCAGGTCCATATGTTTAACGAGACGTCGATTGAAGACCACAACAACACCGGGACCGGCGTCCAGGTCGATAACGGAAGCAGCTTGACTCTGCTTACCTCCACCATCAATCACAATGCGGCCACCGACGTGACGTTAACGTTCGGGTCGCGCGGCGAATTTACGAAGAATACGATCGGCACGCTATCCTGCGACGCGACATCTTTGATTCGCGGAGACACGGGGAAGACTTGCCCGGCGCCGTAACCTAGTGCTTAATTGCTAAACATGAGTGATATTCATTAATCCAGTTGGGCAAAGGAGGCTCCTTTGCCCGACCAGCACCAGTTCCAAAATATTCGCCCGGAGGTCTACTCAAAAGGACGCCCGATGAAAGGACGCGAAATGCTCCAGACCTTGGGCGCAGCCAGCGGCTTCGGCCACGAATTGGGGGGACGACCAGACGTCATCATGCCGATCCTAAGGCGATTCCTCGATCCAATCTTGCTGCGATAACACCGCTCCCTTGTTGCGGTCGCGGCTCGGCCTGGCGTAGCAACCACGCTCGGCTTTTCACGATCCAAGCAGATTTCCCCGGCGGATCACGATCCGCAGGGGAAACCTAGCATGCTATGCTTTCAGTGGCCGGATGTTTCCCACAAAGCTCATATTTATCGCCGCGGCGATACTGCTGTTTGCGCAGTTCGAATGCGCGGCGGCATGCGTCGGTCAATTGTGTGATTTAGCGAAGGCCCAATCCCTTCCTCCTTGCCACCGGCACCAGCATTCGAGCGGCCAGAAGCCGGCTTCGTGTGAGCACCAAAACACGATCGCAATCGCGGCGCCGCCACAGGCACCGCAGTTCGAAAACGCACTCCTTTTCCAAATGGACGTGGCATCAGCTACGCTGGGTCGTGATTCTGTCAGGACATGGGCAAGTACTTTAGCCTTTTCGGTCCTCTCGACACCACCCAGGGTCCCAAGCCTCCCATCAGCCGTCCTACGAATCTGAGTTTCTCCTGAAAGCGACCGTCTGGTAACTCCGTCACCGTTCGGGCCGCGATGTTCAGATTCAGTTGCCCCTCGGATTTACCGGCCCGACATCAATAAAAGGAGAAATCGAGAAATGAAGTTCAGTTTAATAACGCTTGCTCTCGCGGCTACGCTCGTTGCCGCCGATTCGAAGCAAATGTTTACCGGAGTGATTACGGACACACTCTGCGGCGCGAAACACAACATGCATGGCCATTCCGATAGCGATTGCGTCAAAATGTGCGTAAAAGGATCGGGGCAATTTGCTCTCTTTGATGGAGAGAATGTCTTCAGGCTCAACGATCAAAAAATGTCCGCCAACTTCGCCGCGCAGCGGGTGAAAGTGACTGGAGCACTCGACGAAAAGAATAAGTTAATCAAAGTTTCTTCCATCCAGCCGGCGGGTGCGAATTAGCGTCATAATTTAGAAGCAAGGATTGCCTATGGCCAAGCTGGGATGGTTCCTGCTGGGTGTACTCGCGCTGCTGTTAATCCAGGTACTCGCGGGCGGTATCGCTTTGATGCGTGCTCATGGATTAAGCGCCGGCGAAGCGCCCACCGGCATCGAAGGATGGATTGCGCGCCGAGCTCGCGCGGCCGCGCTTCCCACAGGAGCGAGGACACGGGCAAATCCCATCGCCAATTCGCCGGAGGTCTTGACCGAGGCCCGAGCGCACTGGGCCGATCATTGCGCCTCATGCCACGCCAACGATGGCAGCGGCGATACCATAATGGGCAAACACATGTACCCGCCCGCCCCCGATATGCGCAAACCTGACACTCAGAACCTGAGCGACGGCGAATTGTTCTACATCATTCAAAATGGAATCCGCCTGACCGGCATGCCGGCGTGGGGCGGGTCCGATCACGACGCGGAGGATTCGTGGAAGCTCGTTCACTTCATCAGGCACCTGCCCGACCTGACGCTTGAAGAGCGGAAGGAAATGGAGACGTTAAACCCGAAAAGCCCTGAAGACCGCAAAGAGGAAGAGGAAGAAGAGAAATTCTTGAAAGGAGAAACTACGGATGAACCTCGCGAACACCATCACCATTAAGCGATTTACGAAGATGGCAGCTGCCTCGCTCAGTCTTGCGCTGCTCCTGTTCGGCGTTCAACTATTCGCCCATGGCGGCTTTGAGCATGTGATCGGCACGGTCGTCAAAGTCGATAACAACGTCCTGACCGTGAAGACCGCCAAGGGCAATGTAGACGTACGGTTAAACGAAAAAACCGAGATCACGCGCAATAACCAGAAGGCCGGCATGGCCGATCTGAAGCCCGGTACACGAGTGGTGGTGGATGTGCCCGAGGGCGGCAAGGACAAGACCGCGCATTCCGTAAAAATCGGAATCACCGAGTCGGCGACCGGACATGACTCCCACAAATAGGACTCTCCGCAAAGCTCCTGCGTAGAAAAATCAGCCCGGCGCGTTAAACGCCGGGCGATTCCCCTCGTGCATTTGTCGGCATAAGGGCGCAACTTGGTTGCGCCCTACGCTTTCAGCGGCTGACTTACTTCGATCCAAACCGAAATACCACTCCAGCGGAATACCGCAGACCGTTCACCAAATTATTCGGTATCCCAGATCCAGGGGAGACCTGCGTAATCAGATAGTCAACTTGAAACGGCTTCAGGGCCAGGTGATTATTCACGGCAACGTCGAGTCCGCCGCCGAACGCAGCCGCGAAATTGTTTTGGCTGGTTCCGATGCCCGGATACCCGGTCACTGGATTGATCCCGTTCGTAAATCGCATGCCGCCAAACAGTGTCTGGACGTAGGGAGTAAACCGCGAATGACGCCAGTTGAATCTAGGTCCGAATAAATATTCGAATGTCGTGTTGTTAACACTCACTCCGTTGATATTACCGGTAGAACTCGCGCCTAAGTCCGCGACCAGGCCGAGCACTTTATTGACGTTGTACTCCGCATATCCGTATCCGCCGTTGGCGTTATAGCCGGTGAGTCCGCCGCCGGGATAAATCCGCGAATATGAATAATTCAAGCCAACTTCCACTTTCGGTGTCTCCACCTCCTGTGCGTAAGCGGCAGCGCCGAACAACATCATCGAACCGGCCAACAATACTTGCGTTTTCATTTCCTGAAGCTCCTTTTTCTTTTTTTCATATTTCCCATTCGCCCCATGGACACACTTCGGGCACAGTGTTTGATTACTTCGTTTAACCCCTATGCCGCGGAGCGTTGACCCGCGTTGCGAAACCAGGCGACCACTTCGTTGCGGTCGCGCTTTCCCTCCGCGGCCGCAGCGACTTAGTGTCGCCCAAACCTCTTACGTTCTAAGAGACGCACAAAGGCCGACATAGGATTCAGCCGAAATGATTCTGTGGGGCAGGTTGCTAACCTGCAGCGGGTTGTCAACCCGCCTGCCGACATTTGTACCAACGCCGCCCAGCGCGATTGGCAATCGCGCGCAGGATAGCATCCTGCCCCACAACTTCAGTCCGTCTTCACTGGATTCGCAACAAATCGATACCCCAACCCACGCACGGTCAGCAGGTGGCGCGGCCGCGCAGGATCGTCCTCCAGATATCGCCGCAGACGGACGATGAAGTTATCGATTGCTCGCGTATCGGTATCTTCGTGAAGCCCCCACACCTGTTCGAGCATTTTCTTTCTTGAGACTGTTTCGCTTTCGTGCTGGATCAAATAACGCAGAACATTCATCTCCATCAACGTGAGTGGAAACACATGGTCCTTGACTCGTAGCTCAAGCAGGTTGAAATCCACCGTCTTGTCGGCGAAAGTGAATCTGTCCTTCGGCCGCTGCGGCAGCGGAGCTTTCGCCTCTGAACGCACCCATTCGCTGCGGCGCAAAAGGCCGCGGATGCGAGCGATCAGAATTGCAAGATCGAACGGCTTGGTGAGGTAATCGTCCGCTCCGGCGGCGAAACCTTTCAGCACATCGTCCGGATGTCCGCGCGCCGTCAGAATCAAGGTCGGGATGAATTGCCCCGCTTGCCTCAGCTCGGAGATCACGGTGAAGCCGTCCTTGCCGGGCAGCATCACATCCAACACCATCGCGTCGAATGACGGCGCGCCCCCAGCGAAGGCCTCGAGCGCCTCTTCGCCGGTTTCCGCGACTTGAACTTGATAACCTTCCGCCTCCAGATTGAATCTCAATCCGTCCGCGAGATGCCGCTCGTCTTCCACTACCAGCAGCGCACGACGGCCGGCGCGGGCCACGGCGCCGGAAGGTCGTTGTGACTCGGCGCCGCGCCGGGCTGCGTTGTGCGCTGAGTCTCGGCTCATCGCGCGATAGGTAGCTGGAGCACGAAGGTGCTTCCCCGCCCTGGCCCCTCGCTCTCCGCCCAGGCGCGCCCGCCATGCCGTTTCGCAACGGAGCGCACGATATACAGCCCGAGTCCGGTGCCTGGAATCCGCGCCGCCACAGGTCCCGGAGCGCGGTGGAAGCGTTTGAAGATCTGCTTGAGTTCCGTCTTCGGAATGCCGGTGCCGTGGTCGTGCACGCGAACAGCGACGTGCTCTTCATCCACGGTGGCTGTCTCGACGGTTACGCGCACTTGCCCCCCCGAATACTTGACCGCATTCTCGATGAGGTTCGAAATCGCGGCCTGGACTTCGTCCATGTCTGCGAGAATGCTCGCTCCGGCTCCAGGTGTATACGCGAGCGCCTCGGGCGCAAGATGATACAAAGTGCGCGCCCGAGTAACGCATTCTTCGACGACCTCGCCGAGATCGATGCGCGCCAAATTGGGTTTTCCTTTTGCCGAGCCGATGCGCCCCGTCCTCAATACCTGCTCCACGGTAGCGAGCAGCCGGTCGCTGTCCTCAACCATAGTGCGGTAAAACTCCGCGCGCTTGGCATCGTCGACCGGCCGCGTTTGGAGGGTTTGAAGATACAGCCGGATGGAGGCGATCGGCGTCTTCAGTTCGTGCGTGACCGCATTGATAAAGGCGTCATGCTGCTCATTGCGCCGTATTTCGCGCACCAGAAAAAACGTATTGAGAATCACGCCGCTGATGAGCATCGCCAGCAGTAGGATGCCCAGGAACAGGAGCACGCCCGTGCGCCAGCTCAGCAGCACCCAGCCGACGTAAAGGAGAAGAATGACCGAGATCAGGCCGACGCTGAGCGCAATAAACAACCCAACCGACTTCCTCCGGCTAACGACAACCATTTTTCCAGCTTAACGTGAAGCAGGCTTCGATCCGTGGCGGATTTCTTCAGTCCCCCCTGTAACGCCGACGGGCAACGATGCGAACGCATCATCGCTGTGATTTACCGCGGAGTGTCTGCGTATTTCTGCTTATTACGGTATTATGGACCTACTCGCACATCACATATTTTGCCCGAGCATAAGCGATGTCTACCATAGGACCATTACGGCTCGTCTGCATTTGGGGCGCGCTGGTTCGCTCGATCTTATTGCTCGGTGCCTTATTTTTGACAGCTTGTGGTGGCGCGCTGCACAGCCAACCGCCTCCGCAAAGGTGGAGTACTGGTTTTTGGTTTTGGGGCGGCAGCGTGCCCCGGATCGCCAAGACCATCGAGCCCCTGGATCTCATCTACGTTTATGCCGGTTATTTGCAAAAAGGGGGCGGCGCGCCTCGCTCCGCCACATGGTCGGTTTCTGCTTCGTTGCCGGACGAACTCCCCCCGGCGCGGGAATATTGGCTAGTCCTCCGATTCAACCATCAGGCTGTTCCAGAACGTGCCGCCGTCCCCGTCATCGCCGGTAAGATTGGCGAACTTCGGAACGTTGCAGAGCAGCGGCGGCTGAACCTTGTGGGTATTCAGCTCGATATCGACAGCCCTACTGGATCTCTTGCCGAGTACGCAGATTTCCTGCGCGAGCTCAGAAAAGCGCTCCCCGCTGGCCTGGGCGTCTCGATCACCGCGCTCCTGGATTGGTTTCGCGAGGGGACCTCCGTCGCCGATGTGATCGAACAAGTTGACGAATTTGTGCCCCAGTTCTACGACGTGGGCGCAATCATGGGTCCGGCAGCGCGCCCTGCTATTGCGGCGAAGATCGACAGCGCGCGATGGGACCCCATCTTCAACCATTTTGCAAAGCGGTTCCGGATAGGCATCTCCAATTTTGGCCGCGCTATCAGATTGCGAGATCCCACACCAAAGAACGGCGCCCCGGCACACACATTCTATGCGGATTTAGTTCCAGCGGATTTCACAAAGTATCCTCGCTTGCACCCGTTCGTAACGTCCAATGAGACGAACGAGTTGGTGCTGACGTACCATTTGCCACAGGAGTCGCTCTATCGCACCGGTCCCTATTCCCCCGGAGACACGATTCAGTTCATCATCCCCACCGTTGAATCGGTAAAGGGTGCAGTCGCAAACGCACGGAAGATTGGCGGATATTGCGCCGGAGTATTGTTTTTTCGCTGGCCCGCGCTCGATGAGACACTAGTCATGGACCCCGGCCAGGTTTTGGAAGCTGCGGGAATTATCCCGCATCAAGATAGCGCCCCGGGCTTAATTCAAACCGTCGACGGAGGCTGCGCAGCCGTCTATTGTATGGATCTGTACTTGCGCAATTCAGATCCCCTTCGCGCCATTCCTGTACGATTCACCATCCACAGTTCAACTGGGCTGGAATACTTCATGCCGAAGGAGGGGTTGCCGATCCGAATGGTGGGGCCTTCTGATCTGGTATTATCCTTGCCGCCATATGGCGGACGGCGGAGCGCCTATCTGGGCCGCGCCGTGGCTGTCGCCAGGGCGCAATTCACGCTTCAAGAAGAGAAAGCGGTTCAAAAGAAGAAATGAAGATTGGGCGTCGGCTTCTACGTTATTCCGCAGCGCTACTTATCTGTTTCGGAGTCGCCTGGGCGTGCGGATTCGATTGGTCGCTCCGCGAGTACTTCAGCGCCAGATTCTGGCTGCCGTTCGCCCGACAGGTTGCAGACTTCGAAAAAACAGATGTCAACCGAGTCTCGGAGCCGTTCGCGGGAATGGGAGACAGTCGAGGGGACGCGCCCCTGGCAAAGCTGCGAGCTGCCTATCAGGAGGTTTCCCAGCCCATTAACGAACCCTTCGATTTCTCTACCCTTCGCCAAGCTTCCGCCGACGCGCGCGCCGATTCGTCTCTCAGCAAACGCGATCGCGAGGAGGTTGACTTAATCGATGCGAAGATTGACATGCGCGAGCACATGCCGGGAGAGACCGAACTCCTATTCCGTTCGAAGTCCAAGCTGGAGCAGTTCCTCAACACTGCACAAACGCCGGAATTCCTGAGTGAAGCCCGGGGCTGGCTGGCCCACATTGATCTGGCCCTAGGCAATCAAACCGCCGCAGGGAAAATCTACCTGGATGAACTCAACCGCGACGGATCGAACCTGAGTCGCGATACAGTTCTGACATCCTTGTCGCGAGCCTATGGCTACGATCGCGGCACGCAGCTTCTGGAACACCTGGACGACTATTTTGACACTGCGGAGCACGCCGCGTTCGCCATTCAAATGGTAACGAATCCGCGTCAGGTGGCGGTGCCGAATCCTCGATTCGCAGGTGACCAGCCGGAGATCGATTCTGTTGTAGAGGCCTATGGCCGGATTCAAGGTCTGTTGGCGCGCCATCAGGATTTGTGGCGCTCCGAATCCGGAGTCAGCGCCTTGGGACTGCTCAGCCTGCGAACAGCACTGCGCGCCGGCGACCCACCAGGAGCGCTAAAAATAGCCGCAATGATTCCCGCCGATGCCGCCATTCGGTCCGAGCCAGACTTCCAGTGGATGCTGGGATCGGCCTATTTTTTGACGCACAATTTCGCCGCCGCGGAGCAGCCGTTGCTTAATGTCTACCAGTCAGCATCCATATCCCCGGAGCAAAGAGCGAGCGCCGTATACGGATTGGTCGGCGTTTACCGCAAAACGAACAATGTCGTCGAGGAGATTCGCTTCGCACTCGGTCTGACAGAATTGCCAGCCGGATTCTCGGGTTTTGCGATCTCCTGGTCCAGCTTCACGTTTGATCTGTCTCTTCTCCTCGACGCGGAAGCTCCCATCCCGGCGATGGAGGAATTCCTTGCCAAGTACGCCGCCACGATTGACGTCAAGACTGTCAAGTATGCTCTTGCCGTCCGTCTCGCTCGAGCCGACCGGTACGAGGAAGCCGCTCGAATATTCGAGTCCATCGGTGCGCCTGAACGCGCGGAGCGGATGCACCGGATGGACGGACTGTATCGTGAGGCCAACCGCGCGGATCTGCCGGCTAAGAAATTGTTGGAGGAAAAATACGCTTTGGCGGAGTATATAGCTTCCAACCAAGACCGACTCTACTTTAACGACACTCTCTGGTCCGGTATGCAAAATTACGCTCTCCACGCGGACCAGGGGAGTGAATTCACGAAAGTGGAGCGTCAGGCTCAGATTGTGCTGGAACGCAAGCTCAGAGACGATCAAGAGGAGCGATGGCGCGCTTATCTCATCCTTCGCGGCATCGTACAAGAGAGCGGCGAGACCGAAGTTGGCCGCAAGGCCGCCAAATTAGCGATTAGCTGTGTCCGCAAGATCAACCCGCGCTTCGGCCGGAGTAAGGAGTTGATCAGAGCCGACCTCGAACTCTCCACATGGCTGCGTCAGCCGTAAGATGGCACTGCCAGGATGTGGCTACTGTGTCAGCCGGTAAACCTTATCGATCTGATACGCCTTCCCGTTCGCGTTGAGTATCGAAACTCTCACTCGCAGCGAAGCCGGAATATTGTGGGCAATCGAAGGCGGGATATGGAACGTGCCTTCGCGCCCGGTTCCGATCACGCGATAGCCCTCGCCGTCCGCCGTGACCTCGCCCGTCCATTCCACCAGCAGCGACCGGGTGGCGCGGGCTTGCCTGGTGATCCTCAGCGAGTAAAGCGCGGGCATTGCCAGCGAGATCGCCGCGCCCTCCGGCGGCACGGAAACATCGAACGGAATACGTTGCTGATTGGTCTCGATCTCCTGAATCTGAATCGGCGGCACGTCGGGGTCGTCATAGCCTCGCGAATCGAATTTGTAGGATTTCAGGCTTTGCTTGTGGCCTTCGCGCGAAATTTCGAGAATCCAATCGTGCGAGCGGTCGGGCGGCTCGCCGGAGAAATGCTGGCCCTTGTAGTCTTTTGCCTTCGTGCGTTCACCGGTTGCGGGATCGATCCATGCCACATCGTAGCCGTGATTAATTACGGTCACTTCCACCGGGCCAGGTTTATCGATATAGACGATGTAATCCACGCCCTCCAGGGCCACGGCGCGCCCTCCATCTACGTCGAAATATGGCTCCAGTTCCCAATAGCGGGTGTTCGACATCAGGTCGAACCATGCGGTCATATACCGGCCGGAGCCCGATGCCGGGTATTCACCGTTCATCGTCGCATTCCAAAGATCGCGCTGTGATTGAATGGCGGTGTTCACGCCGGGCAAGCCGTAAAGCTGATGCTCGACCGCGCCGACGTTCGGGTCCGTGGTTCCGTAACTCAACAGGTTCATCCAGCCGTCGGATGCCATGGCGCCGGACGATGCCTCGGCCATGCTCGTACGCAGGTGATCGTAAGAATCGAATTGCTTGAGCAACTGGCCCGCGGTGCGCAGAATCGCCCTGCCATGTTGGACCTTCTCAAACCCCGGCAGGCCCATCCAGGTAAT
>JAFAQY010000079.1 GCA_019261985.1 Bryobacterales bacterium | reverse complement strand
GCGAACAGCTCCTGCTCGCCGTAGCGCCCGGCTTCGCGCTCATAGCGCTTGCGATTATCAAGCAGCGCTTTCGTTAAGAACGGCATCACGATCGAATAATCGGATTGCAGGCTTTCGGTGGTCTGCTGATAGTGCTCCTTATCGACTTTCCCCCATGTCACGGCTTCCGCCGGAGGACACGAGGACAGCGATCCATCGGTCACCGGCGCGGTCACGATCTGCACGTCGAAATGATAGCCGCGCACATCGGTCAAGCCGAGCACCTGCCCTAAGGCGGGCTCGGGCTGCAAGTTGAAATTTTTGGGAACGCCTCCGCCTAGAATCAGCGTTGCGAGCGCGTTGGGCGGATTATCGAAGAGCCCCCATCGATGATAGGCGCACGCTTCGTAAACCTCCGCGTGCATATCCAGATCGAACTTATACGAATCCACCAGGCCGGCCTTCTGCATGGCCCACAGCTTCATCGAATTCAGAAAGACGCTGCCGTCCGCCGGAGCGCCCACAAAAACCGGGATGGCCATTTGATGGCAGATCGAGAGCAGTCCAGCGGCGACTCCATTAATGCGCTCCTGCTCGGCGTAGAAACCTCCGAGGCGGTAACGCAACTCGGTTCCGGTCATCGAGCGCTGAAACTCGGGGCTCGTCAACATCGCCGAGAGGAACTTATCCTGGTCCAGGAGTACATCCTCGTCGAAGGCCATGTCGGTAACGCGGATGGTGCGCTCATCGCGCAGCGCGCCGTCGTCGCCCCAGATAGGCACTTCAAACACAGGGTCCTGGTGCGCGTTCAGGCTGCGATGGCCGTCGTGATAACAGACTGCGTCGGTGGTGCTTAGATACGCCACCCAGCCGCTCTGCAGCAGCGGAATCAACCAAGCCTGATGCTGGCCCGAAACGGTTACAGGACCCGAGATGGCGAGGGTGAGCGGACATCCCATGCCGATCGCGTGGTCGAGGATCGTATAAATCCGCCGCAAAAACGCGCCGCCAAACGCGGGAAAACAGTGGCGGATCAGCTCGTCCATCGTTTCGCATTGATCCACCGGGCGCACCGACACGCGCCGCCGGGAGTTGGAAGGGGGCATGCGACTACGATGTTACTATGCTGAGTTTCTGTATAATATCAGCTTTGTGGTACTAAATCTCTCATGGATGGAGAACCAAATGAAAAGACTGATGTTGCTGGCGCTGCTTGCTTTCTCGGCAGCCGTGATGGCGAACGCGGCCACAACCTGCATGTACCTGAGCGTCGGAACCAGCATGGTGCTGCAGAACGATTGCACCACGGATGCTCCGATCGTTGTTCCCAATGGCATCACGCATAACGGCGTGGGACATAAGATCAGCGCAATCGATCCTCCCGGCGATCATTTCCGCGGCGCGATTATCCAAAATAGCGGCGCGTCCGCCAGCGTCATCAACACCGTGATTGAAACCGTCAATCTCGCGGATTACTGCGAATCCGGGGCGAACAGCCTTGCCGGAATCCTTTTCGACGGAGCTTCCGGCGAGATCACGGGTAACACGATTCTTTCCGTTCGCAAGACTTCGACGGATGGACACCTATCTTCCTGCCAGGAAGGGAATGCAATCGAAGTGATGAACTTCGGAGCACTGTCCGGGCGCGCGAAGGTGAACATCGATGGTAATCAGATTCGCAATTATCAAAAGACCGGAATCGTCCTGAACGGAGAAGTCGATGGAACTGTTACCGGTAATACCGTGATCGGCGCAGGCCCTCAAAACTACATTGGCCAGAATGGGATTCAGATCGGATCGGGCGCTTCGGCGCGCGTCAGCAGAAATACAGTCTCCGATAACTCCTATACCGGCTCAAGCACGGCGTCGGGCGGGATTATCGTCGCCTCCGGTCCGCTGCATCGCAGCGAATACAGCTTCGGGGTGCAGATTGCGGACAATACCTTGGTCGGCAACGATGTCGGCGTTTGGCTGATGCAAATGAACGATCGCCGCGAATCGCCGGTGGTGCAGACGCACGTGCAGGTGACGAATAACACGATCAGCAATGACGCCGTGAACAATGGACGGACTTATCAGGCCGCCATCACCGCCCATGGAAACGGAGATGTGATCTCGGGAAACCGTATTCTGGGACGCGGCTACGATCCCGCGACGCTGCCGGGTAAGACTCTGTCGATCGACGATTACCGGTATTAGCGCGCCGGCTTCAACCGCAAGTTGCGGCCGCACAGCACAACGAGAATGCAGCAGGGCCGGCGTTTTCGCGGCACCGGCGCTTAGAAAGCCTTCTCAAAGAAATGGACGACCTTGCGGCCGCCCTCTTCCGTGTAATAAGCAGTGACTTTCCCTGTTTTTTCGGCGCCTTCGCCGACGTTTTTTCCGGCATCCACCGTAGCGTGATCCGCTAGACGATAGGTCTCTTCAGCGCCATGGGCGCTTTTTATCGTGATCGTCTTGCCGCCTCGGTCCACTTTGGACACCGTTCCATCCACCGCTTTCAGGCCGCCCTTGCCGATACCGTCGATCTCCTCCGCCGTTTCGTCGGTGCCCCGTTTCGAGTAATGCAACACCACCTTGCTGCCTTTCCGCAGGCCGTAGTAGGTTTGTTTCGCATCCTTCAGGGACGTCTCCCCGCCATGCACGGTTGTCCGATCCACGATATGCACCGTATGCTCAGTGCCATCGGCCGCTTTTACAGCCACCGTTTTGCCGGCGGCATCGACCTTCGTTACGGTTCCTTTCACCGCGGTGACGACGTCCTGCGCGGAGCATACGCCTGCGAGCGCCGTCAAGAATACCAGGCTGGATAATACACTTCTGCTCATCTGATTCTTTCCTATAGGTCTGCTCCGATGCGGAGCACCGGTCGCAACCTGTTTCCTTTCGCCGATGCCACTATTGTAGCCCTCCCGACTAGCCGCGCTAACAGGGTTTGCGCATTACGGCGGTGGTAACGAACTCGGGTTAACCGCAATCACCTCAACAGTGGCCGCGTTCGCCGGCCATGCACTTAAAACACAATTATCCATTGGAAGGGAAGTTATTATGAAACGAATCTCGCTCATCGGTTGTACCGCTCTGATAGGTGGAATGCTGACATTTGCGCAGGCCCCGGCGGGCGGGCCGGGACAAACGCAGCCGGGTCAGACTCCTGGCGGGACGCAGCCCCCGGGATCGAATCCCGCTCCTGGTAATCCTGGCGCACCCAGCCCTAATACATCCGGCGGCGCTGGCGCGGCGCCGTCTGGCCACACTGGCACGGCGCCGTCTGACCACACTGGCACGGGCCAGAGCGGAACTTCAAACAGTAAGAAGAACCCGAAGAATCGCAAAAGAACCGGAACCGACTCTTCCAATCCGAACGGCACCGGCACCGGCACGGGCACCGGAAACGGCCAAGGCACGCCTACCACGCCCCGCTAATAAACCTTCCGGCGTTCTTATCGGTGATTGTAGGAACGATCGCGGTTGCATTATCTGCGGTGGGCGAGTCGGGCCCCGCTATTATCGAGGATGGCCGGCTACACGCTATTTCTTTCTCCAAAAAGATTTCCTTGACCTAGGAGCCAGTGGGGGTCGAAGCGGCGCTTGACTGCGCGCATGGCTTCGATTGTGTCCGGTTTGTATTGGACTGAGAGTAGATGCGCCTTGCGCTTGCCTAGGCCGTGCTCGGCTCCTACCGTGCCGCCCATGGCGACGATCGGGTAGGCCAGGCCATCGAGCACGCCTTTTGCGCGATCGAACTCCGGCTTCGAAGAAGGAAAGGTGTTGATGTGCAGGTGCGCGTCGCCGATGTGTCCGTAAATTACATACGGCAGCTTTAGGTCACGGTCCAGAGTGCCACGGTAAAGCTCGAGGACCTGCCGGGCCCGGTCACGCGGCACGGCGTAATCGGTGCCCAGCTTCATATAGCCGCCCTGTCGGATGCGCAGATTGGCGCGCTCGCCGAGACCATGGCGAAAACGGCGAAAGCGCTCGCGATCGGCCGGCGAGGTGGCGAACCAGGAATCGTTTTCGAGCGCGCCGTTCATATCCAGATCGATTTCGCCTTCCTGTTCGACGATCACCGCGGCGTTAAAGTGTTCGTCCATCATTTGGAGCGAGGCTCGATCCAAATATTCGAGCATGCGTAGCCCGGGCGCGGGACGCCAGCGCTCCACGGCATCGATTGCGGTTTCTTCCGACGGGAAGAAAACCACACCGGCCATGATTCGGTTCGGAGCGGGCAGCAGTTGTAATTCGGCTTCTGTCACTATGCCTAGCGTCCCTTCACTGCCGACAAACAAATCCGCGAAGTCCATGCGGGGCGTTAATCGATACCCGGCCGAATGCTTGGTGGTTTGCGGAAGCGGGATTTGCGGCACGTCAAAATCCAGTTTTTGTCCATGGCGGTATTCGACGATTCGGCCGTCCATGAAGGCAACCTGCACGGCGAGCACATGGCGGCGGGTTGCGCCATAAAGGAAGCTGCGCGAACCGCTGGCGTTGGCGGCGATATTGCCGCCGATCGAAGACGTGTTCTCGGTCGGGTCGGGAGCGTAAAATTGGGCGGCCGCGGCGGCCGCGGCTTGGACTTCTTTCAGCAGCACACCTGCGCCGACGCGCGCGCGGCCGGCTTGGATCTCGAGCCGGCGAAACCGAGCCATGGTTACACCCCACCCACCTTGAGGCGCTGCGCCTCCGGCAAGTCCGGTCATGGCGCCCATGGTGGTGACCGGGATTCGTTCCTCCGACGCGCGAACTAAAAGCGCAGCGAGTTCCTCTTCGTCGCGGGGAGAGAAAACCTGGTCGGCGTGTCCCGGATATCCAGAGACGTCCGTGATCTCCAATGGCGTGCTTTGGCGCGCGGGCATGCTATGTTCCGATCTTATATGACCGGCCTTCAGACGGTCGGTTATGATGTTGGTTCTGGAATTCCTCAAAAGCCTCGGTTTCCTATACGTTCGTCCCATCAGCGCGATCGGGCGGATTTTAGACCATGGGCGGCCCTGGATTGCGGTTGCGCTGAGCATCGCCGCGACCTGGCTGCTGCGCCTCCCGTGGCAAGCGCTGTTGCTGGTGGCGGTGATCTTCGTGCCGGTGGCCGTCCTCTCCGCGGCAAAAATCGAAGGCGGAATATCGCTGGGCGTGGCGATGGAGCGCGATTACATGCCGGCACTGGTTGTTCACCTGATGGCCTGGTTCGCGGCGCTGCTTCCACTTGTCGTGCTGCGCTGGATTTTCGGCGCCGTGCCGTTCGTATTTGTTATCGGAATTTGCGCCATAGTTTATTTTCTGATCGTGAGCGTTTGCGCGATCCGCACCATCTCGGGGACGTCCTTTCCTCGCGCAATGGGAGTGACGGCAATTGCTTCTGTCGCATCCATAATGGCGGTCGGGGTTTTTTCTTTCGCCGGGAGCTTTGCGTATATCCTTGCGTCGCCTTGGGTTTTATATTACGTTTACATGCGATTCGGATCGGAGGTGCGGACTTTCGGCGGCGGACTGAGCTCGCGGCAGCGGATGCATCAACTGCTGGAAGCCGCTACCGTGAATGAGCGAGACGCGGATGCGCGTTACCAGCTCGGCTTGATTTACCAGCAGCGGCGGGACTTCGCCCGGGCGAAGCAGTATTTTCGCAACGCGACCCGGATCGATCCCAACGAGGCCGATGCGCACTATCAGCTGGGATGCATTCTGCGCCGGGAAGGGCAAACGGCGGACGCTCTGGAGGAGCTGGAAACGGCCGCGGCGATCGACGATAAGCACGCTTCGAGCGAAGTGTGGCGCGAGATCGGAGCGGCTTGCCTGGAGCTTAGCCAAGATGCCAGAGCGCGCAACATATTGGCGATCTACACACAGCGGCGGCCGTTCGATGCCGAGGGACTGTATTGGTATGGCGTCGCGCTGATGCGCGTGGGCGAGAAAAACGAGGCCCGGGGGGCGTTCGAGGCGGCGAAGGAGGCGGTGCGGACAGCGCCTCCGCACCGTCGACGGCAGATTGGGAAATGGGAGGGGATGGCGGCTAAGCAGCTGCGGGAGTTGTAGGGCGGGCCAGGCGAAGCTTGTCCTTACCGGAGTTTGCGATGGACAAGCTGAAGCTTGTCCTACAAAAGGTCTAGCATTTTTTCTATTTCGGACTTCGCTATGTAGAAGTGTGGCGAGGCGCGGACCCAGCCGGCGCGGGCGGCGGTTACTATCCGCTCTTTGCGTAGGCGGGCAACGAGATTCGCGGAATCGACGCCCGGTTTTTGAAAGCTTACGATTCCCGCTCCGGTTTCGGGAGTGCGGTTGCCTAGCACCTCGTAGCCGCGCGCGCGGACTCCTTCGGCGATCTGGTCGCCTAAGGATTGCACGGTCGGCGCGATTCGCTCGATGGTTTCGGTCAGAAGGAACTCGATCGACGCGCGGAGACCGTAACAACCGATGGTATTCAGGGTTCCGCACTCGTAACGGCCGGCGTCCGGGCGCAGCGTCATATCGCGGCTGGCGTAATCCTCGTATCCGGCGACGTTGGTCCAACCGAATTCCACGGGTTCAACGCGGTCTTGCAGCTCGGGCGAGATGTAGAGAATCGCGCAGCCCTCCGGACCCAATAGCCATTTGTGGCCGTCGGCGGCCAGCGCGTGGATATGCGCGGCTTGAACGTCCATCGGAAATGCGCCGAGCCCTTGAATTGCATCGACGACAAAGATCGCGCCGCGGCGTTTGCAGATTTCGCCGATGGCTCTCAAATCGGCGCGGTGGCCCGTGAGGTATTGAACGAAGCTCAAGGCGAGCAGCCTGGCCCCACGCGCGGCTTCGTCGATCCGGTCCAGCGGATCGGCCGCGGAGAGCCACGCGATCTTGACGCCTTTCGACTCCAGACGCCGCCAAGGATATTGATTGGCGGGGAATTCTTCCTGAAAAGCGACGATGCGGTCGCCTGCGCGCCAGTCGAGGCCCATGGCGATGGCGGCTATGCCCTCGGAGGTGTTCTTGAGGAGGGCGATGTCCTCCGGCGCGGCATGGATCAAGCGCGCGGCGGCGCGGCGAAGGCCATCGTAGGTTTCTAGCCAATCGGTGTAATGGAAGGACCCGTAGTTCAAGTGATCGTCGGCGAGCCGGCGCATGGCTTCGGCGGCGGGACGAACGAGTGGAGCTACCGCGGCGTGGTTGAGATAGGTCAGGTTTTGGGTGACGGGGAAATTGGACACAAGCTCTCAGCTTTCAGCTATCAGCTTTACATTTCCTCTGGGGCTTGTTCGGCTATGTAGAGGCGCTGGTCATCGGCGTCGTACTCGAACAATTGGGCGTAGCGGCCCCAATCTACTAGCGTCTGGAACTGGCGCTCGGCTTCGGATTCGGAGAAATGCTCGTCCAGAATGTCTACCAGGAAATCTTTGCCGATGCGGCCGTCGTTTTTGTGGCGGATCGCTTCCACTACGGTAGAGGCGAAAGGAATGTTCTGGAGGAGCTGATTTTTAAAAATTCGATGGCTGCGGTGGACACCGGCGGTAGCGAATTGCTTGCCTGCTTCGGTCAACATGACATCGCCGTGCGCCACTACGGCAAAGCCCAGCATGGAAGCGGCGTCGACGGCCGGCAAAAGATCGTCTATTTCCAGGCGGAGACCGTCGGCGAGCTTCGGTAAGTCCTCGCGGCCGCCGCGGTCATATATGATCTCCAGCAGACCGCTGATTCCGCCGGCGCGCGCATGCGGCAGCATCGGGAAGCGCTCCGAAGTTTTCTGAGCGGGAAGCTCGCCGACCGGGGCTTGCGGATTGGTCATTACGGTATAGATGTAATCGACCAGCGCGATGAAGCGAGGGCCTTTCTTGTCGCGCGGCCGTGGAATATCGACCTTAACTTCGCCGCGAATCGAGCCCGGATTGGCGCCCAGGACCACGATGCGGTCGGCCAGCAGGACGGCTTCTTCAATGTTGTGAGTGACCAGAAGAATGCTTTTCGCCGGGAATGCACCCCGCTCCCACAGATCCGAGATTTCGCCGCGGAGGTTCTCGGCGGTGAGGACGTCGAGCGCGCTGAACGGCTCATCCATCAGCAGCACGTCAGGTTTCATGACGAACGCGCGGGCGAACCCGACGCGCTGGCGCATGCCGCCGGAGAGTTCCTTGGGATAAGCGCCCTCGAAGCCTTCGAGGCCAACCATGCTCAACGCGTGCAGAGCTTCCTTTTGGCAGATTTCCTTGGGAACGCCGCGCGCGAATAATCCCAGCTCAGCGTTTTCCTGCACGGTGAGCCAGGGCAACAGCGCGAAGCTTTGAAACACCATCGCGACAGCCGGGTTGGGGCCGGTGAGAGGCGCGCCGTTTTGGAGCACCTGGCCGCGGCTCGGCGGAATCAATCCGGCGAGGATGCGCAACAGGGTGCTTTTTCCGGACCCGCTGCGGCCGAGCAAAGCCACGATTTCTCCGGCTTGGACGCGAAGCGTAACAGCTTCAAGAACGGTCTGCTCTCCACCGGCGGGCAAAGGGAACGTTTTGGCGATCTGCTCCGCCATGAGTAGAGTGCCGTTAGGCTGCATCGTGAATCATCCCAGCCGGAATTTGTTTTGCGCGATATCGTACAAGGGGCGCCAGACCAGACGATTCATCCCAACTACGTAGATGCTCATAAGCCCGACTCCCAACACGATTCGCGGCCAGTCGCCCTTGGCGGTCGCTTCGGAGATGTAGGCGCCGAGTCCATCGGCTTTGAGCGTCGTGTTGCCCCAGGAGACGATCTCAGACACTATACTCGCATTCCAGGCGCCGCCGGAAGCCGTGATGGCGCCTGTGACCCAGGAGCCGAAAATGCCTGGGCCGATGAGTTTTTCCCACGCACGGCCGCGGCGAAGGCCGATGCCGGCGGCCATCTCGCGCAGGTCATTGGGGATGCCCTGCGCTCCGCCGATCACGTTGAAGAGCAGATACCATTGGGCGCCCAAAGCCATCAACAGGATGCTGCCCCAGTTCAGGCTGACGCCCAGCCGGATGAAGCCGAGCGTCGCGAACGGAAACAGAAAATTGGCCGGAAACGATGCCAGGATCTGAACAACGGGCTGGGAGACGCGGGCGAGCTTGGGACTGAAGCCGATGGCGACTCCGATGGGGGTCCAAACCAGAGTGCTGAATGCGAGCAACACGATCACGCGCGCGAGCGTGGCCAGACCGAGGAGCGCCGCGCGACCGATTTCGCGCGCGCCGACGCCTTCCAAGACGAATCGCACCGCGGCGAATAGCAAGGCGGCGCTGATCGCGGCGAGAGCGATGTTGAAGATCAGATCTCCGGAGCGGGATGCTTTCGAGGGCGTGCCCACGCCGTTGGGTGTAGCGCGGGAAAGCAGGCGGTCGACCCAGGCGAATACCGGCCCGGCGACCTTGCCCGCGTATTCCGGAAGCGACGAGGCGCGCCATAGATCGACGAGCCAGAACCGGCGCTCTTCTCCGGCGCTCAATTCAAGCTTGTACCGGTCCGCGAGCGTTACGAGCGGTTTCCAGAAGAGCTGGTCGATGAGCAGGATGACAAAGATCATGGTGGCGATAGCCCAGCCGAGCGCGTGGAAATCCTGCGCGGCGGTGGCTTCCGCGACGTAAGAACCGAGACCCGGAAGCGTGTACTGGTGGTTCAAGACGCTGATCGCTTCGCTGGCGGCGAGGAAGAACCATCCTCCGCCGAAGCTCATCATGGCGTTCCATACGAGGCCAATGACAGCGGCCGGAAGCTCCAGGCGCGTGAAGCGCTCCCATTTGGAAAGGCGGTACAGCTCGGACATTTCTTCGAGCTCGCGCGGTACGGTTCGGAGGGATTGATAGAACGAGAAGGTCATGTTCCAGGCTTGTCCGGTGAAGATGGCGAACACCGCAGCCGCTTCCAAGCCCAAAAGGCTTCCGCGAAACAGGGCGATGAATGCCGTGACCGTGATGGATAGAAATCCGAGCACCGGGACGGATTGAAGGATGTCGAGGAGGGGGACGAGGACGCGCTCGGCGCGGCGGCTTCGGGCGGCGGCGTAGCCGTAGACAAACGTGAAGAGCGTGGAGCAGACGAGCGCGGCGAACATGCGCAGGGTGGAGCGCGCGGCGTAGTTCGGCAGGTTGCGGGGATCGAGGCTGACGGCGGGGATGACTTCGGGCGGACTGAACCGGACGAACGATTCGGCGCCTACGCGAGCTACACCGTAGAGCAGCGCGAGCACACCTAAGCCGACGGCGACATCGGCGAGGCTCAGGGCGGGGCGTTTTTCGGCCGAGCGGAGGGAGAAGGCGGAGATTTTGCCCCATTCGGAGAGAGTCATGGGAAAGTTCTCATGATGACATGGGGAGTGTTACAGGGGCGTGACGCGGGCGGATTTCGCCTGGGTGCGCGGGTTTGAAATCGCCCGAACAGCGCGGTTGGCAACCGCGCGCCGGATGGCATCCGGCCCCACATGGGAGTGTTCGTTTTTGGGATTGGGTTCGCTCTGAAAAATGAGATTTTCGACGAAGGTGGTGGCGGGGCCTTTGGAGTGAGCGCGGTTGCGGCGGGTGGGGTCGATTTTGCGTGGCGTGGTCATGGGGTTTCCTGTTGGGGAGGGTAGTGCGGTTGGAAGCGGCCTGATGTGTCCCGTGGAGCCTAAGTGATCGCGGGATTGGGAATGGCTTAGCGCATGGAAAGTGACTGAGAGCGGCGGCTTTTGAGGACCATGGTCAACTTGCAACACAACAATTTGCTACCAGAACGTTTCCTTGGATCGACCCGCTCGTTGTTCGCGCGGCCGGAGTACGATGCGGTGCCGCGGGCGAATTGCGGATTGGCGGATGTTTACGGCGACATGCCGTATCATGGGCGGATGAAGCGTGGACATGAGACGACGGCCCGGCTGGAGGCCCGTCTCCCCGCCGGTGTGATGGCGCGGCTGAAGCGCGCGGCGGAAATTCAAGGGCAGACACTTACGGATTTCGTGGTGACCGCCGCAGATCGGGCCGCCTGCCGCGCTATCGAGGAGACCGAGATCATTTGCCTTTCGCTCGAAGGACAGCGGCAGATCGCCGATGCACTCCTCCGGCCGCCGCAGCCCACCGCCGCCCTTAAAAAAGCCGCGAAGCGATACCGTGAACTGTTCGGCATGGAATGACCGGCGCGCCTTTTCGCTTCGAGGCGCTTGGCGGGCCAATTACCGGAGCGGCTTTTCGTGCGGCGATGAAGCGCTGGATCGCTATTTTCAAAGGCGGGTCTCGCAGGACACCCGCCGATGGGTCGCCAACTGTTTTGTCATCTTCGAAGCGGCCAGATCGCCGCGTACCATATCCTCTCGGCGGCTAACGTTCCGCTCAACGAAGTTCCCTCGGACGAGGCGAAGCGCCTGGCTCGCTATCCTGCCGTGCCAGCTGTCCGCATTGGCCGCTTAGCCGTGGAGCGGCGGTTTCAACGGCGTGGTCTCAGGGAATTGATGCTGATGAACGCGGTACACCGCACGATGCAGGACGCGGCGGCGGCCTTCGCTCTCCTGGTTGACGCTAAGAACGATGCGGCCGTGGGCTTTTACCAACGCTATGGGTTTCGGCTCCTCCTCGGAAAAGCCCGGATGCTGTTCCTGCCACTCGCAACGGCTCAGAAAACGCTGTCCACACCGCGGCCTTGAAGCCGGCGGCGGAGTAGTTGTCATTTGCTAACTAAAAAGATGAACTGTGGTCTTTGCGCGAGCGGGCCGATTGGCAATCGGCCGCAGGTTTGGCAACCTGCCCACGTTAAAGTGAAAAGCTTTCGATTTAATCCGTATTATTCCCGTTTGTCGCCTCGGATTTATCTGATATTCTGAGCAATCTCCAGCACGTCCAAATGACAGCCAAATACTGGCGGATCGGTTTGGTTGTCGCGCTTTTGGCGGTGGTTTCGCGTCCGTCGGCCACTGTGCGCACCGGGTCACCCGACTCCGGTTGGTGGGGAAGCAAGGAAGCGAAGCAGACGATCGAGTCGGCGCGCAAGGAAATCCAAGGGGGGCATTATGCGGCTGCCGAGGGTGTGTTTGCGCAAGCGGCGGCGGCGGCGAAGCGGCGGGGAGATCGGATCGCGACGGCTCGCCTGCTATCGGGCGTGGGAGGAGCGCGGCTGGCCCGCTTTGATTACACGGGCGCTCTGAAGGCATATGTCGAGGCCCAGAAAATCGCGCAGCAGGCGGGAGACTGGTTCGATTTGGGCGCAATCGACCTTAATCTTTCAAATGTTTACGAACAGGTCTGGGATCTGGGGGCAGCGTTGCGCGCGGCCGAGGAAGGGCGCCTGGCGGCGGAAAAGACGAATGGCGCCTATTATACGACCGAATTGCTGATGCAGATGGGACGGCTGCATGATGAGCGGGGCGACCAGGATCCCAGCCCGTTGTATGAAAAAGCCATTGAAGCCGCTCGGGAGCTGGAATCGAAGGTTCCGGAAGCGGAAGCGTGGTCGTTGCTGGGCAAAAACCGGTTGTCGCACGGCGATATCGATGGCGCCGAAGACGCTTTCCTGCGTTCGTTTTACATCCGGCAGTTATTCATGGGCGCGCACCGCTTTGTGGGCCGATCCTACACGGATTTCGGGGCGCTCGAATTGGCGCGCGCGGAAGTCACGCGGGACAGGCCGGTCAGATCGAAGCTGCTGGAGCGAGCCGCGCGGTTTACTTCGAGAGCTCAGGAAGAAGCCAGCCATGGCGCTATCAGCAGCATTCCTTTCGAGTTGACCCAGCAGCGCGGCCGGATTCTATTGCTGCGCGGTGATGTGCCGGGGGCGCTGGAGGAACTGAGCGCCGCCGTCGAGTCCGCGGAGCAATGGCGCGGCGGAATGGCCACCGCCGAATTGCAAGAGCAAGTGTTCGCAACATTTATTGAAGCCGCGGCCTCTTATGGCCTTAAAACGCGGGATAGCAAATGGATTCGCGCGAGTTTTCTGGCGGAAGAAACGTTGAGGGCTTCAAATTTACGCGATAACGCGGGCCTGATTGAACTTTGGCGGCGCCGGCTGCCGGAGGAATTCTGGGGCACGATCGCGCAGCTTCGGGCGGCGCAGGCGCGTTTGCGAAATGCCGGCGCGAGCGAAAGCGCGGAGGTAGACAGTCTACAACTGAAGCTGATAGGCATCGAGGCGGAGGCGGGATTAGGTCTTATCTCTAAAAATAGACCGGATAAAAATAAACCGGAGAATTTTGTAGGTCCGGGCGCACTTATTCATTATCGAAGTGTACTAAGCGACTCGGCTGTACTCCTAAGTTTTAAATTAGGGGACGCAGAGTCGTTCGTGTGGGCGCTTACGCGAGGCTCATTGAACGTGTACCGGCTGGCCGGGCGCGAAAGAGTCGCGAAACTGGTCCGGCATTTTCGCTCGGCAATTCAAGAGGAACGCCCGGACAGAGAAGGTCTGGCGAAAGAACTATACGCCATGCTGTTCAGCCAACTAAAGCCGGAAGAAGCCGGCAAGCGGGATTGGCTTATCTCTCCCGCGGACGCTCTGCTGCAACTGCCGTTTGCGGCGCTGGCGACGGATCAGTCGCGCTATTTGGCGGAAGCGCACTCAATCCAGATTGTAGAAGGGATGCCCCGCAGAGCGGCGGTAAAACCCGCCGAAGACGCCAAATTCGTGGCGGTCGGAGATCCGATCTACAATGTTGCGGATCCGCGATGGCGGGGACGTCGCGGAGGGTTTTTTCAGTTCACCAGCGCCGAAGCAAGCCAGCTTAACCGCCTGCCGGGATCGGGGGAAGAGGTGAAAGCCAGCGCGAAGCGTTGGAGCAACCCGATTGTGTTAGAGGGGACTACCGCACGCAAAAGCGAATTCTTACGGCTCTTGAATTCGAGCCCCGGCGCCGTTCCCGGTGTAATTCATTTGGCGACTCATGTACTGACGTCGGAAGGCGGGACACGCGAGGCATTTGTGGCGTTCGGATTGGGTCCGGACGCACAGCCGGAGCTGCTGGGGAGCGCGGAGGTGGCCATGCTGCGGGTTCCGGGGTCCCTAGTCGTAATGAGTGGATGTGAAACGGCGGGGGGCGATCTGCGGGTCGCGGGTGGAATCGAGAATCTTACGCGGGCCTGGATTTTAGCCGGCGCCAGCGCCGTGATCGCCACTCAATGGCCAATAAGGGATTCTCCGGGAGAACTGCTGAAAATTTTTTATGACCACCTGCGCCGCGATGGGCCTGCCGAGGCGTTGAGGAAAGCGCAGGTGGCCTCGATTCGCTCGGGTACGGCGGCGGCGAATCCCTCGGAATGGGCGTCGTATCAGGTTTATGGGGGCATTCAGTGACCGCCAAACGGGGCTCAACCGCGCCGGTGGAAGAACAGGCGGTATGCGCGGAACTCGATCCCGGAGGGGCAGTGGCCGGACACGCCGAATCCGAGGATTCGCTTTATGCCGGGTTTGTGGAACTCGTGAGCCGGGTCCAATCCGGGGAATCCGACGGCATGGCCGAGTTGTACGACATTTTTGCGAAGGGGATACGCTACTTCCTGTGCCGCCAATTAGGGCCACAAGAAATCGACGATAAGGTTCATGACACTTTTCTTGTGGTGGTGCAGGCGATTCGGCGCGGAGACTTGCGCGAGCCGGAGCGGCTGATGGGATTCGTGCGGACAGTGGTCAGACGCCAAATTGCGGGGCACATTGAAAAAATGGTCGCTACCCGGCGTGATCATACGGAGCTGGAGTCTTCCATGCGCATTCCCGACCCCCACGACAACCCGGAAGAGAACGCGGTGTTTCGTCAGCGAGTGGAGCTGATTCGTAAAGTGCTCAGCGAACTCGGCCACAAAGATAGGGAAATTCTGACCCGTTTCTACCTACGGGAACAAAGCCAGGATCAGATCTGCAGTGAGATGAAGCTTACGGAGACCCAATTCCGGCTGCTAAAGTCGCGCGCCAAGGCCAGATTTGGCGAACTGGGTAAGAAAAAACTGGGTAGCAGGCCTTTGCAGAATATTGCCATGAGAGCTTCGGCTAGTTCTTTCCACTATTAGGATGATAGGTTGACGGACCGGCCAAGCCGCCGTCCGGGATTGGAGCCTGACCGTGGGAGACGTCTTAATTTCCTTCCGATCGCACCCCTCTGGGGAGGCATGGGAGAAGTATGCTCTGCGGCACTTAACCGAGGAGGAGATTGCTCCGATGGAGGAGCATCTTTTGGTTTGCGGGCAATGCCGCGACACGCTCGACGAGATCGGTAATGACGTTCTGACCGTGAAGGCCGCAATCCTCGAATTGGCGCACGCGCCCGCGGAAGGTCCGTTTAAGGCCAAGGTGAAGGGCTTATGGCGCGCGCTGTGGCCGCAAACCATTGTGCCCCGATTCGCCTGGGCAACAGCCGCGGCTGCTTGCCTGGTTACAGCGCTTTACTTGGGAACGGCTCAGGTAAATACGCCCGGACAAGGCGCGGTGGCGATTGGGTCATTGCGCGGCAGCTCGGATATCGATCATGCGATTCATGTGCCGGCCCACAGGGCTCTCGACCTCGACCTCCATGCCGAGCACGTAGCCCAGTCATCTTCCCTGCGAGTAGAAGTGGTGGACAGTAGCGGCAAACAGGTCTGGTCTGAACGCCCCAAAATGGTCGACGGCAAGCCAAAGGCATTGTTGTCCAAAGGGCTGTCGAAAGGACTGTACTGGGTGCGGATCTACGACGGAGCGGAACCGGCGCTTGAATACGGCCTACGGGCGGATTAGGGGCTCGCTGGGGCTGAACGCCGACGTAGCTAACAGGCGCCCTTGGGGCCTCGCGGTCGCACCCAAGAACCCGAACCACAAAACAAATGTGCGGCATTCTGGCGATTCGCAATGGGCCGGCGGTCCATCACCGGCAGCTTGCAAGCCTTCGCAGGCGCGGGCCGGATGCGATCGGCTACTGGGTTAACGCCGACATCAACATCAGCCATACGCGGCTGAGCATCATCGGCCTGGATGAGCGAGGGAGCCAGCCGGTGGAAAATGAGCGGCACGTTATCGCCTTTAATGGCGAAATTTATAATTTCGAAGACATTCGCGCAGCCTTAGGCGCGTGCAAGATCCGCGTGCAAGGCAGCACCGACACCGAGGTCCTGCTGCATGCCTGGACCAAGTGGGGTCCGCAGGCGCTGCCGCGGCTTACCGGCTTTTGGGCTTTCGTCGTTTACGACAAACAGGAACGCACGCTGACACTGGTGCGCGATCAGTTGGGCATAAAGCCGCTGTATTATTGGCATAGCCCGGAGCAGACGGTAGTTTCGTCGCTGCTGCGCACGGTGGTCGAAACGGCGAGTGAATCGCCGGACTTGGATTATCAGGCTCTTTCAGAATATGTCCGGTATCAGTTCACCTTCGGCGAGAAGACCTTCTTCAAGCAAGTAAAGAAAGTTTTGCCGGGTCAGATGGTCGAGATCCACCTGCCTACCGGCGCGCTGAAAACGCAATGCTACGAGGACATTCTCAACCCGACGGACCAGCCGAATGAGCCGCTAACTCCGGGAGCGATCCAAAGAACGAACGAGCTAATTATTTCGTGCTGTTACAAGTCCACGATCAGCGATACATCATTTACGACTTTTTGCAGCGGCGGGATGGATTCCAGCCTGATTACCGCGATTACCCGCCCCGATGTCGCTTATCACTGCAATTACAAAGACCCGGAGTGCAACGAAACGTTTTTCGCAAAACAGGTGATCGAGCATATTCACGCGAACGGCGGCAATACGCGGCTGATGACGATAAATGCGGACGAGGATTTCGATTTATGCGCGCGCGTGGCTTCGATTATCGAGGATTTTGACGAGCCGGCGATCGGTTCGGTGATATTTCCGCTGGACGATTTGCTCAGCCGGGTGAAGGCTCGGTACAAAGTAATTCTGACCGGCACCGGGGGCGATGAACTCTTCGCCGGCTATGTGCGGTACCAGCTTGCGTTGGGGGAGTGTTTCCAGGATTCTTACCGCATGTTGTTCGAGAAGATGGCGTCCGTGAAGAGCGTGGCGGCGCGGTTTGAAATGACGCATGCCAAGGGGAATACGGATCTGTACGCGTTCTACGATCGCGAAGCTGAAAACACGTTCCGGGAGGCATACCAGGCGTGCGGAAGCGGTAGCGAATTGCAGAAGATGCTGATGTTCGATCGCCGGTATTTCCTGAGCGGGCTGCTCAACATCGACGATAAGATGTGCGGCAGGCATTCCCTGGAGAGCCGGCCGAGCCTGCTTCATCAGGACCTGGTGAGACACATTGTACGAATCGAGCCGGACGCGCTGTTGACCAACAAGGATTTAAAGTACCTGCTGCGTTTTGCCGCCCTGGGATATCTTCCGGAATCGGTGGTCCGGCGCACCGATAAAATGGGGTTTACGACGCCGATAGGGGATTTCGTCAATCGCAACGCTCACCGGATTCGGGAACAGATCATGGATTCGCGGTTTCGCCAATTCTATAACCTCAAGACCACAGGCTTCCACGCGGACAACAAATACTCGCGCGAGGCATTTGGATTGTTGATGCTGGATACGTGGCTGAACCGGTACGTCCGGCCGCAATGAGCCGGAAAAAGATTTTGCACGTTGTTGGCGCGCGGCCGAACTTCATGAAGATCGCGCCGTTAATGGCGGCGATGGCCGGCCGGAGCGGCGATTTCGAGCAGTTCCTGGTACACACGGGGCAGCATTATGACGAAGCGATGTCGGACGTGTTCTTCCGCGAGCTTGGGCTACCGCGCCCCGATGTGAATTTGGA
Organism: Bryobacterales bacterium; assembly: GCA_019261985.1. Taxonomy (GTDB): domain Bacteria; phylum Acidobacteriota; class Terriglobia; order Bryobacterales; family Bryobacteraceae; genus Palsa-187. The sequence continues at coordinate 9,474 of JAFAQY010000079.1, read as the reverse complement.
CGTGGGGTCGGGGAGCCATGCGCAGCAGACGGCGCAAGTGATGCTGAGGTTCGAGCCGGCATTGCTCGAGTTTCGGCCGGATTGGGTGATTGTGCCGGGCGATGTGAATTCGACGATTGCATGCGCGCTGGTGGCGGCGAAGATGGAAATTCGGGTGGCGCATCTGGAAGCCGGGTTGCGTTCCTTCGACCGCACGATGCCGGAAGAGATCAACCGCGTGCTTACCGACCATATCTCGGATGCGCTACTAACGCCTTCCGCGGACGGGGATGAAAATTTGCGCCGCGAGGGCGTAGATGGATCGAAGATTCACCTGGTGGGAAATATCATGATCGATTCGCTGGTGCGGCTGCTGCCGCACGCGATGGAGCGGGAGGGCGAGGCTCGCCGCGCGGTGGGCCTCGGCGAGCGCGAGCCATTCTTGCTGGCGACGATGCACCGGCCATCCAATGTCGATCGTCCGGAGAATTTGATTGAAATTTTGAGCGCACTTAATGAGATTGCACGGGAACTGCCGGTTGTGATGCCGGTGCATCCTCGCACGCGGCAGAGGATCGGCGAGATGAAGTTCACGCCCGCGGAAAAGCTGCTATTGGCGGCTCCGCTGGGGTATTTGGATTTTTTGGCGCTGGAGAGCAAGGCGGCGTTGGTGCTGACCGATTCGGGCGGCGTGCAGGAGGAGACTACTTTCCTGGGAATCGCATGCTTAACAGCTCGGCCGAATACCGAGCGGCCTGTCACCATTTCGATGGGCACTAATGAGCTGGTGGCGAGCGGTTGCGGGGCGATTGTCGAGGCGGCGCGGCGGAAGCTCGGCAGGCGGGTGGAGAGCAGGCGGCCGCCGCTTTGGGATGGGCGGACGGGGGAGCGGATTGCGGAGTTGTTTGCGGGATGGGCTCGGTAGTGGTTAGTTGCACAGGTACATGTGAGGGGCGGGGCGGGGTAAAGCGTCCGGTTAGGCGGGCTGAAGCCCGCCGCAGGCTGAAGCCTGCCCCACTGCGGGCTGTGTTGCAATTACGGCGGGCTTTACTGCAATCACGGTGGGCTGTGCTGCAATCAGGGTGGGCTGTGCTGCAACTCGGTACTAGCCGGCTTGGCAAGCCGGCGCAGGTTGGCAACCTGCCCCACTTTCCATGAGCAAGGTCCTGATCGTCAGCTACTACTTTCCGCCTTTTAACGGTCCGGGCGCTCAGCACCCGGACTTCTTTTTCCGGTTTTTGAGAGAAGAGGGGTTCGAGACTACCGCGGTTACTAGCGCGGTGTACTACAACCCTAATGCCGCGCCACCGGAACTGGTTCCGCGGGGGCCGGGAGTGTCGTATTTACCGGAGCGTGGCTGGGTTCGCGCGCTGTGCCCACGGCTCTACAAAACGGAGATGCAAATACAGGTCCGGCGGGGACGATGGCAGCCGGGCTTCCTCTGGGCGAAGCTGTTTGCCGTTGGCGCGGCGGAGCGATTACTGGCGCGCGGCGGGAGCAACGTGATGATATCGGTTTCACCGCCGGTGTCGAGTCATTGGGCCGCGCTCAAGCTGAAAAAGCGATTTCCGAAGCTGTTTTGGATCGCCGATTTTCAAGACCCGTTTGTCGGCAATCCTTTCGATGCCAAAAGCACCGATCGCGAGCGGCGGTTCGAACGGGAACTTTTCTCGCTGGCGGACGTACTCAGCGCGAATACGGATACGGCTATGGCTATGTGGCGGGAGCGTTACCCGGAATTCGCCGGCAAAATGATTGTGACTTGGGGCGGCTACGATCCTGAGGAGGAAGTGCGGGCGCTACCGCTCGGTTCGTCAGCACCCGTGCTTTCGCATGTGGGAGTGATTTTCGGAGCGCGCGTGCCGGCGGCGCTGCTGGCATCGATCGCGAGACTTTCGGAAAGTAGATGCTTGAAGCGCGGCGACCTTGTGGCGGAGTTCGTGGGGGATTTGGATTTCGGAGCGCTGGCCGGGCTGGCGCAGAAACTCGCGGCCGAGGGATGGGTGCGAATGCGCCCAATATATGTGCCTCGCGCGGAGGCCCTGCGGGTGGCGGGGCAGGCACATTATTCGCTGCTACTGGATATTACGCCCGGTGACGCAAATTTGCAGGCGCCGGCGAAATTATTCGATCAGATTCGGATTGGACGCCCGGTATTGGCGGTCACTGCCGAAAATTCTCCGGCGGGAAGGATATTGGAGCGATCCGGGATCGCGCACGTGCGGTTGCGGCCGGACGATTTACCGGAGCGCGTGGATGCCGGGGTACTTGAGCTGCTGCGGATGAGTTCGGAGCCGCAGCAGGCGTCGGAGTGGTTTCGGGAGACTTTCGACGCGCGGCGGCAGGCTGCTGTGCTGGGGGGCGTGATTCGGCGGGGTGGGTTGTTAGAAACGGTCGGCAGGCGGGTTGGCAACCCGCCGCAGGTTGGCAACCTGCCCCACGATAGGCTCGGGGATGGCTGATCCATCGGCTCGCGGATCGGATGCTGCGTAGTTGATTCCGGTTTTCGAATCGTGCGCGATGGCCTGTCCGCGGCCCATTTCCTGCGTGTACTCGCGGCGAACCGCCAGTTTGTGTCCTCGCCGGGATAACTCGCTTAATGCGGACGACGGCACACGCGATTCGATCGAAAGCTCGCAGCCCGCGGCGGTGTTCTTCGTGAATCGCGGCGATTCCAGCGCCTGCTGCACGTTCATTTCGTAATCCACTAAATTGGACACAAACTGCGCGTGCGCCAACGGCTGATTGGCCCCGCCCATAATTCCAAAACCGATGTGCAGATCGCCGCGCTCCATAAAGGCGGGGATGATGGTGTGGAACGGCCGCTTGCCGCCCGCGAGCACGTTGGGGCTTTGCGGATCGAGCACAAAGCCGGCTCCGCGATTGTGCAGCTCGAACCCCATGCCTTTCACCGCGACTCCGGACCCGAACTGACTGTAGATACTTTGAATCCAACTCGCGATATTGCCTTCACGGTCGACGACGGTCAGATACGTAGTGTCGGACCCGACCGGCTCTCCGGCGGCTACGCCGCAATTCGCCTTGTTCGGATCGATCAGCGCGGCTCGTTTGCGCGCATATTCTTTCGAGAGCAGGGCGGCAACGGGAACATCGTGCGAGCGTGGGTCGGCATTGTACCGATGCAGGTCCGAATAGGCCAGCTTCATCGCCTCGATGCGCTTGTGGAGCTCAGGCGCCGTGAAGGGACCCTTTGGATCGGCTTCCGAGGTTTCCATAATGTTCAACATTTCCAGGGCTGCCATGCCTTGGCCGTTCGGAGGCAATTCGTAAACCTTCCATCCGCGATAATCGATCGCAACCGGCGGCACCCACTCCGGCTCGAACGAGGCCAAATCGCCGGCCGTGATCGCGCCGCCCAGTTGCTTGGAAGTCGCGAGAATCGCGGCGGCGATCTCGCCTTTATAAACCGCGTCCGGCCCTTCCGTCGCGATCAAACGCAGCGCATGGGCTAGATCGGGGTTGCGAAACAGCTCTCCGATCCGCGGGGCGTCTCCGTTCCGCAAGAACAGGCGCGCGGATTCGTCATTCGTGTGCAGGCGTTCGGTGAACCACTCCTCGCGTATGGCCTCCGCGACGGGAAACCCCTGGTCCGCATATGCGATCGCGGAATCGAACAGCTCTTTCCACGGGAGCTTGCCGTGCCGCCGGTGAATAGCCGCCCAGCCGCGAACGGCTCCGGGAACTGTGACGCTGTGAATGCCTGACGCCGGCATCTGGTGAATTCCCTTGTCTGCAAGAAACTGGGGCGTAAGGCCGCGCGGCGCCGGACCGGATGAGTTCAGGCCGGCGAGCTTGCCTGTTTTCGCGTCCCAATACAGCACGAACAAGTCGCCGCCCGGACCGTTCATCATCGGCTCCGTTACGCTTAGCACGGCATTGGCGGCAATTGCGGCATCGATTGCCGAGCCGCCCTTCGCCAAAATCTGTGCTCCGGCCTGCGACGCCAAGGTTTGACTGGTGGCGACGATGCCCTGGCGCGCGATCACCATGGATCGTCCGTAATCGCGGCCGACGATATGCTGCGCGGGGAGAATTGCGGCGCCCACGACACTCATATACAGAAGGATAGCGGTTCGGCGCATGGCTAGTGGTTGCTCGATGATACCATTTGGTTTTCCCCTATGGTCCAGGCGGTTCCTGACATTTTGGCCCGCATTGTCGAATCCAAGCGAGAAGGTTTGGCGAAGCTTGAGAACAAGCGCGAGGAGTTGGAAAGACGCGCTGAAGAGCTGACCGATTTTCGCGATTTCCGAGGCGCGCTGACGGCGCGCCGGCCTGCGATCATTGCGGAGATCAAGAAAGGATCGCCCAGCAAAGGCACATTAACGCAGCGCTTCGATCCCGCGGCGATCGCCCAAAAATATGCTGATGGAGGGGCCCGCGCACTTAGCGTGCTGACGGACGAGCAATTCTTTCAGGGTTCGCTTGCGGATCTGGAAACCGCTCGCGCGGCTGTGCCGCTCCCGGCGTTGCGCAAAGACTTTACGATTGACGAAACCCAGGTGGTGGAAGCCGCGGCGCATGGCGCCGATGCGATCCTGCTGATTGCCGCGATACTCGATGAGAGGGAAATGCGCCGATTTCGCGAACTCGCCGCGCGGTACCGGATGGCCGCGCTGGTAGAGGTCCACGACGAATCGGAGCTTGAGCCTGCGCTGGCTTCGGGCGCGGAAATTATCGGAGTGAATAACCGAAACCTGCACACGTTTGAAGTAACTCTGGAGACATCACTGCGGCTGGCGGAGAAGATTCCCGCGGAGGTGTTGAAGGTCAGCGAGAGCGGGCTGCATTCGCGGTCGGCGATCGAGCGGCTGGAGGCCGCGGGTTTTCAGGCATTTTTGATTGGAGAACACCTGATGAAAGCCGCCGATCCCGCGGCTGCCCTGCGAGGCTTGCAGCCATGATCGTAAAAGTGTGCGGAATCACACGGCGCGAGGATGCCGAAACTGCGGTTGAAGCGGGCGCCTCGGCGCTAGGTTTTGTGTTTTTCCCGAACAGCCCGCGTTTCGTCACTGCGGAGCAGGCAGCCGCGCTCGGCCGCGATCTTCCGATTTGGAAGGTGGGCGTTTTTGTGGACGAAACGGCGGCATCGATTGGGGCAGTAATACGCGCGGCGCGCCTCGACATCGCGCAGATTTATGGCGGAGAGGCTCTGGCTGGCGTGCGCGTGTGGGAGGCACATCGGGTTGTGGGGCAGGTTGCAAACCTGCGGCGGGTTGCCAACCCGCCTTCTGAGAAATCCGGCGCAAAACGCGCCCGGCGCGGCGGGGTTGCTGCCGTCTGGTCAGGTCCGCCGCGCCGGACGCTTTGCGCCGAGGCCGTCCTCTTGGACAGCCTCTCCAACGGCCAGCGGTTCGATTGGGCGCTGGCGCGCGGCGTCGCCGAAAAAGTGATCGTCGCCGGGGGACTTAACGCAGCGAACGTTGCGGAAGCCATCCGCGCGGCGCAGCCATGGGGCGTGGACGCGAGCTCGGGCCTGGAGTCGTCGCCCGGCGTTAAAGATCGCGACAAGGTGAGGCAGTTTGTGGAGGCGGCGTTAAGCGCATGATCATGACCTCGCAACCGGATGCAACCGGACACTTCGGGCCTTACGGCGGCCGCTTTGTGCCGGAGGTATTGATGGCTCCGCTCGAAGAGCTGGAGCGCGCATATTTCGAGGCTCGCAACGATCCGGCGTTTCAGGCGGAACTCACCGATCTTCTGACCAGGTACGCCGGCCGGCCGACGCCGCTATACTACGCAAAACGCTTGAGCGAGACGCTCGGCGGCGCCAAGATTTATATCAAGCGCGAAGATCTGCTGCATACCGGAGCGCACAAGATCAACAACTGTCTGGGACAGGCATTGCTTGCACGGCGAATGGGCAAGAAGCGCATCATCGCCGAGACGGGAGCCGGGCAGCACGGCGTGGCGACTGCGACAGTGTGCGCGTTGTTTGGACTTGAATGCGTGGTTTACATGGGCGAAGAAGACATGCGGCGGCAGCGCCTAAATGTGTTCCGCATGCGGCTGTTGGGCGCAACGGTTGCACCGGTCGCGAACGGAAGCCGGACGCTAAAGGATGCCATCAGCGAGGCCATGCGCGATTGGGTCACGAACGTCGAAACCACGCATTACCTGCTGGGTTCGGTGCTTGGCGCGCATCCTTATCCGATGATCGTCCGCGATTTTCATCGCATTATAGGCGAGGAAACGCGCGCCGAAATTTTGAAGCGCGAAGGCGGATTACCGGATGTGCTGCTTGCGTGCGTAGGCGGAGGCTCAAATGCCATTGGCCTTTTTCATGCGTTCATTGGGGATGAAAGCGTGAAGCTGGTCGGGGTGGAAGCGGGCGGACGATCGGGACGCCTCGGCGATCATGCTGCGCGTTTTGCGGGCGGCGCTCCGGGGGTTCTGCACGGTTCGCAGAGCTACGTTTTGCAGGATTCAGACGGACAGATCGCGCTGACGCATTCCGTGTCGGCGGGCCTTGATTATGCATCCGTGGGTCCCGAGCATGCCTGGCTGCATGATCGCCACCGCGCGGAATACACGTTCGTCCGCGATGTAGACGCGCTCGCGGCAGCGCGCACGCTGGCCCGTACCGAGGGTATTATTCCGGCGCTTGAATCCGCGCACGCAGTTGCGGAGGCGATTCGCCGCGCGCCCGGCGATACGGGAAAAGTTTACGTAGTGAATTTGTCCGGCCGCGGCGACAAGGACACAGATATTTATCGGGAGAATTTTCCGGAGCTGGAGCACAGCGCCCGGCCCACAGACGGGCCGGGCTGCGCTGTGCTGTGAGTCGCCACGAGATGCAGCCAACGCGAATCCAGTTACTGTTCGATCGATTGAAGAATGAAGGCCGTGCCGCGCTGATCGCGTATCTGACGGCTGGAGATCCGTCGCCCGAAAGAACGCCTGAGCTAGTGGCGGCGCTCGAACGCGGCGGCGCGGATTTGATCGAGCTTGGCGTTCCGTTCTCCGATCCCATTGCGGACGGCCCGGTAATTCAGCGCGGCGCGGATCGTGCGCTGAAAGCCGGCACGACCTTGCCGAAGGTCCTTGAAATCGCTCGAAGAATCCGCGAAAAATCCGAAATTCCGCTGCTGCTTTTTACCTATTTGAATCCGGCGTTCCAGTACGGTTTCGAAAGGCTGGCGCGCGATATGAAGGCGGCCGGGATCGATGGGTGCCTGTTGACGGACGTGAGCGTGGAAGAAGCTGCGCAGTACGTAAAGATCATGCGCGGCATCGGCCTGGATACGGTTTTCCTCGCGGCCCCGACCTCGACGGAGCGGCGCTTGCAACTGGTGGCCGCGTATTCGAGCGGCTTCGTGTATTTGGTTTCGCGTACGGGCGTCACCGGCGAGCGCACCGCCTTGTCCGAATCCGTCGCGCCCTTGATCCGCAGAATGCGCGCGATTACTTCGACGCCGCTGGCCGTGGGCTTCGGAATCTCCACCCCCGAACAAGCCGGCGCGGTAGCCAAAATGGCCGATGGAGTAGTGGTGGGCAGCGCGATCGTGCGGCTGATTGAGCAGCATGCCGATAATGACGGGCTGGAGTCCTTCGCCCGCTCGCTTCGAACTGCTGTGGGACAAGCTGAAGCTTGTCCTACGGCGGGACAAGCTGAAGCTTGTCCTACGGGATCTCGTCCATGACCGCAGACGACGCTATGAAGCTTCTTTCCGAGTGCCGCGTCAAAATCGACGCCATCGATGCGCAAGTCGTCGATCTACTGAACCGCCGCACGCGCATTGTCGAAGACATCGGCCGCGCGAAGGAAGTCGCGGGCCTGCCGATTTATGAGCCTAAGCGCGAGGACGACGTCTACCGCAATATCCTGGCCCACAATTCTGGGCCGCTTACCGCCGACGCCCTGCGCCGGATTTACGAGCGCGTGATCGATGAAATGCGCAGCCTTCAACACATCCGGCGGGACGGGAGGCGCTGATGCTGGTAGTCATGCAGCAAGGCGCAACGGAGGCGCAGACGCAAGCGGTGATCGACCGTCTGGTGGAAATGGGCTTCACCGTTCATCGCTCGACAGGTGTAATGCACACCGTACTCGGCGGCGTTGGTCCGGTAGATCAATTCGACCCCGCGGACTTCGAGGTGATGGATGGCGTTAAGGAAAGCCATCGCATCGTCAGCCCGTATAAGCTCGCCAGCCGCCATTTCCGGCCGGATGGGACCATCGTGAAGATCGGCAGCGTCGCGGTAGGCGGGCCGCACGTCGTGGTAATGGCCGGACCGTGCAGCGTGGAGAGCCGCGAGCAGATTGAGGAGACCGCGAAGATCGTCGCCGATAACGGCGGGCAGATTCTGCGCGGCGGAGCGTTCAAGCCGAGGTCATCGCCGTATAGCTTTCAAGGCTTGGGCGAACAGGGCCTGGCATTGATGAGGTCGGCTGCCGACCGGCACGGCCTGATTATGGTGAGCGAGGTGATGGACGCTACCCAGATCCCTCTGCTGGTCAAGTACTCCGATATTCTCCAGGTGGGCGCGCGGAATATGCAGAATTTCAATCTCCTGCGCGAGGTGGGCAAAGCGGCGAAACCCGTGCTGCTGAAGCGCGGCATCGCCGCGACCATCGAGGAACTGCTGCTCGCAGCCGAGTACGTGATGAGCGCCGGGAATTATGACGTCATCCTTTGCGAGCGCGGCATTCGCACATTCGAAACCGCGACGAGAAACACGATGGATGTTTCGGCGATCCCCGTCGTAAAGAAGCTATCGCATTTGCCGATCGTGGGCGATCCTTCGCACGGCACCGGCCGTAGGGACATGGTCTTGCCTTTGGCGCGCGCGGCGGTTGCGGCCGGGGCGGATGGTTTGCTGGTGGAGGTTCATCCCGACCCCGATCATGCCTTGAGCGACGGCGCGCAGACGCTTACACCGCGGCAGTTCGCGGAGATGATGCAACAGATGCGAGCCATCGCCGCGGCCATGGGCCGCGCGGCGTGAACGCGGTGTGGAACGTGCGTGGGGCGGAGGCTGTCCGGCGCGCGGTTGCCGGCGCTGTTCGGGTTTGGTTAAAAGGTCGGGTGGCGGGTTGGCAACCCGCCGCAGGTTTGGCAACCTGCCCCACAGTTGGAGGAACGCAGTTCGCGGAGATGCTTCGACAGATGCTAGCCATTGCCGACGCGATCGGCCGCGCGGCGTGTGTGGGGCGGAGGCTGTCCGCCGCGCGGTTGCCCGCGCTGTTCGGGGGTGGTGAAAGGTCGGGTGGCGGGTTGGCACCTAAATTATGCGCGCAGACCATTCCTCCTGCGCGGTTCTGATATCCGATCTGTAGTCGGGAAAGCTGTTGAGATCCGACTAGTTCTGCTCTCCTCCTATAGTTTGTTGTTTTGTTTGGCCGTTTCGTGCATAGAAATTTATGCACGACGGCTTTCAGAGGCGGAGAGCCGTGGCCAGCACAGGCGTGAAGCCTCTGGCCGTCGACGTGATCGCGCGCAGGCGATCCATGAGCCGCGCCATACTTTCCTT
>JAFAQY010000052.1 GCA_019261985.1 Bryobacterales bacterium | reverse complement strand
GCGGTTGCCAACCGCGCTGGCCGAGTTTCACAAGAGCGCGGGTCATTTCTAAGCATCGATCGAGTCGCGCCAGGCGGGTTTGGCAACCCACCGCAGGTTAGCCCCGCCCCACATTCCTCGCCCCGATGAGTTATAACTGCGATATGTGCAAGCGCAGGCTCTTCCTCACAGTTGCGTACGCCTTTGCCGGTTTCGCCTGGTGCCAAACGCTGCCCCCCGGAGTCGCGAAGAAAGCCGCCATCGGAGGTGTCACCGAATACGAGTATCCGAACGGCTTGCGAGTTCTTCTGTTCCCCGACCCAGCCAGCCCCAAGGTCACCGTAAATATGACCTATCTGGTGGGTTCGCGATTTGAGGGCTACGGCGAGACCGGCATGGCGCATTTGCTGGAGCATATGAATTTCATCGAGACCAACAGCGGCCGGCAGATTAAGAAGGAACTCGTAAATCGCGGGGCCTCCTGGAACGGAACCACGAGCGAGGACCGCACCAATTACTTTGAAACCGTGCCCGCCACCGACGACAACTTGAAATGGGCGCTGGGCCTGGAAGCCGATCGCATGGTGAATATGCGGATGGCGAAGGAACTCCTCGATACCGAGATGACCGTGGTGCGGAACGAATTTGAGCGCGGCGAAAACAATCCGCGATCCGTCCTCGGCGAACGAGTGGAAGCCACCGCGTATTTGTGGCACAACTACGGCAAATCGACCATTGGTTCCCGCGAAGACATCGAACGAGTGCCGATCGAGCGCCTCGCGGCGTTTTATAAAAAGTACTATCAGCCCGACAATGCCGTGCTGGTAATCGCCGGCCGCATCGATGACGCGAAGGCGCTCGAGTTCGTCGCCGATACGCTCGGCAAAATTCCTCGCCCCGAGCGCAAGCTCGACCAAACCTATACAGTCGAGCCGCCGCAGGATGGCGAGCGCTTCGTCGAACTCCGGCGAGTTGGCGAACAGAAAGAAGTGATGCTCGCGTATCACGGTCCGTCCGCGGCCCACGCCGATTCCGCGCCGCTGCAGGTTCTGGCCGGCATCATGACCGGCGGCGGAGGACGTGGAGGCGGCGGTCAAGGTCGGCTTTCCAAAGCGCTGGTGGATAGCAAGAAAGCGAATTCCGTCGCCATGTCCTTCGGCTTGCAACATGATCCCGGGTTGATTGAGGTATCGGCAAGCTTTAGCAAGGATCAGTCCCAGGAGGAAGTGCGCAAAATCATGATCGAAACTCTCGAAGCCCTCGTCAAAGAAGCGCCTTCCAATGACGAAGTCGATCGCGCGAAGACTCGCCTGATGCGCAATCTGGAGAACCAGATGAGCGATTCCGAGACGTTCGGGCGCGCGCTCAGCGCTCCCATTGCCGAAGGCGATTGGCGGCTGATATTTTTGCAGCACGATCGTGTGAAGGACGTCACCGCCGCCGACGTCGTTCGGGTGGCCAAGACTTATCTAAAACCCTCCAACCGCACCACCGGTTACTTCATTCCCGATCCTAATCCTGACCGGACCATCGTGCCCGAAACTCCTCAATTAGAAAGCCTGCTTTCGAATTACAAAACAGGCTTAATCATCAGCCGCGGCGAATCGTTCGATCCCACGCCCGCGAACATCGAGGCGCGGGTTACGCGAAGCAAGCTGGCCAATGGAATGAAAGTCGTGATGCTGAATAAGCAGACGGCCAATGCCACGGTTTATGCCGCCATCGAATTGAGCTTCGGAGATCAACAGACTCTTGCCGGCAAGAACGGCGCTGCCCAACTCGCCGCCGCCTTATTATTGCGGGGTACCCGAACAAAAACGCGGCAGCAGTTCCAGGACGCCATGGACAAACTGGATGCCAGAATCAACATCAATATAGGCGGCGCCGCGGGCGGCGGTGGCCGCGGCGGCGGAGGCGGAACGACGAGCACGATTTCCACAGTGAACGTGACCGTACAAGCTCCCGCCAAGAATTTTGATGCCGCGCTGCGGCTGGCCGCGGAAATGCTCCGCGAACCGGCTTACCCGGAAGCGGATTTCGATCAACTGCGAACGCAGCGGGTGAGGGCGCTCGAAAACACTCCCACAGAGCCGGCCCAACTTGCGCAGGACACGTTGCAGCGCCACCTTTCGCCCTACGCGAAAGGCGATGCTCAATATACCGGTACCCGCGAAGACCAACTCGTAGCGATGAGAAAAGTCACGCTTAGCGACGTAAAAAAATTCCACGATCAGTTTTACGGAGCTTCCCATGGTGTTGCGGCTCTGATCGGCCCTGTCGACCGGAGCGCGGTGACGAAAACGCTTGAGGAAACGCTCGGGTCGTGGACCGCGCCGGGCCCCTATCGCCGCCTTACCGCGGTTTATAAGACCACCGAACCTCTTAACCAGAGGATCGAAACTCCCGATAAAGCAAACGCGCAATTCGAAGCCGGATTGCGTATTCAGATGTCGCAGGACGATCCCGATTATCCGGCCATGGTGCTCGCGAACTACATGCTCGGCGGAGCGATCACGGCCCGCATCCCGGATCGCATCCGCAACCGCGAGGGGTTAAGCTACAGCGTCTCGACTTCTTTCACCGCTCCGGGCGAGGGCAACGCGGCCATGTTCTCCGCTGCGGCCATCAGCAACCCGGCGAACACTCCGAAGGTCGAGGCGTCATTCATCGACGAGCTGCGCAAGGCGCTCCAGGATGGTTTTTCCCCGGGCGAAATCGCGGTCGCGAAGCAGGCTTACCGCGATGCTCAATTGGTTTCGCGCTCCCAAGACCCCGCGTTGTTGACGCTGCTCGCGTCGCGCGAACGGCTCGACCGAACGCTTTTGTGGGATCAGCAGATGGATGCCAAAATCCAGTCGCTCACTCCTGAACAGGTGAACGCCGCCTTCCGTCAACGCATGGATCTAAGTGCTCTGTCGGTCGTTAAGGCCGGCGATTTTAAGGCCGCAAAGGTGTATCAGCAATGAAACTCGGTTGTATATTTGGGTTGTTATTTTGCGCGGCGATTACGGCACAAACGCCAACCGCGCCGAAATTCAAATTTGACCCTGACTGGCCCAAGCCGCTCCCAAATAAATGGAAGATGGGCGGTGTAACCGGCTTGGCCGTTGATAAAGACGACAACGTATGGGTGTTGAATCGCCCCAACGACCTTACGGATATCGAGCTGGAAGCGGAATTGAACCCTCCGGTGGCCGATTGCTGCGTACGCCCTCCCGCGATGATTCACATCGATAAGAGCGGCAATGTAATCGGGTCCTTCGACGCGACGCAGGGCCATGGTATGGCTGTGGACAGCAAAGGATTCGTCTATATCGGGCAGGACACGGTTCGAAAATACGATCCGAAAACGGGCAAGGTCATGGGAGAGGTTCCGCGCACACCGGAGCGTCCGCCGGGCGCGGGCGCCGATCCGGCGCCGACGTCCGCTCATATTCCAGGCCGCGGCAGCGCGGGGCCGGTCGCTGGATTCATTGCACCCGGCGGACGCGGACAGGCCAAGGGCGCCGCACAACCTGCGCGTGAAGGCGCCGTGGCTGCGTTTCGCGCGAAATATCCGCCCACCACGCCAATGATTGTGGGAGGAATCGAAGAAATCCGGCTCGACGAACCGGCGCGCGAGCTGTATTGCGCCGACAATTACTTGGGGGGCCGCGTAATGGTTTTCGATCTTGATACCTTGCAGTTTAAGCGCGGATGGGGCGCTTACGGCCACGCGTTATCGGAAATGAGCACCAATGACGCGGACCGCGCCTATACGCCCGGCGGTCCCATGCCGAAGGAATTCCGAGGCCACTTGACGCTGAACATTTCGAACGACGGCTTCGTCTACGCGGCGGATCGAAACGCAAACCGTATTCAAGTGGCCACTAAGCAAGGCAAGTTTGTCAAGGAGTTCATCCTCGCTGCGATGACAGGAGTCGGCGGGTCCACGGGCGGAGTGATGTTCTCGCCGGACAAGCAGCAAAAGCTGCTGTACATTTCCGACCTCACCAACAATCACATCTGGTTCCTCAATCGAGAGGACGGCAAGGTCATAGGCCAGATGGGCAGTATGGGTGAAAACGGTGGTCAATTTTTCGGCCTTCACATGATCGCTGTCGATTCAAAGGGAACTGTTTATACAGGTGAAGTATTTGCCGGAGAGCGGGTTCAGCGATTTTTACCGGTTAAGTAAGCTTGAAAGCCGCTCGTAAGTCCCTCAATCCGTAATACTTCGGATAAGAATACCAGCCTGGGCTGTATATCTTTTCCTCTCTCGCAATCCCTTTAATAGACAGGAGCATCGCTCCTAAATCCAACGGAAGAACGAATTCGTGTCGATATAACACCATCGGCTAAGCGATAGCTTTGCCCGTTGGAATACCAATTTCAGGACCTTACATGAATTCAAAAGTGTTAACTCGAAGTGTGTCTACTGCTTTAGTCTGTGCTGGTGTAATATCTGTTGCCAGGTGGGCCGCCGCGGATAATGGCCCGGGCGTGCCCGGTGCAGTGGGCGCCACAACGATCATTCTTGCGGGCGATGGCAATTCGACAAATTATCCGGTCACGGATGGGAGCCATTCATCTGGTATCGACGCGGGCCTATTTTCAGTATTAACGGCAGATAGTGTTTCTACCACGCTAAATCTTTCCGCATATGTCGGCGGAGACCCAACTTCGCAAGCGCGAGATACCTGGGTCGATTCATCCGGGAATATATACGTTGCGGGCGCTACATCCAGCCGATCTCTGCCGTCGACCGCCGGCACGTTTCAACCGAATTATGCTGGTGGTCCGGACGACGCTTTTATCTGTAAATACTCGTCCTCTTATGTGCGGTTGTGGTGTTCCTATTTAGGAACCGGTGGACCTCTTGTCGAGGAGAAAGTTTATTGAATCGGGGGTTACGATCCATCCGGCGATCTTGTCATCTGCGGCAGAATGAATGGGCCTTACAATTACCTCGATGGTGTTCGCGTCACCAATATTGGGCCCTTGAATGTATACACGCATCCATATGTGGCGAAGATCAGGCCCGATGGCAGCCGGCTGGTATGGTTTACGATGTTCGGCGGTTCGGGTCCCGGCGGAGAAGGGAATCGAGGCCGTTGTACTGTGGATAGCGCCGGCGCGGTGTACGCGCAGGGTGAAACAACCTCTAAGAATTTCCCGGTGACACCCGGCGCATATCAGACCAGCACCAATCTTCCCTTTTCGGGATGGGTGGCGAAATTGTACCCGAACGGATCGGGACTGGAATGGGCGACGTACGTTGCGAGCCCCAATGGATCCGCGGACGCAGCCGACTCGGGAATTGTGCTGGCGCCGGACGGCAGCATCTACTTTGGTGGATTTACAAGGGGGGCATACGGGCTCGCGACTCCAGGCGCGTATCAAAGATTTAATGCCACAGGCCGTCAAGTCTGCTACATCGGTCATCTCGCCGGCGACGGCAAAACCATGTTGGCGCTCACCTATCTCGGTCCAACGACGACTACTGCAAATATGACGGAATGCGAGAACATCGTTTTGGATTCCGGCGGGAATGTATATACATACGGCCTCACTCCTTCGGCGAGCTTTCCCGTGACGCCCGGCGCGTACCAGCGCGTATACGGCGGCGGAATCCACGATCTCTTCGTGTCGAAGTTGAATCCATCGCTCAGTACCTTGATCGCGTCCACATTCATCGGCGGAAGCGGCGCGGAATCGGCGGATACATCGGGCCGGATTCATATCGATGCAGCCGGAAACGTATGGGCCGCGGCAAGCAGCAACTCCACAAACTTCCCGGTCACGTTAAACGCGTTCCGTCGCACTCTTTCGGGAGCCGATGATATGGTGTTTTTCGCCCTCAACCCGAGCCTGACGGCGTTAGTATACGGCTCCTACATAGGCGGAGACGGCGCCGACGGCAACCGTTCCATGTGGATCTACTGACCCGGTGGGGCAGGCTGCCAGCCCGGCTGCCAGCCTGCGGCGGACTTCAATCCGCCAATGTTGCAAGCGACGGTAATGATGTAATGTAAAACTCAGCGCCCAATCCCACGCCCGGGGGGTCAAAATCATGAATCGCTCACACCGAATCCCGAACCTCGCATTCTTAGTATTGGTTCCAAATATCGCCACTCTCTTCGGCCAATTACCCATTCCGGTTCCGGGACAACCGCCCGTGCAGCCTGGGCAGCCCGCTGGCCGCGGCGGACGCGGCGGACGCGGAGCCCAACCCGCCGAACCAGTCAAGCAAGTAGTGGCCCCTATCCCGACGGCCGTGGAAGTCACCGGGCCCGGCGACTTCTTCGAAACATTCATGGACGATTGGGACGATATCAAGAAAACGCAGATTCCCGCCAAAGCCACCTATGCCAAGTTCAACTACGAAGCTAAGGAGTATGTCATTTCCGGCGCCACTTCCGCGGGCGCGCCTTACAAGACGCGCATCGTGATCCGCAAGCCCAAGGACAACGCCAAATTCAATGGGCTGATCCTCGCCGAATCGATGCACCCGAGCGGCAATCCGTGGGTGTTCCACTTTACGCAGTTGTACGCGATGACCACCGGCGTCATCGGCCTGGAGATCCTCACCACCACGCCCGCGGGTCTCGCCGCTGCCAATCCATCCCGCTACAAGGATCTGGTAGTTCCCAACGGCGCGGCGAACGACATCCTTGCGCAAGCCGGAGCGCTGATTAAATCGGACCATCAGGATAATCCTCTGCTCGGCCTTGGGGTTCGCAAAATGATCCTGGCCGGTTCTTCCGCTTCGGCCGCCGCCGCGCAGAATTATCTTTCCAATGCCCACATGGCGCAGCGGCTCGCCGGAATGAAGCCGATCTATGACGGTTTCATGCCCACCAGCGCCAACGGACAAATCCCCGCGATTGACGTCCCAACCATCCTTGTCCCCACTATGCGCGAAGTCTTCGCCGGGAACGGCACCACTCAGCCGGATAACGATAAGCTTCGCGTGTACGAATTCGCCGGTATGGCGCATATCGATTCGCGCATCGCCGGCGCGTACTATCCCGACCCCTGCAAAGATCCCATCAGCCGGTATCCGCTCGGGGCGGAGATGGCCGTGGCTCTGGACAAGCTGTTCACATGGGTGGACAAAGGCATCGCTCCCCCGCACGCGGACCGCTTTTATGTGGATTTTAATCCCGACAACAAGCCGGAGCTCGACCGCAACAAGGGCTCGCTGTTCGCGCTCGATGAATTCGGAAATGTGAAAGGCGGAATTCGCAACACCTACGTAGATGTGCCGGTGAAAAGCTTCCACGTTCCCGACGAACCGGCCAGCCCCCGAATTTCGAATCCTCACTACACCATCGCGGCGCGCCGGACCGGCGGCGCTGACCCGGATGCGCAACTCTGTGGACTGGCAAACTTCGAAATTCCATTGTCGAAAGAGCAGCTAAAGAAGCTCTACAAAAATCCGCAGGATTACACGAAGAAAGTCGCCCAGCGCTACGACGACTTAGTGAAACAGGGTTGGGCCTTGCCACTGTACCGCGAAATGGTAATAGCCGAAGCCTCGCGGATGACGCTTCAATAGTCCACAAGGGTGGGGCGGACCCCCAGGTCCGCAGCCGGCCCCCCGGCCGGCTCTTCGGCCGGGGCTCTTCAGCCGCCCCCCGACAACATATATTAGTTCCCATGGAATCCAAGTCCATCTCCCGCCGCAAACTAATCAAGCGAAGCGCAGCCGCCGGAGCGGCCATAAGCGGCGTAGCGCTGCAGGCGCAGAGCCCGGGTGTCTTGCGCGGCTCCAACGCGGGCCGCAAATTCCGCGCGTATGTCACGCGGCCCGGTAAAGGAAGCGCCGTCGAAGAACTTACGCTGCTGCCCGTTCAACCGCGCCAGGTGCTGGTGCGCATCGAAGCCTGCGCGCCTTGTTACACCACGGTTCCTCGCGCCCTACCGCAAGCCTCAGGTACTGCGAACAGGGGCCGGGCGGAGATCCCAAATCACGCCGCGGTGGGCGTAGTGGAGGAAATCGGCGCGCTCGTCAAACGCGTGCAAAAAGGCGACCGAGTAGTGGTTGCGGGCACATCGCAATGCGGCCAGTGTTACCAGTGCCTTCACGGCGATCCCGATTTTTGCCAGTTCACTTTCGGCGGCGATGTTTTTCCTCCTTTCGCAACGGCCTCGGACGGCACGGCGGTAGCCGCGCAAGCTGGCGTTGGCGGTTCGAGTGAACTCGCGGTTGTGACCGAGGAGTATTTGTGTCCCGTCTTCACCAGCGTCCCCGCAGTCGAGCTATCGCTGCTAGGCGACCAACTCACATCCGGGTTCGCGGCCGGCATGTGCCGGATGAAGATTGAGGCTGGATCGAATGTGGTGGTGTTCGGGGCCGGACCGGTAGGTTTAGGCGCCGTGCAGGCGGGACGTGTCATGGGCGCGGCGCAGGTCATCGTCATCGAGCCGATCCGTTACCGCCGCGAATTGGCGATGAGGCTGGGAGCGACCATGGCTCTCGATCCCAACGCCGAAGGCGCAGGGTTGGTCGAAAAGATTCGCGAGCTGTGCAAGGGGCCTACGGACCGCAAATTCGCCGGCGGCGAAGCGTGGATTACAAACGGCATGGCCAACGGCGCGCGCGGCGCGGATTTCACCATTAACGCTTCCGGCATGGACAATGCCCCGCCCAAAGTGGAACGCGGGCCCGACCCCACTGGGCTACTTGCCATGCAGCAGGCATGGGAGTGCACTCGCATGGGCGGTCACCTGATGTACATGGGAATGGTGCAGGGCAATTTCTCGCTGAACGGGACCAGCCTGGCCCTGCTCGGCCGCACTATTCATCCCGGCCAGCAGGGCGGCTTTCACATGATGCGCGATATCCCGCGGATCGTGAAGCTGATGGAGCGCGGCTTGGTAGACGCGAAGACCATGATTCAGGGCACATATCCACTAGAGAAGGCCGGCGAGGCCTATCAAGAAGTAGCGGACCGCACCAAACTCTCCACCGTAATCCTCATGAGTTAGTACTGCTTTCGCCCGGGCAGTTACATGAAAGGTGGGGCAGGTTGCCCAACCTGCAGCGGGTTGCCAAACCCGCTTCCCGACCTGTGCACCAAAACCGCCCAGCGCGATTAGCAATCGCGCACAGGCAGTTGCATACAATTAAGCCTTGGACAACTTAAAGCTCATCTCCCACCCGCTGTTAATAGCCCCGCTGCTCCTGCCCGCGTTAGCGTCCGCGCAATGGCTAAACTACCAACCCCCAGGCACCCCGCACTCAAAAGATGGAAAGCCAAACCTCTCCGCTCCGGCGCCGCGCGCCCCCGGCGGCAAGCCGGATCTGACCGGCGTCTGGGCTCACGAGCGCACTTCCGTCGCCGAATTCAAACGCATTTTCGGCGACCGCTACGAGATCGAATCGCAAAGCGCGCTCATTGGGATGGAGCTCGAATCGGTGCATAAGTACGGTTTCAACGCCCTCCTCGATCTGAAAGACGCGGACTCCCTCCTGACGCCGCAGGGTCAGGCAGCGATGAAGCGGCGCGCCGCCGAGCAGCGAGTCGATAATGTTTGCCATGGCGAGTATGGATGGCCCGTAGCAAGCCTGCTTGCGGAACCGTTCAAGATCATTCAGGCGCCCAAGGAAACCATGATTTTGTACGAGGTCGACAATCTACACCGCCAGGTCTTCACCGATGCACGCGAGTTTCCCGCCACTTTTGAGTTTCCGGCGTATCTCGGGTATTCCATCGGCCGTTGGGAAGGCGACACGTTCATTGTCGAGTCGCGCGGCTTCAACGATCGTACGCCCATCGACGCCGTGGGCCACCCCCGCAGCGAGTCCATGCACGTGACCGAGCGTTACCGCCGCCCCGATTTCGGTCATCTCGATACTGAGATCACCTATGACGATCCCCAGAGTTATACCCGCAAATTCACCGTCAAGATCGCCTACAATCTCGTGCCGGACAACGATATCTTCGAGATGTTCTGCAGCCAAAACGAGAAGGATCGCGGCCACATGGTGAAACCGTAATCCGGCGAAGCGGCTAAAGCAGACCCGTCGCCTGATCCCAAATCTGTCTGACGAGATCCCCCGCCGGAAGCGGCTTCGCCATCGCGGCCGACTGCCCCGCCCAGACCTGCATGCGGTGATAATCATTAGCGGCAGCGCCCGCTTGCTTCATCGCCGCAGTCAGGCCGCGCTGAACCGGATAAGGCGCCGGACGCGGAGCGTCGAAAGAAGCAGCGGCTTTGACGAAATCCGTCGCGATTGCGCGGCCCAGGCGTCCCGTGAACGCTCGAGTCAGCATGGTATTTTCCGGCTCCAGATGCGCGAGCGCGTTTGCCCATGCCGGATGCGTTTGCGCTTCGGGACAGCGAAGAAACGCCGTACCCATCATCGCGGCGCTCGCCCCTAAAGTCAGCGCTGCGGCCACGCCGCGTCCGTCGCCGATACCGCCTGCTGCAATAATCGGCAGGTCGATGCGATCGGCGAGCCGCGGCAGCAACGCGAATAAGCCCGTGCCTTGCCGTTCGGCGGCTGCCGCATCGAAAGATCCTCGGTGTCCGCCTGCTTCGTAGCCTTGCGCGATGATCGCATCAGCTCCGGAATCGCGAGCAGCCGTAGCTTCCGCGAGCGTCGTCGCCGTGGCAAACCATGCGATGCCGCGCTGCTTCAGTCGCAAAACGAATGCGGAGGGAAACAAGCCCATGATCGATGACACAGCCGTGGGCGAACACTCAACAAACGCCTCGCACTGCGCTTCGAAATCCGGCAGCCCTGCATCTCCCGCCGAAACTTGAACCGGCGGTCCCCATCCCGCGAGAAATTGGCACATGCGCGTTTCTGCTTCGGGATCGCGGCGCGGCTTTGGATCGGGAATCCAGACGTTCAACTGAAACGGCCCGCTGCTGCGCGAACGGAACTCCCGCACCCAATCGCGAATTGCGTCCGGTGGAGTGAGCAGCGCGCCCATCGCTCCCATGCCTCCAGCGTTCGCAACAGCGATGGACAAGCTCGCCGGGCATGCGCCCGCCATCGGCGCGAGCAGGATCGGCATTTTCAACCCGTAGGACGCGCAAAACATCTCGGCTCTCGGCGGGGGTGCCATAAGATCTATTTGATACGCGCGAGTTGCTTCCGCCTTTCGCGGATTTTTTTCCCATCTGCGGTTCCCGCCGAAAGGCGCAGCGCGGCCTGCCACGCATTTGCTGCATCCGGGCCTCCGGTTTTCTCCAGCAGCTCCGCCTGCGCGGCCCACACATCGGCGCTGGACGGGCGCTCGCGGAGCAAGCGCTGAAGCATTGCTGCCGCCGCGTCCAGCTCGCCTTTGTGAACCAGGATCGTCGCGACATCCACCTGCGCGGCAACGTAATCGCACGCTTGAATCATCAGCCGGCGGTCGATAATAAGCGCATCGTCCTCGCGATTCAACTTTTTCAAAAGCGAGCCATAACCCATCAACGACGGCACATGATTGGGATCTTTTTGCAGTATCCCCTTCCATATCGCTTCGGCATCCGGCTCATGGCCCCTCCAGTCCGCATACAACGCGGCCAAATTATGTTTCGCCAGCAAATCTGATGGGTCATCGTTTTGCGCTTCCTTGAAGAGCCTCTCGGCGGCCGTACGCTTCTTTTGAAACGCGGCCACCGCTCCCAATCCAGTCCGAGGCAGCGCGCGCTCGGGGCAGCCTTGCGTGAATTTCGGTCCCAATCGTAAGCCGCAGCGTTTTGCCGCGACAGCCTCCGCGTCGCGATAAGAACCGCGCGCGTCATCGATCCGGTTCATTTGCTGATACAGCAGCCCCAGGTTGTAAGGCAGATAAGAATACATCGGCGCGACGGTCTTAGCGTCGATGTACTGCGCGGAGGCCTCGAGATAACGGCCGCGCTCGGATAGCGCCAGCGCCAAATTGTGTCGCGGGTAAGCCCAGTAAGGCGCCAGGCGAATGGATTCCCGGAACAGCGCGATGGCCGGGTCGAAGAATGTGTCCGATTGATTCGCCTGCTCCAGGTACGCGATCCCCAGTGCGTTATAGGCGTACGGGCGCGCAGGGTCGATCTGAATCGCGCGCAATAAGAGATCTGTTGCGCCGGAATAGTCGCCTTCGTAAACCATCTGCCGCCCCTTGCAAAACAGCCGCCGGCTTTCATCGAAAGGCGCGTCAGGCGCGATCTCCAGCGCGCGCGCGAAATATTCGGCGCAGCGGGCGTAATCGGCGGCTTCCAAATGCGCCTGTTCGCCTTGCAGATATTGGATGATGATGTCCTGGCCCTTATCTTCAAGGGCAATCCGCAAACGAGCGGCTAGCGATTGATACAGAGCCGATTGATCGCCGGTTTGCGCGCGAACGCGATCCAACGATGCGGCGGCATTGTCCGGATCGGTGGCAAGCAAGCGCCCAGCGCCGAGTGCGGCCTCGAATTGTTGCTCAACCGGACCGGCCGGCGCGCCGCGCCGCTCGAAATTCTCGTCGGGTGCTTCGGGATTTGCCTCCAGCTTGAGCTCAGGCGCCGCGTCGGAATCCAGCACGGCCAAGCGAGGATCGGAGCGATACCGCTCGGGAGATTGAAGCAATCTTCCGGTATAATCCTGCACCGCGCTGCTGAGTTGCGAAAAAACTCGATCGAAAAGAACCTTACTGTCGATCGCTTTCACGTCGCCGTTCAAACCGCGCAGCAGATAATACGTGAACACCCCATGCTTGAGCTTTTCCGACTCATAGGCGTACTCGGAGGCTCGCGCGCCGCGCAGTTCCACCGAGCTGGCGCTCATGATCCCCAGGCGGCCGTTTTTCGCCTCCAGTTCTTTTACCGCGGTTGAAGATGCCAGTGCGGGATCGCCCGCGCGCCAGACCACATTACCGCCGTGACACACGTCGATGAAAACCAGCACGCGGCCGAAGTCCGATGCGCGCGCCGTCACCAGATCGCGGAAGCGGCGCATGGGATAGCCGGTAACGCTGGCTGCTTCGGTTTCGCCGTCGCGCACGATGATCACCGGCTCCTCTTTATCCGGGTCGCATTTTTGGTCGATGCTCCAGTCCGGGTCTTTGTCCGTGCAGATGTAGTGCCCATGGGCGGCAACAAACACGATCAGCGTATTGTTGCGCGCGCCCTTGCCTTCCACCAATTGAACCAGCGCCTGATCGATGGCGTCGCGCGTCACTTGTTGATTGATTAGAAATTGAATCTGGTTGTCGGGCACTTTGCCACCGCGGGTAGTTTGCAGGAATTCCCGGAAGGTGAATGCATCGCGATCCGCGAAATGAAGATCGGTCACGCGTTTTCCTTCGGGATATTTCGACAGTCCGATAATCAGGGCGTATGTTTTGCCCTTGCTGAAATCGGGTGTGGCGTCGGGAAGATCGCTCGGATCGCGGATTCTGCCGCGCGCCTGAAGGTCCTCGGGGCCGCTCGGGGCCTGCGGCAGTTTGGCTAGAGTCAGACGCGAGATCACGTCCAGCGACCAGGTAGCTTCCTCGTGCTCCTTCCATAGCGCTGTCATCTCGCCGATGGCTGCCTGCGTTTGTCCGAGCGATTCAAGCACAGAAGCGCGAGTCGCGCGCGCGAGCATGTGCAGCTTGGGATCCGCATCCAGCGCATCGATGTTGCGCATCTTCGCAGTTTGGTCCGCATTAAGATTCGGCGCTGGAGGCGCTCCGCGGCTCTCGAGTGGATGCTCGGTGCCGGGCGAGGGCGTACGATGCACTCTCGGCAGAGAACACGCGGGCAGGTCGCGCGCGCGGCGGAGCGGAGGGTTCGACAAAAGTTCCGCGGCGGTAACGCTGACGTTTGTGTTCGGAGGAATTTCGAAAACAGCGCTCGCCGGGCAAAACGCGACCGTCGCAGTGGCCTCGGAATCGTTCCGGACCACATCGCCCGCGAAAACTTCGGTGCCGGCCGTTAGCGGCGGGTTCCAGTGACCCTTCGCCGCGATCCGCGTAAGCTGCCCATCGATGATCAAGCCCAACGGCTGCTCTACCCCGGTATCTTGAGCGAAGGCGAAGGTGGCCGCAAAAAGCAGACCGCTATAGCGCAACACCATATTTCCTGCGAGTGCAGTAACATTATGCCAAGATGCGACCAATCACCTTAGTTTTCTGCGCCGCCGTGCTGGTGAGCGCGGCCGATCTCGAACAGGAAATCGAGAAAGCCGCTCCGGTGGCGGCGTTGATGAGCGGCCGCTCGAAGACCTTCGATCTGAAAACCGGTGACATCGTGCGCGTCGGCGGCAAGCGCGCGGCTGGCGCTCAAGGCGATTTCGGCATCGACGCCTACGTCTACACAGCGAAAGGCGCTTTGGCCGCGAAGGACGACGAGGAGGCCGATCATGAATACTTCGAATGGAAGACCGCGAAACCGGGCAGCTTCTATGTGCTTGTGCGCAACACCTCGGCGGCCGATGGGACTTTTTATGTGACCGTCCTGCGCGGCTCGAAGGCCGGCGTCGCGATGGGCGATGCCGAATTTGCGTCCGTAAAGATCTATTACGCGACGAATCGCGTCCCGGCGCCCGGCGGAGCACCCGTAGCCCCGTATTATGGCGGCGACCCGCAGCCGAATGATGCCTACACCACCGGCACGGCGCTGGTCACCATTCCCAGAGCGCATGAAATGGGAGAACTGGAAGGGCCGGCAATCTACAAGCTGGAATTCCAGCAGGACCCAAAGAAGCACGTCATCCTTTCGAAGGTAATGCCGGAAGCCTCGGCCGCGTTCTTCAGCGATATCCGCGACCGCGTCTCCACAACACCCCGCAAAGAAGCCTTCGTTTTCGTTCACGGATTCAACGTGACCTTTGAAGACGCGGCCCGAAGAACCGCGCAGATCTCCTACGACCTGGGCTTCGCCGGCGCGCCGGTCATGTTCACCTGGCCGTCGAAGGGATCGAAGCTCGAATACCTCCACGACGTGACCGTAGCCGATACCAGCGCCGCGGTGCTGCGGACTTTTCTGGAGGATCTCTCCGCAAAGAGCGGCGCGACGACCATTCACGTGATCGCGCACAGCATGGGCAACCGGGTGCTCGGCCGCGCGCTCGAAACCATGGCGGAGCAGGGACCAAAGCAGCCGCGCTTCCGCGGCATTGTGTTATTCGCGCCCGACGTCGATGCCGAGCTCTTGCGCCAGATGTCGGCGGCCATCCGCGCCCGCGCCGATCGAGTCACGCTGTACTCCTCATCGCGAGATGAAGCGTTGGATCTTTCTCGCAAGCTCGCCGGCCGCGATCGCGCCGGACAAACCGTCCAGTTCCTTCCCGGCGTCGATTCCGTCGACGCCTCCCAGGTGAACACGAGCCTGCTGGGCTTGGCGCA
This sequence comes from Bryobacterales bacterium, assembly GCA_019261985.1. Lineage (GTDB taxonomy): Bacteria > Acidobacteriota > Terriglobia > Bryobacterales > Bryobacteraceae > Palsa-187. Next base: position 32,932 of record JAFAQY010000052.1, on the reverse strand, counting down.
TTCCTATTTCGGCGATTCGAGCTCCGTGCTCGGAGATCTGTATCGCCTGCTGATGGGCGACCCCCCCGACCAGCGGTTCGGGTTAGAGAGGGTGAATACGGCGATGGGCGTGTACTGGCGGTTTAAGAAGGCGGCGCGGTGAAAAACCGGACGCCGGAGGAACAGGAAGAATTCCTTCAAGCCGGAAGATTTGGTGAAGCTCCAGCGGCGAGAGACGGTCCCTTGACGCGCTTGGCAATGGCGGCGCTAGGCCTAGTGGCCGGCAACATGGCATTGTTCTTGTTCCCGGTTTACCAAAACGGGGCATTTATTTTGTACGGGCTCTTTTCTTTCGCAGGATGGATACTTGTGGGTGTCCCGATCGCTCTGTTGTGGCCCGCTCGAGTCGTTTCGCGGCTTAACTGGCTGGTGACTCTTCTCATCGGCAGCGTCTTGGGACCGTTGGCACTTTTCCTGATCGCCTTCATTCTGACGGCAGTCAAAAGTCGACTCAGTTCATTCAACCTGGACAATACAGGAAGTCTGTGGCCGGTTTCGATTGTAGTATCGACCGTCGCTTTCGCCACGTATCGGGCTTTGCTGGCGAGGCGTTGAACAAGCGCGAGTGCTTCACCTGCGACAATTCCGCAAGGGCAGCCCACTGTGGGGCAGGCTTCAGCCCGCCTGGACGGTTACGCGAACTTCTGCAATTAAGCAGGTAGGGCGCAAGCCCACTGTGGATCCTTCTCGGTGTTAAACCAATCGCGCCCGACTCGCTATTTGCCGCCTTTGCCTTTTTTCTTGAACTGTGCGATCCCGGCTTCCATAATCGCGGAAGCTCGTTTGGGCCCATGCAACCCCGTCACCTTGAATTTCTTACCCCGGCTTTTGTTATACGAGATAAAGAATTCTTCAAGCTGATCGATCACCGATTTCGGAATGTCCGCCACCGATAGTATATTTTCATTTGTATACGAATGAATCGCGGCCGCCAGCAAACGGTCGTTGCGAATCGTTTTGCCATCTTCCGTTTGATCGGCCTGCATTACGCCGATCAAACGCACGTCCAGCAGGCATCCTACGTGAGCCGGCTCCTCCATCAGCACCATCACGTCCAGCGGATCGCCATCCTCGGCGAGCGTGCACGGAATAAATCCGAAGTCGTAAGGGAACGCGAGCCCTTGCGGCAGCAGGCCGCCGAGTCCAAAGAGCTCGTATTTAGGGTCGTAGTCGAACTTATTTCGACATCCTTTCGGTGTCTCGATAATAATCTTGCATTCATGCTTTTTCGGATCCCAGTGGTTGGGGGACTTTTGAAGATTCGGCATTCAGTTAAATGTTATCCGAACAAGCGGATTGTTACAATTCGATTAACGGCCCGCGCGCTCGGGGCCGCTCCGGGACTGGGCAAATGCATGAGGTTCGCGTCAGCGCACCTGAAGAAAACACTCAACAAATCGTTGATCTGGCCCTTCACGTTGGAATCCCGCAAGCCACCGTTTACGAGGTCTTCGTACATGGTCCGAATCAGCGCAAGAGAGTGGTCAGTGTAGAAACGTCCACACCGCGCGCGAAGGCCTTCATTGACGCTCTCTTCGCCGCCGATTGGTTCGATTCCAAGCGGTATTCGATCACCATGCGCGAGCTCCGCGCGATTTTTTCGCATCAGTCCGCCCGCGAGTTGACGCCGCCGATGTTTGAGCCGGCTCTGGAAGTTTTGCAAGATCTTTGGCAGCTCAACCATATAACGCCGGGCTATGTCGCGCGAGCCGCGGGCGCGGCTGTGCTGATGGCATACGGCATGTTCCAGAACAGCGCGAGCGCCATCGTCGTGGCGGCCCTGTTTCTGCCGTTTCTCTCCCAGGCGCTGGCAATCGGGTTCGGGTGCTGGGCGCGCGACCGGGCATTGGCGCTTCAGGGCGGGAAAGCGCTTTTGCTCAGTACCATCGTTTCCATCGCCGGCGGCGCGCTTGTGGCTGCGCTCTACCGCGGACCATTTCTCTACGATCATTTTGAGGGGCCATTAGCCGCATTCGCGATCTCAAGCATTATTGGAGTGGCGGCCGGCCTGTCCACGGCAGACGACGCGGGCCGTAGATACATGATCGGCGTCGCCGCCGCCGTTCAATACGCGGAAATTCCCATCTGGCTTGGCACTCGCATCGTGCTTGGGATTCCCGGCGGAAGCCTGCTGATTCAGCGCCTGGGAACATTCGCAATAAACGTCGTGACAATGATCGTTGTCGCCGCGATTGTTTACGCGCTGGCCGGCATGCGCCGGGGAGAGGTGAAGCGCCTTGAGACCGCTGCAATGCGCAGTAATACGAACGCCACCGCCGCGCCAAGTCGGGATATCGTGGACCCTGGCGCGAAACGTCCAGCGCAGCGGACATGACCGGCCTGCGGTAACCCGGCCCGAACGGCGCTGTTTGTGCTGGATTTTGCGTGTCCGCCGCGACTCGGCTCCGGTCCCGCGCCGAAAAATTTCCAATGGCCGCAACCCTCCGGTTTGACGCCGCCGGCTTTGGAATCGCGAGGGCTCTTCTAGCGAGGAACCCCTCGATAGATCGACTCCTTGACAGCTTAGGAATCTCATGATACATTCCTAAATAGATTAGGACTCTATGAGCGAACAAGCTCAGCTTCTTCCCGGCACGCTCGACCTCCTGGTGCTTAAAGCTGTATCTCTAGGCCCGCTGCATGGGTACGGGGTTCTGCTACGCATCGCCCAGATCTCCGGCCAGGCTCTGCTGGTAGAACAAGGGGCCTTGTATCCCGCGCTGTTCCGTCTAGTGCGGCAGGGCCTGCTCAAAGCTAAGTGGGGCCTCTCAGAGAACAACCATCGCGCTAAGTTCTACGAGCTAACGGCGATCGGACGAAAGCGGCTTCGGGAAGAGACTGAAGGGTGGAACAGGCTTGCCGCCGCCATTGGATCCGCGCTGGCCGCCAAGCCGGAGGAACTATGAGTTCCTACCTTCGATCGGTGTTGGCGCGATTGCTCAATCGCGCGCGCGTAGAAAACGACATGGACGCGGAGATTCGCTCTCACATTCTTCACCGCGCTGAGGACCTGGTTCGAAGCGGCATGAGCCCCGCCGAAGCGGAGCGGCGAGCGCGCATCGAGTTCGGCGGACAGGGGCGCTTCAAGGACGAGATCCGTGACGCCATGGGCGGCGGCCTCCTCGAGTCTCTGGCGCAGGATGTTCACTTCAGCCTGCGCGTGCTTCGAAGATCGCCGGGATTCACAGCCGTCGCCGTCTTAACGCTAGCCCTGGCCATCGGCGCGAACGCCGTCGTTTTCGCTGTGCTGGACGGCATCGTGCTGCGGCCATTGAACGTCCCTCATCCGCAGGATCTTTTTAATATCGAAAGCCGGAAAGGCTTGGTCTACATGTCATATCCAGACTACGCCGACCTTCGCGATCGCAATCGCAGCTTCGATGGATTGGCCGCTTTCACCTTGGATCAGGTGACGCTCGATACCGGCAGCGGCGATCCCGCAACGGTATGGGCCGTAGACACAAGCGGGAACTATTTCGACGTGCTTCGCGTTCAGCCTTATCTCGGCCGCTTTTTCCACGCTTCCGACGAGCACGGCATCAACAGCGCACCCTACACCGTGCTTAGTTACACGTTTTGGAAAAACCATTTTCAGGCAGACCCGAACATAGCGGGCCGTGTGATCCGGCTCAGCAGGCATCCATTCACTATCATCGGCGTCGCCCCGCCTGATTTTTACGGGGCGTGGTCGTTCTTTTCTCCCGACCTTTTCCTGCCGTTCGTAAATCAGGAGCAGTTGACTGGCGCCGATATGCTCCATGCGCGCGCGACACACTCGCTTATGATGACGCTGGGCCACTTGAAGGCCGGTGTATCGACCGCCGATGCCGTCGCCGATCTCGACTCCATCGGGGCCTATCTCGGAAGAACATATCCGCGCGAATCCACCACCACTTCCTTTTCGCTCGCGCGCCCTGGCCTTTTCGGCAGCTTCGCCGGTCCCGCTATTCGAGCGTTTGCCACCGGCCTAATGATGCTGGCGGGGTTGATTCTGCTGGCCGCTTGCGCGAATCTCGGCAGCCTGTTTGCGGCGCATGCGGCGGACCGTGCGCGCGATATCGCTCTCCGTCTTTCTCTAGGAGCAAGTCCGGTGCGCATTCTGCGGCAACTCTTTACCGAAGCGATTTTGATCTCGTTGGCGGGCGGTGCGCTCGGTTTATGGGGAAGCATCCAGCTTCTGCACATACTTAGCGTCTGGAAGCCGGTCCCCCGATTTCCGCTCGTGGTGCCTTTGGGCGCGGACGAAAGGGTTTATGCAGCCGCCCTGGTCTTAGCCTTCCTCAGCGGAATGCTTTTCGCCGCAATTCCCGCCCGTCAAGCCATTCGAATCGATCCCTATACGGTCGTCAAATCCGGCAGAGCCGCCACTGGGCGGCAGCGTTGGAATGCCCGCGAGGTATTGGTCACAGCGCAAATCGCGATTTGCGCGCTGCTCGTCACCTCCTCGCTGGTCGCCGTACGGGGTCTCGCCAAGTCCCTCCGCGCCGATTTCGGATTCGATCCACGCAATGCCATGGTCATGGATACGTCCTTTAATCAGGCCGGTTATCGCGGGAGAGCCGTCGCAACTATGCAGGATCGCATGCTCAAGGCTGTGCAGGCGATGCCGGGAGTCGAGGCTGTGGGATCCATCGATGTGCTGCCGCTCTACGGCGGCGCGCCCGTCAGCTACGTCTTCCCGGACGAAACCACTGAACTGCGCGCTTCAGAAGCGACGGCGTCCGCTCAAACCTTCAAGATTTCGCCCGATTACTTTCATGCTGCCGGAACTACGCTGGTGGGCGGACGCCCCTTCACTTCCCACGACGACCAAGGTTCGCCAGGCGTCGCCGTCATCAACAGAAATCTGGCGGCGAAACTGTTTGGCTCCGCCACCCGAGCGGGCGGAAGGTACTTCAAATTGCAGGATGGAACGCGGTTGCAAGTGGTCGGCGTTGTGGAGGACGGAAAATACGTCAGCCTTACCGAATCCCCAGCCGCGGCGCTGTTCCTACCCGTCCTGCAGTCGCCATCTATGGGAACCACTTTGGTGATTCGTTCCCGGAGCGACCCCCGGCAACTCGCGCCGGCGTTGAGAAGTGTGATGCGAAATCTGGATCGCGCGCTGCCCGTGTACATCCAAACGTGGGAGCAGGCCTTCGATCTGGTTTTATTCCCATCGCACGTCGCGACCTATGCGCTCGGCGTACTCGGCGCGCTGGGAGCCATGTTGTCTGTGACCGGGATCTTCGGAGTTGCCGCATATTCCGTCAGCCGGCGCAGGAAAGAATTAGGAATTCGCGTGGCCCTCGGAGCGCAGCGCAAGGAAATCCTCAATGCCGCGCTGGGGCGAGCGTTTCGGTTGTTGGCAACCGGCTCAGTCGCGGGATTGCTGTTTGGCATTCTCGCGAGCCGCGTGCTATCGAATATCGTTTATCAAGCAACGCCGCGCGATCCGCTAGTGCTCGGCAGCGTCGCGTTCACGATGCTGTTTTTGGGTCTGGCGGCGGCGTGGATTCCTGCGCGCCGTGCGCTGTCGATTGATCCCCTCACCCTGCTGCGCGAGGACTAGACTGCCTGTTTCTTGAGAGGGTCATCACGATCATTCAAATCGCCCCAGCCGTCGGCATCGTGATGGCGTTGCTGCATGCGTAAACTCCCGCTCTTTCGCCCGCCTTTGAGGTCGTGCCCGTGAAGAGAACAAGTCCGCGGCAAATGCAAGGCAACGTTGCTTTGCGGCCAAACGGCGCCACGATCGTCAACGTTCCACTACGAGCAATCGTCCAGTTTTCGTTCCGAATCAACCAGCCGCCCAAGCCTAATTGGCGTTACGACATTACCGCGCGAACTCCGCAACCATCCCGCGATGATGACGCACGCCTCCTGATGTAGGCGCTGCTTGCCGGCGGATTCACGCTGGTATCACGCCGGGAAACGCGCGAACTTTCCGAACTCGTGCTCGTGCCGGATCGGAAGGACCGAACGCCTGATCCGAGGAGCGATACTCCCGATATCGCTTTCGATCACATGAGTGCGAGGGCCCGTCGCGTCGCGGACCCAAAATGACCAAGCGCGCCTGACAAACTCGCTTAATAGCAAACCTTGCGTCCACGACGATCATCAGCCTAGCTCCGCGACGCCGGGCTGCGCTGTCCGCGCGTCACTGGGAGCGGTGCGAAACGCGCTGCTTGCGCAGAAATCCGACGACGTCGGGCATGGGCTCGCCCGTTGACGTCCGCTCCAACCATGCCGGCCTAACGACGCTTTCGACTTTTAGCATGGAATCCAGGTCGGCCTCGTTAATCAAGTATTGAGTCCCGGCTTTATAGGACGCAAGCTGTCCGGACCCCACCCAGCGCCTGATCGTCTCGGGATTGCATCCGATACGGCGGGCGGCCCCAAGAACACTGATCATGGTAGTAGAAATCACCCCAAGCACCGGCCATCTTCTCATGCGCTCGCCCCGCTTCACACAGAATACCGTGTTCGCCGCCGATTCCAAAAATACACAGCACGGCTCTGTAAACAGCGGCATAATTGAGTTGTAGCCATGCCAGTCGAGACCGCGCTTGATATCGCGAACATGCTCCCCGCGACGTTCACCGTCCCAGGACTCACTGAAGCCCAATTCGTGCAATTGTGTCAGGAGTTCCCGGATGCACGTGTGGAATATACCGCCGGCGGCGAAGTCGTCATAATGCCTGGAACAGACTTCGAGAGTGGCGAGCGCGGCGGCGAAATCGTCGCGCAGTTGAGGAACTGGGTGCGCGAAGGCGGTGGCGGGCGCTTTTGCGGTCCGGAGGGCAGTTTTCTGTTTCCAGACGGCTCGCGCAGGTCCCCCGATGCGGCTTGGTGCGAAAGCGCGAGATGGGAAGCTGCTAAGCGGCCTGACACGCGATTTCCCGTCTTTGTTCCCGATTTCGTGATTGAACTCCGCTCGCCGGAGCAGCGCGCCGGTACGCTCCGCGAAAAAATGAAAGAGTACATCGCGAACGGCGTGCGGCTCGGCTGGCTGATCGACCCGATCGACCGTTCCGTGACGATCTACCGTCCAAGCCGCGATCCAGAAGTGTTGTCGAACCCCTCCTCCGTTAGCGGTGAAGGAACGATAACAGGCTTCGTCCTGCAGCTCGAACCGATTTTCCGCTCTTAAGGTGATCGTCTCGGGCCCCTTCGGGAACACTGATCCATGCCAGTAGCATGCCGAAACGACTAATGACCGATCGCTCTAAAAAACACATTCGATCTCGCGAGTTTGCCGTAACTTATCGGTCCCGCGCTCCCTTTCCGCCGCCCCACTCCGTTAAACCTGTGAACGAGGTTTCAAACCAGCAAACTGCGCTCTGCCGCCGGTCGAGCGAACCCAATGTAATCTCATGAAAGCAGACTGTTTAACCCCGAAAAATGGGTTCGGTTGGTTTTTTCGCCCCACCGTCCACACTCCGGCCCCCGTAAGCGTCATAGCTTTAGGGCAGCGCCGCGCTCGAACCACGCCCGAACTGTAGCCATGGCCGCTATTACGCCACATATTCCGGAAGACCCCGCGCAGGAGACCGCCCGCGCCCGGGCTCTTGCGGCCCGCTATTACCAGGAGTTTGTCGACCTGCGCGAAGTTCGCATCGATCACGACCTCTTCCATTCCATCCCGGTCGACCTGATGTTCCGCTACAACTTCGTGCCGATTCAGGGCCACAACGGAACGCTTGAAATTGCGCTCGCCGACCCGCGCAATCCCAGCCAGATCGATGAGCTCGGCGGATTGTTAGGCAAGCGCCTGCGCGTTAAAGTCGCCACGCTCTCCCAAATCTCCGACCTCCTCAAGAAAACCGAGCAATCGCAGCGCGTGCTCGAAGAAGTCACCGAAGGCTTCACCCTGGACGTCGTCGGCGACGAGGAGAACGCGGAAGAGACGCTCTCCATCGACCGCATCGCGGCCGCGGATTCGGATATCGCGCCGGTCATCAAGCTGGTGGACACTACCATCTTTAACGCGCTCGAACGCCGCGCCAGCGATATTCACATCGAAACGCGCGATCAGGAAGTCGCCATCAAGTATCGCATCGACGGCGTGCTGCACTATGCCATGCCGCCCATCGCCAAGGACTGGCACTCCACCATCATTTCGCGCATCAAGGTCATGAGCGAGCTCGATATCGCCGAGCGCCGCATCCCGCAGGACGGCCGCTTCCGCGTGCGCTACAAAGGCCGCCTGATCGACTTCCGTGTGTCCATCATGCCCACGATCTACGGCGAGGACGCCGTGCTCCGCGTCCTCGACAAGGAGTCGATGAGCGAGAAATTCAAAAAGCTCACACTGGATGTGGTCGGCTTCGCCGATGCCGATCTCGCGAAATTCCGCAGGTTCATCAAGGAACCGTACGGAATGGTGCTGGTGACCGGTCCCACGGGCTCCGGCAAAACCACCACGCTTTACGCCGCCCTCAGCGAGATCAAAAACGACGAAGACAAAATCGTCACCATCGAAGACCCCGTTGAATATCAGATCAAGGGCATCACGCAGATCCCGGTGAACGAAAAGAAGGGCCTGACGTTTGCGCGCGGCTTGCGCTCCATCCTTCGCCACGATCCCGACAAAATCCTGGTCGGCGAAATCCGCGATCAGGAGACAGCGCAGATCGCCATTAACGCCGCGCTTACCGGCCACCTGGTGTTCACCACGGTGCACGCCAACAACGTGCTCGACGTACTCGGCCGCTTCCTGAACATGGGCGTCGAAGCCTACAACTTCGTTTCCGCGCTCAACTGCATCCTGGCGCAGCGCCTGGTTCGCGTCATCTGCCCGCATTGTAAGCATCCCGTGAAATATGCCGATGATTACCTGATCGAAAGCGGTCTTGAGCCCGCCACTTGGCGCGACACGATCTGGCACGAAGGCGCCGGCTGCTTTGAATGCGGAGGCACGGGCTTCCGCGGCCGCAGCGCCATTCACGAGCTGCTCGATTTGAGCGAAAAGATCCGCGAAATGATTCTAAGCAAGCGCCCCGGCTCGGAAATCCGCCGCGCGGCGCGCGAAGAGGGCATGACGTTTCTGCGCGAATCGGCCCTAGAAAAAGCCCGCTCCGGCGTAACCACGCTAAAAGAAATCAACAAGGTCACCTTCATTGAGGGCTAAGATGCGCATAGCACAGATTTTTGTGGGGCACGCTGCAAGTGTGGGGCAGGTTGCCAACCTGCGGCCGATTGCCAATCGGCCTGGTCGGGTGAGTCGCCGTGGTCGTGTGAACCCGCTCGCCGGAGTGAACTGAAATGCCCTTCTGGAAAGACCCCCCGCCCACACACATCTTCGAACTATCCGAAGCCGGCATCGCGCACGCCCAAGCGGCGCAAATCGAGTTCTTCCCATTCCCGCAACCCGCGCTAAAAGCCACGCCGTCCGAAGATAATTTAGTCCGCGTAGACACCGCGGCAGCTACGCTTGCGCGGCTGGTCCCACAGAACGGAGGGAAGAAACGCCGCCATGCCGCGGTCTTATTGCCCGATGCTTCAGCGCGCGTGACGGTGCTCGATTTCGACTCCTTTCCCGATTCCGCTGCAGAGCAGCTCTCGCTAGTGAAATTTCGCGTAAAGAAGACCATTCCCTTCGATATCGAATCGGCTGCCGTGAAGTATTATCGTCAGCCCGGCACGAATCGAAAAGGAAAAATAGAGGTGGTGGCGGTGACAGTCGCGTTGGAGGTGCTGGCGCGGTACGAGGCCCTGTTTCGCAACGCAGGTTTTCATCCTGGCGACATCACTGTATCGGCTCTATCGGCGCTGAGCCTCTACCGCGATGCCGAGCCCGCGGTTATCGCCAAGCTGGCCGATAACACCTTGACCGTGATGGTAGTAGCCGGAGGCAAACTAAAATTGTTCCGCTGCCTTACGCTGGAGCCGCCGAGCGAAGATGAAATTCGCGCCGTGCTCCAACCCACGCTAGCTTATGCCGAGGACGAGCTCGGCGCGCCCGTAAAGCGGATCATCGAGTGTGGCCCGGCGGGTGTTTGGCCATCAGGCGTTAACGCCGAACCCCTCCAGAGCCGCTTTGGCACGCCCAATGCGCTAAACGCTGGATTGTACGGCTATATGGAGGCGAGCAGCAGCTGATAGCTGAAAGCTGAAAGCTGATAGCTGATAATCGAGAGCTAAAAATGCGCATCCCCATTAATCTCGCCAGCGAGCCTTTCCGTCGCGACCGCCCCATCCTCATCGCCTCCGGCGCGTGCGCCATGCTGCTGCTCGCGATGCTTGCCGTATTGGTCTTCCTTATTATGGGCGAGCGCGCCAACGCACGCGACAGCCGTATCGCCGTCGAAAAGCTCAACAATCAACTCCACGTGATCAATGCCGAGCAAGCCAAGCTTGACGCAACGCTCCGCCAGCCCGCCAACGCGATGGTTCTCGAGCGTAGCCTGCTGCTAAACACTCTGGTTCAGCGCAAAGCCATAAGCTGGACCAAAATTTTCGCCGACCTCGAAGGCGTCATGCCGATGAACGTCCGCCTCATTCAAGTGCGGCTGCCGCAAATTACATCGCGTAGCGAAGTCGTCCTGGATATGACCGTCGGCTCGCAGGAACCGCTTCCCGTAATCGATTTCTTAAAGCGCCTGCAGGCCTCGCCGCTGTTCGGTCCCGTGACGATGCACAGCTCCGCGCCCCCGACCCAGAACCAGCCGCTCTATCAGTTCCGGCTCAGCGTGAATTATGCCCAAAAACTCTAGCACGCTCATCATCCGCATTTTTTTGGGCGCCCTGGTCGCCGCCAACCTGGTTGCCGCGGGACTTGTGCTCTTTCCGCCTGGCGGCTCGGCCGACGAGTTACAGCGCCAGATGGGGGCCCTGCAATCGCAAGTGGCTCAAGGAAAAGCTCGGCTGGAGCGCTCGCGCGAACACGTTTCCGCGGTCGAGAAGGGCAGGGAAGAAGGCGACCAATTCCTCGCGGCCTACTTTCTGGAGCGCCGCACCGCCTATTCCACCCTGCTGACCGAAATCGGCGATGCGGCGACCAGCTCCAAAATCAAGCAGCGCGAATACTCCTATTCCACCGAGCCGATCGAAGGCTCCGACACGCTGAACCTGATGACCATCACCGCGAACTTCGAAGGCGCTTACCGCGATGTGCTGAACTTCGTCCATGAGCTCGATAAATCGCCGCGCCTGCTCATCGTGGAATCGCTGAACGCAGCGCCGCAGCAAAATTCGAATGTGCTCAGCGTCAGCATGAAAATCGACACCTTCGTCCGCGACTCGTCCGCTTCCGGAGCCGCCCAATGAAGAAGTGGATGCCCGCGGGCCTCGGCGCTGATCCGAAAAAGCTGGTCATTCTTGGCGTGCTCGTAATTGCTATTGTCATCGCATATAAAATGTCGAGCGGCTCCTCCGCGCCGGAGCAAACCTCGACGCCTTCCCCCGCGCCGGTTTCGCCGGCCATTTCTCGCGACGCCACTCCCATCCCGGGCACGAACCCCGTCCAGCCGCGGAGGGCCGCGCGGAATGGCGAAGTCGAATCTGTAATCGGCGATTTCCATCCTTCGCTCAAAGTTCCCGAAGGCACGGACGTGGCTTCGATCGATCCGACGCTGAAGCTCGATCTGCTTGCGAAGGTGCAGCACGTTCCTATGGAGGGCGGATCGCGCAGCTTGTTCGAGTTCGCGCAGCCGCCTCCGCCGCCTCCGCCGAAGGTGACCATCAAGCCCGGGCCGGTGGCGGAGGCGAAGCCGGAGCCAAAGCCCGCAGCCCCGACCGGTCCCCCGCCGGCGCCGCCGCCACCGCCGATTCCGCTAAAGTTCTACGGCTACGCCGGTACCACCCGCGACGGCGTGCGCCGCGCGTTTTTCCTCGATGGCGATGATATCTTCACGCCTGCGGAAAACGAGCTCGTTAAGGGGCGCTACAAAATCATCCGCATTGGAGTAAACTCGGCGGTAGTGGAGGATGAGACGAACAAGAACCAGCAAACTCTACCGCTAGTAGAGGAGCTAGGCGCATGACCCCGGTGGAGCAGGCTTCAGCCTGCAACGGAGGCTTTAGCCTCCGCCCCAGCGCGCGAAGACTCAAGCCCCCGTTACAGGCTCAAGCCGGCGAGCGAGGCTTCGCCCTCCTCCTCATCTTCGTCTTCGCCGCCTCGGTCGCCATCATGCTATACATGCAGATGCCGCGCGTGGCCTTCGAAAGCGAGCGCGACAAGGAGCAACTCCTCATCGACCGCGGCGAGCAGTATAAGCGCGCCATTCAGCTTTTCTATACCGACAACCGCCGCTATCCCGCGCGCATTGAAGACCTCGAAAACACCAACAATCATCGCTACCTGCGGCGCAGGTACATCGATCCTTATACCGGCAAGGACGAGTGGCGGTTAATCCACACCAACGGCGCCTTCCTTACCGATTCACTGGTCCAAAAACCGCCCGCGAATCCGGCGAACAACCCCGGAAATCAAAACCAGACGTTAACGGCGGGCATCACGGGCGTACCGGCGGGCATCGCAGGCGCAACGGCGGGCACCGCAGGCGCAACGGCCGGCATCACCGGCGCGCAGCCGGCGGCTCCCGGACAAAACTCGCCGCAAAACGCGCCGCAGAATACTCCACAAAACCCAAACAATCCCGGTCAGCCGCAGCCGGTAAACTCCGCCGTGCTGGCGCGCCCCAGCGATCGTCCGATCAACGCGACCGGCGGCGCTTTCCAAACGGCTTCGTTCCAGCCTCAGCAGCCGGCCAATACCGGTTACATCGATCCGGCTTCGTATCCGCCCATCACTCTATTCCCGAACGGCTACAACGCCCCACCGCAGCAGCCTGGGCAACCCGCGCAAGCGGGCATTCAACCTGGGGTCCCACAGCCCGGCGGCCAATTCCAGCCCGGTGTGCAGCCGGGGTTCCCCCAGACTACGCCGTTTCCGCAGGGCATTAATCCGGTACAACCCGGTCAATTACCCCAAGGCCAGTTCCAAACAGGTCAATTTCAGCCGGGCGTTCAGCAACAGCCGCAGCCGTTCAATCCTCTAAATCCGACGGACCCCAACAACAACCAGGGTCTGCCTACGGGCGCGCAGCCATTTCCACTTCCCAATCAGCAGAACCCGAATCCGCAGAACCTCAACCCCAATCTTCAGGGCGGCATCGTGCCGCTCCCTGGCCTCAACCCGAGTCTTCCGAACCAATTTCCGCAACAGGCCCCGAATCCGATTCTGCCGAACACGCCTCCGGTCGATCCGAATAATCCATCTAGCCAAGTTCAACAGCCGCAGCCATTCCCGCAACAGCCGCAACCATTCCCGCAACAGCAACAGCCATTCCCGCAGCAGTCGCAGCCATTCCCTCAGCAGCAGCAACAACCGTTGCCCGTCCCTCAGCCGCCGCCCAACACCCAGACCCTGAACGCGCCTCCTCCGCCAGGAGCGGCCGGACTGCCGAACCCAGCCTTGAACCTTGTGAACCAGCTATTGACCACGCCGCGAGCGACCCCCGCGCCCGGAGCCACATCCACCGCTCCCGCCGCTGCTGCTACCGGAAACCAGACTGTCGGCGGAGGCATCGCCGGCGTCGCCAGCACCTTCACCGGCCCCGCGATTAAGACTTACGCCGACAAGATGAAGTTCGAGGAATGGGAATTCGTCTTCCAGCTACAGCAGCAACAAGCGATCCCCGGAGCCGGAGCGAATCCCCTGCAGAACGGGCAGAACGGCCAGAACGCCAATAATCCGAATGCGCCCGGAGCGCAGCCCAACTCGCCTAACATGCCGGCGGGCATTAATCCCGGTGGAATTAATCCTGGTGGAATCAACCCCGGTGGAATCAACCCCGGAGGTTTTAACCCGACCGGATTTATTCCCGGCACCAGTCCCGGCGGCATTAACCCCGGCGGCATTAATCCAGGAATGGGCCCAAACGGAACTTTCGTTCCACCCGTTCAGACGCAACCACCGAACGGTTTTCCGCAGCAGCCGTTGCAGCAACCGCCGCCGCAGCCACCGCCCCCGCCGCAGCCCTAACTCACTCCTCCGGCGCGAACGCCAGCAGCACATTGCCCGCCATGCCGCCATTGCGAGCATAGCCGGAGTTTACAAACAGCATTCCGCCCACGGCCACCGGACCGGCGCCATCGAGCGATCCGCCCTTCCCCGGCACGCCGTTCACGGTTTTGTACTCACGCGCCGTGTCGAAATCCCAGAGCACGCGCCCGTCTTCCGTAGCGAACGCGCGCAGGTGCCCATCCACCGATCCGGAAAACACCACGCCCGGAATCGCCGTCACCGCCGAAGGCTGCGCGGGGCTGCACCCCGGTTTATCCGAGCACTTGCCCGGCGCCGCGTACCAGGCCTTTTCACCCGTGCCGATTCGCAGAGCCGTCAGTCCGCCGCCTTGCGTGGGGTCCAACGGCAACCCTACCTGAATCACCGCTCCCGGCGATGCTTTCCGGACCACGTCGGAGACCGCGGCGTAAACCTGCTTGCCGTCGCTCGCCATTCCCCACTGCACTCCGCCATTCGTCCCGCCCTTGCCCACGCGCGTCTGCCAGAGGATCTCGCCCTTGCGGTCGGGGTCAAGCGCAAATACGACGCCGGATTTCTGCCCGGCCAGCAGAACATCGCGGCCGTTCGGCAGCTTTTCGATCAGGACCGAAGAGCCGACATCGTGATCCGGTCCCGGGCACGTGCTTCCCGTGCAAGCGCCGCTGAAAACATCGCCCGGCGTCACCTGCTTCGACCATACGATTCGTCCATTCTTAATATCCAGCGCCAGGACGGCGTCGCTCATGTCGCTGGCCGGTGAAGAGAAGTTATCGCCGGTCGCGATGTAAAGCAGGCCGCGCTTGTTGTCGATCGTCGGCGAGCCCCACACGCCCGCGCCCGATGGCCCCCAAGTGCCAACGCCGTTCGGAGTTTTGCCGTGCTCCGCCGGCGTCTCGCGGATGGTATAGGTCTTCCAGATTTGCGTGCCGTCCTTCGCGCGAAGCGCTGTGATGCTGCCGCGGAAGGTGCAGCAAGCGTATTCGGGATTGCTCGATCGCGTCTCCTCCCACGACGCCGCGGGGACGAACACCGTGCCGTTCAACACCGCGGCCGTGCCGGTCAAGCGCGTGGTATCGTGCTGCTCGACTTTCTTCTTCCAGAGCTGAGTTCCCGTCTCCGCCTCGATCCCATACACCCATCCGGTCAAATCGGTGAACACGAGCACGTGCTTCGCTCCGTTCGGAACGGCAACCGGCGCGGAGCGCACGGGGCCGCTGGCCTGATAGAGCCAGCGGACGCAGCCCGTATCGGTACTCAATGCTTGAACCGCGCCTCCCGCGCTTCCGACGAACAAAGTCTTTCCGAGCACCGTGGGCGCGGCGAACGCGCTCACATCGCCCGCGTATGCGTATGCCCACTTCAACTTCAGCTTGCCGGCTTGGTTCAACGAAATTCCGCTCGCGGTGGTGTAGCGGGTGTTGCTGAGGTCCGGCCCCCAACCCTTCCATGCGGGAGTCGGCGACGCTCCAATCGTGACCGTGCGGTCGGAGCAAAAAGCTTGCGCGGGCGCCGGCGCATCCGGGCGATCGACGCCGAGATACTTCGCCACCGCCTCGCGCTCCTCGCGGCTGAGCGGGTAGGCGACGTTGATCATGACGCCGAAGTCGAGTGTTCGCAAAATGCGCGCCACCGACAATTCCTTTAACGCATCGCGCGAAGGCGCGCGTTCGCTCGCGGCGTCGTGGCATCCCGCGCAGCGCTTCTGATACACGGCTTCGCCGGAAGCGGCGCCCGCGGCGCGTACCGCAAGAATAAGAAAACCGAGGAGAATGGATCGCGTTAACACGCGGCCTATTCTACACCAGCGGCTTCGCGCGGCGATCTGCCGGCCGAATTTTATACTGGAGGAACATGTCTATTAGTCCAACTATGGGCGCGTCGCGGCTGGAAATTACGGCTCCGGTTCGAGGCCCCCACAATCAGATTCTGACCGCTGACGCGCTGCGCTTTTTGGCCAGCCTCGCCGAGAATTTCGAGGGCCGCAGGCAGGATTTGCTGGCGCGAAGAAGGGTCCGCCAGGCGCAGATCGACAAAGGGATCTTCCCCGATTTTCTTACGGAAACGGCGGACGTCCGCGCCAAGGAATGGACGGTCGCGCCCAGCCCCGCCGACTTGCTGGACCGGCGCGTGGAAATCACCGGTCCGGTGGACCGGAAGATGATCATCAACGCGCTCAACTGCGGGGCGAATGTGTTCATGGCGGATTTCGAAGACGCCAACTCGCCGGCGTGGCAGAACAATCTGGACGGGCAAATCAATTTGCGCGACGCCGTTAATCGCACTATTGAGTTCAAAAGCCCCGAGGGCAAAGCTTACAAGCTGAACGATAAAACCGCGACGCTGCTGGTGCGGCCTCGCCACTGGCAGACGGTCGAGAAGCATGTGCTCCTCAATGGTCAGCCGGTTTCCGGGTCGCTTTTCGATTTCGGTCTTTACTTTTTTCACAACGCAAAAAACCTGATGCAGCGCGCCACGGGCCCTTATTTTTATTTGCCGAAGCTCGAGAGCCACCTGGAGGCGCGGCTGTGGAACGATGTCTTCAACTTCTCTCAGGACGCTCTCGGCATTCCGCGCGGGACCATTCGGGCCACTGTACTGATTGAGACGATCTTGGCGGCGTTCGAAATGGATGAGATTTTATGGGAGATGCGCGACCATTCCTCCGGCCTGAACTGCGGCCGCTGGGATTACATGTTCAGCTTCATCAAGAAATTCCGCAATCACCCGGAATTCGTGCTGCCCAACCGCGCCGAAGTTACGATGGAGCGGCATTTCCTGCAGTCCTATGTCGAGCTGCTGATTCAGACCTGCCACCGGCGCAACATTCACGCCATGGGCGGCATGGCGGCGCAAGTGCCTATCAAGAACGATCCGGCCGCGAATCAACAGGCGCTCGATAAAGTGCGCGCCGACAAACTCCGCGAGGTCAAGGCGGGGCACGACGGCACGTGGGTAGCGCACCCCGGGCTGGTCGCGATCGCCAAGGAGGTCTTCGATGAGTATATGAAGACTCCGAATCAGATTTCGATGAAGCACCCGCCGGTTCAAGTGACCGCGAAGGATCTGCTCGCCGCGCCCGCGGGCACGATCACCGAAGCCGGGCTGCGGTGGAATATCGATGTCGGGTTGCAGTACGTGGAGGCCTGGCTGCGCGGCGTGGGGTGCGTGCCGATCTACAACTTGATGGAAGACGCGGCGACCGCGGAAATCTGCCGCGCGCAAGTATGGCAGTGGGTGAAGCACGGGGCGAAGCTGGACGATGGGCGCCCGGTGACGGCTGAACTGGCGCGATTGGTTACGGTCGAGCAACTCGAGAAGCTCAAGACGCAATCACCGGGCGGGCGGTTTGATGAAGCCGGCAAGATTTTCGAGCAGATGACGACCAGCGCGGAATTTTCAGAGTTCCTGACCCAGCCGGCGTACGAATATATCGACTAGATTGCAGGTCTTGTCGAGTATTTTGTGTGAACGTTTTTTCCTGAGAGCGGGTTTTGACCCCGCGGGAATCTTCGATCCGTTTCCCGCTGCTGAGAAGCCTCCCACACCAATCACTTGCTGAGATTTAGGCGAACCCCATTGTACTCGCCTGCCGGCCCCGCCCAACGCTCTTTGGAACCGCCCAATCTCCTGATATACTGATGTTTTAGCCGATCGGGACACCGCCCGGCACACGGCGGGGGATGCTGTGTTCTTTCACGTTCGAGATCTTGAGGTTCGCGCGGGTCGATTTGACGTGGACCTCCCACCCGGCGCCATCGAATTCTTCGATCCGAAACTTCGTCAGGCAGGTCCGCTGAGGGCCGCCGGCAAAGTCGATCTGGTCACGGGTTCGCTCGGCGAGATTCGCGTGAAAGGGCACGCGAAGGTTTTGATGGAAGCGGATTGCGATCGGTGCCTGGACCCCGCGCGGCTGCCGCTCGACTCCGATTTCGAGCTTTATTACCGGCCCGTTTCAGAAGGCTACGGAGAAGAGACGGCCATCGACCAAAGCGAAGCCGAGATGGGCTTCTACGAAGGCGACGGGATTGAACTGAACGACGTTTTGCGAGAATATATCTTACTTTCGCTTCCCATGCAGCGGCTATGCGGCGACACTTGTAAAGGCATCTGCCCTCACTGCGGGCAGAACCGGAACCATATTCAGTGCCAGTGCCAGGGCGAAGCGGTCGACGACCGCTGGGCGGCGCTCAGACAACTTAAATAGGAAACCAACAGAATGCCAAATCCAAAAAGACGACACTCCAAGCGCAGAACTTCCGCAAGGCGGACCCACGATTCTCTCCGCCGCTCCATCGTATCGGAGTGCCCCAATTGCCACGAGCCCAAGCTGCCGCACCGCGTCTGTCCGCACTGCGGAAAGTACAAGGGCAGGGAAGTAATCGAAGTCGTCGAAGAATAAGCGCCCGCGCCTCTATGCTGACGATCGCGGTCGACGCCATGGGGGGGGACTATGCCCCTAAGTCGGAGGTCGAGGGCGCAGTCCGCGCCGCTTCTGAGTATCCGGTCCGAGTAATCCTGGTCGGGCCGGAGGATATCGTCCGCCGCGAACTGCAAAATCATCCCGACGCCGACGGCCTTCCCATCGACGTCCACCATGCGAGCGAGTTCATCACCATGGAGGACTCGGCCGCGAAGGCGGTGCGCACCAAGAAAGATTCCTCCATCAAAGTAGCCTCTCGCCTGATGCGCGATGGCGACGCGCGCGGTGTCGTGTCGGCCGGCAACACAGGCGCGGTCATGGCCACCGCCAAGATCACGCAAGGCATGATTCGCGGCGTCACCCGCCCCGCGCTCGCATCGGCGTTTCCCACCGTCAAGGGCACTCCCGTGGTGGTTCTCGATGTGGGCGCAAACGTCGATTCGCGTCCTGAAATGCTCGCGCAATTCGCCGTTATGGGCGAAGTTTATTCCCGAATCATTTTCCACAATCGCCGGCCACGCGTCGGCCTGCTTTCGATCGGGGAGGAGGAGCACAAAGGCAACGACCTGACTCGCGCCGCCCAGCCTTTGATAAAGGCTTTGCCGATCAATTTCATTGGCAATGTCGAAGGCCGCGACGTTTTCACCGGCGACGCGGACGTGATCGTTTGCGATGGCTTCATCGGAAATGTCACCCTTAAGGTCAGCGAAGGCCTGGTGGAGTTGATTACCGGTATGCTTCGCGAGTCGCTCGAGGCCACCGTCCGCCGGAAGCTCGGCGCCGTGTTGTCGCGCGACGCCTTCCGGGAGCTGAAGAAACGCGTCGATTATTCCGAGTACGGCGGCGCGCCCTTGCTGGGCGTGAAGGGCGTCAATATCATTTGCCACGGCCGCTCGAACGCCAATGCCATCAAGAACGCCATCCGCGTGGCGGCCGAGTTTGCACAAGGCCGCGTTAATGAAAAAATAGAAGATGAGTTAGAACAGTCCGCAGCGTCTAAAGCGGTAGCGACATAACCATGCTTAAGGGAGCCGTCCTCTTCCTTGCCTTCGCCGGTCTCGCGCACCCGCAGGAGCTGGTGCACTGGTCTCTTTCTTCCGACACTCCAAAGGCCGCGCCCGGTTCCACGGTCGTTCTGAAGCTGACCGCCAAGATCGATCCCGGCTGGCACATGTATTCTCTAACCACCACGCCCCCCGATGGACCGAACGCAACCACCGTTACCCTGGCTGACAATCCCGCCATCGATTCCATCCAGGTGTATCAGCCAAAAGCCGATCATAAGTTCGACCCGAACTTTAAATTCGATACGGAAACATTCTCAAACGAAGCTGTTTTTGTGATTCCGGCGAAGCTCAAGCCGGACGCGCCCAGTGGTCCGATTACGATCACTGCGCAAACCCGTTATCAGACCTGCAATGACACCGAATGCAAACGTCCGAAGAAGAGCACGGCGGATTTTACGCTAACGCTTGATCCGGCGGCTCCCGCGCTGGCCGCTTTCGCGGCTCCTCCAGGTTACGCACTCCCCGGCGCAGCGGTGCCGGTTTCCCAAAATCCAGACTCGCAAGGGCTGACCGCCTTCGCCCTCACCGCATTCGGCGTTGGGCTTCTGTCGATCTTCACGCCGTGCGTATTCCCCATGATCCCGATCACGGTATCTTTCTTCCTCAACCAACGCGGCGGCTTCGTGCAAGCTCTCGTTTTTTCGCTCGGCATCGTGGTGCTTTTCTGCGCCCTCGGGCTGGGTGTAACTGCCGCCGTCGGGCCGTTCGGAATCGCGCAGCTTGGCTCCAATCCATGGGTGAACGGGTTTATAGCTGTAGTCTTCGGAATCTTCGCGACGAGTCTGCTCGGCGCTTTCGAGATCACTCTTCCTTCGGGCTTGCTCACCAAGCTCGATCGAGCTTCGCGGCGCGGCGGTTATTTAGGCACTCTGCTGATGGGCTTAACCTTCTCGCTGACCTCTTTCGCCTGCGTCGGACCGTTTGTCGGATCGCTTCTGGTTTCTTCGGTGCAATCAAAAGGCGTGCAGCCGGTCGTTGGCATGCTCAGTTTCGCGATCGGCCTCGCCTCCCCGTTCTTTTTCCTCGCTGCCTTCCCGGGTTACCTCAAAAAACTCCCGCGCAGCGGAGGATGGCTCGCGCGGGTAAAGGTCGTGATGGGATTTGTTCTGCTGGCGTTGATGCTTAAATACTTCAGCAACATCGATCAGGTTTTGCAGACGGGCTTTCTCACGCGCGAACGTTTCCTGGCGGCATGGTTCGTACTGTTCGCCTTGCCGGGATTATATCTGTTGGGCTTGCTGCGATTGGAAGGCATCGAGGCGGGGGAAAAGCTCGGCATCGGCCGCTTGCTCGTTGCGAGCTTGTTTCTGATTTTCGCGTTCTCGCTGCTGCCGGGAATGTATGGCGCGCCCCTCGGCGAGTTGGACGCCTACGTTCCCGCGCCCTCCGGGTCCGCCTCCGCCGCCACAGCCGGATCGAGCCGGGTCGCATGGATGAAGAATCAATACCGAGAAGGCCTGGAGCTTGCGCGCAAGGAAAACAAACTCGTCCTGGTCAACTTCACGGGCTATTCCTGCACCAACTGTAAATGGATGGATGCCAACATGTTCCCCCGTCCCGAGATCGCGGAAGCCGTTAAAGAACTTGTGCCCGTCGAGTTATATGTCGACGGCACAGATGCGCCATCCGAACAGAACCAGAAACTCGAGGACGAAAAGTTCAACACCGCTACGATGCCCTACTATGTGTTGATGGGTCCGGACGAAAATATCATCGCCCAGTCCGGTGGCCTGACGCGCGATCCGCAGAAGTTTTTGGCATTCCTCAAGACCCGCCCGGGCGCGTAGGACATGCTTCAGCTTGTCCTCCTTCTCATAGCCCTACCGGCACTAGCCCAGGAGCCCATCCGCGGCTTCTTCCCAGAAAACTTTAAAGATCAGCACGAGTTGGAAGAAAGAGCTAAAGCAATCCCTCAACCCGCGCGCCTCCACATCTACATGGAGCGCATGGCATCCAAGCCGCATCATGCCGGCTCGCCCGGATCCAAGGCCGTTGCCGACTACCTAGCCGCGCAACTCAAAGAATGGAGCCTCGATGTTCACACCGAGAACTTTGAGGCCTTGATGCCATATCCCACCGCGCGCTCTCTTGAAATGACCGCGCCGGTGCATTACCGCGCAGAATTGAAAGAGCCGGTTCTCCCCGACGACCCCGCTAGCGGCCAGCCGGATCAGTTGCCGACCTTTAACGCTTATTCGGCATCGGGGGACATCACCGCGCCGCTGGTCTATGTGAATTATGGCGCGCCCGAGGATTATGACGAGCTGAAGAAACTCGGCGTCGAGGTGAAAGGCAAAATTGTAATCGCCCGCTACGGCCGGAACTGGCGCGGAGTGAAGGTGAAGCTCGCCCAGAGGAATGGCGCCGTCGGGTGCTTAATCTATTCCGATCCCCGCGACGACGGCTATTTCCAAAACGACGTTTATCCCAAAGGACCGATGCGCCCCGAGCAGGGCGTCCAGCGGGGCAGCGTTCTGGACATGGCGCTTTATCCCGGTGACCCGCTGTCGCCGGGCTGGGCTTCTGTGTCTGGATCGAAGCGGCTGCCCGTTTCCGATGCCAAATCGCTGCCCAAAATCCCGGTTCTACCGATCTCTTACGGAGACGCGAAGCCCCTGCTCGCGGAGTTGGGAGGGCCGCTGGTTCCAGAGCCCTGGCGCGGAGCATTGCCGTTGACCTATCACGCGGGGCCGGGCCCGGCGACCGTCCACTTGAAAATCGACTCCGATTGGTCCACGCGGCCGCTGCACGATGTGATCGCTAAGATTCCCGGCTCTGTCTATCCCGACCAATGGATCGTCTACGGCAACCACCACGATGCCTGGGTAAACGGTGCGTCCGATCCGGCGAGCGCTGCCGCGGCGCTCCTTGAAACCGCGCGCGCTCTATCCGTCCTGCGCCAGCAAGGGTGGCAGCCCAAACGGACTATCGTATTGGCGCTCTGGGATGGGGAAGAGTTCGGTTTGATGGGTTCCACCGAGTGGGCCGAGAAGCATTTGGACGAGCTGCGTAACAACGCGGTGGCGTACATCAACTCGGACTTAAATGGACCAGGCCGGCTATCGGCTTCGGGCTCGCATACTCTCGAAACTTTCGTCTCCGAAGTCTTGCGCGATATCGTCGAGCCAAAGTCGGCCATGAGTTTGCTTGAGGCATCGAAAGTAATACGTAACCGGGCTCGCGCCGATTTACCGCCCGAATTTCATCTCACTCCTTTAGGATCGGGGTCGGACTACGTGCCGTTCCTCGACCATATCGGGATTGCCAGCTTGAACTTTGGCTTCGGCAGCGCCGATTCAGGCGGCGTGTATCACTCCATCTACGATTCACTAGCGTGGTTCGATAAATTCTCGGACACGGACCTCTCTTACGGAAGGGCGCTTTCGCAGATCACGATCACATCGATCCTCCGGCTTTCCGATGCCTCGGTGCTGCCGTATGACTTCTCCGCTCTGGCTCGAACGATTTCGGGCTACGTGGAAGAGATCGAGCGCGGCGCGCGCCGCCGTTCGGGCGTCGTGGACTTGCGTCCGTTGCAATCGCAACTGAACCGGCTGGAGTCCGCCGCGCGGATATATAACGAAGCTCTGTCGAAGGCGCCCGCCGCTTCTGAAGACCGGATCAGAAAGTTAAACGATGTGCTGCTTCACGCGGAGCGAACCCTTCTGCTTCCGAACGGCCTTCCCGGCCGCGATTGGTACAAGCATGCTCTCTACGCGCCCGGTATAAATACCGGTTACGATGCGAAGACGCTTCCCGGAGTCCGCGAAGCGATTGAAGCGCAGCGCTGGGAGGAGGCCAATCAGCAAGCCCGCCGCCTGGCCCAGGCGCTAGGCACCCTAGCAGCGCAAGTAGAACAAGCCGCGCACTTGTTGAATTGAAGTAGGGCGGGCTTTAGCCGGGCTTTAGCCTGCGCGGGACTTTAGTCCCGCTACTCGTGGCGGGCTGAAGCCCGGCTGAAGCCTCCGCCGCTAGTAGGACTGAAGCCGCCGGTGGCGGACTGAAGTCGGCCGCAGGCTCAAGCCTGCCCCACAGCCGCGGCGGCCGGGCGCGCGTCTCTCAACACGGCCCGCCACGGAGCATACCCCCGAGCGGCCGAGTATGCGTCCTCTTCAAACTGCACG
Organism: Bryobacterales bacterium; assembly: GCA_019261985.1. Lineage (GTDB taxonomy): Bacteria > Acidobacteriota > Terriglobia > Bryobacterales > Bryobacteraceae > Palsa-187. Next base: position 9,292 of record JAFAQY010000052.1, on the reverse strand, counting down.
GCCACATCCACAACCGATCCCGGCGTAAATTCGGCGGCGCGTTCAGCGAAGTTCCAGGCTTTAATGCGCAGCGTCCGCCCCCGGCCGCGCAGGCGCAGAAAAACGTGTTTTTCATTGCGGACGTCGGGCGGCTCGGCGGCCTCCACTTGGCGAATCGCAAACACGGGCGATGCATTGCCGTAACCGAAAGGCCCCAAACGCAGGATGTCGGCCACCGCGCGATCGGTAATTTCATTCATGCCGATCTCCGCGTCGATTTCGAGCTCCCGCTCGAAGTCGGCAGGAGTCAACGTGCGGCCGGCATAGGTCTGAAACCGCTCCCGGAATTCATCCAGACGATCGGCGCGCAGCGTCACGCCCGCCGCTTGCCGGTGACCGCCGAATTTGGTGAACAAATCCGGCATAGCTTCCAGCGCCTCGAGCAAATGAAAGACCGCGATGCTGCGGCCCGAGCCGTGAGCGATGCCGCCTTCAATTCCCAGCACAAACGCAGGGCGATGAAACCGCTCGACCACCCGGCTGGCCACGATTCCCACTACTCCGCGGTGCCAGCCCTCGCCGGCGAATACCAGAGCCGCATGCCGGTCCGTTACGGGTTGCTCAACGCACTGCTCGAAAATGGCTCGCGCGATTTCGGCTTCGGTCTGCTGCCGGTCCTGATTCAATTCGTGAAGTTTGGACGCCAGATCCCGCGCGCGCGCCGGATCGTCGGTCAAAAACATCTCGATCACATCGGATGCCGTCGCCATCCGGCCCGCCGCATTGATTCGCGGCGCCACGCGAAACGCAATCTGACCGGCATTCGGTGACTGACCCTCGCTGAAGCCCGACACGTCCAGCAGCGCCCTCAAACCGGCATTCCGAACCTTATCCAAACCTTCCAAACCGCGCTTAACGATCACGCGATTTTCTCCGGTTAACGGGACCACATCGGCGACCGTGGCGATCGCGACCAGCTTCAACAACGAATCGATCAGGCGCTCGCGGCGGGTGTCGTCGAACCCCACCCGCCGGAACAATGCGTCCGCTAACTTCAAAGCGACTCCCGCGCCGCAGAGATTTTTGCTGGGGTAAGCACAGTCGCGGCGGTTTGGATTGAGCACCGCAAGCGCGGCCGGCAATTCGTCTTCCGGCAAGTGATGATCCGTAACGATGACATCGATTCCCAGCGCCGAGGCGTGCCGCACAACCTGGTTCGCCCGAATGCCCGTGTCCACGCTCACGATCAGCGATACGCCCGATGCACCCGCCTCCTCCACCACTTCGCTCCGCATGCCGTAGCCATCCCGCACGCGGTGCGGGACGTGGAACGACGAGCGGCCCCCGGCAATCTCAATCGCCTTGTTGAGAATCACGACGGCGCTGGTTCCATCGACATCGTAGTCTCCGTATAAGAGGATGTGCTCTTTGGCCTCGACCGCTCGGCGCAGGCGCGCGACAGCGTCCTCCATGCCTGCTAATAAGAATGGATCGTACAGATCGCTCAGCCGCGGCTCGATATATCGCCACGCCGCCTCCGGATTGGCGTAACCGCGCGAACAGAGCACACGAGCAGCGGGCGCCGTTATTTCGAGTTCGCGAACAAGCGCTCGTACAGCTTGCGCGTCACCGGGGGCAATGGTCCATTTCACGCTAGTGGGGCAGGTTGCCAACCTGCGGCGGGTTGCCAACCCGCCTTCCAAGCTTTCGTCCAAACCCGAACAGCACGGTTGGCAGCAAGCGCATGGCCGCCTCAGTTCCGCGGCAAGTACCGGCCGCCGAACGGAAGGTCATCATCCTCATCTTCGCCGTGGTCCTCCGTGTCATACAGATCCTCGATTTGGTCGATCAAATCGTTCAGATCGGAGAACCATTCCGTCTGAAGATCGAACACGAAGACGCGAGCCCCCTGATCAAAGGAAAGCTCAATCTCGCAAGTGAACCCGGCATACGCGCGCATTTCGCGGAGCCGCGATTCCATCACGCGGCGCTCGTCGCGGTCGAAATTCAAAGAGCCAAGCTGCTCCAATGTGTCTTCAATCAGGTCGTCTTCCAATTCGCGGGCGAACAGAGTCATCATCCGCACACCGGCCGCTTCGGCCGCCGCGACAAAAGCTTTAAAGTCGGGGTTGCGCGTGGTGTCCCAATGCACGGTCGCCCCGATATCGCCCGCGCGCGGCAGGCTCGGAAACACGACGATTCCGCGCGACTCGAGGTGCTCTTCAATCTGGGCGCGTAGGCTGTTCAGATTTAATTGCATAGACGGATTGCTCTAGCATACCTTGGGTTTAGGCAATCCGCTCCCAAAGGCCGATTGGCAATCGGCCGCCGGTTGGCAACCGGGCCCACGAGGCTCGGCTGTATCATGTTTCTATGCTCAGGACCATATCCGCGTTTGTATTGGCACTGGCCGCCGCGGGCTCCAGTCTCGCGGCTAGCCTAAATCAAAACAGTCCGACCGGTAATTCGGGATTGCTGCTCATCGACAAAATGGGCCGGCAGGTCCGTTTTCTCGACCCGTCTACGTTCAAAGAGATTTCGAGCGTCGACGTTGGCGTTGCGCCGCACGATTTCGTCGTCTCGCCCGATCACAAAACCGCGTACATTCCCGTTTATGGCGATGGCATCTATGGCAGGAACGCGAATCCAGGGCATACCATCGCCGTGGTGGATCTGGTCAATCGCAAGGTGGACCAGATCATCGATATCTCGCCGTATATCGCGCCCCACGGGATCCAGATTGACTCGACCGGCAGCACCATCTACGTCGCCTGCGACCTGAGCCGCAAAGTGCTGGTCATCGATACTAAGACGCGCAAGATCAAGAATGCGATCGATACCGAAGGCACCGGCCATTGGATCGCCGTGCTCCCGGATGCGAGTAAGCTTTATGTGGCGAATAAAACCGACCGGCTGTTCGTGAGCGTGCTCGATCTGAAAACCAACAAGATGGTGGGCAAGGTCCCGGCCCCGAACGGCACCCAGGGGATTGTCGCGTCGCCGGACGGAAAGTACGTCATTGTCGCGGACAATAGCGAGCCGAAACTGCTGGTAATCGACACGAAAACGGATACTGTTGCAACCACGATCGCGCTCGAAAACAGCACGCGCGGAGTTTATAAACCGTATTTCACCCCGGATGGCTCAAAACTGGTTGTGTGCAGCGAAAATCCAGCCCTGGTCCATATCATCAATGTGAACGATCCTCACGGCAAGCAGACCGTGCTGACCGTCGGCAAGGACCCGATGGGCTTCGCCGTGTCGGCGGATGGAAATACGCTGCTGGTGGCCAACCATGGAGACGGAACCGTTTCCGTGGTGGATTTGAAGGCGGGCAAGATTTCGTCGACCTTCAAGGCAGGCACGGGCATCGAGACGCTGTCGTATTACTAGGAGGCAAACATGAAAACCGCCCTTTGCACCATCTTGATTTCCGCATTCGCCTGGGCCGAAACGGTTCCCGTGCCGAAGATCACGCAGCTGCCGGTGACGGCGGACTCATATCCAATGAACACCGCCAGTCACGATTTGCAGCCGCTGGATTTGCAAAAGCTCGGCTATGCCGAGACCGAGTTCATCATCAGCGGAACAGCCAACGTCTACGACTGGGCGCCGGACGGATCGCTCACGGTGAAGACTCCGAATGCTCCCTACGCGACGCGCATCCTCGTGCGCCACCCCGTAAATCCCTCCCGATTCAGCGGAACGGTGGTCGTCGAATTGATGAATACCGCGCGGCGTTTCGATTGGCCGATGATGTGGGGCTACACTCACGATCATTTAATTGAGCACGGCGATGCGTGGGCGGGGGTTACTTTGCCGGGGGCCATTCAAGGGTTGAAAAAGTTCAATCCAAACCGCTACGCGGCAGTGTCGTTCGCGAATCCGAACCCGGGCGCGTGCGCGGCAAACGGAAAGAACGCGGCGCCCGATCAGGAAGAGGGTTTGCGCTGGGACATGCTGAGCCAGGTAGCCGCCGCTCTGAAGGCTCAGCCTCCGGCGGGACTCAAAGTGGAGCGGCTGTTCATGACCACGCAAGCGGGCGACATCGTAACGTATATCAACGCGATTCATCCGCATGCCCAACTCGCGGACGGCAAACCCGCCTATGACGGCTATTTGATCAAGAATCCCGCGGGCGCGGTGAGAATCAATCAGTGCGCGCAAGCGCCCGCGCAGGGCGATCCGCGCCGCGTGGTCACGCCAACGAATGTGCCGATAGTGGCCGTTGTCGCGCAAGGGGAGCTGATCGCCAATATCGCTTCGCGGCATCCCGATAGCGACGATCCCAACGGCCGTTACAGGTTGTATGAAATCGCGGGGGTTGCTCACATTGAGAAGTATCCGTATTCGGCTCTGCCGTCGTTCGCGGATCAAATCGCCGCCGTGGGAGCCGCGCAAGGAACTCCGGACTGGCCGTTCAACGCGAAGTGCGACCCCGATATTCCACTCGGCGGCAACCCGCTGCTGAAGTACTCGTATGATGCCGCCGTTCTGAATCTGCATAACTGGGTCGCAAAAGGGATTGCGCCGCCGAAAGCGGAACGCATTCAGGTAAAGGACGGCGCGGTTGTGCTGGACGAATTCGGAAACGGAATCGGCGGCGTGCGCAGTCCATTTGTCGACGTTCCAAACGCGACGTATTTCACCACCAGCCCCGGTCCCGGCACCTGCGCCGAGCTCGGCCATTCGATGCCTTTCGATTCCGCGCGGCTGAAAACTTTGTATCCCGACCAGAAAGCGGAAGCAAACAAAATCGCGCAGTCGATTGACAAGATGGTCAAGGACCGCCTATTGACCGAGAGCGACGCGAAGCGGTTGCGGGCCGAGTTGCTGCCGCCGAAAGGCGGGAAATAGCGACCGTTCAATGCACGACGAAAACCGCGGGCGTGGATTGTTACACTGAGGAACAACGCGCTGCGGCATCGTCGCAATATCGCAACGGCCCTGAGTGGTCGTTTGCAAAAGACACCTCATGCCTGAAAACAATTCTAATGGTAATCGCGAAGTGACCAAGCAAGACGTGAATGTGCTTCGCCAAGCGTTTGATCTGTTTCACCAGCCATTTTGATCAGTTCCGTTCGGAGATTCGTAGCGATATTCGGACGCTCGTTCAGTTAATCGAAAGCCAATCACAGGAACTGCACCAGTTCCGCGAGGAAACGCGCAGCAACTTTCAGCGCATCGAACAGGTCACGCGGCGGCATTCCACCTCGATCACTGCAGGTACCATCTCCATTGCCGGATTTACAAAGGCGATCGAGCGAATCGAGGGGCTGATCCATGACCGGGACAAGACGATCGCCGAGCTGCAGGACCGCGTTCGCGCCCTCGAACAAAAGCCCCGGCCATAACGCCACACCCGCCCGCAAACGAATTATTCTCCAATATGGCGATCGCATTCCGCGATCTCCGCGTTCGCCTGGTCCAGCCGCTTCTTGGTCTCCGCGGTCTGAGGATTCCAGTGCTTCCATCGCGCCACATTCTTCTGGAAGAACAATCGCGCCCAGCCGTAATGCCGGTTGGAGAGCAGCATGCGTCCGTAAAGGTCGTCCAAATCGGATGCGGCTTCGGCCGCTTCCAAAGTGGGCCGCGGCGCCGCGAGTAAACGGCTCTGGAGCGATTGCCCTTGCTGAATCAGCGCAGCGGCTTTATCGGATTCGCCTTTCTCGAACAACGCCTCGGCTTGCCGGTTGATGGCCGCGAGCTGCTGGACCGCCTCCGGATACCAGCGCTCCTTCGTGGGATCGCCGTCAACGCGAGAAGGCGCGGCGCAACCGGCCAGAACAGTGAAGGCGATGATGGCGGCAATCCGCAAGCGAGTGAGCCGAAGGCCATCCACCGGAACGACGACGGACGTTCCCGGATCCGCAGGGTGGCCTGTGCCTAGAATACAATCTCTTGTTGAGCTCCTCGGGCGGCGGGTTCCGCAGCGGAGCAGGAAGGTCTCGCAAATGCGATTTTTCGGTAAAGGCTGCGCGCTAGCGGTAACGGCAGCCGCGATCACCGCCGGCATTTTCTCGGTGGTAACACAAAGCGCCCGCCCGGCCAGCGCCGCTGGTCCGGACACCTTGCCGCGCCTTGGCGGCAAGCCGGATTTTAACGGCATTTGGGAAGCGAACAACACCGCGAATTGGGACTTGCAAAATCACGAGGCGCGTCCGATGGTCGGCCAACCGGGCGTCACTCCGAATTCGATCGTCCTGGCCGCTCCCGTTGTGGCCTTGGGCTCGTTGGGATGGGTTCCGGGCGGTATGGGAGTCGTCGACGGCGACGTCATCCCGTATCAACCGTGGGCCGCCGCTCGAAAGAAGGAAAACCAGGAGCACTGGATCGATCGCGATCCCGAAATCAAGTGCTTCCAGCCGGGTGTGCCTCGCGGCATGTACATGCCCCACCCGTTCCAGATCGTTCAGGGCGCGACTAAAATCCAGATGGTCTTTGAATTCGCGAATGCGCGGCGTACGATTCATCTGAACAAAATGGACGCATATCCGAACGTCGCGTATATGGGCTATTCCATCGGCCGCTGGGAAGGCGACACGCTGGTGGTGGACGTCTCCAATCTCACCGACGCTACCTGGTTCGACCGCGCCGGGAATTTCCATAGCGACGCCCTGCATGTCACCGAGCGCTACACACCGATGAGCCGCGATGCCATTCGCTATGAAGCCACGATGGAAGATCCGCAGGTGTTCACGCGGCCTTGGAAGATCAGCATGCCGCTATACCGCCGTCTGGAGCCGAACGCGCAACTCACGGACTTCCGCTGCGTGGAGATGGTGGAGGAAACCTTGTACGGACATTTGCGCAAGAACCAGCTCGTGAAGCACTGGGAAGGCAAGACCATGAACGTGGACATCACCCGCAAGATTCCTCCGGGCGAGGAGGTTTACGAGCGGTACGTCTCGGGTAACCCGCCGGCACAGAAATAATCGCCCGCCCTTAGCGGCCGCGAGCAGGACGCCGGTATCGAAAGCCGCTCGAATTGTGAGATGCTAAAAAATCGAGAGCGCAACACCCGGCCGCCGGTGTGCGCTTCAAGGAGAGAGCAATTGTATGCGAGCCAACTTTGCCGTTGGGACCGGAATCATAGCTGGAATAACTCTGCTTGTTTTGACCACGCCCGCGCGCGCGCACCACGCCTTCGCGGCGGAGTTCGACGATAAGAAGCCTATTCACTTCGCGGATGCCACCGTGACCAGAGTGGAGCTGATCAACCCCCACAGTTGGATTCACGTGGATGTGAAACAGCCCGATGGAACGGTGGAGAACTGGGCGATTGAAGCCGGCAGCCCGAACATTCTGCTTCGCCGCGGCATCACGCGCGAAACTTTGAAGACGGGTCAGAAGATCGTTGTCGACGGTTATCAGGCCAAGGACGGCACGCGTCGCGCCAACGGCCGGGACCTTACGTTGCCGAACGGGCAGAAGCTGTTCCTTGGATCTTCCGGCGACACCGGGGCTCCCTACGAAGTTCCGCGCCCTGGCGTGGACGTAAAGCAGTAGCGGCACACGCAAATCCACGCAATCTGCTGCGCGATTTCGCGCACGCCCGCAGACATGACACCATTGGAACGTCTTTAACCTCACCGGTTCACCTGCGCTGGGTCGCACGGACCTCAAGCTGCTCCCATAACATCGAACCGGACGTATTTACCGCCGGTGAGCCGCATCCGAAGGAGCGATGATGGCTGTAGGAGATGGCGTTATGAAGCCAATTGGAGTTTTATACGCAACGCGAAGCGGCCACACGCGCCGCATCGCCGACCATATCGCCAACGAACTGCACGAACGGGGTTTTGAAGCAGAAGCGAAGAACGTCGGAGCCGAAGCCGCTCCTCTCGATCCGAGCCATTATTCGGCCGCCATTCTGGCCGCGTCCGTACACTACGGCCAGCACGCGAGCGAGATGGTTGAGTTCGTCAAGAATCGCCGTTCGGAGTTGGATAAGATCCCAAGCGCGTTTATTTCCGTCACGCTGAGTGAGGCGGGTGTCGAACGGCCGGAGTCGAGCCCGCAAGAACGGGCGCGCTTCGCCGCCGACACACAGCGAGTGATCGAAAAGTTTTTTGAGGAGACGGAGTGGCGGCCCGCGCGGGTCAAAGCGGTCGCCGGAGCGTTGCTCTATACGAAATACAATCTGCTGCTGCGGTTCGTGATGAAGTACATGGCCAAAAACGCGCATGCGGACACGGACACATCGCGCGATCACGACTATACGGACTGGCTGACCTTGGATCGTTTCGTCGACGAATTTGCGCAGCAGCTAATTTCACCCGCCGCGGTATGAAATGCACCCGAACGCACCGATTCACCGTCACACGCGCTCAGGGGGGCTGAAGTCCGCCGCAGGCTAAAGCCCGGCTAAAGCCTGCCCCACATGCGGGCTCCACTTGTGCATTAGGTGCTGTGAAGTTCTTAGTTGCGGCGGCGCACTCTGCGGTGCAGCAGGCCGAAAAAGACGGCGATGCCGCCGCCCAACATCGAAAGCGAACTCGGTTCTGGGACCGGAGGAGGAGGAGGGGGAGGCTCTTCACTGAACCCAATGAACGAATCCTGGTTTATAACGGCGCCCGGCGTCAGCGTGATGGTCCTGTTGCTGATGATCGCGCCGTTCGCGTTGGCGAAGCCTATAAAGCTGTTATTGTTCGCCAGTAGCGTTCCTTGGACGGTATTGCTAAGTTGGCTCGTTAGGTTCAGGCCGGCACTGGTAAAGTTGTACAGGACGTTTTGTACCGGGACACCCACAACGCTAAGTGCTTGCGAACCGGTCAACGTTAACCCGCCGTTGACATTGAGGACGAAAAAGTCGGTCGGTGTCCCAACCAGCGTAATGGAGTTGGTAATATTACCGTTCAACTGAATGACATTAATTCCGCCATTGCCCGTGATCGTCAGCGGAGTCCCAGTTAACGTGAAGGTCTGTGTCGGAGCAAGACCAGCGGCAGCCGACGAAGCGACGATCGCGTCGATGAAGGCCTGGTTCATGGTCGTAGGGTCGGTGGTAACGGAGCCCGTAATCGTCCCTGCCCCGAAAACTTGACCGGGCGCAAACTGGACCACGTTCCCGTTAATCACCGAAGGGACCAGGTTATCGATACGCCCATTAAATCCGATGCCCTCATTCCCGTTGATCGTGGCGCCGTTATTGGTAACGATGGGAGCGCTAATGCCGAGTGAGTTTCCAACTCCCAGGACCGCAAAGTTACCCGCAGTGCCCAGAATAACGGTCGGATCGTTTGGGTCATTCGCCAGGATCAGGTTCGCGAACGATGATGGGGAGGCGAAACAGATCGTGAACAGAATTGCA
>JAFAQY010000002.1 GCA_019261985.1 Bryobacterales bacterium | reverse complement strand
CCGGCGGCAATCATATCGCGGCGCGTAATGTTGAGCGTGAAACGCTGACTGCCATAGAACCAGGCATGACGATCCGGCGCGAGATGTTCGACGCGCTCGACGTTCCGCGGCCACGCAATTGAGTCCGGATACTGCGGACCGGCAACGATGAACTGGCCGTGCCGGCGCCGGCGCGCAGTGTCGAGCAGCAGGCGATCGAGCGAGGGCTGCCGGTCCTCGCTGTAGGTGCCGAGATAGCCGAGATCGAATTTCGCTTCGAGCGCCGGCGCGTTCGCATACATCTGCGGATTAACCGCGCAGTAGAAAGCGCGCGCCATTGGCGAGCGATATTGCGTCTCCAGGCGTTTGAGCGTCGGTCCGCCGGTGAATGACAGGTACATGCTGAATTGCGGAATCAATTTTGGTGAAAGATATTCGAAGTCGCCGCGCGCAAATTTAGCCAGCGTGACCGGGGTATCGATGTCATAGAACGCGGTGCGGCCTCGCGCTACCGAAGTCACCCAATCTCCAACTCGCGCCCCATCCTGCACATACGAGCCCAGAATGACGAGGCGCGCATCCCGGATTACGGCTTCAAAACGTTCGATCAGCTCCTCGAAGCTTGAATAAAGACGGGTAGTCGTGCCGGGCGGCTGAGGTGTATCGCGGTTTTCGGCATACCAGGGCGTATCGTGTTCCAGAAACAAGACGCGGTGCCCGCGGCCGGCGAGACCGCGCGCAAGACTCCGGTACGTGGTCGCATGTCCATTGCCCCAGGACGATGTGATCGACAGGCCGACGATAACGATGTCGTAATTCATCGCCGCTCCGCCCCCGCGCGCGCCAGGCTTGTACCGGATAAGGTCGCGCCGGATAGCACGCTTTCCAGCTGCTGGGCGCGATGCCGGTAGGTATGATCGGCCAACGCTCGCCGGTAGGCTGCCTGACCCAAAATGCGCGCACGCCGCGGCGTGAGTGCAGCGAGAATCTCGATAACTTCGGCCCCGTTCCGGGCAATAAGGATCTCTTCGTCTGGCTCGAAGAACATTTCGATGCCTCTCCACCAATCCGTAATGATGCAAGCTCCTGCCCCCGCCGCTTCGAAGACGCGGGTGGCGGGTGAAAAGCCGTAGTTCGCCATGCTTTCGCGCGAGATGTTTATGATCGCGCGCGGGCTGCAATTGAAGGCGTTGTGATCGAACGTATAGACGTGATCGAAATATCGGATATTCGCGCTTTTTGACTTGTCGCGCCAACCCGCGCCTCCCAGCAGGAAATGTTTGTGGGGCAGGGAAGCGGCAGGTTTCAAGAAAAAGTCCTCTACCCGCTTTTCGCGATCCGGCAGGCGGTTGCCGAGGAATGCAAGGTCGCCGAAAAAGCGCGCGTCGGGCGCAACCGGATAATGCGTATCCGGGTCCAAGCCGTTATAGATCGGTACGCACTTGCGCGCGCCCAACGCCATATAACCGTCGATCACCGGTTCTCCGCCACCGTAGGTAAGAATCGCGTCGAAGCGCGGAATTAAACGGGCAAACGGGTCGCCGGTGTTTAGTCGAATGCGATCCAGAGTCGCCGGCGCGTCTACGTCCCAATAAGCAATCATGTTCGAGGGCGTTCTTAGCTCCAGAACCTCTCGCTCAAGCAAGTCGTCTTGGACGCCAACGCCGCTCGCCTTAACGATGACATCAAATCCCTTAGCCGAAGCGAGGGCCCGACGCGCATCGTCTGCGTTCGGCGGGTACACAACAACTTCTGCCCACAGCGGATCGTCAATATCCCGGTGCGCCTGGCGATCGTAAGCGTCGGGCTCGAAAAACGTAATGCGGTGCCCGCGCGCGTGGAGAGCCCGAATGATTCCGCGATAGTACGTGGCCGCGCCGTTCCAATAGGCGGATACCAGGCTGGAACCGAAGAAGGCGATGCGCATTAACCGGCTCCCTCGCGCGCCGCGGCAAGCTCAGCATTGGGAAGGCTGCTGAGCGTGTTGACGCTTCCGTTCGAGAAGGCCCCGGGTTGCCGCACGCTCCGACTGATCGACATGAGTTCTTCGACGCGGTGCGCGCAGGTGTGGCGCGAGCGAATCGTGGCAAGGCCGTTTTGCGCGAGCTTCGCTGCCAGGCTGGGATAAAGCAGCAGAATACGGACGAGATCCGTCATTTCGTCGCCATCCCGCGCCATTAAGTAATCGCGCCCTGCCTGGAATAACGCCTCGGAATCTTTCCAGGGCGCCGAAACCAGCGGTATTCCGCAAGCCAGCGCCTCAAACGGCCGGATCGTCGGAATCCCGTGCAAGAGTGTTGCGTAGGGCCGGCGCGGAATATGCATCGTGAGCCGGTACCGCGAAAATACTTCGGGCACGCGGTAATTCGGCAGCCAGCCTCTGTACTCGATGCCTACATCGGCCAGCTCGGCAAGCGCGGAATCCGGATAACGCACGCCGTATACCGCCGCCTTTAAGCCCAAACGAACCACAGGCCGGATGAAGAATTCGCGCAACTCCAAGGCGCGCTCTTCATCGCCCCAATTTCCGATCCACACAACATCCCCGTGCTTTTCGTTTTGCGGACGGGGATAAAACGTGCGCGCGTCTGCCGCTTCATGCCAGGTCCAGGCATTGCACGCGAACCTCGACCGGTACACGTCGCCGAGGGCGCGGCCGTAGGCGAGGACTCCGTCATAGCCTGTTAAGTCGAAGGCAGCGATCGATTCCGGCGAAGTGATCGCGCGGTGATGAGTATCGTGCAGAAATAGTTGGTAGGGCCTATTTTTTTTCGAGCGGTGCGCGCCAATCCGATTCACAAGCTCGGGATCGCTCCACTCATGCACCAGCACAAGATCGGCGTCACATAGAGCATGATCCAAATTGAGAGAGGTTAAGTCGTATTCCACACTTCGAAGTTGGGGAAACGCCGTTTCGAAATCCGCGACCGGGCCGTGACCGTAGTTTTCGACCAAATTCGTCCGGCTCCAGCCGGCTTTGGGCTCATAAATACGAACGCGCCAATCGCGCGCGATCATATCGGCGGCGATTCCTCGGATGAAATGAGCGTTGCCGTGATTCCAATCCGACACGAGAGAATGCGTGAAGATCACGCAACGCACGAGAAGTCCTCCTGTCGTGCGGCCGAGTACACCGAGAGATACGCCTTGGTCATGCGATCGGCATCGTAATGAAGCGCACGCCGGTAAGCCAGCCGCGCGAAGCTGTCACGCTCTTCAGCGTTATCGATCAGGCGGCGAATCGCAGCGGCGAGCGCGGGAGCATCGCCTGGCGGAACGAATATCGCGTTCTTTCCCCAAATTTCCCGGAGGCTGGGGATATCGCCAAGAATCAGTGCGCATCCCGATAGCGCCGCTTCGAGAGCCGATAGCCCGAAAGGCTCATATCGGGCGGGCAATACATAGATCGGCGCCCAGGAATAATACCCGGCCATCTCTTCCGCGGTCAGCCGCCCCAGCATGCGGCAGCCATCGCCATCGCACCGGCCGGCCCCGGGAAGCGCCCGTTCTCCGGCCAAAAAAACGGGCCATGGCAGCTCATGCGCGATCGCCGCTAAAGTATCGATCCCCTTGGCGCAATCCCAGAGGCGCCCGGAAGCAAACACGAACTCCTCTTTTTCTTCACGGCAAAACCGGTCAGCGCGCCGGCCATTTGGAATTACGCGCACGTGCGGGGATGCGATGGACAATCCGTAGTTTTCCTGAAGGGTTTCGAGGATCGCCCGCGAGGGTGTGGTGACGCAACGCGCAGAATGTACCGCGCTCATGACGACGCCTTTGTATCGCGACCGGCTGGGCGGCAGCGGCTCGCCTTTGACCGACTGCCACCACGACGCAACACACGAATGCGCGGTTAAAACAACCGGGCAGCGCCACGGCAAGCCGCCGTGTCCGAACGAATTCAAGTGCACGACATCGGGCCTAAATTCCGACTCGAGACGAAGCAGCCATTCGCCCGAGGCTTCCACGTCGGACCAGGGATCGTTCATCCACTCCAGCCTGAAGTCGCTTAGGCGCAGGTGCAGACGCGGGATTCGCCCGGCCTCGAGCAACTGCTCGGCGGAGGGCGCCCGTCCCAAGGTGGCGAGCATGATCTCTATACCGCGCGAGGTCAAGCCCTCGCAGAGCTCCATCGCAAACGTCCACACCCCGCCGATGGTATCGGCGGTCATCAACACTTTTAGCGGGCGCTTGTGGTTTCGCGAATGCCGCGCCATTCAGTGCAGCTCCAATTCCACCAGCGGCGCGGGACGCTGCTCTTGAATGTCGCTGAAACGAACAAACCTGTCGAGATAAAACTCATGCGCGCGCTCCCAGGCTCGGTCGTCGGGTTGGCCCCAGCGGCGTGTATAGTCCGGGGATCCGGGATAAGGAAACAACGGCACGGGCTCATTGGCCCACACACCGTGGCGCTGCAACAATGCGCGCCACTGTTCCACTTCGGCCGGGTCGTCGGCTTCGGAATCGAGCAGATTGGCCTGAACGAAGGGGACTCGGTCCTTGGCATAAATCAGGCGGCGCGTGATTTCATCGGTCGAGATCTTGCATTTTTTGTCTAAAATCTCGCGGCCCGACTCGGTAATGCTTTCGACGCCTGCTTCGATCGAAACGCAGCCGGCTTCGGCGAGAAGCTGGATCATGGGCTGGCTCCAGAGGTCGATGCGAGTCTGGATGCCGAATTTGATATGGCGTTCCCGGATTAATTCCAATACGTCACGGAAAGGCAAAAAGATTTCATCTATGAAATAGACATATTCAGCGCCATCGGCGATTAATCCGTCCAATTCTTCGGCGATTACTTCAAGTGGACGCCGCCGGAATGAATTCCTGAAATTGTCTTTTGCGCAAAACGTGCAATGGTACGGGCAGCCGCGGGAGGTCTCCATTTCGGCTCCCGGACCCGATGGCTCGACATCGAAACGATGATGATGATGCCGATGGCGGGCGATCGTGGCGCCGCCCCAACGCAAAGCGGGTAATCTGGTCATGTCCGCAACGTGCGGACCGCCTTGCACCTGCGTTACTCTGTTCCGGACATAGCAAATCGATTCGATCTCGCTCCACGCGCCTACAAGCTTCGGCAGAACCTCTTCACATTCACCGAGCACGACGATGTCGGCAGCAAGCTTTTCGAGAGTCGGGCGGGGAGTGGTAGACGCATGCGGGCCGACAACCACGAGGATGCCGGAGCTGCCGCGTATCGCGGCGGCAAGCTCCTGGGGAACGCGCAACTCCGGCGGGGCGCAACGCCAAAAAAGGTAGCTGGGCGCCGTGGTGATAACAGCGAAGTGCGGCCGGAACCAATCTACCAACTCGCGAATTTCACCTGTTTTCAGCCCGTCGAGCTGGCCGTCGACGATTTGGACTTGATGACCGGCTTGTTCCAACAGCGCCTTTGCGTAGCCGAATTCCAAGGGTAAGTGCGGCTCTCGGCAGCCGAAGTAGATGCTGTGGTCGAACCGCCAATCCGGGTTGATCAATGAAAACCGCATGGGTGTACAGTTCAAATCACGAGTCCGTACGCGGCTAACTCCGCGCGCGCGTCCATCGCCCGGTCTACAGCGGTTTGACCCTGCAACCACTCTGCAAGGTCTTCAATGCCCTTTTCCAGGGACACTCGCGGCTCCCAGCCCAATACCTGCTTTGCGAGACTAATATCCGCAAAACAATGGCGTATATCGCCAGTGCGATATTTACCGGTAATTTCGGGCTGTATATTTTTACCGCCGACCGCTTTTATAGTTCGCTCGGCGACTTCGCGGATGGTGATCGGTTTCCCACTTGAAATATTGAGGGCGTGCCCGCCGGCGGCCGGAGTTTCCAGAGCCATGCGGCATGCGCGCGCGACGTCGTAGACGCTGACAACATCCCGCAATTGCAACCCGTCTTCGTAAATCAGCGGCGGCCGGCCATTGAGTACGCGTGTCGCAAAATTGCTGAGCACACCCGTATACGGATTCGAAAGAGCCTGATACGGTCCGTAAGTATTGAAGAAGCGTAATGCCACCACCGCAAAGCGGTAGGCTTCGCCCACTATGAGGGCCATCCGTTCCTGATCGTATTTAGAAAGGGCATAGACCGAGGCCAGTGCCGGACGCTTGGATTCCGGCGTAGGCAGGGGAATCAGCGGCTCGCCCTTATGCATCAATTCCCATGACCCCATCTTGAGTTGCTCCAGCGTTCGATTCGGCGGATCCACGCGATTGCCGCTGCCGTCGCGGTAGGCGCCCTCGCCGTAGATGCTCATGCTGGAAGCGACGACAAGGGAATTCACAGGTCGACTGGTAAGAGCCTGAAGCAACGTCGCGGTGCCGAGATTATTGACGCTGGTATACTCAGCCATCTGATACATACTCTGGCCGACGCCCACGAGCGAAACCAGATGCACAACCGCGTCTATTTGATCTAGAGCTTTATTTACTGCCTCCGAATCACGAATGTCCTTAACGATTAATTCGACGTCCCGATGTAAATACGCGGGGCGCTTTCGCTCCGGACCGTGGACTTGTGGAATTAAGCTGTCGAGGACTCGAACTGAATGGCGGTGCTTAAGAAGTTCATTTGCGACGTGAGCGCCGATGAATCCCGCTCCCCCCGTGACGAGAACTTTCATCTTTGTACCTCGTCGGATTAGATACCGAGCGCGTTCTATATGTTACGGATTTTTTGAGAAATGTTTGATACGTGCGCATTGACATAATGCGATGGGGTGATTACCCTAAGGCAAATGTTCTACGCGCGTGTTTCCGTCATTTCATTCAAACGCTCAGCCGCGCGCCTGCCTAAACGGGTGAGCCTACGCTGATAATCCTCCGCATGTTGTTCCGCTTGCGCGCCTGTGACAATGGATTCGCGATCGAATGTCTCATGAGGAAGAAACCGGTTCGCCGCGGCCATCAGATTGGGGATGAATCCAGGAAACGCGCCATTGGCGCGGGCCAACAAGCTGGCTTGCGTTGAAAGAATCTTCTCGGAGTCGCCGCGGCGTACAGCCGCGACGATCTGCCGCGCAGCGCGCTCCGCGCCCATGGACATCAGCGGCAACGATGAGCTGATACTGAACCATGCCGCTTCCTGCTGGTGATTGCCTTTGAATTCAGCTTGGCGGTACGATCCTGTTCGCATCAAACCTGGCGCGATGGTGATTACTTTTACGCCATGGCGCGCCAACTCGGCTCGCAATCCTTCGGAGAAACCAACGGCGGCAAACTTCGCGCAGCAGTACGGGAGAAGATGAGGGACGCTGACCTTTCCGCCGATCGACGTAACGTTCGCAATGCGTCCGCGTCCGCGATGTTTCATTTCGTCCAGGACGTGCAAAGTGGGATACACCACACCCCAAAACATTACATCCATGGCATACCGGAAGTCATCTAGCGTCATATTTGCAACGGGAGCGACGCGGATAATTCCGGCATTATTAATCAAATGATCAATCCTGCCGAAGCGCGCCCGTACGGCTTGTATCAAGTTCACGACTTCCGATTCTTTGGAGACGTCACAGACGCCGGCAAAAACTTCGGCGCCCCGGCGTTCGAGGTCATGCTTTGCAATGTCGAGCTCGTCTTGTTTTCGAGCGCAGATGGCGACGCGGCATCCCAGGCCAGCGAATTCGCGCGCCAGGGCTAACCCGAGTCCCCGCGAGCCACCGGTAATTAAGACGACATCGCCTCGCATATCGAGCATGAACCTGAGGCGAATCGCGGCATTTATGGCTAAACCTGCCGTCAGGCCTGCCGATCCCCAAAGCAGCGCACGATTGCGGCGTGTCATGGCTTCAGCACGACTTTAGTGCAGTGATCCTGTTTTTTCGCGAACACTTCATAGCCGTAGGGCGCTTGTTCCAGCGGCAACCGGTGCGAGATGACAAAGGCAGGATCGATCTCGCGCTTTTGAATCCGCTCTAATAGCGGCCGCAAATAACGCGGCGTATTGGTTTGCCCCATCTTGAACGTCAGACTCTTGCCGAACGCAGCGCCCATCGGCATCTTGTCGATAAACCCGCCATAGACGCCGGGAATGGATACAATCCCGCCTTTGCGGCACGCCATAATCGCCCGCCGCAGGACACCCGGCCGGTCTGTTTCCAGGAACAAGGCCTGCTTGGCATGGTCGTAAACATTGTCGAACGTGGCGCCGTGGGCCTCCATTCCGACGGCGTCTATGCAAGCATCGGGACCGCGTCCTCCGGTCAGCTCGCGGATTTTCTCCATCAGGCTACTATCGGCATAATCCAAAATATCCGCGCCGGCTTGCCGCGCCATCTCCAGCCGTTCAGGGATGCGATCGATTCCGATCACGCGTTCGGCGCCGAACATAAAGGCGCTACGAATCGCGAATTGACCCACGGGCCCGCAGCCCCATACGGCGATCACATCGCCGCGCTTGATTTCGCAGTTTTCGGCAGCCATGTAGCCGGTGGGGAAAATGTCGGAAAGGAACAGCACCTGTTCATCGGGCAGGCCATCTTCGATCACGATAGGCCCGACGTCGGCATGCGGAACGCGCGCATATTGCGCCTGCCCGCCCGCATATCCACCGTATAGGTGCGAGTATCCAAAAAGGCCGGCTCCGGAAGCGCCATACATTTTCCGCAGAATGATCGCATTCGGGTTGGTATTGTCGCACAATGCCCACAGATCGGCTTTGCAGTAAAAGCACTCGCCGCAGCAGATGGTGAACGGAACTACCACCCGATCGCCCCTTTTAAGCCGTTTTACCTCGGGCCCGACTTCGATCACTTCCCCCATGAATTCATGGCCCAGGATGTCGCCCTTTTGCATTCCGGGAATGTAGCCGTTATAAAGATGCAGGTCCGATCCGCAGATGGCGGTCAGCGTGATCCGCACGATAGCGTCATGCGGATTGATAATGCCCGGATCGGGCACATTTTCCACGCGTACGTCGCCTCTGCCGTACCAGCACAGCGCCTTCATGTCAGCACCTCTGCAATCACCGGTTTCCCCGCCGCCACTCCGTCACCATGAGGCTGCGGGCCGGCGGTCGCGATCTCGCCGGTTTCGAGATATTGCTTAAGGCGGAAGAGCCCGTTTTCGAGATCGCCCTCGGGATTTCGGCCCGCAAGCTTTGCGACGGTGGCGCCAATCAGCCCGGCAGGCGGATTGTATTTCATGTGGACGATGACCTCGGTTCCTCGGCCTCCGGGCGCGTCTTTAAAGTGAACGGAACCCGCCGTTTGGACTTCGGAATCGGGCAGGGACCGCCAGGCGATCAACTCTTCGGGAATATCGTTGTGAATTTCCGCATCCCATGCCACTCGCTTTCCGGCGGGACCTTCGGCAACCCAGTGCGAGCGTGTGCCCGAGCGAGGCTCTACCGAAACCAGGTGTTCCATCACTCGCGGAAGGTTTTGAAAATCGCGCCAGAATTGATAAATTACCGAGCGCGGCTTGGCGATGGTGATCGCGGCGCGCGCATGTTCGCCGACCTGGTAGGGCACGCTGACGTTTTTTCCGCCTTGGCCCACGGTGCCCGCCGTACCGAAAAGATCGTAGGCGTAGGAATGCCCGGTGACGCCACGGCGGATCAATTCAGCGGCGATTAATGCGGCCCACTTGCTGCCCGACCGGCGTCGCATCGCCGAAAAGAGAAGCGCGACTCCGCCGAGCGTCGAGGCCCAGCGGTCTGCGAGGTTCATGTTGATTCGGTGTTGCGGGGACATACACAGGAGAGGCAGCGCCGCGCAGACGCGTTACCGGATTATTCGCCGCCGCCGGTGATGGAAAGAATCTCTCCCGTTATGTAACTTGAACAGTGCGGCGAAGCGAGAAATACGAACGCGGGGGCAATTTCTTCCGGCTGCGCCGGACGCTTCATTTTGGTTTGCGCGCCAAAGTCGGAAACATCGCCGGCGTCTTTATCGGACGGATTTAGCGGCGTCCAGACGGGGCCGGGCGCGACGCAGTTCACGCGGATGCCGCGGGGGACGAGTTGTGTCGCGAGCGATTTTGTGAACGTGTGGATGCCGCCTTTAGTCATGGAGTAATCGAGCAGGCTCGGGCTCCCTTTCATAGCCGTGACCGATCCCGTGTTGATAATCGCCGCTCCGGGCTGCATAAATTTCACCGCAGCCTGAGCCATGAAGAAGTACCCGTAGAGGTTCGTGTGAATCGTCTCGTCGAGGTGCTCGGGCGTCAGGTCTTCAATACGCGAGGCGTGCGCTTGAAATGCCGCGTTGTTCACCAGAACATCGAGTCGGCCCAACTTCTTTACAATATCCGTGACGGCCTTGCCACAAAATGCCGGGTCCGTGACATCGCCCGAGATCAGATGACAGCGCCTGCCCTCGGCCTCCACATGTTTCCTGGTCACCTTGGCATCTTTATGTTCGCTGAGATACACGACAGCAACGTCCGCGCCTTCGCGCGCGAACAGGATCGCCACCGAGCGGCCGATGCCTGAATCGCCGCCGGTGACGATCGCGACTTTACCCTTCAACTTCTTTGAGCCGATGTAGAACGGCGCGTCATAAAGGGGTTCCGGCCTTAACTGGCTTTCTTCGCCGGGTTTGGGCTGGTGCTGTTTCGGGAAAGGCGGCGCGGGATACTCGCGAGCGCCCGCTTGCATCGCCCCATCGGATTCGATTTTGGGCCGCTTTTGGTCCGCTTTTCCTATCTGCTCTTGAACTCGATGCTGCCGGTCTAGCGCGTTTCTCATGTCGTTTCGGAGACTACGGCGGCGGCGCCTCTGTTTCGACCCCGAAACATTTCCATCCAGAAAAGCTCTATTCAAAGGACGTGTTTATCAGGGTGTTGGTGGGATTTATCGGCATTTCAGCCGCAGCCCAAATACAAAATCAGACCGACGATGGCCAGTGGACCATGCCGGCCAAAAACTACGCGAGCACGCGCTTCAGCACGCTCACGGAGATTAATACATCGAATGTAAAAAACCTGAAAGTCGCGTGGACGTTTTCAACCGGCCTGACCAGGGGACACGAAGCGGCTCCCTTGATCGTGAACAACACGATGTACATCGTGACGCCGTTTCCAAATCTGCTGTACGCGCTTGATTTAACGAAAACGGGCGCGTCGAAATGGACCTACGACCCGCATGTTTCTCCGAGCTCGCAAGGTGTCGCCTGCTGCGATGTGGTGAATCGCGGAGGTGCGTATTACAAGGGCAGGATTTACTACAACACCCTCGATATGCACACTGTCGCAGTGGATGCCAACACCGGGAAACAGGTTTGGAAGACGACATTAGGCGATATCAATTTGGGGGAATCGATGACGATGGCGCCTCTCGTGGTCAAAGGCAAAGTCATTGTCGGAAACAGCGGGGGTGAGTTTGGCGTTCGCGGGTGGTTAGCCGCTCTGGATGCGGATAGCGGAAAGATCGTATGGCGCGCGTACTCGACAGGCCCCGACAAAGACATCCTGATTGGATCCAATTTCAAGCCGTTTTACGCGGGCGACCGTAGTCCGGATTTGGGCCTGAAGACGTGGCAGGGAGAGCAATGGAAAATCGGGGGCGGAGCCGCGTGGAGCTGGATTTCCTACGATCCCGATCTCGACCTAATTTATTACGGCACCTCGAACCCAGGCCCGTGGAACTCCGATCAGCGGCCCGGCGATAACAAATGGACCTCCACCCTTTTTGCCCGGCGGCCAGACACTGGCGAAGCGATCTGGGCATATCAATACAACCCTCATGACGATCACGATTACGACGGAGTAAACGAAAACATCCTGCTGGATCTGAATATCGGCGGGAAGATGCGGAAGGTCCTGGCGCATCCGGACCGCAATGGGCGCTTGTATCTTATGGATCGCAGTACCGGCGAAGTGATCTCAGCCGAGCCGTTCGCTTATCAGAATACAAGCGATTCCGTGGACTTAAAGACAGGACGAATTTCATACGTCCCATCGAAGATCACGGGATTCAAAACCGTTCGCGACATTTGCCCAGCGGCCCCCGGAGGCAAAGACTGGCAGCCGTCGGCCTATTCGCCGAAAACCGGTTACATTTACATCCCCCACAACAACCTCTGTATGGAGTTTCAAGGTATACAAGCCAATTACATTGCGGGGACACCTTTTGTGGGCGCGAATGTTCGCATGTATGCCGGTCCGGGCGGGCATCGAGGTGAGTTCAGCGCCTGGGATCCTGTCGCGGCGAAGACCGTCTGGACCGTCAAAGAAATGTTTCCGGCCTGGAGCGGCGCGATGGTCACAGCCGGGGATGTAGTGTTTTACGGAACAATGGACGGCTGGTTCAAAGCTCTGGACGCGCATAATGGCGCGGTGCTGTGGCAGTTCAAGACGGGCTCGGGGATTATCGGGCAGCCGGTTACTTATAAAGGCCCGGACGGAAAACAATATGTGGCGATTTTGTCGGGGGTCGGCGGGTGGTCGGGCGCCATTGTCGCAGGGGGATTGAACGCGAACGATGGCACCGGGGCGCTGGGATTTTTAAATGCGATGGCGGATCTCCCAAAGTACACAACCAGTGGCGGAATGTTGTATGTTTTTTCGCTGCCTTAGCCTCGCGTGGGTATGCGTCGCTGCCATGGCGGCCGATGGCCGCGAGCTTCGAGTCTGCGCCGACCCCAACAATCTGCCGTTTTCGAACCGGGCAGGGCAGGGAATTGAGAACCGGCTGGCAGAGCTAATCGCGAAAGATCTGAGCGTCCCACTAAGTTACGCGTGGGTGCCGCAGAGGAAGGGCTTTCCGGAAAATTCGCTGGGAGCCGGCCTATGCGACGCGGCCATGGGCGTTCCTTCTACCATCGACTCTGTTTTGCCAACGCGGGCTTATTACTGTTCGACCTATGTATTCGTGACGCGATCCGATCGCCACTTCAACATTTCGTCCTTGAACGATCCCCGCCTGAACGAAGCAAAAATCGGCCTGCATGTGGCGGGCGACGATTATGCGCCGCCGGCGTACCTGCTGGTTCGGCGCGGGCTCGCAAGCCGGTTATTCGGGTTCAGCATGTATGGGGCAGCGGATGAGACGAACCCGCCGGCAAGGCTGATCGAAGCAGTAGCCAAAGGGGATATCGACGTGGCGATCGCATGGGGGCCGATCGCCGGATACTTTTCAAAGCTTCAGGATGTGCCGCTGGATGTCACGCCGGTATCTCCCGCAATGTTTTTAGCGGTGCCGTTCACATACAGCGTTTCCGCGGGCGTCCGTAATGGCAACAATGCGCTGCAATCGGAAATCGACGGAATACTTTCGCGCGAATGCGAAGCCATCGCCGGCCTGCTCAGAGAATACCGAATCCCTCAATTGAAGGAGGATCGCGCGAAATGCGGTTTGCCGCAATCGGCTGTTTCCTCCTCGCGCTGACCGCGTGCGAGCGAGAACGGAGGGATCTCCGTCCGTCACCCGCGAAAGTTGTCGTGTTCGGAGACGCGGCTATTCAGAGCCAAATTCTACCCGGCGGCGGCGCGCCTCGCGCAAGTGTCACTAATCCATTCCAAGGCAATGCGTATGCGATTTCCGAAGGGCAGCGCTTGTTTGGCTGGTACAACTGCACGGGATGCCATGCCAACGGCGGCGGCGCGATCGGTCCGCCTCTGATCAAGGATCACTGGATTTATGGCAACGAACCGGCCAATCTGTTCGACACGATCGTGAAGGGACGGCCCAACGGCATGCCTTCATGGGGCGCGAAAATTCCCGAATATCAGATCTGGCAATTAGTGACCTATATCCGGTCAATGAATAATCTGGAGCCCAGATCTGCAACGCCGGAACGGCTGGACACGATCGAGCAGAGTTCGAGGACGATCCTTCCGAAGAGCGAGGGAGAGCCGAGATGACGTGGGGCAGGATGCCATCCTGCGCGCCGGTTGCGAACCGGCGCTGGCCAGGCGAATCGGGAACGCGCCCCAAGCTGGCAACCTGCGCCACGATGCTCTTCAGTCTAGCCTCCGCTTTTGGACAACAGTCATCCCTTGCACCCGGAGGAACGCATGCGAGTCAGATCAAATCGCTCGGCGTGTTTTTTTTCTGGTTGCTCGGCATCATTTTTCTGATCGTCATCGCAATTGCTGTGGCATCCATCTTCCAGCGCGGCCAATCGACGCAAGATGAAGCCGCGCAGCGCCGCCTGAAAACAGCTATTGCCGGGGCTTCCGTATTGACCATCCTGATCCTCTTTGGACTCGTGGTCGTCAGTGTGGGCGTGGGAAAGGAGATCTCCGCGCCTGGCGGCCGCGGTAATGAGCTCGTCGTTGAGGTTACCGGTAATCAGTGGTGGTGGTTTGTGCGTTATCTGAATGACGATCCCACCAGGATCGTCGTGACCGCGAACGAACTCCACATCCCGGTGGGCCGGCCCGTCTTGATCCGCGGATTATCCAATGACGTGATCCATAGCTTCTGGGTTCCCGGCCTGCAAGGCAAGCGCGATCTAATTCCTAGCCGAGTGACGACGCAGTGGATTGAAACCAACGAACCCGGACGGTATCGGGGGCAGTGCGCAGAGTTCTGCGGGCTTCAGCACGCACACATGGCGCTGTGGACGGTGGCCGAACCGGAATCGCAGTTTCAACAGTGGATAGGGACGCAGCTTCGGCCCGGCGCAGCCCCTTCGGATGATTTGCAACAGCGCGGCCAAGAGGTGTTTCTTAGTCATGCCTGCGTGCTTTGCCACTCCATCCAAGGCACAACCGCTAACGGGCAAGTTGGCCCCGATTTGACCCACTTCGGCAGCAGATTGAGCATCGCTGCCGGAACGCTTCCCAATAATAAGGGCAACCTCGCGGGCTGGATCGCCGATCCGCAAAACATAAAGCCGGGAACGCGCATGGCCACGGTACCTTTAGACCCCACCGATATGCAGCCACTTCTTGAGTATTTGGAGAGCCTCCAATGACCGCTCTTGAGGAGTTGCGGGCTGAGCCGCAGCAGGCGGAAGAACTCGCCCGCGCGTGGAAGAACAGGCCCGGGCCGCTGGGGTGGATTTCCGTGACGACGCATCAAGAGCTCGGAATGCGTTATATCGTGACCGCTTTTATTTTTCTGTTGCTCGGCGGAATCGAAGCGCTCATGATGCGGATTCAGCTTGCTTCGGCGGAAAATACGTTCCTGAATCCGGCGCGATACAACCAGATCTTCACCGTCCACGGAACTACGATGATGTTCCTGTTCGCGGTGCCTGTAATGGAAGGCATGGGCGTTTACCTGGTCCCGTTGATGATCGGGACTCGGAACGTCGCATTCCCGAGATTAAATGCATTCGGTTATTGGATATATCTGGCGGGTGGGCTGCTGCTGTACGCCGCGGCGTTCACCAACACGATGCCGGATGCGGGGTGGTTTGCCTATTCGCCGCTATCCGGCCCGCAGTTCTCGCCCGGCAAGGGAGTGGACGTGTGGGCGCAGATGATCACCTTCACGGAAATCTCCGCATTGTGCGTTGCCGTCGAGCTGATCGTGACGATTTTGCGTTTGCGCGCACCCGGGATGACGCTTAACCGGCTCCCGATGTTTTGTTGGGCGATGCTCGTCCAATCGTTCATGATCATTTTCGCCATGCCCGCGGTCATGATTGCGAGTACGATTTTCCTTCTGAATGACCGCACCATAGGAACTCACTTCGTGAACCCGGCGGAAGGCGGCGATCCGCTGCTTTACCAGCACGTATTTTGGTTCTTCGGCCATCCGGAGGTTTACATCATCTTTATCCCGGCGCTCGGAATGGCTTCGTCGATTATCGAGGCCTTTTCACGGCGTCCCGTGATCGGCTATCCGGCGCTGGTGCTTTCGCTCGTCGCCAATGGTTTTATAGCGTTCGGCTTGTGGGTGCATCACATGTTCGCGACAGGCCTCCCTCAAATCGGCGAAGCCTATTTCACCGCCGCGAGCATGATGATCGCGGTAACCAGCGGAGTGCAGATCTTCTGCTGGCTGGCGACCCTTTGGAGCGGCCGCCTTCAACCAACCGCCGGCCTGCATTTCATATTCGGTTTTCTGTTCATTTTCGTGATGGGCGGCCTGACCGGCGTAATGCTGGCATCGATTCCTCTCGATCTGCAAGCGCACGACACATTCTTTGTGGTCGCGCATTTTCACTATGTCCTGATCGGCGGCACGTTGTTTCCGCTGTTCGGCGCATTCCATTATTGGTTCCCGAAATTCACTGGCCGAATGATAGATCAGAAGCTTGGGAAGATTACGTTCTGGCTTTTGTTCATCGGTTTTAATTGCACTTTCTTTCCGATGCACATCCTGGGTCTGCACGGCATGCCTCGCCGCGTTTACACCTACGTGCCGGAGATGGGGTGGGGCCCGGCGAATCTTCTCGCAACCATCGGAGCCTTCATTATCGCCGCAGGCGGAATTTGCTTTATTGCGAATGTGCTCAAGAGCAGGCGCTTCGGGACGAAAGCGGATCCCAATCCGTGGGATGCGGGGACGCTCGAATGGTCCACCTCTTCACCGGCTCAAGCATATGGTTTCATCCATCTGCCGGTTGTAGCGAGCCGCTATCCGCTATGGGACCAAGAAAAGAGTAAGGACATTGTCACCGGCCTTCGCAATGACCGCCGCGAAGTTCTGGTCACAACAGTTCTCGATGCCGAGCCGGACCACCGTCTGGTACTGCCGGGAAATTCGATCTGGCCGTTCTTGACCGCCGTCGGCTTCAGCATCGGACTCTATTACTCGGTGTTCGCATTTTCGGGATATTGGATTGCGACCGCGCTCGGAATGATCGGGATAATCGGCTGGTTTTGGCCGCGGCAGCCTCTGGATATCCGGCCATGAGTGAGCCGCGCGTTCTCGACGTTTCGGGGCTGCTGCCGTACCGGATTTCCAACAAGTCGCCGCTGTGGCTCGGGCAACTGCTGATGTGCGTGATCGAAGGAAGCCTTCTTTGCCTGCTGATTGCGACGTATTTTTATGTGCGTCTGAGTGTGGACGTGTGGCCTCCGCCGGGCGTGCGGCTGCCTTCGGTGATGTTGCCGACCGTCGCGCTGATTCCGCTGCTTGCCAGTTGCATCGGCTCCTACCTTGCCAGCGAGGCGGCGAAGAGAGACGATCGCCGCGGGATGCTTGTCGGGATGATTTCGAACCTTGTCCTCGGAGGTATTTTCCTCGCACTCCGAGGCATCGAATGGCGGGGCTTAAATTTTACGTGGTCCAGCGATATTCACGGAAGCATCGTGTGGACCATCCTTTTTCTGCACACCTACGACATGGTTGCGGACTTGCTGTTCACGTTGGTCCTCATCATTATCGTGGCATCCGGACATTATGGGCAGAAGCAGCGGCTGGGGGTTCATGTGGACACCGTCGCGTGGTATTTCCTGGTCCTGATCTGGCTGCCGCTTTATGGCGTGCTGTATTGGGGCCCTCGCGCGCTTGGAGCCAAATAATGAAACCCGCCGTCATTCTTTGGTCTGCGCTGGCGATCGCCCCGCTTGTCTGGTTCCTTAGCCTGGAGGCGAATTTTGCGCTGGCGCCGTTGGCATGCTCGGCGCATGCAAAGGGGGTTCTTTACGTTGTTTCCGGCGTCGCATTCGTGGCCGCTGCAGGCGCCGGATTCCTTGCGTGGTCCTTATGGACACCCAACCGAAACGGCGCTTCTGCGATGACGCCCGGCACCCGCGCCTTGACGCTTGGCGGGGCCATTCTCGGCGCTTCGTTCGCTATCGTCATCCTGGCCCAGGCGATTCCGAATTTGATGATGACGGGTTGCGAGTAATCCATGGGGGCGATCTGGAGTGAATGGAGCACGGACCCCGGAATCATTCTGCCGCTGGCCGGCACCGCTCTTTTATACATTCGCGGCGCGCGGCGGAAGCGTGGCGTGTCCAACGCACAGGTTGCATGCTTCTGGAGCGGCTGGCTATTCCTTACGATCGCGCTGATCTCGCCCATTCACGAATTGGGCGAGCAGTTATTTTGGGCGCACATGGCGCAGCACGAAATCTTGATGCTTTTAGCCGCGCCGCTGCTCGTGCTGTCTCGACCTCTCGTGCCGATGCTGTGGGGATTGCCCATGGCGTGGAGGCGCGTCCTCGGACAGTGGTCGAAACGGCGGGAAATACAATCTGTCTGGGTATTTCTCACATTGCCGATAGCGGCGTGGTGGATCCATGCCGCGGCGCTATGGCTATGGCACATCCCGCGTTTTTTTGAAGCCACGCTTACAAGCGACTGGGTACATTCGGCGCAACATCTGAGCTTCCTAACCTCGGCTCTGCTGTTTTGGTGGGCGCTGTTTTACGCGCGGGGGCACGCAAGTTATGGAGCGAGCTTCCTGTACGTGTTCACGACCGCGGTTCACACCAGCATTCTTGGCGCTCTTCTCACGTTCGCCGCCAGGCCCTGGTATGCAGCGTATGCCGCCACTGCGCCGCGTTGGGGACTTTCCGCGCTGGAAGATCAACAGATCGGCGGTTTAATCATGTGGATTCCGGCGGGGGTGGTTTACCTGGCGGCAGGTTTAGTTCTATTCGCGCTGTGGCTGCGGGAGGGCGATGTTTTGGCGAGGCGCAGGGAATATGCGTAGATTCCTCGGCTTTAGTGCGGCGCTTATTTTACTCGGCTGCGGCGGCGCTTCGAACCGGAATGCGAGGGATGCCGACCGTGTCGATCCGGATTCGGGCCGGACCAAGATCGCAGAGTACGGCTGCGGCGCATGCCATACTATCCCTGGAATTCCGGGCGCGCACGGACAGGTAGGGCCCCCGCTCGCCGGCATCGCTCAGCGGCAGTACGTCGCGGGTCTGCTACCGAACGACGCCTCCAATCTCCAAAAATGGATCGAAAACCCGCATTCCGTAAACCCGAACACGCTGATGCCCAACCTCGGCGTCACTCCTCAGGACGCGTCATCGATTTCTATGTATCTGTATACGTTGCGGTAGCGTGGCGTAACCATCGCTTCTATCGCCGGATGTGTTCTGCGGGCGGGCTCGGAACGCCGAAGGCTTTTTACGGAGTTGGATTGCGTTGCATGCAAGCACGCCCTGCGTGTTTGATATCATGCCGAATCAGCCTAGGAGCGCCATGTACATATCCACATTTCATTTAATGCCGCATCGCGAGCTGCCCGATGACTTCGAGAAGCGTTATAAATCGATTTGGGTGACGGCGCCGTTCCACGAGCTCGCCGATCCGAAACGCGTCGGGCAATATTACAACTGGACATTCGATGAACTGATCGCGGCGGCGAAGGCCGGCTCGGACGGCATTTGCACGAACGAGCATCATCAGAACGCTTACGGCTTCATGCCAAGCCCTAACATGATGGGTTCGGTGCTGGCCCGATCGACACAGGGGCTTAATTGCGCCCTGGTCCAAATCGGCGCGAGCTTGCCCGGAACGCAACCGCCGATCCGGATCGCCGAGGAGTACGCGATGCTCGACGCCATTTCTGGCGGCCGGTTGGTGGCCGGCTTTCCGCTCGGCACGCCGATGGACATCAACATCTGTTACGGAATCACTCCTATCGAACAGCGCGACCGCTACCGCGAAGCACACGATCTGATCCTTAAGGCATGGACGGCGAAAGAAGTATTTCCCTGGAACGGAAAATATTTTCAATTGGGACAGGTGAACCTCTGGCCCCGGCCGATTCAGCAGCCACATCCGCCCGTGTGGATTCCCGGGTCCGGCAGCACCAGTACTTTCGCATACACGGCGGAGCACGATCACTGCTATTGCTTCCTCAGCTATTTCGGGTTCAAAAGCGTTTCGCTCGCGGTACGGGACAAATATTGGGAGACCTGCGCGAAGTTTGGGCGCGATGAAAATCCGTATCGCATGGGATTTCTCCAACTAGTCGGGGTTTCCGAAACCGATGCCCAGGCGGAAAAAGATTACGCCAAGCACGTCGAGTACTTCTATCACAAGGGCCTGCACGTGCCTCCCGAGTGGCTGGGGATTCCGGGTCATCAGGACTACCAGAGCATGGCCAACGCGGTGCGGAATCCGGCGATGGCGCGCAATTTTGCTGCCTTGAAGGAAAAACGCTTCAAAGATTTTGTGGAAGACAAATTCGTGATGTGCGGCAGCCCCGCTACTGTGCGGGATCAATTGAAGGAGCTGTGCAAGACTCTGCGCGTCGGCAATCTGATGGTGCTGCTGCATATCGGGTCGATGCCGCACGATTTGACGCTGAAGAACATCAGCCTGTTTTTTCAGGAAGTGGCTCCCTCGCTCCGTCCGATGTGGGAAGACGACTGGGAGAACCGCTGGTGGCCGCAAGCATTGCGCCACAAGGCGCCGGAGGGGGTGGCTGCATGAGCACGGTAACCGATCGTCGCGTGACAGTTTGGCAGAACAAGATTTCGCCAAACGTGAAAGTAGCCGGCAGTGGCTCGCCGGTGGTTTTTTTGCACGGAGCAGGCGGACTCATCTGGGACCCGTTTCTCGATAAGCTCGCGGAGCGGCATACTGTCTACGCACCCGAACATCCGGGGACCAGCAGCGGCGATCCAGACGCTATCGCTCATCTGGATAACCTGTGGGACCTGGTGCTGTATTATTACGAGCTGTTCGATGCGCTCGGGTTGAAATCCGTACCGGTGATCGGTCATTCATTTGGCGGCATGATGGCGGCCGAGCTCGCGGCGAGTAATCCCGAGCGCGTCAGCAAACTCGTGCTGATGTGCCCCATCGGCTTCTGGCGCGATGACGCCCCAATTCCGAACTGGATGACCATCTCGCCCGCGAGCGATATGCCCAAATATCTGCTCTACGATCCGGAAGGTCCGGTGGCCAAGCAGATGTTCGGCGCGCCGGACCCAGAAATGCAGATTCGCATGATCTGGTGCATGGCCTGCACGGGTAAGTTCGTGTGGCCGATTCCGGATAAGGGATTGAAGAAGCGAATTCACCGGATCAAGGCGCCGACGCTGGTGTTGTGGGGCAGCGACGACCGGCTGGTGCCCGCGGTGTATGCCGAAGAATTCTCGAGCCGGATTCCCGGATCTCGCGTAGAGATGCTGGGCCAGGCAGGGCATGTGTTCACGCTTGAACATGCCGAGAAGGTGGCCGCGCTCGTCGAAGGATTTCTGAGTTAACATGGCCCGGCGTTACAAAGCCGAACAGGTGGGCAGCCTGCTTCGTCCTCCTGAAGTTCTTGAAGCGCACGCCGGAAATTCGCGTGGAGCAATCAGCACGGAACAGCTTCACTCCGAGGAGGACCGTGCGATTTCGGCGGCGCTGGACCGGCAGCGGGCGATCGGAATCGATATTCTCTCCGATGGCGAGATGCGGCGCGGTTCGTGGCTCACTGACATGGCGGAAGCGGTGACAGGGTTCGTGCCGCAGAAGGTCTCCATCGAATGGAAAGGCCCCGGAGGCGGAGTGGAAGGCAGCACGGCGAATGCTGTCGGGGCCAAATTGAAAAAGACTCGGAAATTAGCGGAATATGAGCTGCCGTTTTTGAAGAAAGCCGCGGGAGGGCCGTTCAAAATCACCTTGCCCGCGCCCTCGAACTTCCTGGTGCCGAGTTACAAGCCCGGGCTAACCGATAAGGTCTATCCGGCTCACGCGGACCTGCTTCCAGACTTGGTCGAGATCGTTCGCGATGAGATCCAGTGGCTGGTGGCGGAAGGTGTCGAATACATTCAGTTGGATGCACCGTATTATTCCTTCTATTTGGATCCCGCGCAGCGCGAAAAGCTGCGCGCCGCGGAGCGCGATGCGGATCGAGAATTCGAAGCGGGCATTGCGGGCGATAATGCGGCGATCGCCGGGATTTCGCGCGATCGGGTAACCATTGCCGTACACGTCTGCCGCGGCAATAGCCGCAGCCGGTGGTTTACCGAGGGTGGCTATGACGCGATCGCCGAAAAACTCTTCGGAACGCTGGCTGCCGACCGGTTCCTACTGGAGTACGACACAGAACGGTCCGGCGGCTTTGAGCCGCTGCGGCTGGTGCCTCGCGGCAAGACCGTCGTGCTAGGGCTGATTACAACGAAAGAACCAAAGCTCGAATCGCAGGACGAATTGCGGCGGCGGATCGATGAAGCAGCGCGATACGTTCCACTCGAGAATCTGGCTTTGAGTCCTCAATGTGGTTTCGCATCGGTCGCGGCGGGCAATTTGCTCTCCATTGACGATCAGTGGCGGAAGCTGGAATTAGTGGTCGCCACGGCTCGCAAGGTCTGGGGCTGAGACTTACTTACCGGCGCGGAAGGGATTTACATTCCGCACATTTCCGTAGAGCCGGTCATGCTCGAGGTCTTCCGTCACAAGCTCGTCGAGATTGTTGAATTCAGCATATGCCCACATGTGGGCGTCGCACCAGTTCATGTGGTAAGCCGCACGACCGCGCATGGCGAGTCTTAACACGCCATCGTTGGGATACAAGACCGAAATTGCCTCAAGAACTCTTCAGCTTCGCGCATGCCATCGGAGGCGTTCGCCGGTGGGTTTGCCGCTGAGCCGGAGATCGTTTGTCAAAACGATAGACCAGGATGTGCGTATCAATCAGAGATGCCACGCTTGTAGAGGTCCTCGCGCCTCCAGCCTCTATCTTTCGCGACGCGAACTTTTCCGTGCAAATCCCGATTGCGCTGGCGCTCAGTAGCTTGGTCGAAAAGCCGAAGCGGCTGGGGCTTCGCCTCGGAGGTATTTTCCTTTGCGCCAGGGACGACGCGAATCACCTCGCCGGCTGCGGCCCATTCGATTTGATCGCCTGGTCGAATGTGGTATTGGTCGGCGATTACTTTGGGCAGCGTGACCTGTAGCTTCGATGTAACCTTCGCCATCTTATGTTCGCAAGGACCGAATCCTTGATTTCTGTCTAAGTTAGAATTACCCGAGATTATGCAAATTCGCATTTCCATCGCTATTACCGCACTAGCCGTGTGTGCATCCGCTTTGTCGGCCCAGGACGCGCCGGTTTTAATCCTGATGGACGCCTACTGCGGGCAGCCGAATGGCGTGTGTATGCTCGATGGGACGCTCACTGTTAAAACGAGCAATCTCGGAGCATGGATAGACAATCTCAAGTTGACCGATACATCGTCCATCCTTCTCGCGCTCGATGGGCGGGTTATTACCGGCTCGCCGGTATGACGTTCTGGCGAAAATCAGCTGCAGTTTACACTCAAGCGCGTTAGTGCTTCAGGGCCGAACGGAGCAGACAATCGCGCCGTCTGGAAGGAGATCCTGAGCCTTGCGCGCCAGCCGAATCACATCTTCCATGTGAGCGTGGGGACGGCCGGGAAGATGTCCTACGCCGGTGACAGAACGATTCGGGCGCAGGTGTTTCCAAGCTATGCGTGGATTTCGGCCGTCTTTATGGCCGCCCTTCTGGTTATTTTCGGGGTTCTGGCGAAGAAGAGCAATATTATTCGAGATCCTGGGCCCACTCCCCCGCAAGGCAAGGAACTGCCGTACAGCCTTGCACGAGCGCAGATGGCGTGGTGGCTGTTTCTGATACTCGGCGCGTATCACTACATCGGGCTGGTGACCGGCGATTGGGATTCATTGACATCGTCGGTTTTGATCCTGGCCGGCATTAGCGCGGCGACCGGGCTCGGCGCGGTTGTTATCGACGGAGGAAAGCGCGACCAACGCGCTGCATTGGAAGGTGAGCGCGATACGCTGATCGCCGATATCGCGAAGTTAGAGACGGCTCTTGCTGCCCAGCCGGCCCCGCCGGATCTCGATAACTTGAAAACGCAATTAACGTCGAAACAGAGCCGGTTATTGGACGTATTGGCCGCATGGAAAGGCTTGCCAGGAGGCGCCAGCTGGACTTCGAACGGCTTTCTCCGAGATATTCTCCGCGACGACACCGGTGTAAGCTTTCATCGCTTTCAACTGGCGACTTGGACGGGCGTGTTGGGCTTTGTGTTCGTGATCTCGGTAATTAAGGATCTGGCGATGCCGGAGTTCAGCACAACTTTGCTCGGGCTGATGGGAATCAGCTCGGGCACTTATATCGGGTTTAAGATTTCGGACCCGCCTAAATAGCGCGTAATTGCTATTTGAAAGTACTCTTGCCGAGTTCAACATGCAAGCGCAATTGCGCGATCCACACCGGGCCGCGGTCCTGATTGTAAGCCGGATTTGCCACATGCATCAGGTCCAAGCTCGTCCAAAACCATTTGAGTACACGCGCGCTGTAATAGGTCTCCCACATGGTTTCCAGACCATAGCGCAACGCGCCGTCGCCGATCAAGAAATCGAGTCCGCCATGCGCGAGGTAGTTGGCATGGACTCCGGAGAGGCCGGCGAATGTCAGGATCGTCGCGACGGTATCGTCTTTGCGATGCCACCGCGTTCCGCTCACCGAAACGCCGCCGCTTACCAAGCGGTCCATCGCCGTAAAGGCGAAACTTTCGGTCTTACCGTCATTCCAGCCCAGGCGGCCAAAAACGCCCCAATTTTTCGTGACCTCCTGGTCCCAACTCACGCCGAAACCGTATTTCAGCGTGCCGTCCTGCCGGGTTGCAGTCACATCCGGGGGATTGCCGGTGCTCGCGGCCAATCTCAAGGCCTCCGCGTAGTTGCCCGCGCGCGCATGATTATCGTACCCGAGCACCCGCACCGTGCCTGGATGGCCACGCCATTCGTGGCGGTGCTCAACTTCGTAGACGTTGCCATGATTCACGAATATCCTGCGGTCGAGCTGCGAGCCATTGGCAACCTTAGGCTCACCGGCGCTGCCGTATCGAAGCGACCAGTTGCGGGTATGGAATTCATGCACCCACCCCCACGTGTACCCGCGAACGTCTGCTGGATAATCCCACGCGCCGTTGTACATGTTCGCCCAGCCCAGGAATTGCGTCCGGGGATCGTGAGTGTAGCGATTGTCATCGAAGAAATCGGTAACCGTGAAGCGCCCTATAGCGATTGTGTAACGGATCACCGGACGTGTACCAGCGAGCTGATTAGCGTCGCTTTCAACGAGTTCTCTTTCATCGCCGAAACCAAAATCGTGTATGAGATATGCGCGGGCAAGATAGGGCTTGGGGGTGGCCGATGCCACGCGAGGCAGTTCGCCATCTTCCGAGTTCGCCAATCCATTCACATGGCTGAATCCTCTGCCCCCAGCGATTTCCGGGTTGACGTAGAATTCGGTATCAAGCAAGCGGAACCCGAAGAACAACGTAGTCGTCAGCGAGACATCTCGCTCAGATCTCGTGTCCAGGCTCAACGGGCCGGAGTAAAACGCCGGGAACGAGGCGTGATACATCCCGACGGCAGTAGCCTGGTAATAAAGGTTCCAGTCTTCCGGGTCTGGATTTTGAGGAGCCGCGGCACCCGTTTGAGCGTTCAAACAAGACCCGACCGATAGCGCCACTGCGATCCACCAAAGCATCAATTTCATGCTATCGCCCGAATATAAAGGTTCCATGAAAGAGCTTGTTACAGTGGGGGTAGCCCGCCGCCATGCAGATCCCCGCCGTTTTTGGCAAGTACGAATTACTCGAAAAATTGAGCGCCGGACCGGTGGATTTGTATCGCGGACGCAAAGCGCCGAACGGGCCGGACATTACGATTCAAATCCTGAATTCCAAGTCGACGGATGCCAAAAGCCGCTTCCTTCAAGCAGCGCGCGTTATGGCTCGAACCCGTCACGAAAACATCTCCACCGTGGCGGAGGTTGGCGAATTGGATGGCTACGCATATACGGTACTGGAGGAGTTACCGGGTGAGGACATCGCCGGCGCCCGAAAACAGAACCATTTTCCGTCGGTACGGGACGCCCTGAAGGCAGCGGCAAAGGTAGCCGGCGCGTTCAGCTTTCTAGAAGGGCATGGAGTGCGGATCGGTGAAATTGTCCCTCAAAGCGTTCAGATCGACTTTGACGGCCGAGTCAAAGCTATCAATGCGGGATTTGGCCCGGGCGAGGGAGCTATGGGCACGTTTGGAGCATTGTTATACGAGCTAATGGAAGCGCCGGGAGACGCACCGGCAGCGGCGGCCGAATTGGCGCAGCAGTGTATGGACGAGAATCCCGACATTAG
The DNA here is from genome assembly GCA_019261985.1 of Bryobacterales bacterium. Lineage (GTDB taxonomy): Bacteria > Acidobacteriota > Terriglobia > Bryobacterales > Bryobacteraceae > Palsa-187. The sequence continues at coordinate 10,746 of JAFAQY010000002.1, read as the reverse complement.
GCCAAAGAATTTTGGGGAAGTATTTGGCAAGCTCCAGCATATGGTCGCACCACGATTGACGCGCCAGCCCAGGAATCCAGGCAAATCGCTGGTTCGCCTCTCGGTAGTCGTGTACGGTTTGGTGCTACTGTTCACCGCACTTGCCATAATTGCTTGGTATTTCTATCAACCTCCCGCGGCCCGATAAGCGAGAGGCCGCCTAATTCAAAACCATCACATCGACATCCCCGGTGCGCCGCTCCACGGTAACTGCGACCGCGTTGCCCGAGCGGAATAGCACCAGGTTTACCGCGGCATCGCCGATTTTGAGATTGCGGACGTGCACGACGTCGAGAAAATCGGGCAGTACGGGGTTGCGCAAGACGATCTGCCTCCCGACGGCATCGATCGAGAGTCCCACCGACGATTGCAAAAGCAAATACGCAGCGCCCGCGGACCATGCTTGCGGTGAGCAGGCAACGGGATACTGAGTTGGACCCTCGCCCACTTGGCGGCGAAAGCCGCAGAAAAGCTCCGGCAGCCGGTTCAGGGGAAACTGAACGGACGCTTCGAACAATCCGGCCATGATTCTGGAGGCCTCGTGCGTCATGCGATAACGGGCTAGCCCCGCTGCGATGAGGGCGTTATCATGCGGCCAAACCGAGCCGTTGTGATAGGACATCGGGTTATAGCGGATTTCCGAGCTTGCAACCGTCCGGATGCCCCACCCCGAGAAAAAGGAGTCGGAAAGCAACAGCTCCGCGATGCTGCGCGCCCGCTCCGGCTCGGCGATGCCGCAAAACAGGCAATGGCCCGCGTTCGATGTTCGGACGTTGCACTTCCGTTTTTCGGCATCGAGAGCAAGCGCGTAACAGCCGAGTTCATCCGACCAAAACGCGCCATCGAATTTTTCGCGCAATTGGGCAGCATCGGCGGTCCATTGGTGGGCCTCACTTGAATGTCCCAGCACCGCGGCAATGGCGGCAGCGCTCAGCTTGGCTTCGTACGTGTAAGCCTGCACTTCGCACAAAGCAGTCGGACTTTCCGCGAGCGCTCCGTCGGCATGAAACACCGAATCGTAGGAATCCTTCCAGCCCTGCTGAGCCAGGCCGCGAGGCGTTTTGCGATGGTACTCGATGAATTTGTCGCCGTCTCGGTCGCCGTATTGATCGAGCCAATTAATCGCCCGCTGGACGTGCGTCCAAATCGATTCGAGGCAGTCACGATCGCCGGTCCGCCGGTAATACTCGCGAGCGAGAATGAGAAATAGCGGCGTAGAGTCCACGCTGCCGTAATAACGGCCGAACGGGATTTCGCCGAGGGCGGCCATTTCACCGTCCCGCGCCTCGTGCAGGATTTTGCCAGGCTCGGCATCCCGCTCCGGCTCTATAGAATCGGCCTGGGTAGCGGAAAGATATCGCAGCACGCCGCGTGCAATCGACGGCGCAATCCACAGACATTCGAGCGCGGTGATGATTCCATCTCGTCCGAACGGAGTGCTGAACCAGGGCACGCCTGCGTAGGGATACACGCCATGGCCGTTTCTGGTGATCAGCATATTCAAATCCGCGCGCGACCGCTCCAGCCATGCATCGAATTGTTTGTTCGACGTGCTTACCAGGGGGAAGACCCGGTCCGGACCGGAGATCTCGCTCGTCGCGAGGGCGAGCGTATGGGCGAAGCGCGAGCGGCGATGCTGCTTCTTGCCGATATCGAAGTCGAATGTGAATTCTACGCTCGTTTCCTCCTTAGGCGGCAGGCGCAGCGGAAAGGATAGTGTCGAAGGCGTGGACATTTGACAGGGCTGCTCCGACCGTACGACGGTGCGGCGCACAACGTCGTCGAGACCTTCGTACTCAAATACGATTTCTAGTCCGTGATCGGCGCACTGGGGCGGCAGCAAGCGCCCACGGTTTTCCCGCTTCTCTCCCCGGACTTCAAAAATGTCGGCATAGTCGGCGCCGATTCCGAGCGAAAAGCTGACCTTTATCGGCGCCAGGGAAAAATTGCGCGCGCGAATGTTCATGTACAGCTTCTCCCGCCACAAAAATTGCGAGCGGTAGATGTGCAGCAGGCCGCGCGGGATTATCAGCGAGCCTTCGGAGAAAATGTCGGGGTTAGTTAGATCCGCGGCTAGAAGCACGTTGTCGTTTCGCACTGTGGAACTGAGAAGCAAGGGTGTCCATTTTCCAAGGCTCAGTTTTAAACGGGACAGAAACCGCGTTCCGCTGCAATACACCCCCTCCTCCCAACGCTCGACCGCATCGGCGTCACCATGCTGATTGAATAAGCCGAAGGTATCATTCTGCTTCAACACCAGGGCGCCCTCGATCAGTAATTCCGAGGTGGCTTGAATGTAGTAGTTTTCTTCCGGGTACAGGTTCTCGTCAATAGGAATCATGGCACGTCGGCCGCGGAAAGACACGCGTGGCTTTGCTTGATGAGGAGAGAGAACTGCGCTAGATAATCGGCCGCCATGCGATCCGCGGTGAAGCGACGCTCAAAAACGCGCCGGCAGCCTTCTCTGCCGATCGTCTCGATATTCCGGACAGCGTTGCGGGCCTGGTCCATATTCTTCACAACGAACCCCGTGGAGCCGTCGTCGATAACCTCGGGAACGGAGCCGGCATTGAACGCGATCACGGGGGTGCCGCACGCCATGGCCTCGATCATGACCAAGCCGAACGGTTCAGGCCAATCGATCAGGAACAGGAGGGCGATCGCATTGCCAAGGAATTCCTGCTTTTCGTGCTCGCCGATTTCACCGGTCCATTCTATTAGCGGATGGTCCAGCTTCGGTTTGATCTCGCTTTCGAAATACTTTTTGTCCGCTTCGTCCACCTTCGCCGCGATCCGAAGCGGAACCCCGGCATCAATGGCCAGCTCGATGGCCCGGTCCAGGCGTTTTTCGGGAGATACACGTCCTATGAAAGCCAAGTATTTTCCGGGGTCCGGATGAAGGCGATAAAGGTCGGAGGGAAGGCCATGGTAAATCGTGGCGCGCCAATTTGCCCACCAGATGGGCCGCCGCTGATCGTCGGAGATGGAGATAAGCGGCAGCTCCGGGAACTGGCGATAGACAATCTTCAGCTCCGGCAAATCCAAGCGGCCGTGGAGTGTCGTGACATGGGCGATGCTCATGCGACTCGCAAGCGCGAAGTGCAGATAATCGGTGTGGAAGTGAATAAATTCGAAATCCTTGGCACGCCGGTATACTTCATCGAGCATCACGATGTGAGCCGCAAGCGAATCCCTGCAATCCGGATCCAGACGCAAGGATTTCTTACATGGCGAAATCAGCTTGGCGGCGGTTTCGGAATCCCCGCTGGCAAACAAGGTAACGTCGTGCCCTTGTTTCACCAGTTCTTCAGTCAGGTAAGAGACTACCCGCTCGGTGCCTCCGTAGAGCTGGGGCGGGACGCTCTCGTACAGCGGAGCGACTTCTGCGATCCTCATCCATGTCCCTCTCATAAAAATGATTGCCGAAAGAACGCGCGTGTTTCAATCATGCAGTACAATCGGTAGCGTTGGATGGGATTACGCTTCAGCGGTTTCACATCCTTGGTTCTCTGTCTGCTGCTCGTTTTGTTCGTGCGGGACGTTCACGCCGGCAGTCCTCAGGCGGGCACACCCGCCGCGGCATCGCCTGGCGAGCTTAAGAATCTCAGCCTCGAAGAGCTGTCGCAGATTGAAGTGACCACTCCAACCAAGCAAGCCGCGCCCGCCTTCCGCTCGCCTATGGCGATTTATATCATCACCGGCGAGGATATCCGCCGCTCCGGCGCAACGACGATCCCGGAAGCTTTGCGCCTTGCGCCGGGCGTGGAAGTCGCGCGCATCGACAGCAACAAGTGGTCGATCGGCATTCGTGGCTTCGGCACCCGGCTTTCGCGCGATGTTCTGGTATTGATGGACGGCCGCACCGTATACACAACCCTGTTCGCCGGGACATATTGGGAGGTCCAGGATACGCTGCTTGAGGACATCGATCGCATCGAAGTGATCCGGGGTCCGGGCGGCACGATTTGGGGGCCGAACGCGGTGAATGGGGTCATTAATATCATCACCAAATCCACGAAGGATACGTTGGGACCTTATGTGTCGGTCGGCGGCGGAAGTCTCGAACAGGGTTTCGGCAACGCGCGCTATGGCGGCGGAGATCCCAACGGATTCACGTATCGCCTCTACGCAAAGGGATTCAATCGCGGTCCCGAGTATCATTTCGACCGGGATAACTTCGATAAGTGGCATGGAGGCCAGACAGGCTTTCGAACGGATTGGGCGAAAGGCGATCGCGATTCGTTCACGGTTTCGGGGGATCTCTACCGGCAGTCGGATGGAGAGCGCGTAGGCATCGGCACTTATAATCCGCCGTATACCGCGAATGTGGACGGCACGGCGGATCTTTCGGGAGGCAACGTGCTTGCGCGCTGGACGCGTAAGCTACAAGGCGACGATAGCCTGCAAATCCAGGCGTACTACGATCGCACCAACCGCCATGAGCCTAATTTAGGTGAAGATCGAGATACATACGATATCGACTATATCCAGCACACGGCGGTTGGCGGCCGTAACCGCCTTATTTATGGTTTGGGAGCGCGAGCGAGCTATGGCCACTTTGAAGAAGTGGCATCGGGTTTGATTTTTTATCCGTATAACCGTTTGGATTATCTGGGGAGTGCTTTCTTCCAGGACGAACTTATCCTGATCAACAACAAACTGAGCGTCACCTTCGGCACCAAGCTGCTTAAGACGAACTTCACGAATTTTCAGTTTGAGCCGAGTATCCGGCTTTTATACACGCCGAGCGAGAAACACACGATTTGGGCATCGTTCACCCACTCCCTCCGCGCTCCTTCGCGAAGTGAAAGGGAATTCTACCTTTCGAGCTTCTTAGGCTACTCCAGTGGATTGGAGTATTTTGCGCGGTTCAATGCTAACCCGGCTTTTGCGGACGAGCAGCTCAACGGGTACGAGCTTGGGTACCGGACACTGCTGTCCAAGAGTCTTTACATCGATATTGCGGGGTTCGTCAACCACTATCACGATTTGTTTAGCCTGGATCTGGAGGGAGCTCCGTATGTGGAGACCTCCTTGCCTTTCCCGGACCCGGACTCGAACTCGACTCCGCCGCACTTGTTACTGCCCGCGCAGTTCCGCAACGACTTGTACGGGGACACGCAGGGGTTTGAGATCGCGCCGGAATGGCGGCCCGTGGACTTTTGGCGGCTTCGAGCAACATACTCTTACCTCGACATGGCATTGAAACAGCCGCGTACGATTATCCTTGGCGCGGGTCCCGGGATTGTGGAGGGATCCAGTCCCAAGCACGAGGTGACCGTAGGTTCGGCGCTGGACATCGGCAGGACGATTCAGCTCGATTTAATGTATCGCTACGTGAGCGCGTTGCCGGCGCAGAGCGCTCCCGCGTACTCGACCGGCGACGCTCGAATCGCATGGCGGTTCAGCCGGCATTTCGAATTGGCTGCAGTGGGCCGCGATTTGTTTCAGCCTTTCCATTTTGAGTACAAGGATACAGGAGGTCCTGTAGCGGTCCAGCGGAGCGGCTATGGAACATTGACGTGGACGAAGTAGTGCGGGCGGCTATTCCCGGCGGCGGCCCGCCTTTGAGGCAGTTCTGGCGCATGGTTATCTTGTGCGGCAGTGGTAAAAGCCTTTTATCGTGGGATTCGACCTGCAGCGGCCCTAAGCCCGCCGAATGCGAATGGCGCACTCGAGTCCGCCACCGGTTGAAGACCGCCCTCCTCGGGATTGCAGTGTTCGCCCCGGTTTTGTGCGGTCCTTGGCTGTCGCAGAAGGCGCGTGCGCAGGGCGTGTCAGAATATGAAGTGAAGGCTGCCTTCTTGCTGAACTTCACGAAGTTCGTCGAGTGGCCGCCCAGCGCCTTCGCTACGCCCGATGCGCCCATGACTCTATGCGTTCTGGGTGGGGACCCGTTTGGAGCCATCTTGGACGAGGACGTGCGCGGGGCAACGGTGAACGGCCGCCGCTTGGTGGTGCGGAGACTCGCACAAGTGCCCTCGCCGCATACGTGTCAGGTGGTTTTTGTCGCGCTGTCCGGAAGGGACCTTCCCACAATCGTACACAGCTTGGAGCCGGACATATTAACAGTCGGCGAGGGAGAGAGTTTTCTGCGCGCCGGTGGGACCATCGCGTTCGTTACGGATAACCGCCGCGTGCGGTTCATCGTCAATGTAACGGCGGCGGCACATGAGGAGTTAAGGCTTAGCTCGCGACTTTTGGCCGTGGCGAAAGCCGTGGAGAAGTAAAATGCGGCGGCTCCTTTCGCCAGATCGCCCGATTAGCCAAAAGCTGCTGATCATCACGATGGTGACTACAGCGGCGGCATTGCTCCTCACCGGCCTGGGGATCCTGTTGGCCGATTCCATCCTTTTCCGGCAATATCTGCAGCGAGACCTGTTAACCTTGGCGCGCATTGTCGCGGAAAACAGCACCGCGGCGTTGCAGTTCAACGACCCGGATGTAGCTACGCAGACGCTCAGGGCTTTACGCGCGCGCACGAATGTGGATGGCGCGTGCATCTACCGGCCGGACGGAACGATTCTGGCGAAGTACTCGCGGCTAGGCTCCTTTAGCTGTCCGAGCGCGTACAGAGGAACCGACGTCCGCTTCGGGAACGACCTAACAGTTTCCCAGCCCATCATACTGGACGGCCGCAAGATCGGCACCTTGACGTTGTCCTATAACCTGCAGGAAACATGGGACCGAGTGAAGTTATACGGCGGAGTAGTGTTAGCTGTACTGCTGCTGGCAAGTGTGGTGGCTTTTTTCGTTTCCGCAAAACTGCGGTCCTTAATCGCGACGCCGATTGCGCGGCTCGTAAGCGCAACTACATCCGTTGCCGAAACGGGCGATTACAGCATTCGGGCCGCAAAAGTCTCGCAGGACGAACTGGGAGTGCTAGTGGACCGGTTCAACGAGATGTTGAACGGAATTCAATCGCGCGACAGCGACCTGAAAAGCGCGCTTTTCGACCGTGAGCTGGCGCTCCGCCAAGCGGAAGAAGAGCGGCAGCGGTTCCGTTTCATGGCGGAGTCGATGCCGCAAAAAATCTTCACGGCCGCTCCCGACGGCAATATGAATTACCTGAACGCACAATGGATGGAGTTTAGCGGCCTGTCCTTTGACCAGATGAGCGGGACGGGTTGGATCCAGCTCGTCCATCCCGACGATCTGGAGGACAATCTGACGGCATGGCAACACTCGATTAATACGGGCGATCCGTTCCATTATGAGCACCGCTTCCGCGCGGCGGATGGAAAGTATCGCTGGCACCTTAGCCGCGCCCATGCGATGCGCGACGCCACCGGAAGGATCACAATGTGGATCGGATCGAGCACGGACATCGACGAGCAAAAAGAAAAAGAAGCCGAGTTGCAGCGCGCCAACGAAGACCTTCAGCAGTTCGCGTATTCCGCCAGCCACGACCTCCAGGAACCGATAAGAAATGTCGCCGTCTACAGCGAAATCGTGGCGCAGCGCTATCGTGACGCCCTGGACGGAGACGGGCAAATCTTCCTCGGGTTCCTTCAGGAGGGTGGCCGGCGTTTGGCTACGCTGGTGAACGATCTACTTGCCTACACACGGGCGAGCATGGCGGAATTGAGCCAGACGCCCGTGGATGCGAACGCAGTATTGAAGAATTCGCTCGCGAGTCTGGCGGAAGCGATCCGCGAAAGTCAGGCGGAAATCACGTACGATCCCCTGCCGGAGGTGTTCATGGGCGAGGCGCACCTTCAGCAGGTCTTGCAAAATCTGGTCGCCAATGCCCTGAAGTACAGAAGCGACCAGGAGCCTCCCCGCATCCACGTTTCAGCGGATTCGCGCGGGTCGCTGTGGTGTTTTTCAGTACGGGACAACGGGATCGGAATCGAGCCCCAATACAAGGAGAAAATCTTTGGAGTATTCAAACGGCTCCGGCACGATCGGAAGTATAGCGGCACTGGTATCGGATTGGCGATTTGCCAACGCGTCGTCGAGCGTTATGGCGGACGAATCTGGGTCGAATCCGAAGTCGGGAAAGGGTCAACCTTCTTCTTTACCGTCCCCCGACGGGCCCAACCCGTCCGCCCTGCGGCTTTACAATCTTCTGCTAGCTGAAGATAATCTGCCGGACGTCTTGCTGGTGCGCGAGGCGATCCGGGAAGAGAAGTTGCCGCTGGAAGTGCATGTGGTTTCCGATGGCCAGCAAGCGCTCGAGTTCATAGAACGGGCGGAGACGCACGCGGATGCGCCTTGCCCGCAAATTGCTTTGCTTGACTTGAATCTTCCGAAGAGAAACGGTTTTGAAGTGCTGGAGCGATTGCGAGCTAGCCCGAAGTGTAACGGCGTGCCGGTTGTCATCGTAACGTCTTCAGACGCGCCCGCGGACCTGCAGCGCGCAACGGAAATGGGGGCGGGGTACTTCCGCAAGCCTGCGAGCTACAGCGGATTTCTGAAGCTCGGAGACGTGCTGAGGAGATTAATGATCGAGACGGGCGCGCTGTAAATCTAAGCACCCACTACATACAATGAAGGAACGCTATTCGGCGGCCAGCGCAGGGTAGACCCGGCCACCTCAATCTTATGAATGAATTCGCCATTCGCGCGCGTGGGCTCACGCGACAGTTCGCCTCCGTGCGCGCGCTTGAGGATCTGACGATCGAAGTGCCGGCTGGCTCGGTTTTCGGTTTTCTCGGACCGAATGGCGCTGGCAAGACCACGACCATCCGGCTGCTGCTCTCACTCATCGCGCCCACCAGTGGGAGCGCCGAGGTGCTGGGCTTCGATACTCTCACACAAGGCCATGAAATCCGGGCGAGGTGCGGAGCGTTGCTTGAGCACTCCGGCTTATATGAGCGTCTCAGCGCGGAGGACAATTTACGATTCTATGGCCGCGTCGCACGCATGCCCCATCCCGATCTTGAAAAGCGAATGGAAGAGCTGCTTCGACATATGGGCCTATGGGATCGGCGCAAGGAAGTCGTGGTCAAGTGGAGCCGGGTATGAAGCAGAAGCTGGCCATTGCCCGCGCAGTGCTCCATCGGCCCAGCCTGGTGTTTCTGGACGAGCCTACGGCAGGTCTCGATCCGGTCGCGGCCGCCGGACTGCGGAAAGACCTCGCCGCCCTGGCTGCGCAGCAGGGCGCGACGATTTTTCTGACGACGCATAATATGGCCGAAGCGGAAAAGCTCTGCACCCTTGTTGCTGTTATCAGAGAGGGCAAACTGCTGGCAGTCGGAAATCCAGCAGAACTCCGAGCCCGCGCGGGGCAGGGAAGCCTGGAAGATGTGTTCCTTAGCCTGATGGAGGACGATGCGTAAATGGACCCGGATTTTGCCACCGTGCTTTGGAAAGAGTGGAAAGAAATTTTGCTCCAGCGTTCGGCCGGCGGCGGTGGCGTGCGCCCATTGCTTGTGGTTGGTGTAATCGGTATTCTGATTCCGCTTCGCTTGGGCCCGCAGAGATACTTCGGACCGCAGCCTCTCGTGATTATGACACTAATATCAATGATGTCGACTTTCGCTGTGATCGCGGATGCCTTCGCCGGCGAGCGGGAGCGGCATACGCTCGAAACGCTGCTTGCTACACGCCTGCCGGATCGCGCAATCCTGTTCGGAAAAATGGCTGCATGCCTCGGCTATGGCTGGCTGATCTCGATCATAACGATTGCGCTCGGCATCATCACGGTCAATGTCGCGAACTGGAACGGCCAAGTTCTGTTGTATCGCGATCCCGCAAGCTGGCTCTGTCTGATCCTTGCGCCTCCGCTAGTGGCCGGCGCCGTGGCCTCGGCTGGAGTCTTTGTATCCTTGCACGCCGCAACGGTGCGTCAGGCTCAACAAACTCTGGCTCTTGCAATGGTAGTGATTTTCGTGGGCGCACGACTAAAACGTGATTGAAAGACGTTTCGAGCGATGGCCTGCGGTTGCGGGGCTGCTTCTGACAGCGTATACTACTGTCAGAGGAGGATCATGCCTGCTTCTGATCTCGAAGCCCTGCTCCAGCAACGCGACCAACTCAAGTCCCAGTTGGCCGCTATCGGCGATATGCGCCCAGGTTCTCTGGTCCCACGCTATCGCAAATGTGGTAAAGCCTCATGCCACTGCGCCAAGAAAGGCGCTCAAGGCCATGGCCCTTCTTATTCGCTGACCCACGCGGTAAAGGGCAAAACGGTCACCAACGTCATTCCCGCTGGCCCAGCCGTGGAACGTACGCAACAACACCTCGACGAGTACCACCGCTTCCGCCAACTGGTCCAGCAGTTGATCGCGGTTTCCGAGCAGATCTGCGATCTCCAGTTGCGGCAACCGCAGAAATCACAAGAACAAGACAATAAAAAAAACGGCGCTCGACGGCCTGCTCGCCGCTGAGATTCTCTGGGATCTCGATGCGCTACTGGGGCGGCAGACCATCCAGGAACTCGATCTGGGAGCGCTGGAGTTGGCGGTGCGACGCCAAGCGCTCCACTTGGCGGGCCGGGCGGTCGAGCAACGGCTCAATGCAGATCACTCCGATGAGGGAGCGGAGCAGGCTCGCTGTGAGTGCGGTCAGATGGCCCGCTATGGCGGACGGCGCGAAAAAACCTTCACGAGCGTTCTCGGGCCGCTGAAACTCAAGCGCGCCTACTTCCACTGCGCCGCGTGTGGCGAGGGGTTTTGCCCGCGTGATCGTCAGTTGGGCTTAGCAGGCACTTGGCTTTCCCCCGCGGTCACGCGCATGGTGGCGGCCGTCGGCGCGATGGTG
>JAFAQY010000134.1 GCA_019261985.1 Bryobacterales bacterium | reverse complement strand
TTCCCTGTTTCGGGGTGCGCGACCACTATCGGATGATAAACGCCGGGTGACGCCACAGGATCATCCATGGCGGTTAGTCCCTGGCGCACATAACCGCCGCTGTTGTAAGTGGCATCATGCTTCAGCGCGAGCATCGAGATCCGTTTTCGCATCTTGTCCGGCAACGATTCAAAAGCCAGGTACATGTTGCAAAAGTAAGTGTCGCCGCCGGCAGCAGGCGTTTCCAGGGCATACAGCATGCTGGCTTTGGGCGGAATCTCCAGGTACGACATGTCGGTGTGCCACACGGCTTCGCCCGATCCCAAGCTTCCAATTGGTTGGCCATGCTCCATCACGTTGGATACAACATAAATTTCCGGATGGCCTTCCACGAAGCGCCGTCCGGTTTCCTGAACGGGCGCCCAATCCAGGCCGCCGAATCGCCGGCTGAAACGGATCAGATCGTCATCGCTGAGGTTTTGTCCCCGGAAGAGCAGCACGAGACCATCGAGCCAAGCGCGATGGATCGCCGCGAAACCGGCATCGTCGATCTTTCGCAAATCAACGCCGAGAAGTTCTGTTCCGAGGCTGCTCCCGACCGGAATGGCTGCAGCGGAGCCGGGCCGCGGGCTCATGGTAATCGGGCCGCCCTGTTTTCGCCCTCAACGCTTGGCCTGGTGAGATGAGTAACGGTTCCTTGATTGTTCATAAAGAATGTGACCTGCTGTCCGCCGGGCGCGGCGAACTCCGCATTCGACACCGGTATTAATGGCGCATTGTCCATGCGCAATTGACCATCGGAAAGCGTGATATGGATCAAAACAGGCACATTGGGGCTTTCGGGAAAACGGTAATCGTACGTGCCTGCGTACTTCGCGAGCACATCCTGTGGCACGTTCACGGCAACGGGCTTGTCATCGGTCGCTTTGCCGACCAGATGATTGCTGTCTTTTTCTCCCTCCGCGCAGACATACTCGAGCAGCTCGGAATCCGGATAGTAACTCGCGTTGACGTGGATCGAGATGGGCTTCTTATATGTCTTCGGGTCCTCAATGGTTTCATCGATCCGCATGTGCCCGAAATCGGTGCGTTGAAAGCGTTCCGTAACTCGCATGGCTTCGGTATGTGGATGCCCGGCGAGATCGAGCCAGAGGCGGTCGTTAAACCCGTTACTCTCCACCACCAATGAGTCCTTGTCCCAGTGCCCTACGGAGTAGCCCATGTAGCTGGGATTCGGATCGTTGGGCAGCTCGCGGCCATCGAGGAAAATCTGCCGGTAGGTAAGATCTTCCATCAGAATCACGATTAAGTTGGGCGTCTGAATGATTTTTTCAGGAAGAGGATAGATATTCGCTCGCGCCCCCTGCGGCAGGCAGTGGATGTCGGCGGGATCGTCCTTGCCCAGATCCACCGCCCGCTGCTTAAAAAGGGCATCCGCCCACGGTTGTATATCGCCGGGATTCAGCTCCGCCGCGATATTGCCAATGTATTTGCCTCCGTCCATGCTCCAAAGACCGGACAAATCGGGTCTGCCGTCCGGGGTCCTCGGCGCGGGCGCTGAAAGATTGGGCTTTCCGTCCGCCGTCCTCGGGATGCCCGGCGTCGGATGATTCAGCCATTGGGCGCTGGCCGGTACGCTTATCGAGGACACGAAGATTGCTATGCGAAGCGCGGTCACCTTGGGTCCTCCGTCGTTGGTTACTGCTAGCATTATCTCTTCAAAAGTGGGACAGCCCGACTGCCGACCTTCTCGTTACGCCCGCCTAGCGCGATTGGCAATCGCGCGCAGGATGGCATCCTGCCCCACTATCTTTTCAATGCAGGCAGAAGCGCTTCGCGGCTTGGCGGAAGGTGCTGATCGACGGCGTTCAACATGAAGCCCACCCGGAAATAATCGCCCATGATCATCATGAGCTGCACTGTACGCTGACGCCCGAAGTGGCCCACCATCTTTTCCCAAAGTTCGCTGCTGACGTGGTGTTCGCGAAAAAGCGTGCGCCCGAAGGTGATGAGCGTGGCGTCTTTGTCGGAAAGGCCCGCGACATCTCTGTTGTATTTGACGACGTCAATCACGGTTTGCTCGAGGCCTTGCCGCCGGCCTGCCAGCTCGTGCGAGGACCATTCGTATTGTTGATCGATCTCCCTTGCGATGATCAGCACCGCGAGCTGAAAGTAGCGGGGGCCGACCGGGCTTTTCTCGCCTGACGGGATGCCTAGATCGAGGTCCCTCGGGCTATAGACCGTGATGTGAGTGGGGCCCGGCGCCGGCGTGAAATCGGTCCTTGCCGCTAGAAGGCGTTTTCCGTCTTCGTCCAGGTCTGCCGCGGTGACCGGGGGGAGGCGCGAGAGCGTCACCGGATGGATGTCTCGCGGGAGTGGGGTTTGGTTTTGAGGTGCTAGCGGAAGTGCTGCTAGCAAAAGGGCGCAGAGTCGAATTGTCTTCATGGGATCACCTTCCTGGTGCTTAATTGGAGGCGGGCTGAAGCCCGCCTGCCCCACTGTATGCTAAATTCCGGCGGTTGGTTTACACTTCCTCGTCTCTACCTTCGGCGACCAGCGCGATTGGCAATCGCGCGCAGGTTGGCAACCTGCCCCACCGTGCAATGATCAGAACGGCGAGGGCTATTCTATCGGGACGGCCGGCTCTGATTCGGACGGCTCGCCTTCCTCGATTTCATTGTTGGTTTTGGGGAGAAGGCCGCGATATTCGAAGGTGCGAGCCTGTTTGATGAGCTCGCGGCGGTCCATCCAATCGGTGAGCTCGCGATTCGAAAATTCGAAGCCAGCGCGCTTGGGATCCCATGGCTCTTCCAGTGCTTCCTTAAGGTTACGGATTTCGGCGGCGGATTCGAGGGCCTTGTCGCGGGCCTCGGCGCGCTCTTGTTGGAGCTGTTTCAGCTCGGTTTTCGCTTTCTCCAGGGTACGGTTGAGGCGCTGCTCGTAGAGACTGAGCTTGGTGAGCAGGTCGCCGCGGGTCTCGAGAGATTTGGCTTGGGCGAGGGCGCAATGGATGGTGGGATCTTCCGAGGCGATCTCGCTGGAGAGATCGTGAAAGCCGAGCGAGAAAAGATTGTTCTCCATGGCGCGGATGCGGTCGAGGCGCCAGTAGGTATCGGCCATGGTCTGGACGGCTTTGGTTTCCAGGAGACCTTTCGGATTTAGCTCGGCGTGGAATTGGGCGCAGTGTTTTCGATACGCGGCGAGATCTTCTTCCGGCAACACGACGGTCAGGCCGGTGAGCCCGTGGCGAAGGGCGTTGAGGGAGGCTCGTCGCTTGCCTTCGGGCGTGACCGGGCCGGTGGAACGAGCTGCGTTTTGGCGGTTTGTGGCCGCGCGGCTGGCGGATGGTGATGGCGTCATATGAAATTTTTGTTCGGCGAGAGAGTGGCCGGGCCGTGGATTGAATGAGGATGTGTATGAAAATGCGGGTGTTGGTGAGTTGCGGAGGCGGGGACTGCACGCGTTGCACAAGTTCCTCCTCATTTTTCGGTTGACGATCTTACTATCTGATAGTAAGATTCCCAAGGGGGCACATGAAGCCACCTAAGCTTGCGAAATTGGAACTTCGGATTCTCGAAGCCTTGTGGGCAAAAGGCAGCGCCTCCATGCGAGAGATTCAGCAGGCGTTTCCGGAGCCCCGCCCAGCGTACACGACCATCACGAACACCATATACCGAATGGAAGCGAAGAAAGCCGTGCGGCGAGTTCGGAAGGCCGGAAACGCGGACATTTTTGAACCGTTAATCGCTAAGAGCGCGGCTCGCGAGAGCCTGCTCGACGAGATCCTCAGTTTTTTTGGCGGACGGGCGCAGCCGATGATGGCGCAGCTCATCGAGTCCGGAAAGCTGACGCTTGAGGACATTCGTGAAATGGAGAAGGCCGCCGAGGAAGCCGCCAAGCAGCGGAAAGCAAGGACGAGGAAATCGAAATGAGCACTGCGTTCATCGTGAACCATCTGTGGCAGTCGTCCTGGTTCGTATTCCTCGCGGCCTTGCTGGCATTCGCGCTTCGCCGCCATTCGCCAAAGATACGTTATTGGGTTTGGCTCAGCGCGTCGCTAAAATTTCTGATCCCGTTCGCGTTACTTGTGAGCTTCGGCAACCAGGTCCCGCTGCCAACTGCACACTCGGCGGCAGCTGCCGATCCTATTTTCCCGGCGACGCTCGCACAAATCGCGGAGCCGTTTTCGCCGGCTCCCCGTCCGGCTGTTCAGGCACACAACCCGATGCATTGGATGCCGATCGCAATTTCCATTGTGTGGGCACTCGGCGTTCTTGCAATCACACTGGCGCGATGCCGCGGTTGGTTGAAGGTTCGAGCAGCTCTCCGCGCCGGCACGCCCGTCGAACTCCTGATTCCCGTACGGGCCGTCATCACGCCCGGCGCGGAGGAACCGGGTGTCGTTGGTTTCTTGAGCCCGGTTTTAGTTCTGCCGGCGCAACTCTTGGAGCACCTGAACCCTCGACAGCTTGGCGCCATCCTCACGCATGAACTTTGCCACGCGCGCCGCCGAGACAATCTCTTCGCAGCCGTACATATGGCGGTGGAAGCAATCTTCTGGTTTCATCCGCTGGTGTGGTGGGTAGGATCTCGCTTGCTCGAGGAACGCGAGCTTGCCTGTGATGAAGAAGTCCTGCGAACCGGCTGCGAGCCCTCCGAGTATGTAGAGGGGATTTTGAAGGTCTGCCGCTTTTACACGGAATCGCCGCTGCCATGCGTGTCCGGAGTGACGGGCGCCGATGTGAAAAGGCGCCTCCGCTCGATCCTCGCAGGAACCATCGCCGCGGAGCTGAGCGGCGCGCGAAAGGCGGCTCTCGCACTAGCTGGCCTGGCGGCGCTGGCGACGCCTATCCTGATCGGCGTGATGACCGCGCCTGTGATCCGCGCTCAAAGCCCTCCCGCGGACACGCCGAGATTCGAAGTTGCCTCGATCAAGCCCTGTAAGGAGGCTAACAATGGACCTTCCCCCAAGTCATCACCTGGAAGGCTTGTCGAGGATTGCCATGGGTTGCTCAATCTCATTGGGAATGCCTATACCACGTACGCTGACGGCCGTCTCAATCGCAATAGCGAACGGGCTCCGATCACGGGAGGTCCGTCCTGGCTCCGTTCCGCCGCCTATGAGATCAAAGCAACGGCGGAAGGAAATCCGAGCGTTCCGATGATGCTGGGCCCGATGCTGCAGAGGCTCCTGGAAGATCGTTTTCATCTGAAGATCCATCGTGAAACGAGGGACGGCCCTGTCTATTTCCTAACCGTCGCCCGCGGTGGGCCAAAGCTACACCCGTTCGGGGAAGGAAGCTGCACGCCTTGGGCCGTCCCGCCACCGCCCCGTGAGCCGGGCACACGATATTGCGCGAATATCATCAGCCTCATATCTTCCTCGGTGGAAGCTCTAGGCGCGACTCTCGACGAATTTTCCAAGACGCTCGGCACGGTAGTGGGCCGTCCAGTGATCGACAAGACCGGAATCACCGGACGGTTCGATATTCGCATCAAGTTCGCGCGAGAGGGAACGACGCTGGCGGCCGATTATGTCCGGCTGATTGGTCCGCCTCCCGCTTCTGACCCGCGTCCCGCCTCTGACCCAACAGACCCTCCCTCGATATTCGTCGCACTGCAGGAAGAACTCGGCCTCAGACTCGAGGCGGGAAGAGGACCGGTGGAAACGCTGGTTATCGATCACATAGAGAAGCCCTCGGAAAACTAATCCGCGAGCTCGCTGGGGTGCTAACCCACCGTCAAAGATCGTTGCCTATAAATAAATATGCGAAAGAGGGACCCATAAAATCCTGGCTAGCCCCACTGCTGTTTGCCACCGCTCTTCTTGGCCAACCACGGAATCTCCGCCTGCCTGACGAAGCTGCCGGCGTGGAGGCGATCGCGGCGGCGCTGGTCTCCATGTTCGATCAAGCCGACATTGTCGCGTTAGGCGAGCAGCACGAGTGGAAACCGGATTCCGATGTGCGGATCGCTCTGGTCCGACATGCGGACTTCGCGAAGAAGGTCCGCTCCATCGTGGTCGAGTTCGGCAGCGCCTCACATCAGGCGATGTTGGATCGTTACATTCGCGGCGAGGATGTGCCCAGAGCGGAACTGGAGCAGGTCTGGAAGACTACACAAGTGGGTGGCGGCGGCTCTTCCATTTACCCCGCGTTTTTCGCGGCGGTCCGCGACGTGAATTCGAGGCTGCCCGCCGACGCGCGGGTTCGCGTCTTCGGGGCCGAGGGCGAGCCTGGCCGTAATGGGGAGACGACCGCTGTCACCTTTCTGAAGCAGCAGGTGCTACAGAAGCACGGCAAAAGCCCTGGTGATTTATGGCCACGCGCACTTTTGGCGCACCTACCCTCCTAGTCCGGCCGACGAATTCGGCATCGTGAGGATGCTGGAAATGGATTATCCGGGGCGAACCGTCGCGGTGATTCCAGTGGGCGGTCCGGCGCGCCCTTTGCCACCCGGGAGCGCCGAGGCCGACTATGGCAAGTTCGACGACGCCCTAAAGACGCCGGTGCGTCCGGTGCTGATATCCCTACAACAATCGCCTTTCCGGGATTTCTCAGCCGAGGAGTTCCTCGGCCGCGGCTTGGTGCGCTGCCGCGGAGCAGGAGTTGTTCCTAAGCAGGCGAAGGGGAAGATCCAATCGGCGCCAGTGCGGGCCAGCGGCCCCTGCGTGAGCGTGTTCCAGGGAAGCACTCTGACGCTCGGCCAAATGGCGGATGAGGTCGTGTATTTTGGCGCGCAAGCCGATGTTGTTCTGAAGGCGAAGCCAGAGCGATAGAAGGGGCTGCCTTTGAAAAGGCCGACGAGCGATAGGAACCAGGCTGGACGCAAGCCGCTTTTCGTCATCCGCGCGAGCCGCCTGCCATGGGTTGTCCCACCGGTACCTGCGTCTGGCTCATACATGGCGGCACATCGCGAACAAGGCGGCAGGATTAACGCGGAACCGCCCGTTCCCAGTCGCACGAGCCAGTTTACATGCCGTGGCCGTCGACGCAACTCAGTCAGCGGCGCGATTCTTGGCATCTGCGCGGCCGGCGGATGCAGATGGCGTCTGAATTTTTTGGTAGCGGAGAGGCGGGGTGGTGGATTGAATGCGGATATGTATGAAGATGCGGGTGTTGGTGAGTTGCGGAGGAGGGGACTGCAGCGGGTGTCTTCCTGCAGGCGACAAACTCGGCCGATACGAGATCCTCTCGCCTATTGGCGCGGGCGGCATGGGCGAAGTGTATCGCGCCCGCGATACCAAGCTGAAACGGGACGTGGCGATTCAGGTTCTCCCCGACACCTTCGCGCGCGATCCGGGCCGCATGGCTCCGTTCCAGCGCGAGGTCGAAGTGCTGGTTTGCTCAATCATCCCGACATCGCGCATATGCTATGGCGTCGAGGACCGCGCGCTCGTGATGGAGTTTGTCGAGGGCGAATCGCCGAAAGGCCCGAAGCCCTTCGAGGATGCGTGGAAGATCGCGCTTGCAGATTGCGGATGCTCTGGAGAACGTCACACCCGGGGGAATCGTAAAACTGCTGGATTTCGAACTGGCGAAACTGCGAGATATCGGGGATGCGAAACGCCTGCTGCAGGAGCGCGAAAGAGTAACGAGCTGTTCTACCAATTCGGGCGATCAGATCATGGTGGCGAAGTATAAAATGAACGGGAACAAGTTTGAGTGGGAGAATCCGCAAATATGGACGCAGAACCTCGGCGGCCTGCAACTGGGAAATTGGGATGTGGCGCCGGGTGGCAAGCGGTGCTGGTGCTCACACCAAGGTCGGAAACCGAGGCGCCGGCCGAGCGTGCGTACGAGTGGCGCGTCACTCGCCCACAATGTCCCCGCGCGCGCGGGCCCTCGACATGATTTCTTCGATAACGGGAGCTTTCGCGTCAGCGTAATTTTGGGTGTACTTCCATTCCTGCTGCGCTAACGCTCGCTTGGATCGGGCATATAATTCGCGATCGGCTTCGTTTGTCCGTAACGCTCGTCGGAACGCCAGCATCCGTGCGATTTCGGGGCAGCCCACCGAGAAGACATGAAGATTGACATCATTCTCGGGACCTTTGAACATCCGATGCTCATACCAACCTGGCTCGCGGACCCGGAGCTTATGGCCGATTCCCTCTAACGCCGCGACGTACTCCGTTTCGTTGGCGGAGTCGGCCACGACGAGAAGGATGTCAATCACCGGCTTGGCCGCTAGGCCCGGGACTGACGTGGATCCCACGTGTTCGATTCGCAATACCTGCTCCCCAAGAGCCTTTCGGATTCTCTCAGCCTCATGCTGGAACCGATCGGGCCATGTTGGATCATACGCAACAAGGAGAATTGGGGCGGACAATGGTTTCAATTCTCCTATCGTGTGCGTCCGCAGGTAGTCCTCGCTCAAAGGCGTACGCCGATCCTGATGGCCCATTTTTATGCGCTCCTACATACAATATCGCTTCAGTTCATCTCGAATATGCCGACGCGTACAGAGGTAGGGACAATGGGGCTGCCGCTGCCGCCGTCTGAGTGGAAGGCGGATGTGTGCCTTTCGCGCGCCCTGGCGCCAGCAGGCTAAGGATGGCGGTTAGGGGGAAACTGAGGGAGAGGCCCACGAAACCCGCGTGCATCGTGGAGCTGTGCGCGCGATTGCCAATCCCGCTGTGTGGTGTTGGTAACAAGGCCGGCAGGCGGGTTTGGCAACCCGCCGCAGGTTTGGCAACCTGCCCCACACGGGCCGTAAGTAATGTGGGGCAGGACGCCGCACGAGGTTCTTCGTGAACAGTGTCGCGGCGGAAAGCACAAAAATGGATGCCGGCACCGGGCGAGTCGGCGAGAATCTCGGCCGCCTTTTCGTTGGCGACGGGGAGCACCTGCTTGATGTCTACCATCGACGCGCACATCCATATTCGTATGATGGCGCGCGAAGGCCCCGGCTTTAGCCTGCTCCTCCGACGACAGGCTAAAGCCGCCTCCGCGGAATTAAAACGATACCCGGGCAGAGAACCACGTCTGCCGCTCGCCGCCGGTTCCCGTGCCTCGTCCCGCCGTATTCAGCGTTTGCGTGATCACGCCGAACTGGGCCGGATTCGTCGGGTCGGTCCCCGGGTTGTTGTAGTGCGGAGTGTTGGTTACGCCGAACATTTCTGCCCGGATTTGTAGATTTACGCGCTCCGTCATTTTGAAATTACGGAAGACGCTGGCATCCAGGTTGAACAGACCGGGCCCGCGCACGATATTACGCCCGGTATTGCCGAAACGGATCTGATCACCGGGGACCGGCGCGAACGCGGATGGGTCGAAGTAATGACACGAAAGGTCCGCCGGCTGGCAAACTGGATTTGCTCCGGTCACCGGCGCCGGGCCGATACCGCCAAGGATGTTCAGCGGACCAACTTGATCGGCCGTCTGCACGTTGCCGGGCGAATTCACCTGAGCTCCTCCGCCGATAATCGAAAAGGGACTGCCGCTCAGATAACTGAGCACCCAGTTCGTCTGCCATCCTCCCAGGATTGCATTCGCCACTCCGCTTTTCGCCCACCGTTGAGTCTTGCCGAAAGGCAAATCGTAACTGCCATAGGTGGAGAAGTTATGGGTTCGATCATAACTCGCCAGAGCCTTGTTGCGATTGCGCAGATTCGGGGAGGTCCAGAACAGATAGCCGCCCTGGCCGCCGAAGACGGTCGCCTCTTCTTCGTTATCGGTCCAGTTGATAGCGCGGGAGAAGGTATATACGACGCCGAATGCGGTGTTCCCGCGCCACCTCCATGAGAGCTTGGTTTGGAGCGAGTTGTACCAGCTTGGCCCATCGGGGACAAGGCTGTTCACGTCGCCCCAATTTTTGTTAGCGACGGGAAACAACACGCGACCGGCATTACCGCCGTTAACGGGCGCGTAATTGATATTTTCATTCGTCAACAAGCGGACGCCACGGTTGCCTACATAGCCAACTTCGGCGACGGCTTTGCCGATTTCCCGCTGCACCACAAGGTTGTATGAATGGATGTAGCCGCGGCGGAAATTAAAGGGCACGGTGTTGCCGGGCTGTACGCCGTTAGGAGTAGGGATCGAGCCTGAGCTGATGTCGGGAATCGATACCAACGGAATTCCCGCGGGCAGCCCCGGATACGGATTGAGCGTTTCGCCCGTCAGACTCGCGGCAGGCTGAAAGTTCGTCGCGCCCAACGTGTCCGAATTGGTCGTGGCGGGATAGTTATTGCGGAAAAAGCGCCAGTTGTTGCTGTCCGAGCTGATGCCATAGCCGGTGCGGATTACGGTCTTCTCGTCCAGCCGGTACGCCAGACCGATTCGAGGAAGCCACATTCCGTGGCCCACGTTCACGCCATCGTCGAGAGGGACATTACCGTTTCCCCCAATAAGCACGTTGCCTGTAGAGGGATCGAAGAGCTTCACTCCACCGTGGTCGGTGGTCGCCATTGGATAAAATTCCCAGCGCAGACCATAATTCACAGTTAGTTTCGAGGTCACCTGCCAGCTGTCCCGCACATACCACGACCAAGTCCTCCAGCGCAGCGAATTCGGGTTCGAATTCTGAACCGCCTTGCCGACTTCGTTCGGAAGACCCAACAGGAAATCCGCGAGGGAGTTCGCCTTGGCCCCGGCCGGCCCTCCCAGCAGCGCCGTAACGTTACCGGTGAAGCGAAACGCGCCGCGTGGACTCTGGAAGGTCCCGCCCTGCGGCTGAAAATGATTCAGGCCGTTATCCGTGAAACCGATTCCATAACGGACGTTGTGGCGGCCTTTGGTCCAGCTCATATTCGCGTTCGCCACGTACTGGTTATCGCGAAAAAGAAATGGGTTGCCCGTATCGACATTTCCGATTCCGTTCCAGGTGCCCACCACGGCTCCGGTCTGCGTGAAGTTGAAACCCGGCGTGCCCTGGGCTAAGTAGGTATCGCCATTGGTGCCCGGAATATGAAGTCCGGTAAGCCCGTAATTACCCAAATCGAGATCAGGCGCATACGTCGCTCCCAGCCGCTGGCGCGTATATCCGCCGTTAACATCCGCAACCCAATTCGGAGTGATGACGAAGTTGCTGCCGAGGCCGATATTCTGGATACGCGAAGGCGCCGTGCCCACCTG
This sequence comes from Bryobacterales bacterium, assembly GCA_019261985.1. GTDB lineage: Bacteria > Acidobacteriota > Terriglobia > Bryobacterales > Bryobacteraceae > Palsa-187. Next base: position 26,262 of record JAFAQY010000134.1, on the reverse strand, counting down.
GCCTCCGCCCGTAGCGCCGCCCATGGCCTGGCCCAATAACGGCGGATCGAAGAATGTAGTGGGGGAAATGCTGTACCGGCCGAACACCGTCATCCGCTGGTTCGGGTTGTAATTAACCTTGGTGTCTACGGTATTGCGATCCATTTTGGCCGAGCCGGTGGAATTGTAGTTGTTATTGGCGTTTACACCGTCTTTATTCAGAAAGCCCGCCGGGTTAATGCGGCTCAGCATGATTTTGGCAACTGGATCGATGCGGCTAGCCGGGATGATGTTGCCTGGAAAGGCTTGGCGGCCCGACCCATCGGCATTGCCGGTATTCGGATCGAAAATACAGCCGGCGACCGGCGCCGCATTACAGTTAGTTCCGGCCGGTATCGCCGCGGAAAGGTCGGCATTGCCGGCTGCATCGAAGATTCCGGCGGGATTGGGCACGGTCGCGGTTTTGCTTGCGAGCGTGCGGCGCTTGGTCGCCTCCCAATCCGCAAAGAAGAACAGCTTATTTTTCTTGATCGGGCCGCCGACGCTTCCGCCGTATTGGTTCATGATGTATTTCGGCTTTCGGAATCCAGCCGGATTGAAGCGGTTCAAGGCCTTCAGCGCGTTGTCGGTGTGGTATTCGAACGCGCCTCCATGAAAATCGTTCGTTCCCGACTTCGTCACAACGTTCACAGCCGCGCCCATGGCGTTGCCTTGCTCGGCATCGAATGCATTCGTGACGATATTCACAGATTCAATCGACTCCGCAGGCGGCACATAGGCGGTATTCGACGGCAGCCACATATACGTGTTTGAAGTACCGTCAATTCGCGTAAGGCTGTTTTGACGGGAGGTTCCGTTCACGAACCCGGCCATGGACCGCTGTGGATTTCCGCCATCCGAGCTGTTGGACTCCGTGACAAGGCTGAATCCCGGAACCAGCTTATAAAGGGCCTGGAAGTTTCGTCCCGCGGATGAGGTAATCGGCAGATTCGCGATTTGCGCTCGTTCCAGGGTGGTATTGACGTCAGCGCGATCGGTTTGTAAGGCGACAGCGGCGGCGTTGACTTCCACCGTTTGCGTCGCCTGCGCGAGCTGCACTTGAAAATCGGCTCGCCGGACCTGATTGGCCTCCACGCCAATATTCTCTTCCGTGGTGGTTTGAAAACCAGTGGCCGCCACGGTGAGTTTGTAAGTACCGGGTTGAAGATTGGAAAAGAGAAAAAGCCCGGCCGAGTCGGTGACGGCGGCGCGGGTCGCGCCAGTGTCCGTATTGGTGGCTTCCACCTTGGCATTCGGAATCGCCGCGGAACTGGGATCCATCACATTTCCTGTAAGCGATCCGTATAGCACCTGCGCCTGGGCGCTATTGTATGCAAGCGCGATCGATGTGAACGCGACCGCGAATTTCAACAAAATGTTAGATATTTTCATCTGACCCCCCAAAGAGACTGCATGCCAACGCGCAGTTTGTTTTGCAGTCAAACTATTTAGACAGGATCCAGCTTCAAAGTCAAGGGGCAAGTTTCGAGCGGATAGAGTCGAGGAGAGGCGCGGAACCGAGGCCCGTTTCCCCTCCCTTCTCATGAAACCGGACGTGCCGATTTCCCGCATCCGGCTTTCCGACAGACTTCATACGCAGCCCACGCAGGTCAGCCGCGAACCATCCGCACCCGGTGGACCTCAAACACCGCTCCCTTGCGGTCGCGGCTCGGCCTGGCGTACTAACTACGGTCGCGGCTCGGCCGGGCGTACTCACTAGATAGACTGGTGATCTGCCTTATCGCTAAAAGCGCTGATAACAGCTCTCCTTAAAACCTACTGCTGCGTCCGCGGCTCGCTTCTTTTGACCTGAGCGCGCCGGCGGCCTTGTTCCAGATTGGAGGCCGCTTGTTGTTTTGCGGCGTCGCTTACTTTTATGTGGTTGATCACGGCCTTTGCGCCCGCGGTCTTGGCCATGCGGGTGGCGGAGCCTTTATGCTGGACGACATTGGTCGTGCCTTCCCAGTAAGCGATGCCTCCCTGCACGCGCACGGTGAAACCGTCCTTGCGGATCTTGGATTTCGCCAGCTTGGCCTTGATCGCGGCCTCAATCTCTTTATCCTGCTGCGCTGTGGCGCCTTGCGATGGCGGGGCTTTGGGCTTAACCGGCGCTTTGGGCTGGGCAGCCGCAAGCGCGGCAGCGACAATCATGGCTGTGAAGATTCTCGCCACCTAGAATTAGTGCTTCCGGCGCGGAAAATTCTCAGGCGCTGTGGTATTATCGTTGCACCCGCGCCCTTCCATTTTCGTAGGAAGTCATGCTTTCCGTGTCTCGCAACCTTTTATTTTTGTCGATTTTTGCATCCGCTGGAAGTCTTTTCGCCCAGTCAGCCACGTGCATAACCAGCGCGGTGCCACCGGTGGTTCATAAAGAGGGTTTAGCCGAACGAGTCGGCGATATCAACATCACCTGCAACGGCACGCCCAGCGCCGTGTTTAGCGCGAATATCGCGGTTTCGGTGAACACGAATGTCTCGAACCGTATTTCCACCGGCAATCTGCTCACCGGCCTCGTTTTCACGGTGGATAGCGGCTCCGGGCCGCAGGCGGTCGTATCTCAGCCCCTTCTGCTGAACCCAAACACTCTCGTATTTAATGGCGTCGGCATTCCGCTTTCAGCGCAGGGCACGGTTGCATTGAATATCGCGAATATTCGTGTGAACGCGAACGGCCTGCCTATCAATAATCCGATCATTGCCTCGATATCGGTGAATGGAGCGGGGCTCGCGTTGACTATGAGCCAAGTCGTGGTGGGGCGGCCGCAGTTGGGGCTATACGTTTCATTTGTGTCGACGCTCATCTGCGCTCAAAACGGGTCGCCGCTTCCGGCCACAATCGACTTCGCTCACCTGATCCAGGCCAACACGGCTTTCGCGACCACCCGCTTCACCGAAGGATATGCGGACGCGTTTGCCCCGAAAGCTTCGGACGTAAACTTTAACGCAGACTCCGGCACGCGGGTGATCGTGACCTATTCAGGGTTTCCTTCGGACGCTCAGATCTTCGTGCCTGACGTGATCGCCGGCTCGGACGCCATTCAACCCACCGCGGGCGGCGACTTCGAATTCCCCGCTTCGGGAGGAGTGTATGCGCCGTCCCCGTCCGGCTCGTTGCTACTTGCGCGAGTTGCGGGCGCGAACGCAAACGGGGCGGGCGGATCGCCGGTGTATCAGCCGGGCGCGACCGGCTCCGGAAATGTGGCGTTCAACACGGTTTCTCAGGCGCCGGTGGTGAATGGCTCGGCGTACGTGGTGTACGAAGTAGTGGATGCGAATCCGAACGCCATCGAGTTCGCGCAATTCCCGGCGTTCCTGGGCCTGGCCCCGAACGGAAACCGAAGCGCATCGCAAACGTCTTCAGCGCTGTTGCTTGCTCCTCAGTCGACGGTGATAAACGCCTCGCCAACCGAGCCCATCCCGCGTTTTGCCGCACTCGCGCCGCAGCCCGATTGCACGATCGTTGGCGATTGCGCCACCGCTCTTCCGAGCCTGATCGTTACTCCAACGACTCTACAGTTCACGGCGGCGGCAAACGGCAAGATGCAGCAGAATTATTTTTCCATCCTGCAGACGGGGGGGATCACCAGCATGCCGTGGCAGATCACCACTGCGGCGTCAAGCTGGCTTAGTCTCAGCGCCACGCAGGGCAGCGGCACTAGTCCGGTGTACGTGTATGTGACCCCTGGAAATCTTGCGCCGGGAACGTACACATCGGCGCTCACGATCGATGCCGGACCTTACGTAGGGACAAAAACGGTAACCGTCACCCTTAACGTTACGGCCCCCGTGCCGGCGATCAGCCAGGTACTGAATGCGGCGAGCTTAGTAGCCGCGGCCGTTGTGCCTGGATCCCTCAGTACGCTTAAGGGGACGAATTTTGCCGGGAAGAATGTCACGGCCACATTCGACGGCCTTCCGGCCGCGATCTCTTATTCCGACGCCACACAAATAAATCTGCTGGCGCCGCCCGCGTTGGGTTCAAGAGCGACCTCTCAGCTTGTAGTGACGGTGGACGGCAATGCCAGCCAGCCGAGCACAGTAAATGTGGCTGCTTTCGGTCCGGCGATTTTTTCCGGCGGGGTGCTGAACCAGGATTACACGCCCAACGACGCCTCTCATGGGGCCACCGCGGGCAGCATCATCCAGGTCTTCGCCACCGGATTCTCAGGCGCGGGAACCATCACCGGCCGCATCCATGATCGCGATATCGAGCTGCCCTACTACGCCGGCCCCGCTCCGGGCTTGCCCGGCATCCAACAGGTGGACATGGCGATTCCATCGGATCTGCCGCCGATGACGACCGCCGTGTACGTTTGTGCAACGCCCATGGGAGCATCGTCGACCGCATGCAGCATGCCTGTTCCGCTCACGATAAAATAGGATCTGCGGAACCAGCCCCGTGTTCGCTGGAAGGCGGCAAAGGGTCGCCGCGGCTCGCGAATTTTTCGCGAAGCCGCCCAACCCCGCCGCGGCAGGCTCCGTCGTGCCGTGAGGACTGGAACAAGTCCTCCGTTTCCGGCATCTACGTATAACGGATGGCCCCTTGCCACTGGCAGGGTGCTTCGGGTATACTCCGCAGAGATAAGGCAGTCACAATAACTATGGTTAACCGATTCCATCCTGCACGGAGGTTCGCGGTGTTCACAAAAAAAAGCTTTGCTGTCACCTTTACAGCGCTCGCAGCATTCGCGCTGACGTTCGTTCTCGCCGCTCAGGATAAAAAACCTGAGTGGAAAGATCGCGCCGAGTTCGATCTGTACGATTCGGCGGTGAAGGATCAGAACCCGACCTCCCGGCTGGAGAAGCTCGATAAATGGAAGCAGCAATATCCCAGCAGCGATTTCGCCGAGGGGCGGAAGGACATGATCCTGACCACCTACCAGCAACTGAATCAACAGCGGCAGGTGATCGATACCGCTCAAGACATCCTTAAAGACAAACCCAACAACTTCCACGCGCTGTCCGCGATTCTCGCGGCGGTGCAGGCGCTGAAGCCGCCCGCGCCGGCCGACCTGGATTTAGCCGAGAAGACTGCGACGTACCTCTTTAACAATATCGATGCCGTCTACGCGCCGACTAATAAACCGGAGGGCGTCAAGGACGACGATTGGGCGAAAGCGAAGACGCAATCGAAACCCTACGCCGTCGCAACGTTGAAGTGGGTGATCGACCAGCGCAAGGACCAGTCGAAAGACAACGCTCGCGCGGAAGCCGATTTGACTAAGCTGCTCAAAATGGATCCGACCGAAGGCGCGGTTTCTTATGACTTGGCGGGCACGATCCTGGCGCAGGCGAAACAAAAGCCCGAAGAACAGCCGCTGGCGCTTTACGATTACGCTCGCGCGGCTGCCTATGACGGCCCGAACGCTCTTTCCGCACAGGACCGCACGCAGGTAAAGGCGTATCTTCAGAAGGTTTATCCGCAGTACCACGGGTCTAACGAGGGCTTGGATCAGTTGCTGGCGCTGGCTAAGAACGATGCCTTCCCGCCCGCCGATTTCAAGATCAAGAGCACGGCCGATATCGCCCAGGAGCAGGCGGCGAAGGAAGCCGAAGAGGCCGCCAAGAACCCCATGTTGACCTTGTGGGTGAAGACGCTCAGAGAGAATCTGACCAAGCCGGATGGCGATGCGTTCTTTGAAATGAACGTAAAAGGCACCCTGCTGCCTGGCGGCGCCAATGGCGTCTCGAAGTTCAAGGGCAAAATTGTGTCAATGACCCCCGCGGCGCGTCCGAAAGAGGTCAATCTGGCTATTGAAAAAGCGGGCGTGCCGGATGCCAAGCTGATGTTTGAGACTGCTCTGCCGGGCAAGATGGAGCCGGGCGAAGAGCTGGAATTCGAGGGCACGGCAAAGAGCTTCACGAAAGAGCCCTTCTCGATCACGTTCGATGTCGAGAAGGACCAGCTCACCGGTTGGACCGGCAAGAACGCTGCTCCCGCCGCAAAGAAAGGGACGGCGGCAGCTAAGAAGAAGCAGTAAACCCGCACCGGCGTAATTCTTTTCAGCCAAGAGCACGAGCCCGCAAAGCGGACTTGAGCCCAATTCCACGCTATTGGCGCGCGATATCATTGAATCGGAGAATCGCGAACGCGCACGATCTCATCTAATAGCCGTCCATGTTCATTACCCGAAAGGCGGAATTCTCCGCCTCGCATGTCTGCGCTAATCCTGCCTGGAGTTTGGAGGAGAACCGCAAAGTCTACGGGCCCGATGCGAATCCTAATGGACACGGGCACAATTACGTGCTCGAAGTGACGGTGGAGGGCGAGCCGGACCCGGTCACGGGCATGGTCTTCGATTTGCGAGAGCTGAAGCAGATCCTGAATCAAGAGGTGGTGGAGCCGATGGATCACCGGTTTCTGAATCGTGAAGTGCCTCCATTCGATCGCGTGATTCCGACGACGGAAAACATCGCTGTTGAGATCCGCAGGCGGCTGGAACCGCGGCTTCGGGGCAAAACCGCAAAGCTCCGCAATGTGCGGCTGTATGAGACAGCGGATCTGTACGTCGACATAGGAGACGAATAGCATGCGGCTTACCCGCCGTTACCGGTTCGCGGCGTCGCACCGGCTGCATACGCCGGCGCTGAGCGAAGAAGAAAATCGCCGGCTTTACGGCAAGTGCGCCAATCCCTTCGGCCACGGCCACGATTACATCCTCGACGTTACTGTGGAAGGCCCGGTAAACGCGGACGGCCGGCTAGTAGATCGAGCGGCTCTGGACGGCCTGGTGCGGCGGCATGCGCTTGCGCGCGTGGAGTACCGTAATCTGAATCAGGATCTGCCCGAGTTTGCGCACGTGGTCCCGACCACTGAGAATTTAGCGTCCCTGGTGCGCGATCTTCTGCTCGATGGTTGGGACCTGCCGGCGCGCCTGGCGCATTTGCGCATCTCGGAAACCGATCGGAATGCGTTTGACCTGGAGGTCGGCAGGAATTGAAGAATGACGCGGTAGTCAAGGTATTGCAGCCGCAGGGGCCGTCTGTAGCCTCGCATATCCGGGACGTTTTGCGCATGTTAGGCGAGGATCCGCAGCGCGAAGGACTCCGGCACACGCCGGAACGCTGGGAAAAAGCCATGCAGTTCCTGACGCGCGGCTATGAAGAGAGCCTGGAGCAGATCGTCAACGGCGCGATATTTTCGGTGAAGTGCGATGAGATGGTGATCGTGAAGGACATCGAATTCTTCAGCATGTGCGAACATCACCTGCTGCCGTTTTTCGGAAAGATTCACGTCGCTTATTTGCCCAAGGACAAGGTCATCGGGTTGAGCAAAATCCCCCGCATCGTAAATATGTATGCGCGGCGAATGCAGTTGCAGGAGCGCCTGACTCAGCAGGTGGCGGAGGCCGTAGAATCGGCTATTTCCCCCCGCGGCGTTGGCGTTATGGCTGAAGCTCGCCATTTCTGCATGATGATGCGCGGGGTCGAGAAGCAGCACTCGGGGACGATCACGAGCACGATGCTCGGCGCTTTTCGCGCGAGTAAGGCTACGCGGGATGAGTTTCTCGCATTGGTGGGCCGGCATGTTTAGTGGCGCGGGGTGTCTGGTCCGCGGTGTTTTGGGTCTTCGACGGAAACATGCGCCTGGGGCGCATTAACGAGCATGGACGCCGTTTGTGGGGCCGGATGCTATCCGGCATGCTGTCCGGCGCGCGATTGCTAACGCGCCGGGCTACCTATACAACTAGCGGCTAGGCGGGTTAGCAACCCGGTTAGCAACCCGCCGCAGGTTGGCAACCTGCTCCACCTTTCGCGATCTGTTAATTGGCCTACTGACTGTTAAACTGAAGGGGTGAGGACCCTGGGTCGCTTCCTCTTCTGGGACTTTTCGCGCGGAAGCTGGCAGTACGACGTCATGGTCGGGCTTATATTAGCGTTTATTTTCCTCACGCCCCGCGACATTTTCCAGGATCAGCCGCGTGCGGCGAATGTGGTGATTCTGCCATCGGAACCGGGAGTGAGGCAGTACTGGATCGCGGCCGAATTGCTTGAGGGCGTACCGCCGGAAGGCCGCATCGAGAAAGCTACGTCTCTGGTGAACCACCAATTCAAAGCGCGGCAAACGATCACTCGCGTGGAGCCGGTGCCCGCCGAGAAGGACGTAATCGGCTACATGGCCTACGCGCGGCCTTGAGAATGCGGTCGTTTTCCAGTTCGATTTTGGTTGCCGTCCTCGCAATTGCGGCGCGCGCCGATTCGCTAGACGACGTTCTCGCTCGAATGGACGCCGCCGCGAAGGATTTCAAATCGTTTACCGCGAAGCTGACGCGAAACGATTACACAGCCGTCCTAAACGAGTCCGAGCAGATGACGGGGACCATGGCCATGCGCCGAACGAAGAACGGCATGGAAGCGCTCACGCAGTTCGATGAGCCAAATCCTCATGCGATCTATTTCAGCGGCCGCACGGTGAGAGTGTATTCGCCCCGAGCGAAAACGGTCGAGATTTACGATACGGGCAAGCTGGCCACGACCGCGGATCGAATGATGCTTCTGGGCTTCGGTGTATCAACCGCCGAGCTGCGCAAAGACTACGACGTAAAGCGCGCCGGCGACGAAACCATCGGAGCCGCTCACACCACTCACCTCGAGCTAACTCCCAAATCGGCCGATATCCGAAAGAACTACGTGACGAAAATCGATCTTTGGATCCCGGATGGACAGGCGAATCCGATTCAAGAGAAGGTCACTAAACCGTCGAAGGATTATTATCTAGTGACCTACTCGGATCCCAAACTGAATCCGTCGCTGCCGGATTCGGCCTATATCCTGAAGACGCCGCCCGGAGTGAAAGAACTTCACCCGTAGGACTAGACACACAACTTTTTTTCTCTGGTCGCGTTTAATAACAGTAGAGGCGAAAGCATGTGGAAATTCGCGGCGCTGTTTTGTATGGCCGCCAGTCTACCGGCCGGAAACATCAAGACTCCGGGTGCGGATTACAGTCAATTTGAAAAGAAGCTCTCGAAGGACCAGTCTATTCTGCATGCGCTCAACCGGCTGACGTTCGGCCCGCGTCCGGGTGATATCGCCGCAGTGAAGAAGATGGGACTGGAGAAGTGGATCGATCTGCAATTGCACCCCGAGAGGATCGCCCAGCGGCCGCAGCTGGACGTTCGCCCATCTCCCGCCGGCAACTCAGCGCAGGTCCAGCCCGCGCAATACGCGCAAGATAAGATTTACCGTGCTGTTTACAGCAACCGCCAGTTGGAAGAAGTTCTGGTGGATTTCTGGTACAACCATTTCAACGTCGATATGACGAAAGGCGCGGACCGGCGGCTAGTGCCGGCTTATGAGCGCGACGCGATTCGCCCGAACGCACTGGGCAAATTCCGCGACCTGCTCGGCGCCACCGCGCATAGCCCGGCGATGCTGTTCTATCTCGACAACTGGCAGAGCGTCGCCCCTGAGCAGACCGGGCGAGCGAACGCCAAGCGTCCGACGCGCGGCCTGAACGAAAACTACGCGCGCGAGCTGATGGAATTGCACACGCTCGGGGTGGATGGCGGCTACACACAACACGACATTATCGAAGTCGCCCGCTGCTTCACCGGCTGGACTATCGACCGGCCGAATCAAGATAGCGGAGGCACGTTCCGCTTCGACGCGCGCACACACGATAAGGCGGAAAAAATCGTGCTCGGCGTGACGATTCCGGCCGGGGGCGGAATGGACGATGGCGAGACGGTGCTCGATATTCTCGCCCGGCATCCTTCAACCGCGAAGTTCATTTCGAAGAAGCTGGCTGAACGTTTTGTCGCGGACGATCCGCCGCCGGCGCTGATCGCGCGCATGGCACAAACATTTCAGGCGACCGGCGGCGATATCCGCGCGGTTCTGGCGACAATGTTCGGCTCGCGCGAGTTTTTCTCCCAAGGCGCTTACCGCGCCAAAGTCAAAACGCCGCTAGAACTCGTCGTCAGCGCGGCCCGCGCTACCGGCGCGCGCGTCGAATCCGAAGCGGGGCTGGTAAATCAAACCGGCGTTCTCGGCGAGGCACTCTACCGCAAGATCGAGCCGACCGGCTATTCAAGCGCCAATGCGGAGTGGGTCAGCTCAACGGCTTTACTGGCGCGAATGAATTTTGCGATTCAGTTGGCCGGCAACCATGTACAAGGCGTGTTGATGGATTCGAGCCGTTTCTCGAACGATCCGGCCGCGGCCGCGAAACAGATTTTATTTGCCGATGCCTCCGCTCAGACGCTGCACTCTATTCAGAAAAAACCAGCGCCGCCGAAGGCCGACCTGATCGGGTTGATTCTCGGCTCGCCCGATTTTCAAAGAAAGTAGATATGGAAACTAATCGCCGCATATTTCTGAAGAGCTCCGCCCTGGCAATGGTCGGTATCGGATCGAGTCCGTCCTGGCTTTCGCGAACGCTCTACGCGAACGACGCGCGGAGTCCCCGGAAGAAGATTCTGGTCGCTATTTTCCAGCGCGGCGCGATGGACGGACTGAACGTCGTGATCCCGCATGGCGAGGCGGCGTACTACGATCTGCGACCGAATCTCGCGATTCCCCGCCCGGACGGAACGCCCGATTCGGCCATAGATCTCGACGGTTTCTTTGGTTTGCATCCGTCATTGCAGGCACTGAAGCCCATCTACGATGCCGGACACCTTGCGATTGTTCACGCGGCCGGTTCGCCCGATCCGACGCGCTCGCACTTCGATGCGCAGGATTATATGGAATCCGGCACGCCGGGCGCGAAGTCGACGAGCGATGGCTGGCTGAACCGCGCGCTTAAACAAGAGACGCGGCGCTCCGGCGTCAGGGCGGTCGCCATCGGCGATGAGATGCCGCGGGCGCTGCGCGGGCCGAATGACGCGATCGCGTTGGCAAGCGTGGATAGTTTTCAAGTGCGGAATGCGGCCGGCGCGGCGGCGTTCGAGAAGATGTACGAGGGCACGCACGACAAGGTTCTAAACGGCACCGGCCGCGAGACCTTCGAAGCGGTGAAACTAATGCAGTCCATTCAAAAACGTCCGTACTCGCCGGCGAATGGCGCGCGCTATCCCGAAGGCAAACTCGGGCAGGAAATGATGCAAATCGCCCGGCTGATTAAAGCCGATATCGGGCTGGAGATCGCGTTCACGGATGTTCGCGGATGGGATCATCACGTTAATGAAGTCGGCGCGAAGCCCGCGGTAGGACAGCTTGCGAATCTACTGGCGCAGTTCGGGCAAGCCCTGGCGGCTTTCCATACCGACCTGGGCGATCGGATGGCGAATGTGACCGTTGTGACCATGAGCGAGTTCGGCCGCACCGCGAAGGAAAACGGAGCGCGCGGCACCGATCATGGCCACGCGAACGTGATGTTCGCGTTCGGCGGTGGCATCAAGGGCGGCAAAGTCTACGGCGAATGGCCTGGACTGGAACGCGAGCAGCTTTACGAAGAGCGCGATCTGGATGTCACCACCGATTTCCGCGATGTGCTCAGTGAGTTGGTAGTCCGCCACCTCGGTAATCCGCGCATTGTCGATGTGTTCCCCGGCTACGATCAGCCGAAATTCCGCGGCCTTGTATCCGCCTGATGCTTTCCAGGCGTGCGCTGATTGCCGGCTTGGCGCTAACATCCTGCGTGTACGCGCAAAGCGACCCTCCGTCTTACCGATCGGATGTGCGTGTGGTTACGCTGCTCGCGACGGTACGCGACAAATCCACCGGCGCAATCGTAAATGACCTTTCGAAGGACGACTTTCGGCTGGAAGAAGACGGGCGGCGGCAGAACATCCGTTATTTTTCGAAAGAGTCGGACCTTCCGCTTGTGCTGGCGCTCCTGGTGGATACCAGCCAGAGCATGCGTCCCGTGTTTGGGCCGGAGCGCGCGGCCAGCAACCGCTTCCTTCAACAGATCCTGCGCGAAGATCGCGACCTTGCCGCCGTCGTCCACTTCGATGTCGCTGTGGGGATCTTGCAGGATTTCACTTCGTCCCGGGAAAAGCTTGCGTCCGCGCTGGATGGGCTTCGAATTCCTCCCCGGGGCCAGGTAGGAACGCTGTTGTACGAATCGATCCGGGACGCGTCGGAAACGCTCATGAAGAACCGGGTGGGACGCAAGGCAGTTATTCTGTTGTCCGACGGGCTGGACTTTCGGGACGACACCTCCATTGGAACCGCCATCGAATACGCTCAACGCGCCGACACGCTGATTTATTCGGTTTTGTACAGCCGTTTCGGGCCGCGCGGGGGAAGAGGCATTAACGTCGCGATCGGACCGAGGCAAAACCGCGGTCCGCGAATAATGGAGCGGCTGGCTCGCGAGACTGGCGGGGCGTATTTTAGAGTTTCCCAAGCGCAGCCGATCGACAGCATCTATACGCAGATTGAAAACGAGCTACGCAACCAATACAGCATACGATATACACCGGACGCTTCGACTATTGATGGAAAATACCGGCGGGTGAAGGTGACCACTCTGCGCGAAGGGTTGGTTGTTCGCACGCGCGACGGCTACTATCCGCAATGAACGCGCGAGGGATTGCTAGGGCTTGATTGCGAACTTCACGTAACGGCTCGGGCGGGCTGAAGCCCGCCGCAGGCTAAAGCCGGGCTAAAGCCTGCCCCACAGCGGGGCCTACTGCGGCGTGCCGATCGGGGACTGCTCGCGCATGTGCTTGGAGTCTCTCTCGTTCTCCAGGCAGTAGTAGTCGATAAGTTCGCTGTCAAAAACCAGAGGCTGGTCGATTTTTACTGTCCATGGCGCGGTGTAGGCCTTGGGATCGTCGATCGTGATCTCGACTTCAAGGTTGCCATAATTGGGCCGGCGAATCCTTTCGACGGTTCTCGCGGACTCCGTTAGCGGCTTGCCCATAGCATCCAGCCACAGATCGTCGCGGTAACCGTTGGTTTCCACCACCAGCGTGTCACCCTCCCAGTGGCCGACCGAATAACCGTTCCAAGTGGGATTCGGATCGTTGGGGAGCGGCCGTCCGTCCAGGAAAATTTGACGGTACTGGATGTTGCGCTCCGTCAGAATGATCATGCGGCCGGGGACCATGAAGATTCGCTTGTAGTAGTCGTCCGTCCAAATCCGCTGCGCTCCCCTGGGCATGCAGTGCACGTTGGGATCGAGACCCTGCTCCACACGGCGCTTCTTAACCAGATCGGCCGCCCATGGCTGGTAGGGCACGGGACCCTTTAAAGACGCGGCGATATCGATAAACTCGCGCGAGATCTGAGTGTCGTTGCACTTTGCGCCGCAATTGGCCCGGGTTATCCATCCGTACATTCCCGAGAAGTCCGGTTTTCCATCGGCCATGCGCGGAGTGGGAGCGGTGAGATTCGGCTTGCCGTCAGCAGTGCGCGGCACTCCGGCAGTCGGGTAGTCCAGCCATTGAGCGAAGAGCGATGCCGGCGCCCCGGCTAAAATTATCGAGAGCGCGTAAACACAACGCGATCCAACGGGCATAAAGGTGACTTTCCTCATCTCCTGATGATAATCCAGAATTGCTCGCCAAGGGCCAGTGATCGGAAATAGCTAACCTGCGCCATTCTTTGGATTCATCGAAGGCGTCGCACGGAGCCGGGGCGGCTTGAGCGCGTGCATTAGAAACTACAACTCAAGGGAGCATAGTCCGCCTGCACCGCCGGGGGCGCGGGCAGCGCGGGTTTCGCAGCCTCCCACGCTTCGCACAGCGTGCTGAGTAAGGACTCTACCTCGGCTAGCGGAGCGTCTGCCTGCCGAGCGTTTCCGTCGAGCAGCCTGGTTTGCATATATGCGTAAAGCGGCTGGAGGCGGCGGCTGATTTCCCCTCCCCGTTCTTTGTCGAGAGATGTCGTAAGTTCCTGAATGATCTGCCACGCTTTTGTGATTTGGCGCGATCGCTCGCGGATCGCTCCTTGGGCCAAATGCCGCCGCGCGTTCCCCACGGCCTCTATTGCGCCGCGATAAAGCATATGCACGAGAGTGACTGGGTCGGCCCCCAAAACTTCCGCTTCCAGGTATGCGTCGTAAGTGGATTTCATCATTTGTGTTCTAAATTCATCTCTTCGGCCAGACAGAGCACTTATTCAGTAGGGATTTCCCGTATTCCTGCTCCGGAGCGTTAGTCTGCGTCCAGCGCGGCCTTTCAGGCTGCTTGGCTCCGGCGGGCCGGACGCGACGCTCAGGCGCGAAGATCGGCGATCATAAAATTCATGCGTGCTTGGTTGATGGACTCATATGAAGGAACGGAAAAGTTGCGGCTGGATGAAGTGCCCGATCCAATACCCGGACCCGGAGAGGTGCTGCTGAAGCTGCGATTTGCCGGACTGAATCCCGCGGACGCCTTCCTGGCGAAAGCTATGTATCCCGCCAAGCCCGCTTTGCCGCATATACTCGGACGCGATGGCGTTGGCGAGGTTGCGGCCATGGGCGCAGATGTAAGCAGCGTCCGCACGGGCGACATGGCCGGCATTCTGCGCTGCGAGGCGGGAGTGAATAGCTGGGGGACGCTTGCGGAGTTCGTAGCCGTACCGGCCGCGAGCGTAGTTGCAGTGGCGAAGGGGTGGTCGCTCGAAGAAATGGCGGGGGCGCCGCTAGTGTATTTGACGGCATGGCAGGCGTTGACGCAGTGGAGCGAGCCGTCCGCGCCTCCGGCGCCAGGATCGGTTCTGCTGGTTACCGGCGCATCAGGGGGCGTGGGCACCGCCTCCGTGCAGCTTGGGAAATCGATGGGGCTGACCGTGGTAGCCTTGTCGCGCAGCGAAGAGAAGCGCGCTCAATTGTTAAAATTGGGCGCGAACTTTGCCTTCGATCCGGCGGACAAGAATCTGCGCAGGAGCGTATCGGAAGCGATCGCTCCCAAGAAAGTCGATCTTGCGGTGGATAACGTTGGCGGCGCATTGCTCAATCAGGTAATCGCGATGCTCGGGTATGGCGGGAAAATCAGTGTCGTTGGACGCAGCGGCGGCGAGGTCCCACAGTTCAATACCGCGACTCTATTCTTCCGCCGCAATCGCATTGGCGGCGTCGCCGTGTCGGATTACACGCCCGAGAGCGCCCAAATAGCTTGGGCTGAAATCGTAACGCGTTTGAATGCAAGCGGGCAGAAGCCTGTCATCGACTCCGTGTTTCCATTTGAGGAAGTAAAGGCCGCCTTTCGGCGCTTGGACGAGGGCCCACTCGGAAAAGTATTGGTCCGCAGCCCCCCCGGCCCATTGACGAAGTAATCTGCCCACCGGACTTGACGTCATGAATTGATGTGAGCACAAACCGCATAGCAACTTTGGTCCTGTTCTCATTCAGCGCCGCGATGGCGCAGACGGCGACCTCCCGGATGGTGGGCGCCGCGAATTCATTTCTTGCGACGCTCGATCAAAAGCAGCGGCAGCGGCTGCTGTTCGCGTTTGACGACGAAAAGCAACGGGCGCGCTGGTCGAATTTGCCGGTTGCGATGGTCCCTCGCTCCGGCCTGGGCATGGGAGAACTGAATGCATCGCAGCGCTCCGCCGCGATGGCGTTAGTTGCCTCCGCCTTGAGCAAAACGGGATTCGAAAAAGTCCAGCAGATCATGGACGGAGACGAAACGCTGAAGCGGAACGAGGGCGGCAACCCAATGTTCGGCAAAGACCTGTATTTTATTTCCATCCTCGGCACGCCTTCCGAAAGAGAGCCTTGGATGCTGCAGTTCGGCGGCCATCATCTGGCGCTGAATATTACGATTTCCGGTGACAGAGGAGTGCTCACGCCGACTCTCACCGGCGCTCAGCCTTCGCTTTACACGATCAACGGAAAAACGGTGCGGCCGCTCGGCCGCGAAAGCGATAAAGCCGTGGCGTTACTCAACGCGCTTGACGACGGGCAGAAGAAACGAGCCATCCTGAGTTACCGCCTGGCGGATCTCGTGTTGGGGCCCGGGCAGGACGGCAAAACGATCGCTCCAGAGGGATTGAAAGCGCCCGCCATGAACGAGCGGCAACGCGCCATGCTCCTCGATTTGATTTCGGAATGGTCGGGCATTATTCACGAAAGCGCGGCCGCGGCCCGCATGGCTGAGCTTAAGGCCGACATCAACGAGACCTGGTTTGCGTGGAGCGGGCCTATAAATGTAACTCCGGGAACCAACATCGCGGCCTATTACCGCGTTCAGGGACCCCACCTCGTCATCGAATACGCGCCGCAGCGGATGGGCGGCGATCCCGCCATGCACGTCCACACGATGTATCGCGATCCGACGAACGATTACGGCGGGAAGCTCACCGCAAAATGAAGTCCGGCCCCATCATGGCGGCGATTTTTCTGCTCACGGGGTACCCCGCGTGCGCGCACAGGCTTGATGAGTATCTTCAAGGCGCGCTCATCTCTATCGAAAAAAATCGTGTTCATGTGGAGATTACGCTGACTCCGGGAATCGCGGTGTATCGGTATGTGCTTGCCGGCATCGATACGGATGCGGACGGGGTAATTTCACAAGCGGAACAGCGCGCCTATGCCGGACGGGTTCTGCGGGATGCTTACCTCGCAATCGACGGTCATCCACTGACGCCAAGGATGGTTTCAGCTCGATTCCCGACCATCGAGGACATGAAAGAAGGAATTGGTCAGATCAAAATCGAGTTCGATGCCGGCCTGCCTCGCGAGGGCCAGCACAGGCGGCTCACTTTCGAGAATCATCACCAGGACCGGATCGCCGCATACCAGGTAAACTGTCTCGTCCCGCGCGATCCGGACATCCGAGTCATTGCGCAGAATCGAAATTACTCGCAATCGGTTTACGAATTGGACTACTCGCAGGCTGGAGTTGCTTCCGAGCCGCTCGCTAAAGGGATGCTTGGCGCGGCAGCGCTTCTGCTGTTCGCTCGAGTCTTATGGATCTGGCGGAAGCGCGACTATCGCGTCGCCGCCGCGTCGCGCGCGTTCAGATAAGCCAGTCCGGCGGGGACGTCTACGGCCATCGGCAGAATCGTACTCAGGCGGGTCAAATCCAGGACTTCTTTCACTCGCGGACGGACGCCTACCAAGACGAACCGGCCTTCGGGCTTCTTCGTCGCCCAGGTAAAAAGACCTACTACGAATCCGATGCCGGTCGACCCAACCGAATGCACGTGGCTGAAATCGGCAAGCAGCTTGGTGCTCGGCAAGGACTTGATCTCGTCGCCCTTCGCGCCCAAATACTCAAGTTCCGCGCCCGCGGACAAACGCCCGCTAAAACGCGCAACACATATGTCTCCCTGCTGCTCGATTTCGACCAACATCTCCGGTATATGGTACTACAGTCAGGCGAGGTTTAAGACTTTTGCCAGGACGTGTTTGTCCTGCTCGATTTTCTTCTGCAGGAGCGTAATGGCGTAGATAAGTTGCTCCGGACGCGGCGGGCAGCCGGGAACGTATACGTCCACCGGTATTACTTGATTTACGGGCACCAGAGCGTAGTTCGAAAACACGCCGGTGGACGTGGCACAAGCGCCCATGGAGATGACCCACTTGGGCTCGGGCATCTGCTCATACAAACGCCGGATCACGGGCGCCATCTTATTTGACACACGGCCCGCGATAATCATTAAATCGCTCTGCCGCGGCGAGCCGCGCATCACCTCCGCGCCGAAGCGCGAAATATCGAAGCGCGACGCGATCATCGACATCATCTCGATCGCGCAGCAGGCCAAGCCAAAGCTCATCGGCCAAATGGAGTTCTTGCGTCCCCAATTGATCACTTTATCGATTGTGGTCGTGATTACCGCTTCGCCCAGCAAATCCTCTTCCGGTTCCTGGTCGACGCGCGCGAACAATTCGGGCGGCTGGCTTAGCTGAAATGTGGTCTCTTCCACGATTTTCATTATGACATGAGGCGGGCTGAAGCCCGGCTGAAGCCCGCCGCAGGCTAAAGCCCGGCTAAAGCCTGCCCCACAGCAATCAGGTACTAGGCTCCCGGTGTGGGGAACGTCTTCGAGATGTGGTCGTGCCAGGTAAGGTTTTCTTCGTCCACCAACGCCCATGCGAGCCCGAGACCCGCGGAGATGACGCTGAGCAGGCTCACAAGCTGACGCCGCAGGCGCTGCTCGCGGGTGGGTTTCCTTCCATCGAAGTCGACCAGGCGCAGGCCCGCAAAGCGCATGCCGGGCGAATCCCCGTTGCCCAATGTCCAAAGCAGGCGATAAAACAGCGAAGTAAGGGAAATCACGGCGAGAAAATATGGAGTGGTGTGGCGCGTAACCGAAATATCGCCGCCACAGAAGAACAAAATCACGCCAAAGATGCCGAGCGCGATCAGCACCACGCTGATATCGACAGCCGCGGCCATAATGCGATGCGTCGGGAGCGCGACAGGGGCATCGCAGTAGATTCCGTCTGCATGCGGCGCGGGGGCGGCGGAGGCAGCCTGAAAATCGAGCGCCCGCTGCAACTCGGGGCCGCGCCGGGCCGGCGGCGCCCCAGTCCTCGGCGCGACGCGGCGGACGGGTGAGGACTCCCGCGCAGTCCGGCGAAGCGGCGTCAGCGTGGGTATAGGAATCACTTTCGAAGCCGGGGGAGCGTCGAGAAAAAGCGGCTGCTGTAAGCCCGCAGGTTCTTTTTCGCGTGCGGGCGCTGCAGCGGCAGCGGCTCCGGCGCCGGCGATCGTTTGCAGGACGGGCGCGGTAGCGCCAGCAATGGGGTATGTTTCCGGGGCGGGGCGCGGCGAGGCCAAGTGCAGGCGCCGCATACACCGCACGCAACGGCGCTCCTGAGCGTCATTGACCAGCCCGCAATACCGGCACTGAATCTGCGCCATATGGTCAGGTTGACTACGTGTCACACTCTCTGCTAGTGTGCTCGATTGAGCCCCCCAAGCAGCGCCAACCTTCTCCTAAATAGCACAAGTAAGCTATTTTGTCACGCGTTTTCTTTCGGTGCGCTGGCACTCTTGTTCCTTCTATCCATCGGGTTAAGAGCGCAAACCTACCGTCCTGGTTTACCTCCGCCGCCTCCGCCGGCGCAGGTTCTGGTGAGCCCGAACCCTAACCAGAAGGTAGCGCCGCCGCGCGAGGGCGCGCCGGGGCCAGGCGATGCGGAGATCATTACTGCCAATGAACAGGACCACGAGGGTCCTCTGATTCATCTCCGCGGATTCGTGAGAATCGAAACCGCGACGATGTCGTTAACGGCGGATGAGGTCGATTACGACCAGGACACGGGCGAGGCTTCGGCGCGCGGGCACGTCCACTATGAGAACTATGTCAGCGGTGAAAAGTTGTTCTGCGATCATGCTAATTACAACACGCAGGAGGAAACCGGCCAATTCTACGAGGTCAGCGGGACAGCGCCATCGCGCATCGAGGCAAGGCCGGGGCTGCTGACCACAACCAACCCGTTTTATTTCCAGGGCAAGTGGGCGGAACGCAAAGAGGGCCATTACATCATTTACAACGGTTTCATTACCGATTGCGATCTTCCGAACCCGTGGTGGCGTTTGCAGGGGCCGAAGTTCGACATCTTGCCTCGCGACCACGCGATCGCGCATTCATCCTGGTTTTACGTGCGCAAGATACCGCTGTTCTATGCCCCGGCGCTTTATAAATCGCTGAAAAAGGAGCCGCGGCGCAGCGGGTTTCTTACTCCCAACATCGGGCATAGCTCCTTGCGCGGCATGATGGCCGGCTTCGGATATTTTTGGGCGATTAATCGCAGCTACGACCTCACGTACCGCGCTCAATATTTTTCGAGCGTTGGGATCAATAATGTCCTCGATTTTCGCGGGAAAGTAAATGAGACCACCGATTTCAACCTGACCGCTTACGCGCTGAGCGACCATAGCTCGAACCCGTCGGTCTCGCGGGGAGGATATCTGATTCTGTTCGACGGAAAATCGCAGTTGCCGGAGGGCTGGGAGGCGCGCGGTCATCTGGATATTCTGTCGTCGTTTCTCTACCGGCAGGAGTTCTCGGAATCGATCAACGAGGCCATCTTTTCAGAGACACATTCGGTGGGCTTTTTGACCAAACACTGGTCCGATTACGGAATTAATTTCGTGGCCGAGCGGAACGTGAATTATCAAACGACGACTCCGGGCGATCAAATTTTGCTTCGCAAACTCCCGGAATTTCAATTCACCAGGCGCGAACACGCATTTAACAGTTGGCCGGTTTATTTCTCTTTCGAAGCGAGCGATGGATTAGAGCATCGCAGCCAGCCGCAGTTCCAGACTCGGCAGTTCGTGGACAGGACCAATTTTGCGCCGCGCGTCACCGCAGCGTTTCACTGGCTGGATATGGATTTTGTGCCGAGCTTCACGCTGCATGAGACGTTCTACGATTCGAGCTTCGTGAACGGCCAGGTTACGGGTAACAATCTGTGGCGCAATGCTCGCGATTTCAATTTCGACTGGGTGCTGCCGTCGCTGGCGCGTGTGTTCGACGCACCCTCCTGGATGGGAGATAAAGTAAAGCACGTGATCGAGCCAAGGATTTCGTACCGTTACGTGACGGGAATCGATAATTTCAACAACATTATCCGGTTCGATCAAACCGATATTCTTTCCAATACCAATGAGGTGGCGTTTTCACTCACCAATCGCCTGCTCGCGAAAGATAAGAACGGGAACATAAGCGATGTGCTGAGCTGGCAGCTTCTCTATAAGCGCTTTTTCGATCCCACTTTCGGCGGCGCGGTGATCGCGGGGCAGCGCAACGTGGTGGAAAGCGTCGCGGATATGACCGGGTTCACGTTCCTGGATGGGCCCCGCCATCAATCGCCCATCGCCAGCGTGTTGCGGTATCAATCGCGAATCGGCATCGAGTGGCGCACGGATTACGATCCGGTTCAACGCCGTTTTGTAAATAGCACCGTGAATGTGGATGCGCATATCGGGAAGTGGTCGGCATCTATCGGGAATACGGCCATCCGCACCGATCCGGTTCTGGCGCCAAACTCAAACCAGATGCGATTTTCCGCGACTTATGGAAATCAAAGCCGCCGAGGCTGGAATTACGGCGCAAGCGCGTTTTACGACTACCGCATCGGGAAGCTTGAATACACGCTGGTGCAGGCAACCTACAATACCGATTGCTGCGGCATCAGCGCGCAGTACCGCCGGTTCTCGTTCGGCACGCGCAACGAAACTCAGTACCTGGTTTCTTTCGCGGTATCGAACATTGCAACGTTCGGGACGCTGAAGCGGCAGGAGCGGATCTTCTAGTGATTGATTGCAGACTTCACTAACCGCTCAGGCGGGCTGAAGCCCGCCGCAGGCTGAAGCCCGCCCCACATTAGAACGGCGGTCCAGCGCTCTCCGAATCGCAGGCTTGACTTCTTCTTCCCCTGTCCAGACTATATATAGTAGGGACATGGGAAAAATGCCGCCTGCGAACCCGGAGCTGCTGCCCGGAACGCTCTATCTGTTGGTCCTTAGGACGCTCCGCGCAGGCCCTCTGCACGGTTACGCAATCGCCAAACGCATCCGGGACGTTTCCGAGCAAGGCCTGGAGATCGAGGACGGTTCTCTATACCCGGCGTTGAATCGCATGCTGGTCAAAGGGTGGCTGGCATCCGAGTGGGGAACGTCCGAAAACAACCGCAAAGCGCGCTTCTATCGCCTCACCGCGGAGGGCCGCAAACAACTGGCACGAGAAACGGAAAGCTTCGAGCGCATGGTGAGCTCGATTCAGCGGGTATTGAGGACAGCTTGAGATGCCGGCCTGGAATGAAATCCTGAGGCGCGCGGCGTTCCTTCGCCGGCGTTCGCAATTCGATCGGGAACTGGATGACGAGATCCGATTCCATATCGAGTGCCGCGCCGAGGAACTGCAAGCCGAAGGCATGCCGGTTCGTGAAGCGCTCGAACGCGCGCGGCGCGAATTCGGCTCTCGCGCACGCAGCGCCGAAGACTCGCGCGCGGCTTGGCGGTTCCAATGGGTCGAGGATTTATGGCGCGATGTAACCCATGGCGCACGGGCGTTCGCGAAAAGCCCAGGCTTTACCGCTATCGCGATCCTTTCGCTGGGCATCGGCGTGGCGGCGAACTATGTGATGTTTACCGTCGTGGACTTCAGCCTGCTCCGGCCGCCGCGAATTCCGCATGCGAACGAAATCGTCGCACTGGTTTCCACCGCGAAGGACTCCAATGCGTCGGCCGTTTCCTATCCCGACTACGCCGCCGCGCGGGATCGCAGTGAAAGCTTCCAAGCCTTGGCGGCGTTCACGGCTGTTTCGGCCGGCTTTGCGGCGCATCCCGCCGAAACCCCGCGCATGAAGGACGGAAAGCTCGTCACAAGCAATTTCTTCAGCGTTCTGGGCGCGCAGCCGGAGATCGGCCGCACATTCTCGGCGGAGGAGGAACGGGTCCGGGGAAACGATTTGGTGACGATTCTGAGCCATTCCTGCTGGCAAGATAGTTTCGGCGGCGATTCCGGCGTGCTGGGTAAGCGGGCGCGCATCAACGGAACTGACTTTACAATCGCCGGCGTGATGCCGGCGCGGTTCACGGACGTGGACGACAGTCTTTCCGATGACGAACCGAGCTTTTATTTGCCGATCGGCGCCGCCCCTCGCGTGGGAAATGCGCCGGACCTGCTGGAAAATCGAGAGCGGCGATCGCTTACTGTTTTCGGCCGCTTGAAACCGGGTGTTCCACTCCCGCGGGCGCGAGCCGAGGTCGCGACGATCGGCGGAAGTTTGGAGAAAGATCACCCGGAGACGAATCGAGACCGCGGGATGACGGTGCGCAGCATAATCGAGTTCCGTTCCGGCGGCGGCCCGGGAATCACACTCGCATCTCTCGCCATGACCTTGGCCGTCATGGTTCTGCTGGTCGCGTGCGCGAACGTAGCGGGACTCCTTACCAGCCGCGCTCCGGCGCGGGCGCAGGAAATGGCAATGCGCCTTGCGATTGGGGCGGGACGCCAGAGACTGATTCGCCAGTTGCTAACCGAAAGCCTGTTGCTTGCCGCGGGCGGAGGCGTGGCGGGAATATTGATCGGCTACATTCCGTTCGCGCTGGGCAAGCGCTTGGTCATGGAGTTTGATCCAAAGCTGGTCGCGTTGTTCCCGTTAAGCGGAGACATGCGGCTGCTGGCGTTTAGCACCGCTGTTGCGCTATTCAGCGTGGTGCTGTTCGGGATCATGCCCGCGTTTCAGGCGACGCATACCGATCTTGTGAGCGTGATGAAGGGCGCAGGGACGGTCGCGCGACGTCGCGGCTGGGTGAGGAAGCTGTTTCGCGGAAGGAATCTTCTCGTCGCAGGGCAGGTGGCGATTTCCTTGCTGCTGTTGACCATTACCAGCTTTGTTTACGCGGGCGTCTACAAAACGCTTGTTACTTCAATTCGTAATCCTGGATTCCAAGTAGACGGTTTGGTGGGAGTCGATTTCGATCCCGCGATCACGCACTTGAAGGATCTGCGTGCGGCACAGTTCTTCAAGGAACTAGCCGGGCGTGTGCGCTCGGCGAAAGGGGTAAAGGGGGCCGCTTTGATCTATCAAGACGTCGCCGTGATTCGCCCGGAAAGCCCCGCGGCTCGGGATGACGTGAAAGTGTCTGGCGTGTGGGTCGATGAAGGTTTTTTCGATACGTTCGGGATTCCGCTGATTGAGGGGCGCGCCTTTCGCGCGACGGATTTCGGACCCTCGCCGGCGGTGGCAATAGTGAACGACGTGCTCGTCCGCCGTTACTGGCCCGGTCAGAACGGCGTCGGAAAACAGATCCGCTTAAAAGCCGGCCAGTGGGTGAGCATAATCGGCGTCGCCCGAATCAACGCGTTCATGGCTTTCGGCACGGGACCCATGGACACGATCTTCCTGCCTTACGGGACGCCGAAGGGCCGCGAGGTGATGCTGACGGCCCGGTCTACGGGAGATCCGCGCGGTCTCGTGGAGCCGATCCGCGCGTTGATCCACGATCTCGACCCGGATCAAGCGATGCCCGACGCTCACACTTGGCAGAACACGTATGGCGTTTTCCTGAGAGGGGCGATGCTAAGCCTCGACACGCTGGGCGCGATGGGCGTGCTCGGACTGTTGCTGGCGCTGGTGGGATTGTATGGACTGCTCGCTTATGAGGTCGGCTCTCGCACGCGCGAAATCGGAATCCGCATGGCGCTGGGGGCGCGAGCGGGCGCAGTGGTGCGGATGGTGCTGCGGTACGGCGTGGCGCTGGCAGTGTGCGGTGTCGGAGCGGGCGCCGCCCTCGACTGGGGAGCCGAGAGGCTCATGTTTGCGCTCCTGGGCGTTGGCTCAAACGCTTCCGGCGATCCAAAACCGCCGGAACCGAATGGCGGAGGGCAGATGAGCATCCAGATAGGCACCGAGCACTTCGGGCATGAGGCGTTCACGATTCTGGTGGTCGCGGTATTCGTAATAACGCTTGTTGCCGCCTACCTGCCGGCGCGGCGTGCCGCTCGCGTGGACCCGAATGTAGCGCTCAGGGCCGAATAGATGCGGCGGAGTTTAGTCGCCGCTTGCTTCGTTCCGCTTGCCGGGTTTGCGGCGGATCTCGAATTCATTGGCGGCCTGGACCGCATGGCTCAGGATTCGATCCAGATCCGGCTCGCCAAGGGAGATCGGGTCGCCGCCAACCTTCCGAAAACGGGCACCCTGTCCGCCGAAACACTCAGCGCGCAATTTCATTTGGCCGATGAAATTCAAATTACCTGCAGGCCAAAGGACCCGGAGCATTGCGCGGAGCTGAAGAGCATCCGCTACCTTCGGGCACCCACCCCGAAGGAGCGTTTTCTAGTCCTTGGATCGCCGGCTCCTTCCAGTCCGCCGGACGCCGAATTGGAGCGCGTGCGCCAGGTTAATCTGGATCACGCCAAACATATGCCATCCTTTATAGCGGATGAAATCGCGAAACGCTATACCAGCCGTCGATCCGCGGATTCTCCGAAATGGAAACTGGTGGACATTGTTGAGTCCGACATCGTCTTCAAAGGCGACGAGCCAACCCGCGAACGCATTCGAATCAACGGCAAGCCGTTGAACAAACCTCAACTTTTCGGCGTTAACTGGAGTCCGTTCTTTGGATCAGAAATCAAGATGGTCTTCGATCCGCAGTGCCCCACCGAACTCGCCTTTGAGGGGCGTGAGGAGGCACATGGCAAGCAGTTGCTGGCGTATGCTTTCACATCCCCGCCCGATGGCTGTTGGGGTTGGTGGCAGTGGGGGCGCAAACGCTACAATGCCGGCAGAGCTGGGCGAGTGCTGCTAGAGAATCCGGGTGGAAGCCTGATTCAATACGAAGAAAAAACAACCGGCTATCCCAAGGATTTTCCCGGCCGTTCATACCAGCAAACAATTGTATGGGACTACGTCAAAATCGGAGATGATTCCCATTTGCTCCCGGTTAGTGTGGATTTCGAGTTAATTTTCGGCTCCGGAGATTCGTGGCATGTGAGCGTCGAGTACAAAAATCACCGGCGGTTCGAAGCAGAAACGAGCATCACCTTTAAGTGATACATGAAATCGCGGGTCCTGCGCCGATAGGATCTGTTGACCAGCCCCGGACAGCGCGGTTGGCAACCGCGCGCCGGATGGCATCCGGCCCCACGGATCCGGCACACGCCAAAAAGGGCGGCGGTCTACGTGGACCGCCGCCCTTCGCCTCCTGAACCTACGGATTTGCGTTACTCAGCCTGATTGGATCCCATGTATACAACTGAAATGCGCTCCGCCTCGGAGGGCTTCATCTTGGGAACCTTATAGGTCCAGCCGCGGCCATCGCCCATTTTCATGGCCACCAGCGCGCAACCGCTTTCGCTGCCGCAGCGGAACAGGAGCTGCGGCATCGTGTCATTCGGATTGGCGTTCTGCGCGCCCAGCCCGGTGATCGTGGAATGCCCGGTGCGCATATTTTGAAAGCGCGCGACGGATCCGTCGTAGGTTGCAGGCGAAACCGTATATTCGCCCGCGGGCTGCACGCCGGCTGCGGTGTGGAACTCGAACGGGACATTCGCGATTAAACGGGTTTGCCCATATGCCGCGGCAGCGCTCAGCGCAAAACCGGCGGCGGTAATCAGCAGCGAATTCAAAGTCTTTTTCATGGTGGGTGTCCTTCGTCTCTTTCCGTTTCCTTTCGGAACGCGTCTGGAAAATGCACGCCTGCGGCCAAAGCATAACTGCTTGAAAATTCTTGATAAAGAGACGATCTGTGAACCTTCCGGTTAATGCGGGCTAACGGGCGGAGATGTTAACGGTTATCGGACACGCTCATCGCGCTCGACCTTGCCGTCGCGAATGTGAATGACGCGATGCGCGTGCATGGCGATATCGTGTTCGTGCGTCACCAGCACGATGGTGTTGCCCTGTTTATGCAGGCGGGCGAACAGCGCCATGATCTCGTTTCCGGTGGTT
>JAFAQY010000112.1 GCA_019261985.1 Bryobacterales bacterium | reverse complement strand
GCTGTGGGCGCAAGGCCCGCGGCCTCAGTTCTACTCCACGTTGAATGCGCTTGACGGGGTTATCGCCAGCAACATGGCTCTCGTGCCGGCGGCTTCGGGCGGAATCACCGCGTACGCGAGCGACAGCACGGATCTGATTCTGGATCTTTTCGGCTATTTCGCGCCGCCCCCGCCGCCGCCGACCGTTCAATTAACGGATGTAACTCAGAGTGGTCCCTATTACTTTGTTGGCGATAGTTTTACACTCACCGTCACCGGAGCGCCAAATCAGCCCGTCGCTGTCATTCAGAACAGCGTCGCGTCAGGCGTGCTCGGCTATACTAATTCCAGCGGTGTGTATTCGGTAAGTTCCACCTGGAGCGCCGGTAACGCGGGCGGCTACACGCAGGTCTGGACGGTAGGAGGAATCCCAACGACGGTCTTGGCCTTCGAGATTATTCCCGCCGACCCCGGCGGCCCGGCTAGCATCTCCTCGTTTACCGCGCCCTCGCCGACCGTCCCGTGCACGGACATAACGGGGAATTGGATAGCCACGCCCGATTATGGGCCGCAGAGCGAATGGGACCTGACGCAGAGCGGCACGACGGTCACCGGCACCGCCTACGCGTCATGGAACGCACAGTGCCTCACCGCAACGTATACCGTATCGGGAACGTTCGTAAGCAGTCGAAGCAACCCAAACGGATCTTTTACCCTCAACGCGACGAATCCCAGCGTCACTAACGACGGCTGCGGCAACCAGTTCCTCACCTCGGACAGCCATACCGTCAGCCTGAGCGGTAGCTCCTGCAGCACGGGCTCAGGCACCTACGTAACCTCGGATGGCACCTACGGGGTTCTGTGCCAGCAGTCAAAGACCACCCCGAACGTCGTAACGTCGAACCGAACCACGGCCCACTACAAGATTGACTATGCATCTTACATCCCCGTGGACCATGTCGCAGGGCCAACTCTATGCCTTACTACGGACCAATACGGGAACCAGACGGGGCATCTACTTATATATATAAGGGCGATGCGTTTCGCGGCAGCGCGCTGTTCGGCTCTGGCTACCGGACGCAACAGTCTCTTATCGCCATTCCGGGCGCGGCTCACTCCGAGAATCCCTTCCAGAACACCGGGGCCACGCGAAACTACGGCGATGGATCACCGGCCAACGGCACAACCCTGGATTCCACGCCGCTGACCAGCGATATCTACAACGGCGCTTACAGCGGCATGGACGAGGACACCGTCGCCTTTGATTGCAATCGTTGGAACAACAAGGGACAAGCGATCGTGAACAGTATGCAAAGCCCAACCGCGAGCTTCCCGTACTCGACACAGGCGCAGGTCTTGTTTATTGGTCAAGCTAGCGACCCGCTCGAAAAAAACCCGTTAACCGGAGGCGCCGCTCCACCGATTGATTGGAATAACCGCGTGGTAGTCGATGAGTCGAATCCCACCGCACCCACTGCCTATGTCAACTACAACTGGACGTGCTATCCGGCGCACGTCGTTTTTGTGAACGGCATGAAAGTCTACGAGTACTTACCGACGGACAACAGCCTCTTTTATATAGCGAAGTGTCTGGAGCAGTACTATCCCAAACTCACCGGCGTTACCAGTCCGGTGCAGGTCCCCGTGCAATGACAATCGTCCGCAAAGGAGGCGAACTGTAGTGCGATACGCAAAAATCGGATTGTTCGGCTGTCTTTTGGCCTTGTCGACTGCTGCGGCGGCCGACCTGAGCCGGGTCGAGGCGCTGCTCGAGGCGATAGCCTCGGGAGATGAAAATCTCGCGCAAAGCAACCTGGAGACCTTCGATCGCCAGATCGATGAAGCTACCATCCGAAACGCGACCCCAGAGCAGATTCAACCGCTGCTGGCGGCTGCCCGGCAATGCCTGCGTTCGGCCAAGCGGCCCATACGAGTCATCGGCGTAGGGTCTTCATGGATGTCGTCTTAGCGCGTCGCGGGATGGATACCGCAAAGCTGCTCGACAGCTCCATCGACGACCTAGCTTCCATCTTGGACGACGCCGACCCCGATCCCGACCATCAGGGCCTGAGAAACGGCACGGTTTTCGTGCTTGGAAATCTGTTCCCGACGACTCCACCCAAAGCCTTAACCTATTTCGAAGCCCATCTGACCGACAAGGCGAATTCGGACCACGCCGCCGCAGGGATGGCAGACGCGCTGCTGAGGTCCGCCAATGCCGCCTGCATCGCGGAGGTCTTGAGGTTTGCCGAACAGCGGCCCCAGATCAAGGGCAGTGTCATTCAAAGGCTTGGTGTCAACCACATTACGACAGACGAGGCGCTGAAATTCATCCATTCGGCATTCCTAGATCCGAAGCTTCGCCAGGCCGCCATCGAAGCAGTCGGAGATTTGCCAGGGGACGTGCGGAAAGGCTTCGCGCAGGATTTGGCACATGTGATAGAAGACCCGAACGAAGACTCCCGGGTCGCGGAGAGAGCGCGGCAGGTACTCACTCAATAGTTTTTCTCCCGACTCGCGAAACCTCAGCACCACAGCATTTCTGGG
The DNA here is from genome assembly GCA_019261985.1 of Bryobacterales bacterium. GTDB lineage: Bacteria > Acidobacteriota > Terriglobia > Bryobacterales > Bryobacteraceae > Palsa-187. The sequence goes on along the minus strand of JAFAQY010000112.1, from coordinate 129,467 downwards.
ATCCTGAAGCCGAGACGGAACTGGAAAGAACCTCCGGTTCCAGCTCGTCAACATCATTGGAACAACCGTGTCGTAGTGGAGGTGTCGAATTCCCACCGCGCGCACGGCGACGTGACCTGCAACTGGACGTGCTATCCGGCGCACGTCGTTTTTGTGAACGGCATGAAAGTGTACGAGTACTTGCCGACGGACAGTCCAGGTAACGGCCGACTCGGAAGTTACTAAAATAGTAGTAAAAATACTAGTTGACTTCCGGCGAGAATGTGCCAATAATCGCTCATACGCGTCCAGCGTAGCCAGCATTTCCCGAAAACGAAAGATCATGCGAGTTTCGGCGTCCAGCCAAGCAAAGGGATTCTATGTCTTATGCGAGGACTTCATACAAGGTAACAGCAGCAAATGGAAACACTGCGGATGGTGGACGACGCCTCAAGGGAGGTTTGGGCATGTCCTGCCCCCGCGACGGGCGGAGGAATCTTGCGACCCCCCTTCTGATCATGGTTTCGTTCTTGCTCGCAGCCGCCGGACAAGGCCTACCGTCGCCAGAACCAGTCGGAATCCAGCAGGACGAGTGCACGTATATGGGACCGACCCAGTGCTATTTCTATGTAGCGGCGGATACACCGTCTCTTCCCGTTTTGACCATTCCAGTGTCTTCTAACTCGGCGGGCGCTAGCGTTGCGTTCAGAGTCACGGGCATTACCCCGATAATGTCCAGAAACGATCTGACGCCAAACCCCGCTGGTCCGGACTTCATTATTGCTTCGCCGGAGACAGGTGTGACGCCCTCCGTCGTTCTCATCACGCTAAATCCGAATATCGCGCCTTACCTGAACACCGGCGCGTATTGGCTGAAGCTGTCATTCGATGTTGCGCCTGACGCCATTATTGGGCTGTACGTACGTCCCCCCGGCACGCCAACCATAAGCAGTGTGGTAAATAGCGCGAGCTTCCAGCCCAACCTGTCGCCCGGCTCGCTTGTGACCATCACCGGAACCTACCTGGGTACACCGCCGCTGAGTGGACAGTTCGGCAATCTGAGCGTACTGCCGACAAGTCTGGGCAACACGACTCTGAACCTCAACGGCATCCCCGCGCCGCTGCTATATGTGAGCCCCGACCAGATCAACGCGGTGGTTCCCTACGGTGTGGGCGCGGCTGGTGCGACCACCCTGTGCGCTGTCGTAAACCGCTTTGCCGGCTCGTGGCCGCCGTCCGGCTTTGAAGAAAACTCGATCCCTTTTTGCGTTCCCCTTGCGGGTACGTCCCCTGCCATATTTACCGCTGGACAGAGCGGCAGTGGACAGGGCGCGATCCTCAACGATACTCCCAGCGGCGGATTTAACCGTACGGACAATCCGTCTGCCCGGGGATCGTACATCACTTTCTACGCGACCGGAGTGGGGCCGTGGGGCCAGCCAGTCGTGAGCGGAGTGAAGCAGCCGGCGATCCAGGATGGCAGCCTCGTTCTCGGCCTCGGCGACCCCACTTTTACGCCGCAATTCGAAGGTTATGTTCCCACATCGCCAATTTCACTTACCATCGGCGGCCAACCGGCCAAGGTGACCTACGCGGGCGCGGCGCCTCACATGGTGGCAGGCATGCTCCAGGTGAACGCGGTGATCCCTTCCAACGTCAGCTCGGGCGCACAGCCTCTAGTGCTGACCGTCGGACAAAACGATAATTCGCAGCAGCACGTCACGGTGGCAGTTCAGTAAGATCTGCCAAAGGAGGATGAACATTGAAAATCAAATTGCCGGTTCTTGTGGGCTTGTACGCAATGCGTTTCGCAGTCCAGGCGCAAACCATACAGGGACTCACAAACGGTGTGATCTCGGGTGCAATCACAGGCGAGGATGGGTCCACCATCGCTGGAGCCGCAGTTGCGTTGCAGAACGTGGCGCCCTTTTCGGGCGGGAAGCCGCAGCAGGGTGAGTGGCTTGTAACCAGCGGGCCCGGGGGATCCTTCCAGTTCGATCATCTGACGGCCGGCAACTATCTGCTCTGCGCGCAAGTCCCCGGAAGTCTGTGGATGAATCCGTGAGTGGGGCCCGAAACCATCGCCGCTGACGCTGGCCGCTGCTCAGCCAGCCGCCGGTGCCACGATTGTGCTGAAGAAGGGAGTAGCCGTGCCGATTCGGATTGACGATCCGACCGGCAGCCTGAGCACGAAAGCCTGCAAAGTTCCAGGGGCGCATGTGCTCCTGGGTATCGCGAACACCTCGCGTACCTTCCGAATCGCCCCTGTTATCTCAACCGACGCTGCGGGAAGGAATCACCAGGTCATCATTCCGTTCAATGCGGCTGTGGATCTCGTCGTGTTCAGCACCTTCTTCGATCTCGCCGATGCGGGAGGCAACCCACTCTCGAAAACGGCGGCAACCCATATTCCGCTTTTCGTTCCGTCCGGGCAAACGCCGGCGCTGATAAGGCTCAGGGTTACGGGAGGGGGCTGACGGTGAGAGTGCAATTGTAGCTGTCCTGTCGCTGACCGTCGCCGGATTTTCCGGCACCGCCCAACGGGTCAGCGTTCGGTCCGAACCGATCCACCTCACCGTGACTGATGAACTCGACGACAGTACGCCTACCGGGGATTTCGTGCTGCCAAGAGTCGCTGGCGAGACCACCCTCATTCAAATACACGGGTGCCAAGCGATAGACGAGAACTCGGGGCGAGCACGGTTCGCAGAAGAGTGAAGGTCTCGTCCGACGGTGGCGAGCATCGGTTCACCAGGTCTACTTAAATGGCTTAAACCCGGAGAGCGTTCTGGTTCAACGTTATGCCGACCGCAAAGGAGATGGCAGCGGCGTGGAGATCCGGGGCGCCTTCACCGCGCATTGCTTTAGCTCGTCCGTTCCACCAACGCGGCCAGCCGGAGATTACATACCGCAGAGCGCTCATATATGGGCCACGACGGCGTTGGAGTGCTCACGGATTTGCTATATAGATAACGGCGATCAGCCAAGCGCCTACTTCGCCTGCGACATCGCCGGGTTCTCCAGCGACTTTAACTTCGTATCGTAGAACGTGGCGTCGATCTTCTTCTGATCGATAGTGATATCCAGAAAACCGTACACCGTATCTGTGAAAAGCGAATTTTTTTGCTGATGGCGGACTCTTCGAAGCTCTGCTCCGGCGGCGCCGCAGATCAGGAAATCCATGCCATCCGAGCGTAGATGCTCCATGTCGTGGTCGTGGCCGGCGATGTACAGGTTTACGTTGTACTCCTTAAACAGCGGCACCAGCTCGCGGCGGAGCTCGCCGATCCGGCGCTGATTCAGGTGCACTCCCGACGTGTAGATCGGGTGGTGGCCATACACGATCCGCCACACGATTCCCGGCTCGTCTTTCGAAGCCGCCAAGGCTTTCGCGAGCCAGTGAAGCTGCTCCTGAGACCACCCCTCGGTATCGATGTTGAAGAAACGCGCCGGCCCGGCGGCGAATGTGTAATATCGCGCGGGCATGCGCCAGCTCCGGCTGCGCATCGTGTATTGCACCTCTGCATCGGCCGAGGCTTGTTGGAGCGGGCAAATGATGGGCGGGTGTCCGTAGTCGTGGTTGCCGAGGCTCACGAAAAAAGGAATTCCGAGCGGGGTGTACAGATCTTCCCAGCGGCTTTGCCACAGCGGGTCTTCGACATTGCGGACGCCGCACCGGTAGAAATTGTCGCCCATCGTTATGCCCATATTGAACGGCGACTGGGCGTGACGTTTGGCGATCGCGGCCGCGACATCGTGCTGATGCGAGCTTCCGCTCCCGTAGTCTCCAAAGGCGACGATATGAAGACCTTGGCCGGCGGGAATAACGCGGCCGAGGTCCGTTTGGGCGTTGGCGAATGGGCACAGTATGACAGCGGCGATGGCGGCGGCTGATAAGAGGTAGAGGGAGCGGCGGCGTGGAGTACGCCGGGTATTGGACTGCATGTACTTCTATCACAATTTTCGCACCTTGGAGGAATGGACCCGGATGCTAACCTGAAAAAGCATGTCTCTAGCAACTTATGACGATGTGAATCTGATCTTGAAATTGTATGAGCTCCGGCGGGAAGACAAGATGCGCGCCGCGCGCACGTGGTTCGTCACCAACTTCAAGCCGAAGTCGATGGCGGAGTTCAACCAGCTCTGCCCCGCCGGTTCGGAACCGAACGCGTTCGCCCGTCAGGTCACCAGTTATTGGGATATGGTGGCGTCCTTCGTTACGAATGGAGTCTTGAATCAGGACTTGGTTTTTCAAAACAGCCGCGAACTGCTGTTAGTATGGGTCCGGCTTGAACCGGTCATCGAAGAGGTTCGCTCGGCGTTCAAGGACCCGACCTACATGAAGAATATGGAAACGGTGGCAAAGAATTATATTGAATATTTAAACCGTGCCAACCCCGAGACAGCCGCTGCATTCAAGGCGCGCGTGGGTGGCTGACGCGGTTTTATAGGAGCGCGCGGCCTGCAAGCAGCATTGTGTGCGATATGAGGAAGCGCACAGCCTGTTCGTGTGCGTTGTGCGCGATATATAACGAGTGCGTCGCGAATCCGACTATTTCGGCGAAGCTGAGCTGGATCTTTTATACGTCGCAAAACGGCTGAAAGACGCGCTGCGGCTTGAGAATCTGCTTACGGAAGCGGGCTTCGATTATCTGGTTGAGACAGACACGTACCACGGGGGGGTGATTTTTCAGTCCGAACGCGTGGGAGCATTCTTTTACGTTCAACCCGCCGATGCGCACGCGGCGAGGCAGCTTTTGAGGCGCACGGGCGTGCAGCCATACGAAACCGGCGGGTGATTTGGACTCATCACCCGCCGGTCAAATCGCGAAAATGCCGCCCAGTCGCTGAATCTACTGGGAAAGCGTAAAGTTCACGTCCACTTGGGTGAGCACATCCACTGGATTGCCGTTGAGCAGCGTGGGCTGGTAAACCCACTGCTTCACGGCATCGATCGCGGCTTCGACTAGAAGCGGGTGCCCCGAGATCACCTGAAGGTCCTTGACTGTTCCGTCGGCCGCAATATGCACGGCTAGACTGACGGTGCCCTGAATGCGCGCTTGTTTGGCAAGCGGCGGATAGATGGGGACGGGCTTGCTAACGATTTTTTGGGCCTGGACGTTTCCGCCGACGCGAATAGTTCCTGGAGGAACGGAGATGCTCTGGACCGGCGATACAGCGTCCGGCCCGCCGCGGCCGCCCGCAACCGCCGGCAGCGGTGCGGAGCCATTCGCTTGCGGCATCACGGTAATGCGCAGAACCGCCTCGTGATTCGGATCGTTCGCGCGCAGGGCAAAGCCTGCCCGCAAATGGCTATCGAACTCCTGGACCGTGCGGGAAATTCTCTGCATGTCGGCCGTGTTCACTTCATCGCCTTCGTGAACTTGTAGCCGATTCCGCAGTTCCTGCTCGGCTTCCGGGCTGACGCCCACGAATTCAATGCTCTTGATCCGGCTGGGACTTCCACTGGGGGCCGGTGGCGGTGGCGGTGGTATGATTGCGCCGGTTGTGGCCGGGGAGGCGCCGCCCGGCGGATCGAAGCGAATGGTGATCTGGGCGTGCGGCGTCACGCCGCCCTCGGTCGAGTAATGCCAATCGAGCACGCCGGATAACGCGGCCTTTCGCAACTCCTCGGGCCCGCTCAGGACGCGGGCGTCGCTGACTTCCCCCTTCGCATTCAGGGTAGCGTCGATCACTACCGTACCGGCGGAGCGCGGCCCACCGGCATAGTGCACGGCTCCGCGATGGAGCAGCTTGCCGCCCGCATCCACGATTATGCCGGGATCGTCAACCACAGTCTGAGCGGGGCTGACCATAGGAAAAAACCAAACGGCTACGCGCGCACCTACCAGCGCGGCGGAAAATACGGCCGTCAAACTGGCCGTAACGCGGGATCGAGACATGGAAACCTCCTTCATCATTTCCGCCACTCGCACCGTGAGATGGCGTTTTTTCAAAAACAACGTCGCGGGCACGAGGTCGGGCTGCAATCTGTGCTCGGCCACGGCAACCAGCGCGTCCAGGTAACCGGCGCGGTCTTTCGTCAGGTGAATTGCTTCGCGATCCACCACCTGCTCGCGAGCCAGTTGAATCCGGCTTAACGCGTACCACACGGCCGGGTGAAACCACAGCAGACCGCGCATGGTCTCCTCGGCCAGCACATAGATCCAATCGCCGCGGCGCACGTGCACCAGTTCGTGGCAGGCGATCGCCTCGCGCATCTCCGCCGGGAGAGCCAGCACACGGCGGGGCAGCAGAATAGAAGGGCGAAGCCAACCGTAAGTGACCGGGCCGGAGATCGCATCGCTGACATACCACCGCACGCTCTGGGGAACAAAACTGAGCGGCGGATCGGCGATCGTCCGCGCATGGCGCCGGTAAGTCCGAAGCCGCGCGAACCCGACTCCGATCCATGCCAGGCGTAGAGCCGTGCCGGCGGCGAGGATAGCAAGCAGGTACTCGGGCTTCCATCGAATGCGCGAATACCACGGCGCGGCGGCTTTCGGAAGTTGCGTTACATGCACGATCACCGATGCTGACGCAGTGATCGCCTCCACCGGCGATTCTTTCCACGGCTGGACGACCGGCAGTAGAAGGATCAGTAACAGGACGGCTTGCCAAAAATAGAGCCGCGCTTTGGGATGCTTGAGCGCTATCCCCGCCAGGGCCGCGACTGAAACCAGGATCAGGATCTGCGCGCTCCACGCAGTCAAGAAGGTAAGAAAGTCGCTCATTTCTCGCTCCCTTTGCGGTTGTCACGCGATGAGCTGCGTAGCATTTTGCGGATTTCGTCCAGGTCTTTTTCGGTGAGCTTGCGGTCTTCAACAAGATGCAGCAGCAGCGGCTCGGCCGCGCCGTTAAATACGCGGTTCACGAAGTCGCGCACCATCGACCCCACCACCTGCTTCTGCGGCTGCGCCGGGCTATAGACGTAAGCCCGGTCTTCCTGCCGCTTTTTCAGGAAACCCTTCTGCTCCAGGATGTTCATCATCGTCATCACGGTCGTGTACGCGATGTGCCGCCGCTTCAGCAGTGTTTCATAGACCTGGCGAACCGTCGCGGATTCGAGGCTCCAGACGACTTTCATAATTTCGAGTTCCTGGCCGGTGAGGGCGGGCTTCGCGGAGGGCATACTAAATATTTAGTACTAAATCTTGGGAATGTCAAGAGGGTTGTGGAGGAAATTTTTGTGCGCCTCGGCAGCGTCTCTCGCGCAGGCACCCTTTGTGCAGCCTAATGTATGGTTAAAACATGGCAGTTGAAACGCTCGTGCCGGTTGAAGAATACTTGAACACCGCTTACGATCCCGACATGGAATACGTGGACGGTGTGCTCGTGGAGAGGAACGTGGGAGATTGGTTACACAGCCTGGTGCAAAGCAATTGCATCTTTGCATTGCGCGCGAAGTACCCGCACATTTACGTGGTTCCGGAACTGCGCTCCAGGACACGGGAGACGCGTTACCGGCTTCCGGATGTCAGCGTCCTGCTCAAACCACCTGCGACCCGTTATCTGCTCGATGCCGCTTTTGTCGCGATCGAAATCCTTTCCCCGGATGATCATATGGGCGATACGCTCGAAAAGCTCGAAGAATATGATCAGAAGGGCGTTCCACATATCTGGGTCGTCGATCCGCGGCGTCACAAGATCTCGACGTACGCCGGTGGCGTTCTGACGCAGATTCACAGTAATGTGATCGCGACCGGCGATCCGCGCCTGGAGCTGACGCGCGAGGAGATCTTCCGGCAGTAGCTGTTTCTGTTGCTAAATTTCGAGCTTCGCCGTGCTATCCCCGAAGCTATCCTGATGAACCCCGAGCTTATCCAGCACGGCCAGCAATAGATTCGACATGGGCGTGTGCGCCGGGAAGGCCAAGTGCCGGCCACCCTTCAGTTGGCCGGAGGCTCCGCCCGCGACCACCACGGGAAGCGGATCGTGATCGTGCTGGTTGCCGTTGCTCATGCTGCTGCCATAGACGACGACGGAGTGGTCCAGCAGGTTTCCATCGCCATCCGGAGTCGCGCGCAGCTTCTCCAGGAAGTAGGCGAGCATCTGCACGTGATAACGGTTGATCTGCGCGAACGTGTCCATCTTGGCGCGAACATTCGAATGGTGGGACGCCGTGTGGAAGCCATCGCGAACGCCGCTGCCAGGATAGGTCGCGCCGCTGGTATCGCGCGCGTACATCATTGTCGAAATACGCGTAATATCCGCGCGGTACGCGAGCGCCTGCAGGTCGAACATCAGTTTAATGTGATCCTCGAACGCTTCGGGAATGCCGACCGGCGCTTCCGGCACGTCCGCCTGCGCGGCGGATTGCTGCTCGGCTTTCTGAATTCGCCGCTCGATTTCTCGGATGTCATCCAGATATTCAGTTACGCGCGCGCGGTCGCTTGGATCCAGCTTCGTCTGCAATCGCGCAACCTTTTCTGTGACCGAGTCCAAGATGCTGCCGTCTTGCTTTTTGCGCGTCAGCCGCTGCGCGGAGTTGCTGCCATCGCCGAAAAGCCGCTCGAACACCACCTGCGGGCTATTCTCCATCGGCAGGGGCATGGACGGAGTCCGCCAGGAGATGGTGTTGTAATACGCGCAGCCATACCCGGACCCGCAATTCAAGCCGACTTCTTCAATCGCCAGCTCAATGGAAGGCAATGGCGTGTCCTGGCCCATGTGCTGCGCCAGAATTTGGTCGATAGTCACGCCCGCGTGTACCGACCCCTTCTCCGGATGCGCGCCGCTCAAGAAAACTGCCGCCGAACGGGCGTGGTCCGCGCCGGCATCCGATCCCACTCCGCCCGCCAGCGGGTGCGCCAGATTGCTGACGACGCATACGCGATCCCTCAATTTCTCCAGAGGCTTCAGGCTTTCGCTAAAGTCGAAGCCGGAGCCTTCCTTCGCCGGCATCCATTTGTCCATCGTTGCGCCATGAGGGATGTAGATCCCGCAGAAACGGCTCTTCGGATTCGCCGCGGTCTTGGCCAATGGAGTTTGCGCCGGGACCATCGAATCCAGCAACGGCAAGGCGAGCGATACTCCCAAGCCCCGCAAAAACGTCCGCCGCGGTAAATGCCTTTTGGCGATGAATGTCATTACTCTCCTCCGGCGCCTTGTGGCGATTTCACGCTCATCTGAAAAGGCGCGCTGCTCACGATTCCCAACACCAGCGCGGAAAATCGATACTGATCGCGCGCGGCGTCCCGCATGATGCCGCGAACTACCGGCATATCGTAATATTTCATCTCACGGCCCACGCCGTACATCAGCAGCTTCTCGGTGAGGGTTCCAATGAATGCTTCCGGACGGCTCATCAAAGCTTTCCGCAGGCTCGCCGGTCCGTCCAGCGGCGTTCCGTCCACAAGCTGGCCGGCGGCATCGATCCTGAATCCGGAGTCCTCCGTTCGCCAGTGCCCTACCGCGTCGAAATTCTCAAGAGACAGACCGATCGGATCCATAATCTTGTGGCAGCCCGCGCATACCGGATTCGAGCGGTGCTCCTCCATCCGCTCGCGCACCGAAGTCGGGACGACGCCACTCGCGTTTTCCTTCAGCGGCGGAACGTTTGGTGGAGGCAGCGGCGGCGGACTGCCCAGAATGTTTTCGAGAATCCATTTACCGCGCTGCACGGGCGAAGTGCGGTTCGCATTGGACGTTACAAGAAGAATGCTGCCTTGCCCCAGCAGCCCCCGCCGGGCATCTATGGGAACGGGCACGCGCCGGAAATCCGGGCCGTAGATGCCCGGGATGCCGTAGTGCTTCGCCAGACGCTCATTTACGAAGGTGTAATCGGCGTTCAACAGATCGAGAACGCTCCGATCCTCGCGTAGAACACTCTCGAACAGCATCTCTGTTTCGCGCTGGAACGCCTGGCGCAGGTTGTCGTCGAAATCGGGGAACTCACGCGAGTCGGGGACGGAGTTTTTCAGTTCCCGCAAATATAGCCATTGGCCGGCGAAGTTGGCCACCAGCGCCCGCGACCGCGGGTCCTGAAGCATGCGGCGCGTTTGCTGTTCGAGAACAGCAGGCTGATGAAGCTTGCCCCGGATGGCTAGTTCCAAAAGTTCGTCATCCGGGATGCTGGACCATAAGAAAAAAGACAGGCGCGATGCGAGTTCTGTATCGCTAATTCGATACGCCTTGCCCGCTGCGACGGAAGCCGGCGGCATCTCAAAACGAAAGACGAACTCCGGGTCGGCCAGAATTCGGCGCAAAGCCATTTCGATGCCCGAATCGAAATTCGACTTGCTGCGCTCCTGCTGATAAAAGCTCAGGAGATTTTCTATATCGGCATCGTCCGGCGCGCGCCGGAACGCGTGCTTAACCAGGTTGGCGATAATCTGCTTCGCGCACGGAATCTCATCGCTTGACGAGACCGGATGGCAAATGAAAATCTTCCGGCGGCTGGGGGTCTCGCCAGGGCCTTTGACATTGTACGGGCCGGTAATGTCGATCCTCGCCAGATGCGGCGCGGCGGTGTATCCGTATTGCATGCCGATATTCGGATCGTTGGTGCTGTTCACCGGCCGATGGACCAGATCCTCGACCGCCGCGTAGCTCTTTTCGAGGAATGCCACTGTAATCGTTTGCGGACCCGCCTTCACCGGCATACGAAATTCGAGCTTAATATTCGGGGTCATCTTCACGCGCTCGGCGAGCGGATCCGACGGCGGCGGTTTCGGGGCCGGAACGCCCGGGGAGTCACGCATGAAGAAGTAGGGGACATCCTCGAGCTCATACAGCTTCACGCGCTCGCCGTTCAGCGTTACTTCCAGTTCTTGGCCCTGCGCCGATTGCCCGAAAACCTGCCCGAAGCTGAGCTTGGTAAGGGACAGCTTGATGAGATACTCGCCATCCAGCGGGAAGTTGTGGCGAATGACAGTGCCGCCTCGCGTTCCAGGAGGAAGACCGTCGAGCGTGCTGGTTTGCGACAGGTCGCCTTTGACCGTGTAGGTAGTGGCCAGAGGACCGATCCCCGTATCGCCCGCTGCCAGGCGGCTGATCTTTGCGGCGGCTGAAACATAGCGCTCCAACAAAGCCGGTGACACGCCGAGCACATCGGCGATGTTGTCGAATCCGTTGCTAGAATCGTCGGCCGGGAGCAGCGTCGCGGGGTCCACGTCAATCGCTAGCAGATCTCGGATTGCGTTCGCATATTCCGCGCGATTCATCCGGTGCAGAGGAGCGCGCCCTGGGTTAGGGTTCACGTTCGCCGCGCGGTCAAGCACTGTTTCAAGTGCCGCCGCAAGCCCATCCAGACTAGACCGGTCCGGCCGGCTCGCGCCCGCCGGCGGCATCATTCCGGCGCGTACCTTGCGCACCACCTTCTCCCAGGTTTCAGCACTCGCCCCGATTTGCTGGAGATCGAGTTTGTCCAGCTCCAATCCGCCCGTTTTGAGTTTTTCGTTGTGGCAGGTGAAGCAGTAGCGCGCGAGTAATGCGCGTTGCTCCTCGCCCGGCTGTGCCACCGCGATAGCGGCGCACAAAGCCGCACTACTCAGGATCGCCAGTTTCATCACGGTTTCTCGGCCATTAATTGCGTCAACAGCGCCATCGCTTTTGGTTTTGCCTCCGGCGGCCGGACAGCCAGAAAGATGCCCTGAGCGTAAGTCATGGGCGTCCTACCCGCATTGTCTTTTGGGTCCAGCTTCGCGCCGTGTTCCGCCAGAATCTTGATGATGGACTCCCAACCTCGATTGGCGGCGCCATGCATCGCCGTGAGGCCGAGCGAATTGCTTGCATTTACGTCGGCGCCCCTGTCCAGACAAAGCTTCAGGGCTTGTACATAATCGTCCTCGCTGTGGCTGAAGGTTTGGCCTGGAATCCAGTTGATTCCGGAGGCGGCCATCAATGCGGTCGTGCCCTGAGTGGTCGCGATATTCGGGTTCGCGCCGAATTCGATCAGTAGGCGCATCACTTCGATATCGCCCGAAAGCGCCGCCCGGACAAATGGCGATTGACCATCGAAGTTCACCCACGAAGCATCGAACTGCATCAGCCCGTGGACTGGAACGGTATCGGTTCTGGCATTCGGATTTGCGCCTTTCTTCAGGAGCGCTTTGATCAAATCCATCGGATCTTTGCCATCGGTTGGCAGATCGCCGTACTTGTCGTGATTGAAATTGCGCAAGTCAATCGCTGCGAATAACGCCGCGCGGCCATATGCATCGGCGATATTGGGATCGGCGCCGCGTTCGAGCAGGTAACTTGCTAATCCGACCTGTCCGTTAATAATTGCGATCAGCAGAGGCGAGGTGCGGTTGCCCGACGACCAGGAAATGTCGGCGCCGTTGTCGAGCAGCAGACGCATCATCTCGAAATTGCCGTCGCGGACTGCAAATAGTAGCGGCGTCATGCCTCCGTCCGCTGACGGCAGGGCGCGCTGGCGGATTATGCCCGCTCCGGAAGCCCCTCCTGCTTTTGCGGGAACGTACTCGCCTTTGGGTACCGTGACGTTTGTGTGCGCATTGATGTTAGCTCCGCGAGCCAGCAGCAGTTTCACCATTTCGGTGTGATTCTCGGTCACAGCCCACATCAGCGCCGTTTGGGCGTGGACGGAATCGCCCGCGTTTACGTTCGCGCCGCGATCCAAAAGCAGCTTGGCGACATCGGTTTTGCCGGTGCGCGCAGCCGTCATCAGGAGGGTTTCCCCGCCCGGCGTCGCCGTATTCACGTCCGCGCCGGCGTTCAAGAGCTTTTCCATCATCGCCGCATTTCCGTTCGTTGCGGCCAAAGTAATCGGGGTGATGCCGTAGCGGTTGGCCGCGCGAACATCCCCGCCCGCTTTGATCAGCAACTCCGCCGTGGCGACGTCATCGTGGCGGACCGCCCAATGGAGCGCAGTGGTGCCGTCCGGTTGCGCGCCATTCACACTTGACCGTTCGGCAAGCAAAGAATGGACGGCGTCGGGGTCGCCGCGCATCACGGCATCGGCAAGCCGTGAATCGGCCGATGCCGAAAAGCCCGCAAGCGCCGCAAGAAAGAAGAGGAGTAAAGACACTCGGGTCATTGTGGGTATTTCATCATCGTGGCTGGTGGGTGTCAAGGATCGGCAAGGTGGCGTCAACGGATTATCAGAATCGAAACAGGTAGCTGATCTTCGCGAAAAACTGACGCGATGTCGTAACGGATGGAAAGCCGGTGCGGACCGTCGTCGCGGGATCGCCGGGAATCAGTGCGAGGTTTTCAAGCGTATCGGTGTAGCCGATGTAGAAGGCTGTCCCGGGATGGAGGAGATACGTAAGCAAGATGTCGCCGGTAATTTGTTTCTGGCGGTCGAGGCTGATTAACGCCGGATTTTGCAAGACGGCGTTATAGTCCAGGATCACGCGCAGAGAAAGCTCGCGTGTGAACTGATAATTCAACCGGGAACGGATCAGGTGATTCACGAACACCGTTGACAGATCCGGCGCCGCGCCGGCGAAAGAATCGGGACGCGTTTTCAGGTGTGTATAGAAATAGATTTCATCGATTTTAATTCGATTCGTGGGGCGGAACGTCAGCGTGGCCTGGAAGTCCTGGCCATTGCCCAAAAAGGCGGGGATGCTCGAAGGAACGTCGTAGTTGATGCGGCTGCCTTGGTTGTAGTTTATATCTATGGTGGCGCGCTTGAAATATTCTGAATGCAGTCCGAGATATGCGTTGTGACGGCGGAAATTCAGATTATTAAAGCGCTCGAATATTTCACCGCGGTTCACCCCAATATATGTAGAGTGCGAGAATTCGAAATTAAAGCCAGGCTGAACGACCCAATCCTGCTGTACGTTGCGATGGTCGAAATCGAGCATGGCGTAAAGCTGCGGACCGAAAGACAGGAGCTTCTTACTATCGGGATGAAAATGGCGATTCCAGAACTGATTTGCCTGGCGAATGTTGACTCGCGGCACATAGCCCAAATCGGCACGGAAGCCTTCGGCGCGATCGATGTAGTTGAGGTTCCAGTAAGTGGCGCGGCTGTTATAGTTGATCCCGATGTTATACGCATCGCCTCCGGACAAAGCGCCGGTCACATAGTCGCGAGTCTGGCTGGCGATGACCTGCGGCGTAAAGGTCCAGTTGCTGTTGAGCTTGAGCCGGGCATCCAGGGCGCCCACCCGGTTGTATCCAACGCCAAATTCGCGGTCGGTAAAGAGCATGCCGATGCTCGATGCCTGGCCGATTTCGCGCTGCACGCGGGCCACTCCGATGAGCGCCCGTTCGCCATACCCCGGATCCGCCGGCGCGGCATCCGATCCCGGAGCGCGATCGTCTATCGTAAGCAGGCCCATGCTCCACCGCCCCGCCTTCCCGGTGAGCCGCGCCCCGAACTCGGGGTCCACGATACGGCGCGAAAAGAATAAGTTCTCCGGCGTGATGAAATACGTATTATTTTCGATGAAAAAGGGGCGCTTTTCCGGAAAAATAACCTCATAGCGCTGATTTACGGTAACCTGAGGATCGTCTGATTCCACCTGGCTGAAATCCGGGTTCAGCGTGATGTCGAGAGTCAGCGTGTCGTGGAGGACGGCCTTGGCATCCAGGCCGGCATGCGGATCATTGGACACTCGAAAAGACGGCGTCCCGTCGGTGGGGTTATCGAGATAGTGCGTGTGGCCGAACGCGCCGTATGGGATGATTTGAAGATTGCGGCCGGGAGAAATTGAGTTTAGACCCGTGAGATCGCCGAGCTGAGGGCTGAATCCGCTGACTCGCTGGGTGATGTAAGGCCAAAACGAATTTTCATTGTTGGTAGGGATGAACCGGCCCAGTCCGAGGCCCCATTCTTGCATCTCCTTCGGCGAAAAGCGGAGGCTCTTAAAAGGAATTGCAAGGATCGCGATAAACCCGTCCGGCGTAAGTCGGCCTTCCGAATACCAGAGCGTGTCGAAGCTGAAATCGTCGTTCTGGCCTTCGCTCTCGATCGCGTCCGCTTGAATCCCATAGGCATTTACGAAAAATTCATAGGAGCGCTGGTGGTCGAAGTAGGTATCGAGGAAAAGTCCCACGATATCGTCGCTCATGATGTCCTCGCGTTTGGACATGCGCGCGCGAGTCTGCTCCGGCGGAGACTTACAAACGAATACCGTATAGAAATTCTTTTCGTCGTAGCCGATCCAGGCGGACGTTGGACGGCTGACCGGAACGCCATCGCCCGGCTGGCGCTGCCGGAAATCGTCGACGCGCTTCATGTCGCCGCGCCCTTGTCCATCGAGAAACTCCTCCAATCGCGGCGGCGAAGCGATCTTGGGGATAGCGAGTTCTTTAATGACGATGGTCGGCGGCTTTTGAGCGGAAACCTGGGCCCAAGCCGCGGCCACGGATGAGATGGTTAGGAGCGCAAGCGCAGCGCGGCGCATTTTAGCTTTGGACGGAGGAAGCGGACAGTTTGTTCCAGGCGAACAGTCAGCTATGCTCACGAGCCACCGCAGGCGTTCCGGCGGCGCGGCTCGCTTTCAACACTTCGTCAATGAGAAACAAGTCCGTTAGCAACGCGCGCAAATGAATCGAGGCGTTCAGATTATCGATTAGCTGTGAGCTGATGGCCGGTTGCGCCAGAACCAGCTCGGCCGCGGCCAGCGCGTCGCCCGCATCGCGATCCAGAACGGTGACAAAGGGCGAGTCCAGCTCCTGGCGCGCGACGGCGCCGAGGCCGGTGAGCGCGTGAATCGCGCGGCCGAGATACTCGCGAACCTCCGTGCCGTCCGCAACACCCTGCGCCGCGTAGGCGAGCATGAATTCGTAGCACTCTTCGATGGCGTTACAGCGTTCGGCGAGGTTCACAGGCCGGCGCCGGTACTGCGCCGAAGTGCTTCCGGAGACCAGCGCGCGGGATCGTGGTGCTCCATATAGTGCTCGCGATCCAGCGTGCCGAATACCATCGACTTCGTGATCACCAGCTTCTCAGGCCGTAGCGCAAAGTAGATGTGCATCATGATCAGGGCGATCAGCCCGACACCCGCGAGCCCGTGGAGCACATACATCAATCCCCAGGTCATGTCGCCGAACAGGTAGGGATTGCGGGTGAATAAGGGCGTGCGCACTCGCTTCATCATGAATAGCCCGGTGACCATCACCGATAGTCCGGCCAGCAAAATCGCGAAATGGTAGGCCTTGTTTTCGAGCGGGTATTTGGCGAACCGGCGCGGCGGCGGCGCAGAGCCACCCGTCGCGCGCGTCCAGCGGCGCTTTGCATCCTCGATGTCGATGGAATCCGGCCAGATCGACCAGAAGTCCAACCAGAACGAAGCGTGAATCACATGGAAGACGATGGATGCCGTTAGCACCAAACCGGCGATCCAGTGATAGGTGACCCACGGGAATTGCACCCCGACCTTCGGAAGGAAGGCGGTGATGAGCAGCGCCAACATCGCGGCGGCCATAACCCAGTGGAAGAGGCGCGCGGCCAAGGAATGGCGTGCGATCTTGGACGGCAGCCCGGCGGAGACTCGCGCGGACTCGTACTCCGGCTTGGGAGCGAAGTAACGTAACCAGATCGCATGCACGATCAGGAATACCAGCCCGCCGATGGCCGCAACCCAGATCAGGAAAAACGAAATATGAATGGGGACAGTCTGGCCCCAAGGGCTGGTTGCAAATTCGATTACGCCCATGTCGCCTCCGGCACGCCGCTGATGGCGCGTTTCACCAGGTTACGCATCAACGGAATTTTGTAGTTGTTGAAACGGAGAGGCTCGGCTCCCTGCACCGCGACCTTCCCCGCCATCTCGCCGGTTGCGGCGGTGCGCGGCTTTCCGCGAACGGCATCCTCTACAGCCGTTAGCCGAAGAGGCCGCGCCGCGGCGGCGTTGACCGCGATGCGGATGCGCTCGATATTGCCACCGTTTACGACCATCGCCGAAGCGACGTTCAGCAGCGGGAAATCCCACACCTGCCGGTCGCGGACCTTTTCGAAGTAGAATTGCGCTCCCGCCCAAGTGGACGGGATGCGGATCGCCGTGAGCAGATCGCCAGGCCGCAGCACGTTCATGCGCGTGATATCCATGTTGGGGCCGACGAAGTAATCCTCCGCGTTTACCACGCGTTCGCCTTTTGTGTTGCGGATTACCATCTGAGCTTCGAGAGCGATCAGCGCGGGCGCTGTATCCGACGGGTTCACCGCAACGCATCGGTCCGCGCCCAGAATCGCGTGTTCACGGTTGACGGCCGTCGGCGTATCCGCGAAACAGACGTTGCCGCCGGCGCGATAGCATTTCCAGCCGCCGCGGTAATACCAGCAGCGCGTGTCCTGCGATACATTGCCGCCGAGGGTGCCCTGGTTGCGGATCTGCGGGGACGCCGCAGCTTCCGCTCCGGTGGAAAGAATGCTGAACTTCTCTTTCACCAGCGGATGGCGTACGACTTCGGTCAGGGTGGTCATGGAGCCGATCTCAACGCCGCCGTTCGATTCACGCACTCCGGCGAGTTCTTTAATCTGGCTCAGATCGACGACTACTTTGGGCTTCTTGATGCGGTCCTTCAACCAATCGAAACTGTCTAGCCCGCCCGCGAGCACCCACGCTTCGCGGCCGTGACGATCCAACAGCCCAACGGCGTCATCGATAGTGGCCGGCTGAAAGAGTTCGAACGCCGGCATGATGTCTCGTACGATAGCCATAAATTCGGTCCTCCCTGGGACAAGCTGAAGCTTGTCCTACTACAAGCTGAAGCTTGTCCTACTAGATGTGAGCCGTGAGGCCCTCTTGCATCGGCCGGCCCGCTTCGAGCGACGCCAGGATCGTATCTAAATTCACCGGCGCGCGGCGGAAGATTTCATCTCCCAGCGCGTCGGAAAGCGCGTTCAGAATGGCGCAACAGCCGGCGCCTACGGGCGGCTCGCCGATGCCGCGCGCGCCCACAGGGGTCTCGGGATCGGGAATGTCCAAAGCCTCCCAGGTCATTTTTACGGGCAAGTCGAGAATAGTCGGGGGTTTGTTGTAATGGAATCGCTTCGCCAGCGCGATTCCGTAGTGCTGATCGTAAACCCACTTCTGCCCGATGGCGTGACCGATGCCGAGCGTAGAGCGCCCGAGGATCTGGCCGCCTAGCGATCGCGGGTGAATGATGGTTCCAACATCCGCCACAGCGAGATAGTCTACGATGCGATACGCGCCGGTTTCGATATCGACTTCGACCTCGGCAAATCCGGCCACGTAGGAATGCGTCGCGCCATCGCGTGGCATCGTGTCCTTGCCGATCGCCAGCAGGCCTTGGCCTGCCAGTGCTTTGGCGGCGGACACTGTGTACGGGCTGATCTCTTTCGGCGCTTCGGGCAGCTCATGGCCATCGTAGCGGCCGCCGAGTTCGATTGCCTGTTTGGCGGCTTGAGCGAGAGTCATACCCGCGCCCCCGCCTTTGCGAAAAACGCGCTCGCCCGCAACGTCGTAGTCTTCAGGCTTGCCGCCGAATTCCTTGGCAGCGATCTCCTGCAACTTTTTCTTTGCGTCGTGCGCAGCGGCCCACGCCGCGCGAGTCATCGCGTGTGTCGTCTGGCTGCCGCCCGATGGAGAGCTGTTCGGAAGATTTTTTGAGGTGTTGCCCCAGACTACTTCGCATTTGTCCCAGGGGACGTCCAGGACCTCCGCTACCACGCGATGCGAGTCATGAACGGACTCGGTTCCTAAATTTCCGATGCCGGATTGAATTGTGATCCGTCCATCGGGCTTAATCACGAACAGCCCGTCGAAGCCGACAGAACCGCCGACGAAGCAGCTTGTGGCGACGCCGATTCCGCGCGCCTTCGTGCCGCTCCGTTTCGGCCGAGCTTTGCGCTTGTCCCACTCGAACATCTCCGCGCCGCGATCCAGCGCTTCCTTTATATATGCGCTGGTCACGTAGGCCCGTTTTCCGCCGGATGGCGGAGGCGGACCTATCGGCGCTTTGCCCTCCGGCGCGTTGAGCCGATGGAGTGCGACCTGATCGATGCCGAGTTTTCGCGAGGCTTTCGCCATGATGGGCTCCATCAACGCGATGCCCTGGAACCCGCCCGGCTGGCTTTGCGAAAGCCGCGGAGGGGTGTTGGTCAGCACGGTGACTCCCCGCCAGCGCATGGATTCGGGCTGATACATCAGGGAAAGCATGCGGCCGGAATTGTTCGCATCGCCTTGCGGATCGTAGGGTCCGTTATCGAGGATGACGAACATGTCGACCGCGGTGATCCGGCCGTCCTTGGTGAACCCGACTTTCAGGCGGCCCGTGATACTGGGACGCGCGCGCCCGATAAAGTGCTCTTCCTCGCGGCTGACGCGCATCATGACAGGAGCACCGGTCTTCTTCGAAAGGATCGCCGG
The DNA here is from genome assembly GCA_019261985.1 of Bryobacterales bacterium. Taxonomy (GTDB): domain Bacteria; phylum Acidobacteriota; class Terriglobia; order Bryobacterales; family Bryobacteraceae; genus Palsa-187. The sequence goes on along the minus strand of JAFAQY010000112.1, from coordinate 110,229 downwards.
GATGATGGCGGAGATTGCGCTCGTGATTTTGCTGCCAAAGCCGCCGCCGGTGTACTCGCTGATGATGACGACTTTGCTCACATCGGGCTGGCCTTTTTCATCAACTAGCCCGAGCCAGCGGGCAATGGCCGGCGCCGTCGGCTGCGTGCTCTGCGTGGAGCAGTGCACGTAGACCTTGCCGTTCTGCCAGTACGCCATTGCCGTGCGCGTTTCGAGAGTCTGATGGCTGGTGTTCGGAGTGGTGAAAGTCTCGTCGAGCACCAGATCGGCTTTCTTCAAGCCCGCCTCCACGTCGCCGAATGACCATTCATCGGTTTGCGGCGCGACTTGAACTCCATCGGGATGCAGCTTGCCCATAGGCAATTTGCCTTGTTCGAATTCGGCGAAGTCGGCTTGCGTCCACTTGAGTTCTTTCACGAGCGGCGCGGGCGTGGGCTGCCCTTGTGGAACGGGCGGCCGCACCCAGATATTACCTTCCACTCGGGCGTTCGGACCGCCGGGGCGGAGGCTTACCAGCGGGTCGACAACGTGCGGCAGCCGCTCAAAATCGATGTAGATTTTTTCAATCGCCTCGGCGCAGGTGAGCTCGTCGACTGCGCAGACTGCGAGGATCGGCTCGCCCTGATACACCGGCTCATTCGTGAGCCCTCTTTCTCCGAGCGGATTCGCCGGAATGCGCTGGCCTAGATCGGTCAACGAGTCGGCCGGCTTCGGCATGTCATCGGCCGTGAGAATTGCCTTCACCCCGGGCATCGCCAATGCCGCGCTGGTATCGATCCTGCGCACGCGCGCGTGCGGCATGGGGCTGAGCAGGAGCTTGGCGAACAGCATGCCATTGGCGCGGTAATCCTCGGCGTACTTGGCTTGCCCGGTGACCTTGGCTACAAGGTCGGGCGTGGTGTAGTTCTTGCCAATCAGCTTGTAATTCGGGTGCTTTGGTAGATCGGGCATGGCGTTTATCCTTTCTTCAATAGCTGCGCCCCACGCGTCATCCTTTTGCGAGCTGCGCTCCGCGCAGCATGGCGGTGAGGATCTTGTCATAGTCCTGGCACCGGCACAGGTTGCCTGAAATGCCATGCGCCAACTCTTCGCGAGTGGGACTCGGGTTGACCTTCAAGTAGCCCACGGTAGCCATGATGAAGCCGGACATGCAAAAGGCGCACTGGAAGCCCTGTTCGTCGATCACGCCCTGCTGCACGGGATGGAGTTTCCCATCCGCGCTCGCCAGGCCTTCGATGGTGACGATGTTCTTCCCGCGAACCGTGTGGGTCAAGACCGAGCACGAATAATGCGGGACATCGTCGATGAGCACGGTGCAGGCCCCGCATTCCGAGCGATCGCATCCGAGTTTCGTCCCAGTCAGCCCGAGCTTGTAGCGCAGCGTGGTGGCGAGCGTTTCCTGCTTCATCACGTCAACGCGGCGCTGCTGGCCGTTGACATTCAGAGTGACGAGCCGCTCGACTGATCCGGCAGCAGATTGTTGCGCGCGCACGACCGAGGTGCGGAACAGATAAGCTGCCGAGGACACAGACCCGGCGGCAATGACTCCTTTGATGACGTCGCGTCTGGATAGATGGCTCATTTCAGGCATAGATCACCTCCCGGCAACTGATCGGAGGCATTATATACCTCCCGGACGCGGGAGTGGGGCGGACTGTGACTCGCGCACCGCGCCGGGTCATACCTTCAGCTTCCCAATCAATACATTGGGCGTTGGGCTCGGGCGACTAAGAGGACTCATGCAGGTCACTGGTCAATGGGAGGGGGTTTCTAGGGTGCCGATTCCGCTTACTAATGTGGCACTCGGGGGCGAGAGGAGGGGCGGACCCTCTCTGCCCGGCTCCTCGACAATTCTGCGCGCGAACGGCGGGTCCAGGGGGACCCGCGCGGACCAGGGGGTCCGCCCCACGCTCGGTGGCGGGTCAATATTAACCTGCTCAGAATCGGGTGGGTTCGGTTCGTTTGGAAATTCTATAGTGTCCGGTTCGGGCGGCTCATTTTCGGAGACATCGAAAATGCGCTCGGAGGAACGAAGCTTCATTAGCATGTTCAGCGCGCGACAGAACTGACGGTCAAAGGCAACTTCATACCGGAGCAAAACATCCAGCACGCGAGAGTTGTCGCTCAGTTTTTTGAAAACGATCGCGGCACGAACGGGTGACGAAGGCACAGCGGCCTCGCGCGCCATCTCAATATCAAACTGGGCTTTTTGGATGGAGAGGACACGCAGGTGGCGCCAGCGAGCCGCGGCCATGGTCTCGACGAGCGCGGCCTCGGTGGTGTTTCGAGGTTTTAATTCGGCGGTGAGCGACGCCAGAAGTTCCTCGAAGCGCTCCTTGGATTCGCCTTCGAGGACGATGGTATTGCTGAGCAGACCATGCCGGGTCGCGTTACGAGACGATTTTTGTTTGCCCTCGGGGGTGACGGGCCCGTGGGAGCGAGCTCCGTTTGCGCGGGCGGATTGGATTTTGGAAGGGGAGTTCATTCGGCAGGGATTTTAGCGCCGGAGCGGGGACAAGCGGGAGGGTTGGGATGACAACAGGTTGATTCGAACGGAGAAATAAGGAGCGAATCAGGTTAGAAAACCACAGAAACTTGCCGCGGCGGCAAACACTGGCCGGATAGGCGCCAATTCGGGAACGGGGTCCACGGGAAGTACCGCTCTCCCGCTTGATAGGGGCCAGCACATCGGCGTATAGGCGACTATAGCTCAAGTGGATTCGCCGCGCCGGAACAGTCAGGGCGCGCAGTTGAAACGACGTTGCCTAAGCTTATCGACTAGTCTTGCACCGGAACCGTGAGCAGCGGCAATGGCTGCGACGAGCTCACTGGGGGTTCAGTTTTGCAGCTAACATGTGCAACGTGCCAAGTCCTTTATTACGGCCTCGCGGCGATGTTGCAAAACTTACCGATTATGAAACGGAACAGCCGCCCTACGGCTTCGCAGAGCTGGCCTGGACGATGCCCCAAGCGTCATCGAACGCTGACGAATCCTGCGGCTGTTCCCAGCACCGGGTCAGTTGGCCGTCGTGAATTTCGTAGACGTGCGCGGTCCTGTACTCTTTTGATTGCCCATCTCGCGTGAATTGGTGCCGCGCGAGGACGACAGCGTGGTGATCGTTGGCCAGCACGTCTTCAACCTCTTCCCGGAAACTGCCTTCTGTCACCTGCATAGCCATGCGGGCAAGCTCGTACAGCCCTTGTTTACCGCGCCACGACCCGGCAATCGCGCCGCGACCTGGAATGTTGAAGCTGAAATCCTGCGTGCAGGGTTGAAGGTAACCGTCTACATCGCCGCGTCCAAATGCTGCGTAAGCTTCTCGAATAGTCGTCTCAAGTGGGTGTGTCATACATATCTCCTTGACCGATCTTTAGATCGTACAACGCGGTGCCGTTTGATAGATTATCCATGCCTTGAGGGGCAAATAGGAGGCGGTCCCGTCGTCGTGCCACAACAGAGCTTGCCGTGTTGCATAAAGGACCGATTTTGCGACTCCCACGAAACCTTAGATCATCGCGTCGTAAATGTCGTGTTCACCAATCCAGAACCACACATAGTCATTAGCGACTTTCACGGCAAGGGCGCGATATTTGAGCGTGACCCGAGCGGACCAAAGTTCCTGCCCGGCGCGCTCGGTGAGCTTCTTGAATTGTACGGAGGGGTGGCGGGGGTTGGCACTGAGTAAAGCAAATTGCTTATCCGCCCGTTCGCGGATATCTGTGGGCAAAGCCCGATACTCTTTCCAAAATTCCGCGTTGGCGCGGTGCATCGGGCGGACCGGCGCTAGAGGGGTTCCGTTCTTCCGGCTTTATGATCGGCAAGAGCGCGGGTAATGCGGTCATCAAAGCGGCCCGCGTCGATAGCAGCTTTAAGCTGCATGTCGCCGGTCTGCAAATAATGCTCGTCAAGCCACACGTACAGTTCTTCCCGCTGGTCGGGCGTAAGCGCGTCAATGGCGTGTTCGATCTCCTGCACTGCGTTTAAGTTCATGGCCTCTCCCTTCACTTTAGCGAATGGAGAATACCATGCGGGGACAGGGGATTCAATGCCTGCGAAACTTACCGATTGCGAGACGCCGGAACGTATGGGAAGCGGTATTATTCTCGACCTGAGGTGAAAATGAAAACTGCTCTGGTCACACTAGCAGTTGGCCTCGCCGTGAGAGGTCTTTATGATCTCCTTCTGCTAGCGTCCCTTCGATCAAGGATTTCTCGGCGAAAGCCGTCAGCGTAGAGCTTAAGCAATCACGTGTGTCGAGGTTACGGTCGCAATTGGAACAGGTTTGCTCAGCCCTGAACTGGCTGCCGGCATTCGGCATGTGAAGGGCGTCAAGAAATTGGGCGTCAGGCTTGGCAACTGGCTCACGGCGGAGGAGGCCCGCCGTTTTTGGCAGGCACCGGACGCCAGCACGCTCAAGGGCAAAAGGGACCGTGCGATCCTCGCGATTTTGCTGGGCTGTGGTCTGCGCCGCCGCGAACTGGCCGACCTCACCTTCGCCAACCTACAGCAGCGGGAGGAACACTGGGCCATAGTGGATATGGCCGGTAAAAGCGGACACATCCGAACCGTGCCGATGCCGGACTGGGTAAATCAACTATAGATTATGTGGACGCGGGCTGCCGAATTACAGGCGGCAGGATATTTCGCTGCGCTCGCCGAGCTGGGAAGTGCTGGGGTGGCGGCATCACTGAGCGCGTAGTCTGGCATGTGGTGAAGCAGTGTCACCAAAACCGGTCTGGCTGGACTTGCTCCGCATGATCTGAGGCGCTCATGTGCGAAGCTGTGCCACTCCGCAGGGGGAGAATTGGAGCAAATTCAATTCCTGCTCGGGCATGTGTCGGTGCAGACGACTGAGCGCTACTGGGCTGCAAACAGCGGATTCGAGGCGCGGTCAACGACCGAATTGGAATTGAGCCATAGCGTCATTCGGCCACTGGGGCGTGTCGGCGACTATACGTTCCGTGGATCACTTCGTGTTGCCGATCATGCAGAACCCATCTGGTATCCTTCCTTCGTCGATACAAATCCGGCAACCCTGCTTGGCAGTCCCGATGGAACGGCTGCTTAGCCAGCAACCGAATTATCAGGGGCACAGTATCCTTACGGCACGAAGCGCTCGGAAAGTCGCATTCTACTTGACGGCTCTGGGCATTGTGCAAAAGCCCACCGCCTGCCGTGCCGCGGAACGCTACGTTTTCCAGGTCTTGGATCAGGAGCACGGGTTAAGCAATGGGACGGTTACGCGACTTGCGCAGGATCGCCAGGGCGCCCTCTGGGCCGGCACGGAGAACGGGCTGTTCCGATACGATGGCCATCGCTTTCTCCGGTTTACTACAAGCGAGGGTCTGCCCGGAAACAAGATTACCGCGATTCATGAGAGCCCCGATGGAACCCTGTGGGTTGGGACATTGGATGGGCTCGCGTGGAAGGAGGGCGCGGGGTTTCATAAAGCCACCAACGACGCCTTGAAAGGTTATATAAACCTGCAAGGGATCGCGTCCGACCGCACGGGCCGTGTGTTTATCGCGACTCGGCGGGGGATTGCCGTGACTTCTCCTCCGGGCCCGGGAAAAGAGTTGCAGGCAGCGTTCCTGCCCTGGCCGGCATCCGTTCAGGAACATCGATCCTCCGCCGTTTACGCTGTGTCGCCGAATGAAGTGTGGTTCGATTGCGACGTCGCTATTTGCCTTTGGAACGGAAGGGATGTTCGGGTCTGGAACGACCAGGCCGGCGTGCCGCGCAGACGGTGGGAGTTCTTTCTAAAAGACCGTGCGGGCAATGTGTGGGCTCGCAACCGGGACTCGTTCATCGAACTGCCGGCTGGAGCGGATCGCTTTCAGACGATCAGCCCGGATCTGGCAGGCCCGATTCCAATCCCGGCGGAGCTGGCAATGGACAATAAGGGCCGGATCCTGGTGACCACGAGTCGCGGGATTGTTATAGGCGGACCCGGTAATTGGCGTCGCGTAAGCGAGAAGCAAGGACTTCCGGACAATTACGTGACCGCTTTCTTTGACGACAGCAAAGGGTCGATGTGGCTTGGGACGTATGGAACAGGGCTGGTCCGCTGGGCTGGTTACGAAGAATGGAGGAGTTTCACTGAGCTCGAAGGCCTAGACAGCAGTTCAATCGTGTCCCTGCTGGAGGATCCGCCCCGAGGCATGTGGGTTGGGACAGGGGCAGGCCTCAATCACGGCCTCTACTCCAACGGATCGTGGAACTGGTCGGAGGTCCCGATTCCCGGAGTGAGCTTGGCTTCCAGCCTGACACGCGCGAAAGACGGCGCCATTTGGATGATCACGGACGGACACTACGTCGTTCGATACGATCCCGTTTCGCGCACTTCCCGGCGGCTGGGGCCGTTCGTGGCGGGTCCGTACCACCTCCGGATCGACGGTGACGGACGACTCTGGATCGCCGATGAGGGTAGCGTGGCTGTCGGGGCAACCGGGTCGCGACTGGAAGACTTCGAACGGATCCGCCCTCCCGGCGCGACTGCCGCGACGGCGTTCACCACGACGGTCGAGGACGCCCGGGGCAACCTGTGGATGGGATCGATGTCCGGCTTATTCCTGCGACTGCAAGGCAAGTGGTTTCGATTTGACACGACTAGCGGTCTTCGAGCCAACCGCATAAGAGATCTCGCGCCATCGCCCGAAGGTGACCTGTGGGTTGCTTACACGGAGTCGAAGGGAGCGGACCGCGTTCGCCTGACGGGCAACACGCTGCAGGTGGAACACTTTGACCGCTCCAAAGGATTGACTTCCGATGGGATCAATTCACTCGCGTTCGACCGCCTGGGGCGGTTATGGATCCTAAACGATCACGGAGCACAGGTCCGCCGCGGCGATACTTGGGTACAATTCAGCCGGACCGATGGCCTGATCGCCAGCGGTTCCACCGGCAGGGCTTTCTGGTCGGCCGCGGACGGATCAATTTGGGTGGGGAGTGAGAGAGGCTTATCGCAGTATTTGCCGGCTGACAACGCGGGGCCTCGCGATCCGCCGCTGCGGGTACGATTCTCGGAAATTCGGGCCGGCAACAGGCTGCTTGATCCGGAGTCGGCATCGTTTGTGGAGGATGCCCCGGAAGTCTTCGAGGCCAAGTTCAGCGCGCTCATACTAGCGCATGCTTCGGACGTGCAATACCGGTACCGCTTTGTGGGATTCGACGACCACTGGCAGGAAACTGCGCGGCCGGAAGCCCGGCTCGAATACCCACCACCCGGACAGTACCGGTTGGAGGTCCAGGGGCGCTTGCGTTCGCAGCCATGGAGCGAGCCCGGGGCCACGTTCGCGTTGCAGGTTCGCCCCCGCTGGTATCAGACGCTCTGGATCCGAGCAACGCTTGTGGCGCTCGCTTGTGGAGGGCTGTGGTTGCTGGAGCATTATCGCCGCAAGAAAGTGGCCCTGAAGCGGGTCTTGGATCAGCGAACCGCAGAGCTGCGAGAGAACGAAGAACGCTACCAGGCCCAGAAAATGGAGACTCTGGGCCGTCTGGCAGCCGGGGTCGCGCACGACTTTAACAACCTGCTTACCGTGATCAACGGCTACAGCCGGATCTTGCGCGAACGGCTTGCCGGAGATCCGGAACTCCAGCGGAAAGCCGATCAGGTTTGCAAGGCTGGGGACAGCGCGGCGACGCTCACTGAGCAACTACTAGCGTTCAGCCAACGGCGGGTCATTCCCGCCGAAGCTTTGGATATGAATGCCGTGATTCGCGCCTCAGAGGGAATGCTCGAACGACTGCTCGGTGTAGATATCGTTCTCGTGGTGGATTTGGCGCCGGATCTGTGCCTGGTGACGTCAACAATCGGCGAGATCCAACAGGTTCTGATGAATCTGGCGGCGAATGCGCGGGACGCGATGGCGAAGGGCGGAACTCTGACGATCCGGACACGGAGTATGGAAGCGCAAAGGCCAGAAGATGCTTCGAACGGACCGCTCGCGCATGGTGGGCTGCTAGTGGTCGAAGATACGGGCGAGGGTATCGCGCCAGAATATCTAACACGGATATTTGAGCCGTTTTTCACGACGAAGAGCCGTCAACGCGGGACCGGACTGGGTCTGGCGACTGTTCACGGCCTGGTTCGGCAGCGGGGAGGATGGATAAAGGTGGAGAGTCGTGTTGGAGAAGGCACTCGCTTCCGGGTGTTCTTTCCAAAAGCAGCTCCGACGACGCAGATACACCGCTCCGCAAAAACTTCTGAAGCCGCGCGAGGCGGAGGAACGATTCTGCTGGCCGAGGATCAAGCCGAAGTTCGGCGCTTTGCCTCCGAAGTCCTGCACTCAAAGGGTTACGAAGTATTAGAAGCAGAAAACGGGGAGCAAGCGCTAGAGATGGCGCGTAGTTTTGACGGCCAGATCGATCTACTGGTATCGGACGTGATCATGCCGAATATGCGTGGCACTGAACTGGCAGTCCGTATACAAAGCCTGCGTGCTGGACTTCCGGTGATTCTTGTCAGCGGATACAACCCGGAGGGCCATGCCGGCAGCGCGGGAGCCGTATACCTCAATAAGCCGTTTTCGCCAGAGCAACTCATCGAAGCGGTGGCAAAGGCGCTAGCTGGGCGAGAAAAGAAGAGGGGAGTGTAAGGGCATATCGCTGGCCGTTTTACTACCGCGGAAGCGGGCAGATCGCGATAGAAACCATCCGCCACCACACGGTTGTTCCAATGATGTTGACGAGCTGGAACCGCAGGTTCTTTACAGTCCGTCTCGCGGCTTCAGGACCTCAGAAATGCTGTGGTGTTGAGGTTTCGCGAGTCGGGAGAAAAACTATTGAGTGAGTACCTGCCGCGCTCTCTCCGCGACCCGGGAGTCTTCGTTCGGGTCTTCTATCACATGTGCCAATCCTGCGCGAAGCCTTTCCGCACGTCCCCTGGCAAATCTCCGATTGCTTCAATGGCGGCCTGGCGAAGCTTCGGATCGACAAATGCCGAATGGATGAATTTCAGCGCCTCGTCTGTCGTAATGTGGTTGACACCAAGCCTTTGAATGACACTGCCCTTGATCTGGGGCCGCTGTTCGGCAAACTTCAAGACCTCTGCGATGAAGGCAGCATTGCCGGACCTCAGCAGCGCGTCTGCCACCCCTGCGGCGGCTTGGTCCGAATTCGCCTTGTCGGTCAGATGGGCTTCGAAATAGGTTAAGGCTTTGGGTGGAGTCGTCGGGAACAGATTTCCAAGCACGAAGACAGTGCCGTTTCTCAGGCCCCCATCGGGGTCGTTAAGGAGCGCGGCCAAATCGTCGACATATCCGTCGAGCAGTTTCGCGGTATCCATCCCGCGCCGCGCCAGGACAATACCCAAGAAGAGGCTAACGCCGATGGCCCGTTTCAAAGATACTCTCGTCGTACGGACCAGCGGTCGATTTTTGATCGCATTCGCCGCTACGTTCCCTGCAAATTTATCGCATAACGACACAAGAATCCTTTCCTCGCGGCCGATTGCCGAAAGCGGAATTAGTTTTTTGTTGGAAATGCCTGTCTACGCTGGACGCGTCTGTTTCAATTATGGCGAATTGTGCTTTGGCCCGCAAGGGAGGCCGGCCGGACAGGAGGAAGAGGAAAGTGGAGTTGTTCGAGCAGATCCGGCGCGAGGATGAGCGCCTGCACGGACCGGAGGCATCATATGCAGCGTGCGCTAGAGTGGGGGCAGACTTTGACGCCCACACACCTTCGGACGAGACCCAATATGTTGACTGGCGAGCTGAAGGCGATGGCGCGCTTGGCCGCGCCGATTGTGCTGGCCGAGTTGGGCTGGATGGCGATGGGCATCGTGGACACGATGGTGGTGGGCCGCGTCAGCGCGGATGCGATTGCGGCGGTGGGGCTCGGCGCGATTGTTTTCTACGGAATCGGCATGTGCGCCAGCGGGGTCTTGTTGGGAATGGACACGCTGGTGGCGCAATCCTTCGGCGCGGGAGATCGAGAGGACTCACGCAAATCGCTGGTGAACGGCGTCTGGCTTTCGATCGTGCTGATCCCGCCGGTAATGGCGCTGGTGCGCGCCTTCGATCCTCTGCTCGCCGCGTTCGGCGTCGATAAAGAAATACTGGTCCTGGCGCGGCCGTACGTGCACGCTTTGAACTGGAGCGCGCCGCCTTTGCTGCTGTATTTTGCAATCCGGCGTTATTTGCAGGCTGTGCACATTGTTCAGCCGGTCATGTGGACTCTGCTCACCGCTAATTTTGTGAATCTGGCCGCAAATTGGGTGCTGGTGTTCGGGCATTTGGGCGCGCCGCGTATGGGCGCGGAGGGCTCGGGTTGGGCCACATGCCTTTCGCGCGTGTACATGGCGGTGGTGCTCGGCATCGTTTTATGGCGGCGGGAATCTGACGCAGGAAAGATTTCTTGGCGGCCTGACGCGGCCCGCATAGCAGAATTGCTGAAACTGGGCCTTCCCGCAGCTGGCCAGATGGGTGTGGAGATCGCGGTGTTCGCGGTGGTCACGATACTGATCGGGCGGTTGAACGCGCTGGCCTTAGCCGGTAACCAGATCGCGCTTACCACCGTGAGCACAACATTTATGATGCCGCTCGGGATAAGTTCTGCCGCCGCGGTGCGGGTTGGCAATGCACTCGGGCGCAGGGATCCGGAGGGAGCAGCGCGCTCGGGCTGGACGGCACTGGGATTGGCAGTGGGGGTTATGTCGGTGGCCGCCGTGACATTGCTAGTCGCTCCGCACATGATCGCGCGCTTGTTCACGCCGGAAGCAGAAGCGATCGCAGCGGCAGTAACGCTGTTGCGCATCGCAGCATTTTTCCAGCTCTTCGATGGATTGCAGGTGGTGGCGACGGGAGCGCTGCGCGGCGCGGGCGATACTCGCACGCCGATGCTCTGCCACTTCACCGGTTATTGGCTGATCGGGTTGCCCCTTGGAGCCGAGCTCTGTTTCGGCCGCGGGTTCGGAGCCGCCGGCTTATGGACAGGTCTTTGCGCGGGCTTGATTCTCATCGGCAGCGTGTTGGCGTTGCTGTGGCGGCGCACTTCGCGCAACTTCGAAATGATAAAATGAGGTAACGTTTCGCGCGAGGTTCCCTGGCCAGGTAGCTCAGTTGGTAGAGCGCAGCCCTGAAAAGGCTGGCGTCGGCGGTTCGATTCCGTCCCTGGCCACCACAAAATAAAGCACTTATCGGCAGCCAAGAACGGAGGGTTTCAGTCGCGCGAACAATACGCGAACATCGCTCAGCCGACGTTCGCCGTGCCGCAAATCGGTTGCTCCATCAGCTTCCAGATTTCCCGCGCTGTGCTGCTGGTCTTGGCAATGTGGTGCCGCGCCAGCTTCGCATAGCGTTCGGTCATTTTGATATTCGAGTGGCCCAGGATTTTCGCGAGCTCGTAAAGATCGCCGCCGTTCATCATGTACCAGGACGCAAAGGTGTGACGCAGATCGTGAAAACGGAAGCCCTCGATCTTCGCTCTTTCGAGCAAATCCTCGAAACTCCCTTCCACGCGCTGACGCCCGCCCGATGCACCTGCCTTCGGCGGGAAAATCCGATCCTCACCAATCACGACGGGAAACCGTCCCAGCTCGCCGGCAAGCTCGATCGGCATCGGGACGTAACGCATCTTGCCGCCCTTCAGCTTCGCCCTTACCGCCAGCAACCCCTCGCTATACATCACGTCCCCCCATCGCAGGCCGAAGATTTCCGATGCACGCATCCCCGTGGTGACGGCGATGAGCACTATCAGCCTGAGACGGTAGAACGTCTTATTGATCTTCGTCGTACCCTTGCGATACGCCTTGTCATCCAACGCCTGCTTCAATCGCCGAAGCTCGTCTTCGGACAGATAACGGTCCCTTTGATCGTCGGGACGCCGCACCTCCACCTGATCGGCCGGATTCCGGTCGATGCCGGTTTCCTTGGACCAGATCGTCGAGGCCTTCGCCATCATGTGGTGCATGACGTTGAAGTGCCGGACGGCGGTGCCTGGCGAGAGATTGCGAATTACAGTCAAATCCTCGTACCAGCGTGAGACCGCTATGCCGTCGACTTCACGGACGAACCGTCGTCCCAGATCCGACCGGATGCCATCGAGGACGCTTTTCTCCCGGTTTGCCGAGCGCTTCTTGGCGCCATAATGCGTCCAGTAGCGATCAATCAACGCCGACATCCGAAAGTTGACCTCCTTTTTGACATCAAGATGCCGGTTCTCATCGCGAACCGACATTTTTTTTCGCAAAACTTTCTTCGCCAGCTCATGGGAGCCGTGAACACGCAGGCTTTTGTTTCGACCTCCTTCCCTCCAACGGACTTCAAACACGCCATCGGATTTCTTGTGTATGGACACTCAATGCTTCTCCTTTCAGTCAATGGTTTCGATCGTGTGCTGCTCAACGAAGCGCTCTAGCGCTTTTATGTCGAACCGCAACGCTCGACCAACCTTGACGCAGGGAAGTTCCCGCAGCCTGGCTTTCTTGTAGATCGTGTCTACTTCGAGACCGAGGTATTGGGCCGTCTCCCTGACATTCAGGAGCCGCCTACCGATGTGTCCATTTAACACCATCGGCGCTGGTTCTCGCGAAGGCATCGTGATTTTCGACGCAGATCACGCGACCCGCGGTGCCCCGAGGGGACTGCTTCGTCGCGGCAAAATAGAACTCCAATCTTGTGCGCCCACTGGCTGCTCCGGGCGGAAGGTTGATCGGTGCGCCCAGAGGCACCAGATTTCGCGACGAGTCGAACCGCGCCCGAGCCGGATGAATGGCGAATGTGGACATGACTCGCTCCGGTTTTGCGCTAACTCACCTTGAGGGTGGCAGTAACTCGCCTAAAGTCCTTATACGGTTGAATCGTGGCCGAAAGAAGTGAGTTTCCATCCCACAAATCGAGGGTTCGTGAGTTTGTGCTATTCGGTGTCCTGTCTTTAACGATGCTAGTGACCCTGGTCGGGTTGGATGTAAAGCGTTCACCAATTACGGTGACGAGATAAAGTACAGCTTTCGTTGAGTTTGGAAATGGCAAACCCCGAAAGACGAGACCCCGATAAGCTTTCTTTGTTCGGGCGACAGTTAGCATTTAGAGTGGCAGAGAGGAAGGAGCAACATGACGTCTGACGCGAGGTATAAGGCAATTGAATGTTCCTTATCCTTGTTGTAGGCCTCAAAAACTAAGTTTGACCCCAGCTGAAGGAGGCGCTGGTCGAGAGCAGTTGTCCACGCCAACGATGGCGGGCCGATGATGTTTCCGGCTAAGTTTACAGTTGCCGTGCTGTTGAGGCCGACTACGTTCGTGTGATTGAAAACATTTGTCGATTCGGCGATGAATTCGAGTCGAAAACGTTCGCCTAGGGGGAAAAGGCGGCTATAACGAACATTGAACTCCGAGATCCAAGGACCACGGATGGTGTTGCGTCCAATGAACAGCGGTCGCTGGAAGGCGCTGGGAGTCGACGGATCGCCGTTCAGAATGAGGTTGCTCCGCATGTTGAACACGTCCCCGCTCTGCATGACCGCGAGTATCGCAATACGATTGCCGTTCAACAGACGGCGGAGCGTTTGGCTGCGGCCCTTCCATTCAGGCGTGTAGACCAGGTTTCCATTGAAAACATTCGGGCGATCCGTTAGCGAATTACTTCGATCCCGCCGACAATTGGTGGGGTCGGACAAAAAGAAGTTGGCGCTGTCGATGACATTCTGCTCCGGCGCATCATCTAAGGCGTGGGACCACGTATAACTCGCAAAGACTTCCAATCCGCGGGACAAGCGCCTTCTCAGAGTGACATTCAGAGCGTTGTATTCGGACTGGCCAACCGATTCGGCCGTGAGAATATTGCCAAAACCCGGGTATACGCGAGCGGTGCCAAATATCGGCCGTCCATCCGCAAGCTGTAGGCCAGAGGGGACCAGGTTGATATTCCGAACGATCGGGATGTGATCGCCCCGCGTAAAGAGGTACGTGACTGTCAGCGCGGTATCGTGTGCGATCTCGCGGCTGACCGAAAGATTCGCATTCACTGAATACAACATCGAAAAATCCGGACTGACCGTGTTGATGCTCTGGATGCCGAGGTCCGTGCCCGGTGGAATCCCGGAAGGACGTTCGGAAAGGTTGGCGCGAAGGGCAATTGAGGAGTCGTGGCGAACGCAAAGAATGAAGGCGTTCCGTTATTCAGGAGGGCCAGGCGATACATGTCGGTCTGGAATGGATCGTAGAAGATCCCGCTACTTGCCCTTACCACGAATTTGCCTAGTCCAACGGCGATGCCCAGGCGGGGCGCGAGATTGTTCTTATCGGTCCGGAATTTCCGTGAGTACGGGAATGGGGAGCTTTCGATCGCCGTAGGCGGCTTGTACACGTCATAGCGGATCCCGTATGTGAGGGTGATGTTTGGGCGGGGCTTCCACGTATCTTGGGCGTAGACTCCGCTGAAAAGTGAGTTGTAGCGCATCGATGGATTACCAAGTGTCTGAATGAAGCTGATGTATGCGCGAGGATTTACCCCGTCGACGGCAGCCAAAAATGCGGCGATGTTGGGAAAAGTGTATAGAGCAGCAGTAGCTTGGACTTCCGTGTCCCGAATCGCGCGGACGCTGCCGCCGAACTTCAGAGCGTGTGATCGGTGGTTATAGCTGAGATTCTCGTTGATCTCGGGCGTCATCTCTTCGAATCGAAATCCGACATCTAGCGAATTTCCGAAGTTCGCCACGCCAGGGATACTAATGGCAGGTCCAGAGCCAGTTGCGCTGAACCGGTCCTGTGATTCGTTGCGATACGGCACCTGAAATCGAAGTTCATTGATGGCGTTCGGTGAAATGATGCTGACCAATTGCGCAGCGCCCGCATAGGAACGGTCGAGGAAGTCGTAGGTGCGATCCACCAGGTACAGCCCGCCAATCACGGAACTGTTGTATGGTGAATCGTTTCGATGGCCGTTAAAGCGCAGCGTGAGCCGATTCTTCGACGACAATTGCCAGTCCATCTTCCCGATGAAGAAGGTAACGTTCTGGCTGAACGGAATTGCATTGGCAAAATTCGCGGGAAGTCCAAGCGTGGCAACGGTCGCAGGCGTCACGGTCACCGGCGTTGGAAGATCACGTTTCACGTGTTCGTAACCGCCAAAGAAGAACAGGCGATCTTTGATGAGTGGCCCGCCGGCGTCCGCGAAACCGGCATCGACGTTCACTTCAGGAGTCGGCTGGTTAGAGGGAAGCAGAGCTGGCCGAGCGCTCATCGGTGTGCGGCGGAACAGGTATGCTGCTTCTCCGTATAGATAGTTGGTTCCAGAGCGCGTGACTGAATTGGAGACTGTGCCCACGGTATTCCCAAACTCGGGCGCGAAATCATTACTCACTTCCTGAATTTCTTGGATCCACGTTTGCGAGATCGGAAGTAGGCGGATGCCGGCGCGGTCGCTTTCGACGTTATTGCTTCCGTCGAGCTGATAGTTGACGCGGTCGAGGAACCCGTTAGCGTCGATTAGGCGTGGTACACCGAATTCCGTATTACTATGGCCGCTAATACCCGGTTGCTCCAGGATGAAATTGAATGGATTGCGAGAGACGAGGGGAAGGTTTTGGGCGTTTGCAGAGAGCGTGCTGCCCACATCCGTGTTTGCCGGGTCGACAACGGGTACACCAGATGACACGAGTACTTGGGTCGTGACGCTTTGGAGTTGTAGCTCGACATTCACAGTCGCAACGGACCCGGCGTTCAGGTTGATCCCATCCCGTTCATACCCGGCGAACCCGTTTGCGGAAACGTTGACGGAATATTCGCCGATTGGCAGAACTGGCAGCCTATAAAGACCCTCTAGGGTTGTGACAGTACTTTGCCGATAGCCCGTTGCTCCGTTTGTCGCACTGACCGTCGCGCCGGCGATCGCCGCGTCACTTGCATCGACGACTGTCCCCGCAATCTCCCCGTTGATGGCAGCGGTCTGCGCACGCGCAATTCCGGCCACACTTAAGACAGAAATACCCCATATAAAACTGGTCTTCATAAAACACCCCTTATGATTGGTGATCTCTATAAACTGCGGACCACTTCGACGGCTTGGTCGAGCTGAAGATCCGCCTGACGGTTCTCCCCATTCGACACATTGCAATCGGGTATGACGCCCTTTGATTCCAGGAGTTCCCCGCTCCAGGTGAACCATGCTCGTGCGGGAATCCGCACAAAGTACCCGTGGCCGACCTTGTACACGCTGCAACAGATAAGTCGGCCGGCCGTACGGGAGCCTACGACCGGAGCGAGCTTACGCTCTTGTGCAAAGGCAGCAATTCGCTCCCCAGCTCCCGTGGTGCTCTCATCGACAAGAACGACGGTCTTGCGATGAAATGGCTTGGAACCGAGGCTCTCGGTAACGACGCTCACGGAATCATCGCGAAATCCAAATTTGAGGACAAGCCAGATCAGCGCAGCCTTTTGTGACGGGATACGGTCGAACACCGCAAGCGATTCCTTGTTGTAATCGGTCTCCGCGCGTGCCCGCGTTACGCTGTAGCCAGCCGGGAGGCGTTCCGGAGTCAAATAGCTCATAACTCGCAGGAAAGCCAGACCTCCGCCCGCGTTGCCACGGAGATCGATGATTAGGCGATCACAGCCGCGCAACTCCCGGATGCCGCGATCAATTTCTTTGGCGATGTCAATTCCAACTGCGCCGGGGAATTTGGTTACCTTCAGCCATCCGGCTCCGTGAGCCAACTTCGAGATCATCACGTCGCCTGCGTCAGAAGGCCGCGTGAACCCGGGTGCGCACTCATTCGGCTGGCAATATTGGAACCGGGCGGCCAATCCCTTCGGAACCTTTTTGAGGGTGCTCTCGTGGAAGAAACCAGCGTCCGGCGTTCCGAACAAGCGCACGAGGTCGCTCAGCTTCGTCGCGAAATCCTGATCCTGCGTTGCTTCGAGCAGACCCGTGCGCTTATCGTCGGCCGCCGATCGCCATCTTTCCTTATCAAAGCGGGGGTCAAAATGCTTAGTCTCAACTGTCCTCAAGACGCTTGAAATAATCGCCTCTCGATCGGCTTTGGATAGATTGTTCATCGGTTACTCTCCTGAAATGGTGCCGTGGGAGTCTCCCACCAGCCGAAAACCTGCCCAGTAAAACGGAAGCGCGTTTGGGCCGTTGAGGTGAAGTAATTGGCGTTTTGCGAGCGTAAGTGCTTCCGCCTTGTCGAGCCCTTGCCGAAGATTGGCGTAAAACCGGCGCATTAGCGCGGCTGTGAACGTGTCATCCGCAGGCCAAATGCTGGCGACAACGCTGCGGGTACCGGCCATTAGGAATGCCTGAACCAAGCTATTCATCCCCGCGACGCCTTCGATCCTACCGGAACCGGCATCGCACGCCGATAGCGTGACCAGCTCGGCGTTGAGGTCCAGCCCAACGATTTCACGGGCTTGAAGCAGATTGTCCTCTACGTCACTTTTGTCGGTTGAGAGTACTAGCGCAGAGCGGTCTGGGAATTCTTCATCGACCGTTGAGTGAACTGCGAAGTGAAGCATCCGAAAGTTTGAAAGCGTCAGCCGTTTTATTGCGGACTCGGTTGCCTCGTCGCCGGTCAATAAGAGGGTCTTTCCGAACTGTGTGGCCGCTACATCGTTCACCTCGGTTAGAGATTCCGGCAGGGCAACCCAACGTGGCGGGCGAGCTGGATCGAAGAACCCGAGCCCTCGCAATGCTGACCCGAGGTCACTGGGTCCCGGTAACATGTATCGAGCGCCACCCACCGCTAACAACGCCATTTCGTTCTTTGACGACGCCGCTGGCCTAGAAAGCAGATAGTACGCCGTCGCCGAGGGCGCGTATGAAATCAGACGCGAGTCGACAACGTATCGGTCTGCCAGATCAATCAATGCTTCGAATGCTACGAAATGTAGCTCGCCGTCCGGAATGATCACCACACGCTTGCTTTGGTTTAGAAGCGCGATTGGCTGGAGCACCAGATCATAGAGCGCCTTGGATTCTGCACGTGATTCACGTCTTTCGCGCATCGCAGCCAAAAACAATCGGCGGAGGCCTCCAACTGAGCGCGTCCCTTCAGCTCATAGCGGACAATGCGATTCCGGGTAATCGCCAACGCGAAGGAATGTGATGATTCGAGGGTATATTCGATTGCCAAGTCACCTTCGCTCAGGCACGACTGGAACTGATGCAACGAGACTGGCCGGGCATAGGACGATGCGCTAAGCTCATGCGGATGCAACGCCTGAATCTCGAGTTCCCAAAGGTGATCGAGCAGTCGGTTTCGCAGCCCTAAATCTTGGGCATGAGAAAGATCTCGATTCACAGCAGCGATTTTGGGTGCCAAATCCGCGTCCAGGACCGACAGGTGACGGCGGGCGCCAGTGGGTTCGCGAAGCACGTCAACCAACCCATACGCCCTGGCCGACTCCAAAATCTCGAATGCCCTAGCGAGATCCTTCGAGCGATTAATGGCCAGATCAAAATGACCCTGGTACACGCGGCCCATCGTGGCGACGAGAATATTCTTGTTCCGCGGCTGCGGAAAACCCTTCAGAAGAGCACCTACAAGATCTGTCGCTCGGGAATAGTCAGCCTCGGCTCGGGCGAGGTTACCGTTGTTTTCTTCGATTTCGGCGAGGACCGCGGTGAGTTGGGGAAGGTGATAGAGATCGCCAGCGCGCTCCGCCGCAGCAACACTGCGCCGGGCGTAGTCTTCCGCCCCGTCAGCTCTCCCAACATCCCGCAATAGCGACGCCAACGCGCTACTGGCATCCGCTTCGATTAGGTCAAGCCCTGCGCTCTGGGCAACATCGGCCGCTGACGTCAAAGAGGCTATAGCCTCCTCGCGCCTGCCTTTGGCGGATTCAAGCTCCCCCAAGACCGTCAGCGTTTTCGCTTCACGCACTCTTAGATTTTTCACATGAGCTTCGTCCAATGCGTTGCGAAGCATTCGAAGGCCTTCCCCTTCGTGGCCGTTCGTAGCGAGTAGGCGCGCTTTGCCTAGGTAGGCCGTGAACGGAAAGTAGGCGCCCGGAGTGGCGGCAGCGAGCCCAAGAGCTTTGTTGAAAAAACGAATTGCGTCCGCTGACCGGCCATACTCCGCGAACCCCTCCCCCAGATCGGTGCAGTATCGTATTCGGGCAGCAACATCGCCGGACAGCTCGGCTTTTAGGAATGCCTCCGTAACCAGCTTGGTCGCGGTAAAGACCTCGCCATTCAAGAAGGCGATGGTGCCGAGTTCGCCCTCGGAGCGCGCCTCCCACTGCGATAAACCAGTGGTCGCAGCAAGTTGTTTGGCTTCTTCCCACGTCTTCTGCGCAGCCGGAAGGTTGTACTGGTATTCGATATCGCCCTTGATCGCCAGGAGTTCAAGGCGAAGTTGAACATCCCGCCTCGCAGGAAGCGATGTGAGCAACGAGGCGATTTCTTTCGCGGCCTCGGGTAGAGATGTGCTTTCAATATTGCCGCGTATTTCCGCTGCCTCGGAGAAAACAGCGGCGGCCTCGTCGGTAGGCTTGAAACCAGATCGCCTAAGCACCTGGGCAGCTTCGGCCCAGTTGTACAGCCACGCAAGGCGCTTGGCTTCTTGAAGGGGATCTGTACGGGATGGCTCGGGATCGACAGTTCGCCGGGGGACCGCCACAATCAGAACTACAGCCGCCAACGACCGAACTATGCCCGCCCGTAATGCCATTGGGAACTTCACTCGACAAGGATTGAGTAGGAATTCCATTGTCCTTGCGTACGACGTAACCTCAGTTCGTAAGTCCCGGGGCTCACCTTGCTCAGGTCAAGCCTAGTCAGCAAAACCTCCACGAAGTTCTCAAGTCGTGCTTGTCCCGATAATGTTGTGATGGCGTGGCCCGCGGCATCTATAAGCGCGATATCGTAAGACCCGTCCTCACTACCAACTGGCAGATAGATCGAGAGGTCTAGTTTGGCCCGCCGAAGCCTCGGCACGTCGGGACTTGGTTCGCCCCCGTCGTCACCTCTTGAAACACCACGTAGCCGAAGATCGAGGATCTGTTCCACTGCCTGCGCTCCGCCTGCGATTTCACTTCTTTCGGGAAGCGCTTTGGTGCCGGGCAAGAGCCGCATAAGCGCCAGCAGGAGTACGAGCAGGGCAGCCGCGCAAGCCAACGATGTGGATACCCACCAGCTCCAATTGGGCTGGCTGCAAATTCAAAGCTCTAAGCTGCACGAGATTGTCGGAGCGCCGCTCGGCAAATTCGTCCAGCAATGAAGAGATCGATTTGCCTTTGCTATCGCGGAACTGGGCGTCTCCATCGAAGGACTCAAAGGGGTGATCGGGGCCGCTCTCCAGGATTACGATCACGCGCGGCAACCAATCCGTTTTCTCTCCGTGAATCAGATGACCGATAATCGCGTACGGACTCCATATATCCAGCTTCATTTGTGACGTGCGCATTCGCGCGCGTGGTGACGCCGGTGGGATCGCGACCCTCGCGGGAATAAAGCCCGACATTGATCTCGTTGTCGTGAAAGTTCAGCCCGGCGAGAAATGACGCTGAGATTCCGGCCAGTTTATGGATATGCGTGTATTTCGCATTCGCGCCTTGCTGAAGGCGGGAATCATGCTGCTGGAAGCATCGCCGTGCACGGGATCATTGAGGAAGAACGTGAATATCGGAATACAGGTCAAATAATGACCTGCCGAGGAAACCGTCGATCCTCAACGTATCGCCGTTTGAGAAAGATTTGCTGTAATACGTTGAGAACGTGCCAAGCTTGACCCGCCCGCCATCGGTCGGATCGACGTAGCCGAAGCGGTCGAGGAGACCCGCATTTACGAGATCGAGCGGCACCTGCCCTGAAGAATAGAAATCATTCCGCCCGAAGATCAGCCGGAAGCCGAGCCTCTGGCTTTCGTCGAGAGTTTTGGTGTAGTTGCCATTGATGTTGTCGCGGCGGTAGCGGCCGGGATTCAGGAATGGACCGTCCGTATATGAGCCGTCGTAGGCGATATAGGCGTCGGTCTTTTGAGCATCGGGACTAAATGCCAGAAATCCGCGGCCGTTATCGAACTTTCCTCCCTGAAGCCGCGCCGTAAACTGATCCGGAAGCGACTCGCGCTGACGGATGTGCACCACGCCGAGGCCGCTGAAGTCGCCGTGCTCGGGGCTGAAGGGGCCGTTAATGATGGTGACATCCTGGATGAGCTCCGGGCTCAGCGCCTTTAATGCGCCAAGATAGCCTTGCCCATGTCCTTGGGTCCCCTGATTTTGCTGAACGTCATCCAGCAGCACCTTCAGCCCGCCATTCACGCCGCCGTGATCGAGATTAAATCCGAAGCGCCGGATTTCAAGAGACTTACCGCCGCCTTCGTGTTGACCTGCGTTGATGCCGGCATTTAGTTGCTGGAAGACCTGATCGTCACGGCTGAAAAGAGTCCGGCTGAACACTTCCGAGTTGCGAAGATCTAGCGTAGGTTCGAGAGCCTTTGCCGTGATCACCACGCTTTGAGATTGTCCTTCTACCGAGCCGAAACGAAGCTCAGCCGTTGCGTGCGGATATGCGAGTAAAACAAGGTCTTTCGAAACCGTGTTGAACCCGGGTGCGGCAGCATTGATCCGGTAGGTTCCGGGCGCAACATCCGCGAAGGCAAATTGGCCGGTATCATCCGTACTGGTTTCGGCCACTAGCGCGCCGCTGACATGGAGCAACCGAATGCTTGCCGCTGGAACGGCTTTACCCTGCGGATCGGTGAGTGCGCCGGAAAGGCCCGTTTCCGCCCACACAGATGTGCTGGCACCGACAACCGCCAGCAGAACGCAGACGCGGAGCAGCATGCAGGCCCTCAGCACGATGCCACCGGCAATTTCGACCGCCTGAATAGGCCAGCGCATAGCATGATCCTTCAAATTGTATTACGCAGCGGGTCTAAAGTTGGATGCTCAATCGGGAGGTCCTCAGCTGATTCCACAAGCGGAGGCGGCGTGAGGGTTTGGCTCGATATAATTCCGCTCTCTTCCATCCTTGTCAGGATGGAAGTCCTCAACTTGCCAGCCCCAGCCAATCCTTCGCCGGCCCAATCCGCCGCAACAGAAAAAGTTCAGTCAGGCGGACTGCGACCATCGAAAGCCCAAGCAGCGGCAAGTAAATTCCCATACCCACGAATAGAGCCACAAAAATAGGAGAAACCCTTTCCCTGGGCACGGGCGCGGGAGGCGCTCCGAGAACGTTTGGCGGCCGACGCCGCCACCAGAGCACCACGGAACTGGCACTGAGAGTTATCAGGCCGACTGCGGTGAACACGCCCAGCAACTGGTTCGGCACGCCGAACAGTTGGCCTTCGTGAGCTGCCACGCCAATGCCCACGGCCTGGTCGATCCATTTGGCGTTGATTGAAATCCTCGCGTCTGATAATCGCTCCAGTAACTGGATTGATTTCCAGATTGACACGGGAGCGTCCGGTTCTGCGCGTCGGATTTGGCAATCCAAGCGCCTCCTGCATTTGCTGGAGGAGAGATAAGGACCGGGTAGGCCAGATGCAGAGGTGAAACCGTCGTCACGATTCTGTCGAGACTGGCGAGAGACGTCCGGGCGGATTCACTGGGCGCTTTGTGAATGTGAGCCGCATGCTCCGCCAATGTGACCGTAAGGGCGCTTGTATTCCGGGCAATGCGAGCGGCTGCTTCTGAAGAAGACCCGATGGTCCAATCGGGGTTGCCGACGCTGTTCGTCAGCTCGCGAACTTTGTCGAGATACTTGCCCCAGCTACTCGCCCAAGGAAGGCCCGTAAAGAGGAGGAAGAGAACGAACGACGAGACCCACAGACCGGATACGGGTGCAGATCACGCCAGAATACGCGCCCGCTCTGATTGATCCTTGGATAGAGTATTCCGCCGAATCGCCCGGCATTGCGGGGCCACCATAGGTACAGACCGGTCAGGATCATGACAATCGCCCATGATGCCGCCAGTTCCACCACCATTGAGCCGCGGTCGCCCATGAGCAGTTCACCATGCAAATGAAACACGACGGTCATGGGACGATTGTCTTCGTTGACGACATTTAGAATCTTTAGACTCTGTGGATGCACGTACACGCGGAACTCTTCAGATCCTCTGCCCACAATGACGCGACTAGCCGATTGAGCGTTTTGCGGCAACTCGTAAAAGTGAAGATTTGATCCCGATACTGCGGCGAGTGCAGCGCGTACTTGCGCGTCAGCGCTCGCGCGAGGCCCATCTATCGCGAGATGGTCGTAGGGCCGGTCGAACCAAGCCTCAATTTGCGGCCGGAACAAATAGATTGAGCCAGTGATACTCAGCCATATGACGAACGGAATGCAGAACAGCCCTGCGTAAAAATGCCAGCGCCACACGGTGCGGTAGCTGGGCCATATCTGCGAGCGCTGTTCGGTTCCCGCGACGGAACTCATGAATTCACCTAAAAAACTGGCTTGCTCCTCAAAAACGCACCTGGAATTGCGTCAGAGCTGCGATCTTTGAACCAGGAAAAATATCGATAGGCGTATTGCCGGAAGCATAATACAGCCGGTTGCCGAGATTCTGTATGTTTACAGCAATTCTGTACCGCTTCAGTTCCCTATTCGACGGCCCGAAAGCGTAGCTGGCCATTGCATCTACACGCGCATATCCGGGCAAAATTACATCGTCCCCGGGATCGACATAGCGGTAGCCGCGAGCCTGAACGCCACCCCCGAAGCTCAGGCCTCGCAACCGGCCGTGCTGCACATCGTACACGGTCCACAAACTGCCGCTGTGACGTGGTGCATTTTGCAGGACATTTCCTGTCGGGAAGGTCGAGTCCGATACGATGAAAGCTTCGTTATAGGAATACGCAAAAGTCACGTTCCAGCCGGGCAGAATACGACCAGACGTGTCGAATTCGACCCCTTTTGATTCCACCTTACCGGTCTGAATCGAAGCCAGAGGGTTGCCCGGATTCGTGATCAACAGATTACCCGCGCGAATCTGATAGACAGCCAGAGATGAGGCAAGCCTTCCGTGAAGGCTGAAGGTTCGAACGCCGGCTTCATACTGCCTGGCGGCTTCCGGTGAAAAAGGCTGTCCCGAGGGTCCGAATTGTGCGGCCAGCGTGGGACTGAAACTCCGGCTCCAACTCGCGTAAAGGGAGAGCGGCTGCATCACCTGATAGGTGATACCGATTCGTGGCAGGACGGAAACATTGCTTTGGCGATTGAGCGTGTCATAAACAATCTCGTCGTACCTTTGCGTGAAGCCCTCGAAGCGGACTCCCGCGAGAATTTTAAGGCGCGGCAAAAGGGCGATTTGATCCTGAAGATATCCACCATGCGTCGTCAGCTTCGTTGTCCCGTTGAGCGGAAAATAATCCGGATCGGCAGGATTGAAGAAATACGCCGCCAAGGCAGCCGCGCTTGGGCGGCTCATGCTGAAGTAGACCGGATTATAAATGTCGATCGGCGGTGCATCGCTGTAGACCGCATCCTGCACAACCTGTTGCCTCCCGTATTCGAATCCGACCAGGAAGTTGTGTTCGATGCTTCCGGTCTTGAAGATGCCGTTCAGGTCCGTCTGCCAGTCGTAAAACCGGAGCGGATACGCCGCATTTTCCGAGAACCGTGAGAGCGTTCGGTTGTCGGCCATGAGCGTGCCTGGGGTCACATCGAGGTAATCCCAATTTGTGAGCGTCGCCCGAAACCGGCTACGGATCACCCAGCGCGGAGTCAAGTTATGGGCAATATCCACGTTGCCGAGCTTGTTCTGGAGCAGAGAATGGTTCCACGGTTCGCCATAAAACCTGCTGATTGGCACCGGCGCTGGGCGATCGCCTACCGATGGAATGCCTAGGTCGGTTGTGGTCGAACCGTGCAGGTATTCGATCAGAACGCGAATGGTAGTCGAAGCGAGCGGCTTCCACGTCAGCGCCGGAGCCAAAAAATACCGGCGGTCATGAAAGAAGTCCCTCAAGGTAGAGGTATCCGCGAATTCGGCATTGAGGCGATAGAGAAGCTTTTCACTCTTCCCGATGGGGCCGGTCACATCAAATGTAGGGCGCACGGCGCCGAAGGTGTCCGCCTGAAAAGAAAAAGTTGCGTGGGTTAAAGGCAGAGGCTCTTTCGTAATCAGGTTCACGATGCCGCTCGCCGCCGCGCGTCCATAAAGCACGGATGATGGCCCTTTAAGGACCTCGACGCGATCCACGTCTGTCATATCCGAAGGGACCATTCCATCGAAGGCAAAACCGTCGCGGTAATAATTGCTGAATATTCCCAGCGAGAGGCCGCGGATGGTCAGCGCACTTCCTCCTTCGCCGGCCAGAAGCACGTCGCGGTTTACGCCGCTGATATTCTCGGCAGCATCCCCGAAGTGGATGACCTGTTGACTTTCAATCAGGGGCTGATTGACGACACCCACGCCCTGTGGGATTTCGTTCAAGGGGATGTTCATCTTGGTCGCGGTCGATGACTCTTCCGTCCTGAAGGAACCAACTTCCGCAGTCACCGTCACCTGCTGACCAGGCCCCGCGATCCTCATCTCAATCGTGACCCGCGCTTCGGGTGGTGCGGCATTAAGGGTAATTCTTTGCTGGGTATGGGCGAACCCGGATCTTTCTGCTTCCACCACATATTCGCCCGGAGTCAGCCTCTGAAAAGCAAAATCCCCGCTTTGCCCCGTCCGGGTTTGCAGCAATCGGACGCCAACGTCATTTAGAAGTATTACGGCGGTATCCTGTAGGACTCCGCCCTTCTGATCTACGACTTGGCCCGATATGGTCGCTGTGCCGGTTGTCTGACCGCTGCCGGTGGAAGCAAGACAAAACAAGGAAAGTATCAAAAGGAAAGTATCAAAACGGTACGGACGTGTACTGTCAAAATCTGGATCGTGAAGCCCCACATAAACAATTCGCCTCCACCGCTTGCCAGCGTGCGAGCGCGGGCAGGCAATCTACCCTAGAATTTCGAAACAGCTGGCCTGACGGAACGCTGTTCACGAGAAGGCCGATTGTTTCGTGATCTTTTAGCTATGCGAGAGCGGGAGGACCGCGCTTTTGACGCGCACGATTAGATGAGACGCGGTAGAGCGATTGTGCTTGCGCGCGAAGAGTCGAATGGGCGGTCGGCGCAGCGATGCGTTTTTGAGCTAAGGCCGAAACGCCCGCCACCCGATTTAGCGGAACAACCTTCGCCGTTGGAAAAAAGGGGCACTTGGAGGCTCGCAGCGCTGGACCGGATGACGATTCCGGCTGAGATGACATTAACGCGCAACGATGTTCTCCAGAACGGCGACAGCAGCTGGAAGTTTGGAATCTTCCTCGGCAGCGAACAGGGCGGGGCTGACCAGCGAAACGCTGAGAAAGACCACCAACAGCATCGCCAACACGCGCTGCACGAATGATATTCTACTCTTCCCTGCGTTGTCCTTTCAAATTGGACAGCTCAAGAGCACATCTCTCGATGCGGAAAAATTTTTCAAGTAAGGTCCATCGAAATCCCGGCCCCGCACCCGGCTCCCTGACGATCCTGATTGTTTATGGATTCGATTTTCGAATCCATGCCCGATGTGTTAATTGCCGTGCTGACAGTGGTTTACGTTTTTGCGTGAGTGGTACAAAATCTGTACAACGGTTCCAAGAATCCTTGTAATCTGCTGAAACAAAAGGTCCGGCATGGGCTCGAACCACGAGCCGATAGAATGTCGAGATCTCGGAAGTTATCGATTGTTCAAGGTCGCTGAAGTCATCAGAAAGAAATTCATGCCAAGTCGGTGCATGATATTCACGGCAGCTTGGAGTATTCCAGCTTAGCCTGCTTTAGGATCGGAATGTCAGTGTCGGCGTCTTTCCAGAGGGCAAGAAAGTCCTGGTATGCTCTCCTGCTTCGCGGCATGTCGCCTGCGAGGGCCGCGCCGCGTGCCAGCCCTACATACGAAACCGCATAAAACGGTCCCCAGTAGACACCCGTGTGATCGATGATCTTTTGAAACTCGGCGGCGGCCTCGGAGCCCTTGCGCAGCCGAAGATAAGCCACCCCTCGCAAATAAATGGCCTCGGGATGAATACGCTCGATGTGGTCCATCGACCGAAGCTGCTCGATCGCCGTTTCCGGACGATTCCGCGCCAGACTCGATGCAGCCCGCGTTAGGGGGAGATCGACTGCCGTGAGTTGCATGTCGGAGGGGCGAGTCTTGGCGGCGTCTTCTGCCGCGTTGGTGGCATTCTCGATTTGCGCGTGGCCGCATAGCGCCAAAGCCACCGCACTTGGTGTATTCATTCGGCGTGTGGCTTCGCAAGTTCCGGCTACCGCGTCTTCGTCGGCCCCCGCGGCAGAGGACTTGGGTAAACTCCGCTGCGCGCGCAGTTCATCCGCCTGGTGAAGAAGCTCTCGCTCTCGGCGGCGCTGTCCGATCAGGCTGAAGCCTGCCCCACAAATGGCGACTGGCGCATTTCTGATCAAGGTTCGCTCTACCTTTCAGGAGGACCGCATGAATCGATGGGTAGTCCCGGTGTGTATCGCGGCAGGACTGTTGTGTGTACGGGCGGGGGCTCAGAAGTGGGACGTGGAGTGCGATGCCGCTACTTACGGCGCGGATAAGCGGGACGCGCCGAATCGGAACATTGACGCTGGAGCGTGTCTAGCTCCTCTGGAGTCGCGTCCTGCTCCCGGTGGCATTTCGGCTCGGAGGTTGAAGCACAAACCATCTAAGGCCGCACGTACCGAGTTTGACCTGGGAGTTCAGGCTTGGTTGAAGGGCCGCAGCGAAGAGGCGGCGGACCACTTTACCGAAACGATCCGTTTGGATCCGGACTCGATAGAAGCCCGCATGAATCTCGGAATTATTTATGTCAAGACCGGCCGCCCGGAGCAGGCTCTGGACCAGGACGAGCGAGCACTCGTGCTAGAGCCGAATCTCGCTATACTTCACACCAACAAGGCGGCGGCGTTAGGGATGCTGAACCGCTGGGGGAGGCGGGGACGGCCGCGCGGCGAGCGCGGTGCAAATCGATTCGAGATCGACGGCCGCTCAGTATACGGTGGGTCTGGCGATGTTAATGCAAGACAAAGTCACACCGGAGGTTGCCGAGCATCTCGCATCGGCATCCAAAGCATATTCCAAGGCGAGGGTGCTTCTGATCGAAGTGCAGGAGGAACTAAGAAGAAACGGGCCCCACTGACGAGCGGGGCGGCCGATAACGTTTCGATTGCACGGGACGTTCTCACCGAACAGGCACTAAGTGAAGTTCACGTGGGTATTGTGGAAAGAATCCACGTTTCGATGGGTCGTCGCAACTCATACCAGTGCCCACCGGAATAGCTCCCGTACGGCGGGCAACCCGGGTATTATTCACCCAGGGTCCAACGCGCTATCCGCGGATGTTGGTCAATACAGTTCGGGTGGATGGTCGGCCACTCTTCCGGAGTGGCGTTCAGGTTTTCGGCTCAATCCCAATGCTGTCGTTGACGGCAGACGAGATCCGTTGGGTGCAGCCAAGGTAGCGTTCGGTGGTCTGCAGAGAAAAAGTGGCCGAGCAGGAATTGAATCTGTTCCAGCTCGCCGCCGGCGGCTCGGCACACGCGGGCGCAACTTCGACGAAGATCGTGCGGCGCGAGCTTGCTGACGCCGATTTTGCAGGCAAACTCCTTTTTGCAGGCAAACTCCTTAACGACGTGCCATACGAGTTTTTCTGTCACGAGGGTGTCCCGGCCGTAGTTGAAGGTGGTAAGAATACGGCTGAAATCATACTACGCTACTTTGCCCTGGTTTGAAAGATCATTTTTCCCGGGCCCCACTCCGCGCACCGCCGGAAGCGCCCTGATTTCAATTGTTCTTTGGAGCTTGGCGCCCGGGAACATCTTCGCGGAGCCGGTAGAAAAGGCGCGCGAAGCGAAAGCGGCCAGGCGAGCCTTGTCGGGCTTGCCCCTGAGCTTTGAGGCCAATCAGGGCCAAACGGACAGCCGCGTAAAATTCCTATCCCGCGGAGACGGCTACTCGTTGTTTCTGACATCGCAAGAAGCTGTCTTCACACTCCGGCCGCCCGCCGGCGCCAAAGCTCCACCGTCTGTTGTCCGAATGGAACTGAAGGGAGCCAATCGCTGGGCCCAGATTACCGGGGCCGATAGGTTGGAAGGTATCACCAACTCCTACATCGGCAACGACCCGAAGAAGTGGCGGAGCGGAATCACTACTTATAGCAAAGTGAGGTACCAGGGCATCTACCCAGGCATCGATGCTGTCTTTTACGGCAATCCGGGCCAATTGGAGTACGATTTCGTTGTCGCGCCCGGCGCCGACCCGAAGCAAATCTCGCTCGGTTTGACCGGCGCCAGGCCGAGGCTCGACGCCGGCTATACAATCGCCGGCAACAAAGTCGGTTTCCGCTTAGGCAAATACGATCGCAGCCAGACGTTGACGATCGATCCGGTGTTTACTTATCTGACGTATTTGGGCGGCTCGAGCGTGGACCGAATCGGTAGCATCATAGCCGTGGGTCAAGTTTTCAGTCCCAACGAGGCTCTGGCGATTGACTCTGCCGGCAACGTCTACGTTGCCGGAGAAACTCTTGCAACGGATTTTCCTGTGGTCAACGCCTATCAATCCACTACAAAAACTACCGGTTACAGACCTTTGTGAGCGCACTGAACTCAACCGGCACCGCGCTATTGTACAGCACCTATCTGGGAGGGTCCGTTAGCGGCGGAGGGAACCCCGGTTCGGATATAGCTTCCGCGATTGCCTGGGATAGCTTGGATAACGCGGTCTATGTTGTTGGTACTGCCATCAACTCCGATTTTCCGACTACGCCGGGCGCATTCCAAAACAAAAATCCTAGCGGACTATATCTCCCCTTTGTAGCCAAATTCAGCGCTACCGGCCAACTTACCAAGTCGACATTCCTGGGCGCTGGTGGCGCCGGCTATGAGTATGGGCTCGGCGTCGCCGCGGACTCCCTCGGACAAGCCTACATCGTAGGTTATACCTCATACAGCCATTGCACGCCGCAATCCGTGCAGAACTGCTTCCCGACAACACCGGGAGCCGTGATTCCGGGCTCCAATGTTGCAGGTGACTCAAATTTTGGAAATGGCTTCGTATCCGTTTTGAATCCCTCCTTGTCGACGCTCTTGTATTCCACGCTCCTTGGCGATCCGAACGGCGCGTCGAATGGCTACGGTTCGGAAGCCTTTGGCGTGACAGTGGACCCGAATGGGAATTTTTATGTGGTTGGGCAAACGGGCGCGGCGACCCTACCGGTCAATTCGGGAGCATTCCAGAAGACCCTTGCGCCGTCCAACGGTGTTCCGGTTGTAGGCTTTGCCGCGAAGTTCGGGCCGGTAAGCGCCAAGGGGGCATCGCTCCTTTATCTCACGTACCTGGAAGCCGCAGGCTTAAGCTTCGGCGACATCGCCACCGGCGTAGCCGCTGACAGCCAAGGCAACGCTTATATTGGCGGCTACACACATTCGCCGGCGTTCCCCGCAACTTCGAGCGCCATTCAGAACGTCTGCGACCCCAATTCTTTCCTATACAATTGTGCATTCGTGGTCAAATTGAATCCCACCGGAACAGGCTTGGTCTGGTCGACGTTTGTGGAACCTGCTTCGTTCCTCACGGCCATTCAACTCGACACGCAAGGGAATGTATACGTGGCCGGCAACAACAACGGTTTTTTTCAAGCAGTGAACGCAGTGGAGCCCAGCCTAAACCAGGGCGGAGCGTTCGTTGCAAAAATCAATCCGGCAGGGAGTGCGTTGCTGTTCTCTTCACTGATGGGGGGGACGGATGGCACCGGAAGCCTGGCCGTGACGGGCCTGGCGGTGGACGCGCCCGGGAACATCTATATAGCGGGCTACGACAGGGACACTACACTCCCTACGACACCTGGAGCGTTTCAAACTGCCTTGAAGAACCCAGGCACCGGGAACAGCTACGACGGCTACATCGGCAAGATTAGTTTCCCGGGAGTGACGATCACAGAGGTCGCCAATGCGGAGGGCGAGGCTCCCACGATTGCGCCGAACACGTGGGTATCGATCAAAGGCACGAATCTCGCCAAGGCAGGCGATTCGCGCATCTGGCAGGGCTCGGATTTCGTGAATGGCCAGATGCCCACTCAACTCGACGGAGTAAGCGTTACGGTAAACGGCAAACCCGCGTATGTCTACTACATCAGCCCATCGCAGGTAAATATCCTCACGCCTCCGGACGCGTTGACTGGATCTGTGAACGTGGTGGTCACGAATAATGCCGTGTCGAGCGCGCCCTACCTGGCACAGACGCAACCCGAATCTCCTTCATTTGTTGTTTTCAATGGCGGACCTTACATCGCCGCCGTCCATGCCAATGGAAGCCTGATCGGGCCTGCCACCCTTTATCCCGGGGCCAGCACTCCCGCCCAGCCTGGCGAAACGATCGTGATTTACGCCAACGGATTCGGGCCGACGTCGACGCCGGTTGTGAGCGGATCTTCCTTGCAATCGGGATCGCTTTCGCCGGCGCCGGTCATCGACATGGGAGGCATCGCCGCGACGGTCGCGTTCGCCGGTCTTGTAGCGCCGGGTGAATTTCAGTTCAACGTGGTTGTGCCTTCCACGCTCGCCGACGGCGATCAGCCGGTGACCGCAACGTACAACGGATTCACCACGCAGGCCGGAACACTTCTGACGGTACATCAGTAGCGCGCGAAACTTCTTGTGCTCCGCAACAATACTGTCCATCGTTAAGCCGTCTTCTCTTGCAGGCGATATTCGTGGTGCGGCTTGACTCATGAAACCACAATGCAGCGCCGGCAGGAGCGTTGGAAAGAGCGGTTCACGAGAGTTCACGAGACGCTTACCAACTGCCTGCCCAAGGCGTCAGCCCGGATGCAGCTTTTATACCTGCGGCATACTGAAACAATGGAACGTAATCGCCGCCGGGCGGTTTTGGCGCTTCTCCGGAACGCGCCAGTATTGAAGAGCCCGGGGCCGCAGTACCCTCGACGTCCGTTTGCAGGATGTATTGCCGTGCCAGCCCTATGTTGGGTTTTAGGTTTTGGAGCCTTTGCAAGCGCGCAGCAAGCCATCGCGATTCGCGACGCGACCGTCGTTACCGTGAGCGGTCCCACGCTGCGGAAGGGAACCGTCGTGCTCCGAAGCGGACTCATTGAAGCCGTTGGGCCGGAGGTAGCGAGTCCGGCGGATGCATGGATCATCGAGGGCGAGGGCTTAAACGTCTACCCCGGCCTGATCGATGGCGCAAGTAACTGGGGCATGCCCCAGAATCTGAGTCCCGGCGGCATGGGGCGCGGAGGACGCGGTCCGGAGGACCGCCCCGGCGCCACCACCTGGGTAAAAGCCGCCGATGAGCTGCAGCCCAGCGATCCACGCCTGGAGCGCGCACGCAGTGCCGGATTCACGACGGCCGCCGTATTTCCGATGCGCGGGATTTTTTGCGGCCAGGGCTCTATTGTCAATCTGGCAGGCGAAAGGGCTGGCGACATGGTGCTCGCCCCTCGCATCGGACAGTTTTTGACCATGTCCCAGGCGGCCAGCGGTTTTCCTGCCGCGCTGATGGGGACAATCGCTTACATTCGGCAAGTCTACTTGGATGCGGGACGCTACGCAGCCTTGAAGGAGGCCTACCAGCGCGAACCGCGCGGCATTCGCCGGCCGGATTACGACCGCGCGCTTGAAGGGGTTCTTGAATCTAAGCGTATTCTGTTGCCTGCGAACCGAAGAGTGGAGATCGACCGCATGCAGAATTTCGCGGCGGAGCTGGGCCAGCCGGCAATTCTTTACGGAATGCAGGAGGGATATCGCTCGATTGATCTTTTAAAGAAAGCGGGCGCGCCGGTGCTGGTGAATCTCAGATGGCCGGAGCGGGGGCCGGACACGAATCCGGACCAGCCGGAGAACGCGCGCGTGCTCGAAATGCGGGATCGCGCGCCCTCGACTGCGGCCGAGCTCGCGAAGGCCAAAGTCAAGTTCGCGTTTTATTCCGGCGGGTTGGATCAGCCTCGCGATCTGCAGAAGGCCATTAAGAAAGCGATCGGTGCAGGCTTACCGCGCTCCGAAGCTGTCAGGGCATTAACGCTGGCGCCGGCCGAGATTTACGGCGTGGCTGACCGCCTCGGGTCGATTGACAAGGGCAAGATCGCGAATTTGGTGGTGACCCGTGGCGAACTGTTCGACGACAACACCCGAATCGAGATGGTGTTCGTCGACGGCAAGCGGTTTCTGACTGCGCCGGAAACGACAGCTCCTGGCGGGCGTGGACCGGTGACGAACCGCGGGAATGAGCGATGAAGCGTCTGTTGTCGATTGCCGCGCTTTGTCTGGCTGCCCGCCTGGGCGCGCAAACGATTTTGATTCGCAACGCGACCGTTCTGACTGTATCCAAAGGGAGCCTGAAAGGTTCCGTGCTGGTCCGCGACGGAAAGATCGCCGAAGTCGGCGAGCAAATCCAAGCGCCCGCCGGAACCGACGTGATCGATGCCCGCGGCGGCTTCGTGATGCCGGGCATTATTGACTGTCACACCCATATCGCGGTGGATGGCAACGTGAACGAAAGCAGCGTTTCGGTGTCATCGATGGTGAACATCAAAGATGTCATCGACCCGGAGGACATCAACATATATCGCGCGGTAGCCGGAGGCGTCACCACGGCGAATGTATTGCACGGGTCTTCAAACGCGGTGGGTGGGCAGACAGTCGTAGTGAAGCTACGCTGGGGCCGCAGCGCCGGGGAGATGATCTTTGCGGGCGCGACTCCGGGGCTGAAGTTCGCGCTGGGGGAGAATCCAAAGCGATCGGGAAGTCCTGTAGGCAACGCCGCCGCGCGATATCCGGCCACGCGAATGGGCATCGAGGACACGATTCGCGACGCCTTCATCGAAGCCAAAGCGTATAAGGCCGAATGGGATGCGTACAACGCGGCGGTCAGCAACGGTGAGCATCGCATGCCCCCGCGCAAGGACCTCAAGTTGGAATCTCTAAAGGAAGTTCTCGAAGGCAAACGCTACGTACACGCCCACAGCTATCGCGCAGACGAAATCCTGATGCTGCTGCGCGTGGCGGACGAATACGGTTTCAAGATTCGCACCCTGCAGCATGCGCTGGAGGGATATAAGGTGGCCAAGGAAATCGCCGCTCACGGCGCGGGTGTTTCGACCTTCAGCGATTGGTGGTCCTACAAGGTGGAGGCGTTCGATGCCATCCCGTTCAACGCGGCCATTCTACAGAACAAGGGGGTTCTGGTGAGCCTTCATAGCGATGATGCCGAGCTAATGCGCCACCTCAATACCGAGGCGGCGAAGGTGATGAAGTACGGCGGCCTAAGCGAGACGGACGCCCTCGCGATGATCACGCTCAATCCGGCGAAGCAGCTCGGGATCGATAATCGCGTGGGGTCGATTGAGCCGGGCAAAGATGCCGATCTTGTGATCTATGACAAACATCCTCTGTCGAATTACGCCAAGGTTCAGAAAGTGTTGATCGATGGCACGATTTATTTCGACCGCGACACGGAAGTGAACGCGCAGCCGCTGCGGGCGGCCGAAAAACAGAAGCTCTTGGATAAGGAAAAAACGCCCAAGTGAGGCCGCTCACGGTATTTGCGATTTTCTCTGCCGCTGTTTGGGCCGGCGATACAGATACGTTTCTGCTGCGCAACGTCGATGTGTATGCAGTGGTTAACGCGTCCATCAAGGACGGCGCCATTTTGGTCGTCGATGGAAAAATCGCTGAGATCGGATCGAAGATCGTGCCGTCGAAGGGCCTTCGAATCATCGATGGCAAAGGACTGCGGGCCTACCCGGGAATGATCGATTCGGGCACCGAGCTTGGGTTGGCAGAGGTTTCCGACGTTCGCGCAACCGTGGATACCGCGGAGCTTGGTGTTTTCATGCCGCAGCTTAGAGCGCTGGTGGCTGTGAACGCGGAGAGCGAACATTTTCCGGTCGCGCGCGCGAATGGAATTACCAGTGTGCTGACTTTTCCGTCCTCGAACGGGAATGCGCGGCCCGGAGGCGAGCGGCAGATCATTTCCGGGCAGGCAGCGCTTATTCATATGGATGGCTGGACCTGGGAGGAGCTGGCGGTGAACCGTTCCGCCGCGCTGCATTTAATATTCCCTTCGCTTCCAGCGAATCAGGCATCCGGATACGCGGAAGCGAAGCGAGTTTACGACCGCGAGCTTCAGCAAATCGACGATTTTTTCGACCAGGCGCGGCGATACAGGATAGCGAAGGTTGGGGGAGCGCCTGGGTTCAAGACCGATCTCAAAATGGAAGCGATGCTGCCGGTGCTCGAGGGCAAATTGCCGGTGGCGATCTCGGCTGCGCGGGAGCAGGCCATCCGCGATGCGATCCAATTTGCCGGACGGCAGCAAGTCCGGATGGTGCTGCTGCATCCCCGCGAGTGGGGCAAAACGGCGCCTGAGCTGAAGGCGCGCAACATCCCCGTGATCCTGGGCCCAACGCTCGATTTACCGTTGAACGAGGACGATGCCTATGACTCGTCGTTTACTCTCCCGGCGGAGGCGTTTCGCGCCGGCCTGAAGATTGCGTTTGGCACATTCGATAACGAGTTCGTCCGCAATCTGCCATACAATGCCGCAACGGCGGTCGCATATGGACTTCCTTACGAAGAAGCACTGAAAGCCGTGACGATCAATGCCGCCGAAATCTGGGGAGTTCGCGATCAAATCGGATCGATTGAAAAGGGCAAACTCGCGGACCTGATGCTGACGACGGGCGATCCCTTGGAGACGCAGACCGAAGTCAGGATGCTGTTCATCAAGGGAAAGCAAGTGGATCTGACGAACCGGCACACGCGGTTATATCAGAAATATTTGAATCGGCCGTAGCCGCGCCACTACTTTCGATCGGCTAGCGAGCAGCGCTTCCCGGGTTTTGCTGCTGCCGGGCCCACTCCTTGCGGAATGTATCCTCGCGCTCCGCGACATAAGCTTTGTAGCCGTCGGGATCGATGAAAGGATTTGCCCCGCCGGCCTTCATCTTTTCGTACTTTGCTTTCATGCCGAAATAAGCTCCGTGCGCGCCGAGAAAGAGATCACAAGGAAGGCTCTTCAGAACGGTGAAGGTCTTCACGTAATCGTCCGCGATCTGCGGGTAATTTTTGTTGCCCACCAGAATGTAGCCGGGGTTCACATTCGGGCTGCCGACGATCACGGCGTTCAATAGACGCCCGCCGTCGCGGACCTGCATAGTCCAAGTCGTGCAGCCCTTCGTGTGACCGGGCGTAAGATGCGCGACCAGTTTCGACCCGCCGAGCTCCACCGTGTCTCCGTCGTGCAGAACGCGGTCGACGTGCGCTCCGGGACGGCCATTCGCGGTGCTTTGTTCCTCGGGTACGTCCGCGTCCATGACCATCAACTTGGCGCCGGTTTCCTTCCTGACTACTTCCGTGCCCTCGTCATGGTCGCCGTGAGCGTGGCTGATGAGAACGATCTTCGTGTCGCCATATTTGAAGCCGAGCTGCTCAATGCTCTTCTTGATCGTAGGGACATCTTGCTTGAAATCCGTGTTGATCAGGATATTGCCTTGCGGAGTGTTGATCAAATACACAGCGAGGTCCGCGGTCCCCACATAATAAAGGTTCCCGGCGATCTTGAAAGCAGGGAACGCGGCATGCCAATCAGGGTTGCCTTGCGCGAAAAGCGCCGGACCGGCGATGGCGAACAGAAACAGACTCGAGGCGATTTTCATGGCTGAGGAATCATATCACGATCGTTGACATTTCCGACACCGTCCGAACTGGCCTTCGAGCGCTGTACGGCGCGCACCACAGACGTGGCCTCATCGTACAAGACGGAGAGAAGACGTATTTTGCTTTACCTACTCGCGCTCTGCACCGGCCCCGGCTGAGGCACTCGTCGCATCTTGAACTGGTCGGTGTTGACGACCGCCTGAACGATGGCCGAAAACTTGTAATCGTTCGCCGCGGTCTCGCGCACGATCCTGCGAACGGTGGGCATGTCGTAGTACTCGCGCGTGCGGCCCATCGCATAAGTCAAAAGCGCTTCCGTGAACGTCTGCACGAACTGTTCGGGACGGCGAAGTAGAGCGTTGCGCAGGTCGTCGGGCCCATTGATCTTCGTGCCGTCCGGCAGCTCACCCGCGGAATCGATCACGGTATTCGCAAAGCGGTCCTTGTCTCTCCACATTCCCGTCGCATCGAAGTTCTCGAGCGCAAAGCCCAGCGGATCCATGATCGTGTGGCATGCCGAGCACGACGGGTTGGCGCGGTGCTTCGCCATCATTTGGCGGACAGTGAGCGCTTTCGTGGTGCCGACATCTTTATCGTCCAGCGTCGGCACGCCCTTCGGCGGAGTTGCGGGCGGAACGCCCTCGATGTGCTCCAGGATAAATGCACCGCGCAGGACAGGGGACGTCCGGTTGGGATAGGCGGCCGCCATCAGGATGGCCCCCTTGCCGAGCAAGCCCCAGCGTACGGAGTCCTTCAGTTCCACGCGTCTAAATTCATCGCCTTTCACATCGGTAATGCCGTATTGCAGAGCAACGCGCTCATTCAAGTACGTATGCTTCGCGCGCAGGAGATCCACAACGTTGCGATCCTCCCGGAAAATACTATCGGCGAAGAGCGCCAGTTCGGTTCGGAAATCCTGCCGGGGGTCCATCCGGCCGGAGGCATAGGGAAACACGTCATTATCCGGAACCACATCGTCGAGGCGCTTCATATCGAGCCACTGAAAGGCGAAATTGCTGCCCAGCGTCTTCGATCGCGGATCGGCAAGCATGCGCACGACCTGTTTATTGAGGATCGCGGGATCGCTGAGCCTGTTCTTGACGGCTAGATCCAGCAGTTCGTCGTCGGGAATCGAGTTCCATAAAAAGAACGAAAGCTTCGATGCCAGTTCCAGATCCGTAATCGCGTATTTGTCGCCGGGCTTCAGCCCCGCCGGCACGCGCTCGCCGCGATAGAGAAAGAAGGGGCTCGCGAGTATTCCGGTAATCCCTTCTCGAATGCCGGATTCGAAGCCGCCTTGTTTAACGCCGTCGGCGTAGTATTGCATGATTTCGTCAATATCTTCGTTCGTCGCGGGCCGCCGGTAGGCTCGCTTGGCCAAGCGAGAGAAAATCTCCTTCGCGCACGCCTCGGGAGTCTTCGTTTTGTCTCTATCAGGGTTGCAGGTGAGGATGCGTTCGCGGCTCGGCATCGAGCTTAGGCCCTTCGAATCGAACGGGCCAAGAAGCTGGAACGAGCTTACACGATACGAGCGATCCTGCCCGCCGCCGGGCGCGAACTGCTGCAACTGATCGTCGGATTCGGCGAAGCTCTGGCGCCGGAAGGTGACACCGATCTTGTGCGGGCCGGCCGCTGCCTGGAATTTGATGTTCTTCAGCCGGGCGTTGACGCGGTCGAGCGCTCCGCTCTGCACTTGATCGTAAAGCTTCATGTCTTCTTCGCCGCCGATCACCGTCTGATAGACGACCTTGTTGTCGACCGTCACCACAAGCGGGTTCTCGTACTCCATTCCGTTGCCCCAAATGTGGGTGGCCATGTCGGCGATGTTGATGCGATACTCGCCGTCAGCGGGTAGATCCACGTTGGCGAGAATGCCGCCTCGCGTGCCAAGAGGCAGTCCGGGAACGTGAGTGAGTTGGTTTCCCGAAGCGGCCTTGAAGGTCCAACCCTGCGGGCGGGAATCGCGCCTGCCGAGCGCCTCCACGGCAACATTATGCGCCGCATGGACGTACTGCTCAATAAACGACGGTGAGACCTGGAGGGCGGCCGCGATGTTATCGAAATTCTGCGCGATGTCGTCGGGCGGCAGCAAATCGGCTGCGTTGACATCGACGAAGAGAAGATCGCGGACGACGTTCTGGTACTCTTTGCGATTCAGCCGGTGCAGCACTTCCTTGTCGGTGATATAGGCCTGGGTTGGAACTTTGTCGAGCGAATCTTCGAGCCACGCTACCAGGGAATCGACGGTTTTTCCGTCCGGCTGCTTCGCACCGGGAGGAGGCATCACGCGCCCCCGAAGCTTGCGCACTGCCTTCTCGAATAGCTCGGGATTCTGGGCGATGCTCGCGGCGGTAGCGCCTTCGAAGCTCACGCCTCCGGTCTTTAGCTTGTCGCTGTGGCAGCTTACGCAGTACTGCTTAACGGTGGCGAGTTGCGCGTCGGCGGAGTCCGCCGCTTTGCTGGGATGGGATGCGGTAAATAAGCCGATAGCGCAGACGATCGTGAATAGGGGTATCGAGTATTTAAGATGTCGCATGGCAGGGTTAGATGGTGGCAGATTTCGCTGCATCCTTAGGTATCTTATACGATCCACGTGCTGATGTGTGTGATGGAGTACCGGTTATGACGGCCTACCGAAGGACGCCATCGGAATACCGCGCAAGAACCTCATCCGGCGTAATGGTGGGAGCGCCCGCGCCTACGCATGCGCCGCCGGCGATCTCCTATGCATCCGGTGAAAGATAGGCCCACAGGCTCTCAAACGCCCGCCGAATGAACTCATCCGGGTTGCCCATCTTGGCCTCGTATTCCTTCGCCGGTTTGGCCTCAACCGCTTCCGTTGGGCCGCGGCCTTTGTTCAGCATCTGGCTCAGACGATCGTAGATCATGCCGTACATGTCCGCCTGCGCGGTAATGTCCGCATAGCCAAGTACAGGGCCAACCGCGGGAACGATTTTCGTATCTTTGTTCGCGATGCTCAGAATGCGTTGAAGTCCGCCCGCAATCCCGCCGATCCATCCTCCGGTCCAGTAATCCACCACGGGCCAGCCTTGCCCGTATGCGGCGTCGCCCACCGCCAGGACGTTCTGCTGAGGGAAAAACACGTAGAGATCGCCGTCCGTGTGGGCCGCATCAGGGATATAGCCATAGCGGATCCCGGAATCGAGAGTTCCTTTATCGTAAAAAGTTTTGTTGGGCTGGGCGATCTTCGGCAGCTTTTTGAATTTTCTGCCGTTCCAGGGCCAAGTGATATTTTGGCCTAGCCAAAGGCGCGTGTTCTCCTGGGCGATAATCGTGGTCCCGGCCATGCCGAGCTTCTCGTTGGAGCCGGTCTGCTCGGGATGCCAGTGGGTGTTGAAGAGAGTGTGAATCTTAGCGCTTCCATTTGGAAGCGCAGCCACGGCTTTCAGAATGGCATCGGAGCCGGCCGCCGATCCGCCATCCACCAGCAAAACCCCGTTGCTGCTGGTCTGCGCGACGACGGCCGCTTCGCCCGGCACGCGGATGATGAAGAGATCGTCGGCGAGCTTTTCATTACCAGAAGTATCCGCCTGAGGCGCTGCACATAGGCGAAGCGCGGGAGCGCCCAGCACGAATCCTCCAATCGCAGTTTTCAAGATCTGGCGGCGTGTCTTTTGCATCCCTCGCTATCTTATATCAGTGCGAGCGCCCCTACACGCCCGCGTGTCCCGGCGGCCGAAGGGATCTCGGGATTGCCGCGGATAGCGCCATTGATGGAACACCCATACCGCGCTGAGAGAACGCCAATCCGGCCGCGGAGTGCGACAATCTAGCTGTGAAGTCCTGGTTGTTCCGCTATGCCGTTTTTGTGGCCCTCTGTGTTTTCGTCGCGATTATTTGCGGCGCCTGGGAAACCAGTGTGCGCGGCGCTCCTGGCGCCGCGGATACAACCGTGAATGGGCTTCACTTTGCGGCCGGCATAGGAGCCGCCGTTCTGATGCTTGGTCTTTCCATATGGATGGCGGTGGCTGGATTCCGCGCGCTTGGCGGATTGGCATTGATACTTACCGTCATGGACTATGTATGCGGCATGACTCTCGCGCCAGTCAGTCACGCGATCTGCGCGCAACTGGTGCTCGCGGTGGCCGCTGCTTCCGCCGTCTGCACGT
Source organism: Bryobacterales bacterium (assembly GCA_019261985.1). Taxonomy (GTDB): domain Bacteria; phylum Acidobacteriota; class Terriglobia; order Bryobacterales; family Bryobacteraceae; genus Palsa-187. Next base: position 69,506 of record JAFAQY010000112.1, on the reverse strand, counting down.
CATCAGATTGGCGGCGCGGGCCGGAACTAGTGTATGACGCTGGCTGGCCGTCGCTGCGCTCATTAGCGGTGATTACGCCCGTGCTTGTGCTCGCTCAAGTGATTCTGGGCGCGGCGTTCCGCCATAAAGTTGCCGGGCTGACGTGGCACATCGTCGGAGCTATGGTGGTTTCGCTCTCGGTGTTATTGCTGGGAATGTTTGTTATGCAGCAGTTTCCGAAGCATTCTGCCCTGCGGCTGCCCGCGATCGCTTTGCTGACCATTGTCGTGGTTCAAGTGCTTTTGGGCATTGCCGCGATTACCGCGGAAATGATGGCTCCGGATAATACGACGCCGAATTCCGTAATGCTAACCACCGCCGCGCATGTCGCGGTCGGATCTTTAACCCTAGCCGCCAGCGTAGTGTTATCGATTCAGATCCGCCGCAACGTTCTAAAGCCGGTTGAGGAACCGGAACAGGGGCAAACGGTCGGACAGGCCTAGGCTTGACCGGGACAAGCTTAAGCTTGTCCTACTCCGCGCCTACGGTTTTCCGAACTTGGCCGCATCGATCGACACGTTGACCTTGACGTCGCTGATCTGGAACTGATCCCTGCCGTCCAGCCACGAGAACTGGTACTTGAACGGGAACTTCACGCCTTGGACATCGCGGTAATCCGAGAAGTCCATCTGCGTCGGGATGCGACCGATGGGCGAGGCGCTAAAACGCACTTCTCGCACCAGCAGATTCGTCTTGGTGTCGAAATAGAAAGTTGCGTAAAACATTCCCGATGCCGTCTGATTCCTTCCTTGCAGGACGTAGACTTCCTTGTCGCCGATAACGTCGTTCTGTCCGACGGTCCAGTTGCGGAACGCAGTCTTGAGCTGATTGGGGAAAGAAGTAAGGGCGTCCGTGTGCATGCCCTCCAGTTCGCTGCCGGTGAACTCGTATTCGGGCACTAGGCCGCGAGGCGACTTGATCCAGCCGCTGGTCCCGTTGTAGGCGCGGGTACTGTCTCCGCGTTCGGGGTGATCCTTGAATTGAATCTGAGTGACGCGCTTATCCGGAGCTTGGGCGGCAATCGTAAACGTGCCGCCGCCGCCCAGTCCTTCATAACCGAGACTCGTGCCGGTGGCAATCCAGCTCTTAATCCCCGCCCACTTCTGTGCGCCGCCGACGGCAGCGACATACTTATCGATAATCGAATCGGCGGACGGTTGACCCTCGCCACGCACGATAATGTCGCGCTTCTCTTCGTTCGGGGGACCGTACAGCGTGTCCAGCGCGATCGTGGTCACCGGAAGATCGCGGCCATGGTGGCAAGTGAAGCACGTCACCATCTGCGCCCCGCCGAAGTTCGTTCGATTAATGGTGGCGACCATGTCGACCATCTTGCGTGCCGTTTTCTTCTTGGGAGTATCGAATACCCAATCCACTTTGTCCGAGCCGGCGCCAGGGTGGCAGTCCGCGCAGTCATAGCCCAGCGCAGCGGCCATTACGCCCATCGCGCCCAGGAAATCGCTGACTGTGAGCACCTTAAGCGATGCGGTAGTGACGTTTTTAAATGCTTCCCCCGCGGTCGGCCCTTTAGCGGCGGGCGCGGCAGTGGCTTGCGTGGGCGCGCCCTTCGCGGCAGGAGCCGGGGTTTGCGCGGCGGCGGGACCGGTGAGCGCATTCGACATCAGCCACCCCGCCGTTACTCCAGTGGCCGACAGGATCAGTCGCTTCGACCAGATTTTCATAGACAATTTGCCTCCCAAATAACCGTAACCGAGCATCATAACTGACGTTCGGCTCCGCGCGCAAGTAACATTCAGCTTTTGGGAATTGTTCGTGATCGTCGAGTATTCGTGGAGCACGCTTTAGCGTGCAACCGGGGCTTCAGCCCCGGCGCCCGGCGGGTGCTGAAGCCCGCCCGGCGGGTGCTGAAGCACCCGTCGTACGCTAAAGCCCGCTCCACCTGCTGATACGGCAGGGTTACTGTACGTTGACGGTCACGGTGTTCGCGGGCTGGCCATCGACAGTTAGAACCACATTCGATTCCCCGGCTCCGCGAAGCTGAAGCGTCAGAGCCACGTTGACCTGATCCAGGCCCGGAAAATCGGGCTGCGGACCGGCGTACAGGACCGGAACAGCGATGCCATTGATCGTCACCTGGACATTGGAAAGCGAGCTGCGATTGCGGATGCCCGTGCCATAAAGACTTAAATAAATAGGAGTATCGACGCCCAGCCGGATGGGCACGGAAGCGCAACCGGAAGCTGTGCACTGATAAACCGTCACCGGACCTTGCAACTGCGGGTTGGCGGCTTGCACCTGAATCGCCGAAGCTGCAGCGACTCCGGTTCCGGTCCCATCGGCGCTGAAGAGCGTGGGCGCGACGTTTTGGACCGTCGCGGTCGCAGTCGGTCCGGCACCCAGGCGTCCGCCCACCGTAACCGACCCAGCGCCGGCAGCCGTTCCGCTCGGCACCACGAAATTAATCTGTCCTGGCGAAACGTAAATCAGCGGCGCGGCACGTGTCTGACCGGCCGCATCTGTGACATTCAGAGTTATCCCGCCCAGGTTCGTTGTGAGCGGTAGCGAAGCCTGCGCTGTTGTATTCGCCAGGTTCGATCCGTACATCGATGCAATCGAGTCCGGAGCCACCATGGCGCTCGCCGCAGCCGCGGACTGCACGGTAGGCGCAGAAAGCACGCCGAGCGCGCGCCCCATCCAGTACGGCAGAATGTAATCGATCCCTGCGCTTTCGATAACGCCGGAGCCCCCGCCCGTCAACTGAAATGGATCGCGTTGCCAGAGAAAATCGGTGGGCGGGCGCTGCGGCACGGGCACGGGCTGGCAAGCCTCGCTACCGCAGACCGGTACGGATTTCGACAAATCTACATATGTGTCGCGCGCCGGCCGGCTCAGCCATTGCTGAAGCAGTCCGGAGAACTCCGCGTCGCGCGCAGAGTTCGGACCGGCGATAGCCCGGTCGATGATATCGAAGAAGGCGTTCTGGTGAGACGCTGTGTAGCCCCTGACGATCGCGTAAGCGGCCGCGTACGCGGAATTCATATTTTCCAGTCGCATCAGATTATAGAAGCTCATATAGTCCAAGTTGAACTTGAAATACGAGCTGTTATTCGAAATATCCACCGATGCCGGAATCACCAACGTCGGGGAAAGCGTACTGCGCTGATTCGAGTAAGCCGGCGCGAACTGCGCGGGATTGACATGCGCCGCCACCTGAAGCAGCATTAGAAGCTCTTCCGGGCGGATCAGAAAAGTATCGGTAGAAGTACCATCGGGCATGACGATGGTCCAGCCGTGGTTCATTAGAAAAGCAACCAGGCGAGTAACTAGCGCGCTTACATCGGTCTGAACCGCGTTGCCCGCGTAATCGTACGCGACCGCCAAACCGAACATCACCCCGATATACTCATCGCGGGATGTCTTTCCGACCCAAATGTTTGGCGGGCTCTGATAAATGCCGTTGCTCGCCTCTTCGCTTTCGATCCCCTGCGCGAATGAAGAGTTCGCGCTAACGATACATCGGGCTAAAAGATCGTTCCCCGTTACATCCACCAGGCTTTTTAGCCCGGCAAGCGCAGTCTGGACATTGTTAAGTGCCGAGGCCGAATGTGTGGCCGAATAACGAAAAGATTCCGCCGCGAGATAACCGCCCGTCCACAGAGCCGAATCGCCGCATCGCGTATACCCGATGATTTGGTTGCTGGTTGGCGATGCGTTTATAGGATCCAGGATCGTCCCGAACGGCATGTGCCGCGCCTGAATATTCGCGGAGATCGCTAGCGCATCGCTTTCGGCTGCGCCGGCTGAAAACGCCAAGCTGAACGTAAATATAACAGGAACAACGGCCCGGAGCGTCCACATGTTTCTTAGACCGCTCCGCTGTAGGAAGAGTTTCAGTTTGAATTAGCTTAGCGCTTTCACGGATTCCGCTGCTTTTTCGAAGAGAAACCCCGTTTCGCTCCCGGTGCTGAGGAACTTCATTCCGCGGTCCTTCCAAAACTTGGCATGCATCACCGACCGCATATGAATGCCCGGCGCGACCCCGAATTTCACGCAACTGTCCCGGATCTTCTCGACCGCCTCGATGAGCACCGGGCTATCGAAATTTCCGGGGACGCCGAGCGAAATGGACAAATCCGCCGGCCCGACCATCACAGCATCGATCCCCTTCACCCCGAGTAACTCCTCGCGCCGTTCTAAGGCGAGCTTGGTTTCGATTTGCAGAACCACCATCGTGTTCGCGTTCCGATGCTCAATAATCTGCGGAATCGTCGCCGGCTCATATTCCACATGAGGCGCGGAAAGTCCATAACCGCGCACGCCCAGGGGAGGGAAAAATGCCCAGCTCACCGCGCGAGCCAGGACCTCCGGCGATTCAACGCGGGGCAATAACACGCCCATGGCGCCGCAATCCAATGCGCGCGCAATCAACGCGTACTGGATATCGGCCACTCGCACGATCGGCATCATTCCCGCGGCGACGGATGCACGGCATAGATCTTGAAGCGTTTCCAGATCGAAGTTACCGTGCTCCGAGTCCAGATACGTCCAGTCGAAGCCCGCTTTTCCCAAAATCGTCGCTACCTCGGGCGAGCGTAGCTGTGAAAAGGAACAGCCTATTTGGAGCCGCCCGTCTTTGAGGGCGTATTTCACTTTGTTGACGTGCATTTCAGAGCGTCAGGATGCGGTGGTCCGGACAGTTTTGGCTGGTGGTTTGGAAAAGCGTATCGGCTAGGGCCGGGCCATGCTGCGCCAGGAAGGGCAGGATGGAATAGAAGCGTTCTTGCAGATGCCGGTGAGGATAAATCAGATTGTGCAAAAACTCCGCATCCGCAGTTGCGCGCTCATTGCGCCGCAGCGCTTCGCGGGCGGTTTTCTTCCGCAGCTTGGCGACTTGATACAAAATCTTTGAGCGGCTCTTTTGAAGCGCGGCCCCGAGAGTTGGGTCGAAACGCTCCAGTTGATCCGATAGTCCGTTTAGCTCGCGCTCAACAGATGAAGACGTTTCGTCGAAGCACTGCTGTAGGCTCTCGGGCACTAAAGCATGGGCCAGCCGCTGCTTAAGTGCTTCTTCATGAACCAGAACCTGAGTTAACGGAAGCTTGTAGCGCTGGAGTAACTTGTCGGCATGAGCATCCAACAGCGTAAAACCGCAACGCGACAGCACCACCGGCATTCGCCTCAGCAGCCGGTCGTAAAGGACGCGCGATTGCGCAAAATACGCCAATTCGGCCGGACCTCCGACGTATGCCACGGTCGGCAGCAAGTAATCCTGCATCACGGGCCGCAGCAGAGCATTTGGAGAAACCTCGGCCGCACGATCGCGCAGCGTGGCAAATTCGGAATCCTTCAGCCGCAGCGGCACCCGTTCACAGCCTTCGAGCAGGAAGAACAAGGAAGTCTTCTGCTCCAAGTGCACCTGCGCATGGTACCCGGCCGAGACCAGTTCTCGATTGCGTTCGAGTAAGCTCGCTTTTAGCTCCGGAGCCGCCACAAGCGCATCTCTCATCAGCGGAGCGGAGATCGCGCGAATATTCGGGTCCAGCGGATCGAGAAACACCAACCCGGCATTCGGGAGAATCTTTTCGAGCAATGCCCGGAAGGCTTCGGCCATGGTAGCGCCGGGCCGGTACGCCTCTTCCACCAAACGGGTGATCGTATCGCCGCTGGGGAAGTCGCGAAGAGCTTTCCGTAATTCGCCGGTTGGCGGCGCCGGCAGAGGAATTCCGCCGACGGGTCTGGCATGGCCGCGGGCGTCGTCGGGAGCTTCTGTTTGCAAGCATACCGGCTTATAGGTCGAATCGAAAACCCATGCCCGGCTTACTTCCTGAAAATCGTGATCTTCGGAAGCGAGCCAGAATACGGGCGCCGCGGGGATTCCGCGGGCCGTCAAATCCTGCGCTAGTCTTGCAGCCGTAATGGCTTTATAGACTGTGTATGCCGGGCCGCCGAATAAACCAACCTGCTGCCCCGTAACGACGGCCACCGTTCCCGGCCGGCCCAGCCGCCTGAGATTTTCGTTATCACCGTTCTGCGCGCGAAGCGCTTCAACGAGTGCGTTCCGGCGATCGTTAGGATATTCGATCTCGGCGGCCGCCGCCGCATACGAAGCAGCATCGTGAGGATTATGCCTGTAAAAGCGGGCAACCCGATCGAAATGGTAGCTGAAATCGGCAAACAGCCGGGACGTTCCGGGCAGTTCTGTATGTCGGATACAACTTGGTTCCATGCGAGAGTCCGCTTTGCAAGGTTAACAGATGCAGCCGCTTGAACGAAAGTCGCAGGCTATTTTTTGTAACCGATTTTTCGCAGCAGCCCGTGCCGCCATTCAAGATCCGCCGGACCTTCGACACCTTTCGGCGAGCTTCCATCGATCACGCCTAGAATGCCGCGGCCCTGTTCAGTCTCGGCGACGATTACCTCCACCGGATTCGCGGTAGCGCAATGGATAGTGCACATTTCCGGGATGTCCCGAATGCGGCTCAGAATATTGATCGGGAAACCATCTCGCAGCGAGACTACAAAAGTATGCCCGGCCGCCACTGCTTGCGCATTGCGGGTCGCATTCGCTCTGAGATCGGAGTCATTGCCGTCCACGCGAGTGAGGCAGGCGCCCGAAGCTTCGTTGAAAGCAATGCCGAATTTCATTTGGGGCGCGGTGTTCACGATCGCTTCATAGACATCCTCGACGGTCTTGATGAAATGACTGTGGCCGACAATCACATTCCCGTTCTCGGGAATTTCCAGCCGCACTGACTTAAGTTCCATGTTCTATCAATCATAGCCGTGCTACTTTCGGACAGACGAAACATGTCCGATCCGGTCCTGGAGCACATCCGCAAATTGCCGCACGGCCGCGCGACGCTCAAGCAACTTCTGCGTGAGCTGTCGCGCCGCGGTGTTACTCGCGCGGAGCTCGAATCCGAACTCGACGCGTTGGCGGCGCGTGGAGAAGTCGTGGAAACGCGGTCGGGGCAGTATGCCGCGATCGGAACAAACCGGGAATTCGCCACCGGTGTTCTGAATGTCCATCGCGATGGTTACGCATTCGTTGCTCCTCGCGCGCCAGTCCCGGGACTAAGAGGCGATATCTATATTCCGAAAGAAGCCGCCGGGCGCGCCATGCACGGCGATCGAGTGGTGGTCCGGATCGGCAGGATAGAACAGGACGGCCGCGCCAATGGCGAGATCGTTCGGGTGCTTCAGCGGGCGCATCCCAGTGTCGTGGGCGAGTTTCGCATCCGGCGAACGGGCCTGTTCGTCATTCCACATGACGATCGCATCCGGCAATGGATCGAAATACCGGAAGACCTCGCGTTGCCGGTCGACGGCGAAAACGTGAATCGCGTCGGCGCTCGTGCCATGGACGTCCAGACGATTGAAGACCTGAATGGAATGATTGTCACGGCCGAAATCCTTGACTTCGGCGAAGACGGCGAGCGGCCTGTAGGCCGGATAGTGGAAATCATCGGCAAGCCGGACGAATTCGGGATCGATGTCGAAATCCTGATTCGCGCCCACCACATTCCGCATCGCTTCCCCGAGGCTGTGCTGAACCAGGCGCAATCTCTGCCGGGCCCGATTCCGCCGGAAGAGATCGCGCGGCGAGAAGATTTTCGCGAGCTGGATATCGTGACCATCGACGGCGAAACAGCCCGGGATTTCGACGATGCGGTGTGGGTGGACCGGCTTGAAAACGGCCTGTTCGCGCTGCAGGTACATATCGCGGATGTGAGTCACTATGTCCGGCCCGGGTCGCCCATCGATCGCGAAGCTCTCCTGCGCGGCACCAGCGTCTACTTCCCGGATCGCGCTGTTCCAATGCTGCCGGTAGAGTTATCTACGGATCAGTGCTCACTTCGCCCCCATGAGGACCGTTTGGTCCTCTCGGCTTTGCTCGAGATCGATTCTCGGGGGGACGTCGTATCGCAGCGTTTCACCCGCGGTGTAATCCGCAGCGCCGAACGAATGACCTACACCGCCGTTCACGCTGTGCTGGAGGGGGATGCGGCGCTGCGCCAGCGCTACGCGCAGCTAGTCGATCGCTTCGAGCTCATGCGCGAGCTGGCCCTGATTCTGAATCGCAAGCGCGTGCGGCGCGGCTCTATCGACTTCGATCTTCCCGAGCCTTTGATTGAGTTCGACGAGTTCGGAGAGATGACGGGAGTCACCCGCGCGCCCCGAAATATTGCGCACCGGATCATCGAAGAGTTCATGCTGGCCGCGAATGAAGCAGTCGCTTCGCATTTGGAGAGTAGGGCCGTGCCAATGATTTTCCGCATTCATGAGCGGCCCGACCCCAAACGCGTCCTCGAATTTGAAGATGTCGCGGCGCATTTCGGCTATTCGCTGGGGACAGGCGCCGCTCCGGTGAAGCGCTTTCGCGACAAAGCGACCGGCCGCATCGAGACCCTTGCGCTGGATAATCCCCTGCTAACTTCGCGCAGTTATCAGAAATTGGTGCAGAAGATCGAGGGCAAGCCCGAGGAGCGCATCCTGAGCTATTTGATGCTCCGCTCGCTGAAACAAGCGCGCTATAGCGATCAGAACGCCGGCCACTTCGCGCTCGCGGCGGCGAGCTACACGCACTTCACCTCGCCCATTCGCCGCTATCCCGATCTGATCGTCCATCGTATTTTGAAAGGGCACCTGGACGGGAAATCGTATGATGCCGACCTGCGAGGCATGGCGGAAATGTCCTCGGAGACCGAGCGCCGCGCGGCCGAGGCGGAACGCGAATTGGTGGACTGGAAAAAGGTCAAGTTCATGATGAACCGTGTGGGCGACGATTTCCCGGCTCTGATCATTTCCACCACGCGCTTTGGGTTCTTCGTGGAATTGCAGGATCTTTTTATTGAAGGCTTAGTTCCGCTGGATACCGTTCCCGGCGACCGGTTCACGTATCACGAAAACACCCGCAAAATTATCGGCGAGCGAACGCGCCGCCAGTTCTCTATAGGCGATCGCGTCCGCGTGCGGCTGGACCGGGTGGATGCGGTGGAGAAGAAATTGCAATTTTCTCTATTGGCGGAGCAGGAGCAGCGGCGGAAACGAAGGAACTGAACTGGTTTACTCCACGACCGGTACAAGCTGTGATTCGATAATGCGCTGATCCGAAGTAACCAGCCGAAGACCGTGGATACGGGCGGTAGCCACGATTGCTCGATCGGAGGGGTCCTGCAAAACACCCATTGAGCCAAATTCCGAAGCCACTTCATACGTTAGCGGTATTACGTTTACGAGTGGGTCAGCTTCGAGATCCGCAAAAAAGTCGTCCAGAGGAGCTTTCAGCTTGCCACCGTTCGAGAGTAGGGCGACTTCGAGGAGTGTTACCGCACTGATTGCCAGGGGTTCCGAATTGCGCGCTGCTGCCTCGAGCACGCGTCTCTGTTCCCGCGTTAGCTTCTTCGCGTCGGAGCTCCATCGAACTAGAATATGAGTATCCAATAGGAGACGGGGCAACAAGAGATCGTCAATCCTTTTTGAGGGCTTCCCAGAGATGGGAAGTATCGAAATTTACGATATCGCCGAGGATCTGTATTTTACCGGCCCATCTGTTCCGGAGAGATTTATATTTTTTGGGGGCGGGCTTAACAACAGCGACCGGGTGACCTCGCTTAGTCACGGTGATCGTATCTCCACTCTGTTGAACTTCGTCGAGCAAGCCGAGGCATTTGGCTTTGAACTCCGTTGCGCTAACCGTTCGCGTCTTCATCGCACTTTTAGATTAGCACTGACCTGGTCATCTGACCAGTTCCGATTTAAAGCCCCGCCTTAGCGCCCCACAACTGCTTCGACGCCATTTCCGCGCCCTCGGCGAGCGTCTTCAGCTTGGCCCACGCGATCTGCGGATGCACCCGCAGTCCGAGTCCGCAGTCCGTTCCCGCGATCACGTTTTCGCGGCCGACCAGTCCTGCGTACAACACGATGCGATCCGCGACCAGTTCAGGGTGCTCCACCACGTTGCTCGCGTGGCTGACCACGCCGGGAATCAAAATCTTGCCTTCGGGGAGTTTGACATCGCGCCAGACCCTCCACTCGTGTTCGTGGCGCGGATTCGCCGCCTCCACCGAATACGCGCCCGCCTTGATTTTCAGCATCAAATCGACAATATGCTTCAAGGGCAGGTCGGAGGTGTGCGGCCCGTGCCAGCTTCCCCAGCAGCAATGAAACCGCACGCGATCCTCGGGCAAGCCGGTGAGGGCGTGATTGAGCGCATCCACGCGTACAGCCGCGAATTTTCGATATTCCTCAACTGTTGGCCGGGGCACAATCATGTCATAGGTATCCGGCAACGCGGGATCGTCGAGCTGAAGAATGAAGCCGGCATCGACAATTGCCTTATATTCCTGCTTCATCGCATCGGCCAAAGCGAAGAGGTAATCCTCGTCCGTTTTGTAGTACTCATTGTGAAAAAAGTGCTCGATCCAGCCCGGCGCGAGCACGCACATGAACGCCTCTTCCGGCTTAGCTCCTGACGCAGCCAGGGCCGATTTGAATGTCTCGATATCGCTCTGGACTTCCGCCTGCCCGATATACGTAATCGGAGCGTTGCAGATCGAGCGCTCCATCGGCTCGGGCATGAATCCGAGTTCTTTATAAAAATCGGCGAACTCCGCCCGCTCGCCGGAGTTGTGCCCCATCCAACCCGACTCGCCGGCTTTCAGCGGCCTCACTCCAAGGCCCGATAACCGCCGCCCGTAGTACGCGAAGCCGAAGCCGAGCTTTCCAAGCTCGCCATCGCTAATCACGTCAATGCCAGCCTCCGATTGCAGGCGAACGATTTCCGTCATGGAAGTACGGACTTGCGGCTTCAGCGACTCCAAGTCCGGCGATTTCCCCGACAAAATCCGGCCCATCTTGGCCCGGAAGTCCGGCGGACCATCGAGCCGCCCCGCATGGGTGGTAAGAATCCGATTCGAGCTGCGCTTCATATTAGAGTGCCTCCTGTCCGGCGGCGCAGCGTGCCCTCATCCGGTCGAGCAACGCCGCGTCCACATGGACGTTGTTATTCCGCCCGGTCCCTAATTCTATCCCTGGTTTCGTGTCGCCATGGAAATCGGAGCCGCCGGTTGCAAGCAGGCCGAACTCATTTGCCATCTGCTGGTACAGCGCGATATCGGAGGGCTGATGTTCGGTATGAATTACTTCAATGGCGTGAAGGCCCGCGGCGGCGAGATCCTTCAAAAACGGAGCAAACACGGCGCGGTCGCGGCCCCCCGGAATCCGGACTGGATGGGCCAGCGATGCGATGCCGCCCGCATCTCCGATTTTGCGAATCGCTTCTTTAAGCGGCGGCTCGTCTCGCGCAACCGCAGCCTTGGCTTCGTCTGCAAGATATACATCGAAGGCTTCCTGCAAGCTTGAAACGTAGCCTTTCCTCAGCAAAACTTGCGCGAAATGCGGACGCGCCGTCAAATGCTTTCCAAGCGCTTGCACTTCCTCGAGCGATATGTCGAGCCCAAACGAACGCAGCTTATCGATCAACCCGAGATTGCGCTGATGACGGCTCTTGAGCATGGATTGAATCCACTGGCGAAATTCCATGCTCGGCGGCTCGGCGGGAAAATAGCCGAGTAAGTGGATAGATACCGGTCGCTGACCTCCGCCCGGCCCTTCCGGGCGAGTGCTCAGCTCAATGCCGCACACCAAGTCGAGTCTGCGCGCTTGCGCTACCGGCAAGGCCAATTCGTAGCCGGCGAACGTATCGTGATCCGTGATGGCAAGCGCCGTGAGACCGGTTTGCACCGCGCGTTCGACCAGTGCCGCCGGACTGAGCGTTCCGTCCGAGCGGTCGGTGTGGCTGTGGAGGTCGATCATCGGCGGAGGCAATTTTCCATTACAGCATGCCTGCCCGAGGGAGCCGGAAAAGAATCAGCCCGGCAGCACTAAGCGCGCTTCGCACCCGGGACCCGGAACGCGATTGCGCAGATCGAGAGACCCGCCATGCGCCTCCGCTATTTGCCGGCTCAGGACCAGCCCGATCCCCGATCCTCCGGGTTTTGTGGTGAAGAACGGAACGAATAGATTGGAGGTATTCGATAAGCCCGGCCCTTCATCTTCGACAGAAACCTCGATGTGCGGGCCCGTCCGCCGCCATGAAACAAATACGCATCCTCCTGTTTCAAGCGCCGCATCCGCTCCGTTACGCACTAAATTGATCAGAAGCTGTTCGAGCTGATCGCGGTCGCCTTGAATCCGCAGTTCCGGGCCGGGGCTTACCTCCACATGCATCCGAGGCTCCAGACTCGCCACATGGCGGACCCATTCACGAACGTCCATAGGCGCAAGCTGCGGACGAGGGAGCTTCGCCAGCCGCGCATACGCGCCCATAAACCGGCTAAGGCTTTCGCTGCGGGAACCGATGATCGACAATCCGTGAAGCGCATCCTCGCGCCATTCCGTCGCGCCGCCGTTCGTATTGCGGCGTATCAGCGAATCGAGGCTCCCGGCGATGGACTTAATCGGCGCCAGCGAATTGTTCAATTCGTGTCCCAGCACGCGAACCAGCCTTTGCCAGGCTTGCAGCTCTTCCTCGCGCAAGGCCCGAGTCAAATCCGTGACCACCAATAATTGGTGCGGCAATCCTCCTTCACGAAAGCCTGAACGGTGAATGCCCCATCTTCCCGGGCCCGAGGGAAACGTCCTCTGCACGGTCTGCATCTCATCGCCCTCCAGGTATTCCTGCAAACCGAGCGATTCGGCGGTGTCGTTAAGCATACGTTCGACCGGACATGCCAGCAGGCGCTCGCCGGCGCGATTGACTAAACGGAGCCGCCTGTCGCCATCGAATGCGAATACCGCAACGTCAATCTCCTCCATCACTTTTCGCAGAAGAGTGGTGGCTTCAAGCGCGCCGAGTCGCTGAGCACGCAGCGTCGCCGCCATCGCGTTCACCTGGACCATCACCCCGCCGAGCGCGTCTTCCCCCCGCGCGCGGCGCGCGCGGATGGAATAGTCGCCCTCGCGCATGGCTTCGAGCAGGCTGGAAAGAGTTCGCAAGGGCGAGGCGACACGCTCGCGCACGGCGGATGAGAAAGCCCAAAGCACCAAAAGGAGGAGACCTGCCAGCGTCCACCGCGTGCGCGTGGCGAAGTTTCCGGTCCACAGCAGCACGATCGCGATGGCCGCGGCTGGTAGTCCGCCGGCGAGGGCTAGCAGCATCATGCGTTGTTCGTGCACGGGCCGCAGCCGGTACAGCCAGCGCCGGATGCTCATAAGAATTACAACCCGAAGCGCTCCAAGCGGCGGTACAGCGCGCTCCGGCTTAAACCCAGCGCGGCCGCCGCATGGCTCACGTTTCCGTTATACCGCGCCAGCGCTTTCTTGATCAGAAACTCCTCTACCTCTTCCAGGCTCATGTCTTCCAGCCGCGCGGAGCCTGAAGCGAGTGGACGCAGCGCCAGATCGCCGGACCGGATTAAAGAATCCTGCGCCATCAGGACCGCGCGCTCCAGTACATGAGTCAGCTCGCGCACATTGCCTCGCCATGGATAATCGAGAAGCGCCTGCATCGCCGCCGGATCGAACCCTTCGATGTGCTTGCGGTAGCGCTGCGCATGCGTCTGCAGGAAATGGGAGGCCAGCACGGGAATATCTTCGCGGCGCTCGCGAAGCGCAGGCAAGTGAATTTCGATCGTATTGAGCCGGAAGAGCAAGTCCTGCCGGAAACGGCCGTTCGCGACTTCTTCGGCCAGATTTGCATTTGTGGCTGAGATCACGCGTACGTCCACGCGTTTGGTTTTGGAGGATCCTACCCGCTCCATCTCGCCGGTTTCGAGAACGCGCAGCAGCTTCGCTTGAAGATTCAGCGGCACATTCGCGATCTCATCCAGAAACAGCGTGCCTCCGTCGGCAAGCTCAAACCGGCCCACCCGATCCATCTTGGCGTCGGTAAACGCGCCTTTAACGTGTCCAAACAGCTCGCTTTCGAACACTCCCTCGGCGAGCCCGCCAGCATTCACCGTAACCATCGGCCGCGAGGCCCGGCTCGAAACCGCGTAAAGGGATCGCGCAACTACTTCCTTTCCGGCGCCGGGCTCGCCTGTGATTAGCACGTTCGCATCGGAAGGACCCACGCGCGCAATCAACTGTAATACGGGCTGCATCGAGGGAGCTTCGGCAATCAAAGCCGGACGGTCTCCGGTGCGAAGCAGCCGGTTTTCCGCTTCGAGCCGCTGGCTGCGCTTGAGCGCGCGACTCAGCTCTACCTGGGTTCGAACAATCGTGAGCAGCCGCGCATTCTCCCAAGGCTTTTGGACAAAGTCGCTGGCGCCGCGCCGCATCGCCTCGACCGCCAGTTCCACGCTGCCCCAAGCCGTCATAACCACGACCGGGAGCGTGCCGTCGATCTGCTGAATCCGCGCGAGCAAATCGAGCCCTTCCTGTCCGGAAGTAGTATCGCGCGTGTAGTTGAGGTCCATCAGGACAACATCGAAATCGCCGCTTTCCAAACAGGCGACAATCCCTCCCGGAGAGTGAGCGGTGGCGATGTCGAAACCCTCGCCTTTGAGCAGCAGACGTAGCGCCTCGACGACGTCTTGCTGATCATCGGCGATTAAAATCCTGGCGTTTTTTCCCATGTTCCGGCTACCGGTATGCGTCGGGCCTATGTCGAACGCGACACTCTCCAGCCCGGAGGCGAAAATAACGCTGCCATTGCCCGGAAAAAGCCTTCACGTCCCCTTCGCCTGAACATGCATAGCGAGTTAGTACCTGTAGAATTCGTTGAGCGGCTTCCCGATGAATTTTTCGTAACTCAGATCGCGCCGATTCCGGCCAAATAAACTTCACTGCAGACCGAACTCACGTAGGATTTCCTCGTGCGAGACTACCGTGCCAGCGCGGACTTCGTTCTGTGCTCGCAAAATATTAGCCGCTTCGGACTCGGTGACGGGTTCATCATCTTGCGGTGCACCGAGCGCGGCACGATACGCGGCAGGCAGCGCGAGATACTCTAGAAAGCGCCGGGCAGCGCCCATCTCGTCCTCGGGTATACGGTCCACCAGTTTGTGTAAACTTTCACGATGCATTGCTAATTCCAGAGTACTGTGGTCACGCTCGCTACGGCGTAACCCCCGCCTTTTTGAAATCTCCCGCCATGACATAAGAAAACTGCGCAGGGTCGATCCATTTCTTAAATGCGGCATTGACTTGGTCCGCAGTCAGCGTCTGCACCCTCTTCAACATATCCGCCAGACGGACCATCGTGCGATTGTACTGGGTGTACCGAGCCAGTGTGCTCGCCAGAAAGGCATCCTGAGACATCTGTACCGCGTTATCCTGCGCGAATTGTTTCTTAGCGGTTTCTACTTCCTCGGCAGTGAAGCCTTGGGTCACAGCGCGGTTTAACTCTTCCTTGAACGCAGCCTGCACCTTGGGCGCGTTCTGCGGATTTGCGATTGCCTGGAAGGCGAGCTGACCATATTTCTCTTGCGGGCCCGCATTGTAGGCGGTGCCTACGCCATAGCTGAGGCCATCTTTGCCGCGAATTCGCGTAAATAAGCGGCTATTCGGGCTGCTGCCGAAGATGTTGTTGGCGATCCACAAAGCGGCGTAATCGGGATCGTCGTCATCCAAATTCAGAGTGATGGCGCCCAGCACCATCGCATTGGCCTTGTCCGGAGTCTCGAACGACTGATTGATCGGGTCCAGCTTCTGCCATGTCCGCTTTACCTGAGAATACGATGACGGGCTTTTCCATGTCCCGAACAACTCGGCCGCGACCTTCTGCACTTCCGCGGGATCGAAATCGCCCACCACGGCCAACTCTCCGTTCGATGCGCCATAAAAATCGGCATAGAATTTTTTAACATCCGCGAGCGTTACCTTCTTAATACCCGCGATCTGCTCATCCAAAGTTTGGACGGCGCGGGGGTCGTCCGCCGGATAAGGCGACGCAAAATGCCGGTTCAATGCGATCGCCGCTATTGCGGTTGGCTCGCTGCGCGAATTCTCCAAACCTGCGAGCAGGGTCTGGCGAATTTGCTCGAGTTCGGATTCCGGAAGCGAAGGCTCGCGCAAGACCTCGGCCGCCAGCCTCAGAGCGGGCGCCAAGCTTGCCTGAACGGTTTCTAAACTTGCATTCGCTCCGGTGACGGAACCGCCGACATTCAGGCGCACCTTCAACCTGTCAAGCTCATCCTGCAATTGTTGTCGCGTGTGCTTCTGCGTTCCGCGAATCAACACGGCTCCGGTAAGCCGCGCGACGGCGGTCTTGCCCATCAGGGTTTTTTCGTCGCCGAAGTGCAGGCTTATGGCGGCAACCACCGTCCCTCCGCGATTCTTCTTCGGCAGCAGGACGAGTTTGAGGCCGCCTGACAGCGTCGCGCGGACCACCCGTGCCTCAATATTCGCCGGGGTAGGTTCGAAAACCTCGCCTTCCTGCACGGGAGCGTTACCCTTGTAATCCTTCAGCTTCGATACCAGGTCCGGCGAAGCCGGAATGTCCGATCTGTCGGGCGCTTCCGTGGGAATGAAACGTCCCAGGGTCATGTTGTCGGGCTTGAGATATTGCTTCGCGACGCGCGCCACATCCGCGGGGGTGACCTTTTGGAGGTCGTCGCGCTCGGTAAAAAGGAGACGCCAGTCGCCGGCCGCGGCCGCTTCGCTTATGATTAAGCCCACCCGCGAAGAATCGTTTAACATCAGTTCGAACTCTTTCAGCAACCGCGTTCGCTGCCGGTCTACTTCTTCTTTGGACGGCTGTTCCTTCACTACGCCCTCGACCACTTGCAGCATTGTCTTCTGAACGTCATCGAGCGATTGCTCCCTGCGCAAGCTTGCGTACAAAAGCAACAACCCGGGATCGTGCAATTGCAAAGCATTGGCGTTTGCCGCGACGGCTTTTTTCGAATCGACAAGCGCCTTGTAGAGCCGGCCGGCAGGATTATCGCCTATGACTCCGGCCAGTACTTCCAAAGCGGCGAAATCGGGGTGCGATGCCGCCGGGATATGATATGCGGCGACCACGGCCTGCGTATCGCCGACGCGCCGTAGAGTAACATCGCGCTCGCCGTCCTGAACCGGTTCCTCGGTGTAGGTGGGATTGAGCTTCCGCGTGGGCTTCGGGATCGCGCCAAACGTTTCCTGCACCCAATTCAAGGCCTTTGCCGGATCGTATTTTCCGGTTACCACCAAAATGGCGTTATCGGGCTGATAGTAATTGTGGTAAAAGGCCTGCAGCCTGTCGATGGGAACCTTCTCGATGTCGCTTCGCGCTCCGATTACCGCGCGTCCATATCCGTGCCACAGATAGGCCGTCGACATCACGCGCTGGCGCAGAACGTTTTGCGGATTGTTCTCGCCGTTTTCAAACTCATTTCGAACCACCGTCATTTCGGTATCCAGATCCTGGCGCGACACGCGCGAATTCACCATGCGATCCGATTCCATGTCCAGCGCCCAGTGCAGATTTTCGTCGGTCGCGGTCATGGTTTCGAAGTAGTTGGTCCGGTCCCACGCGGTGGTTCCGTTAAATGCAGACGCGTGATTCCGTATTTCAGAAACTACTTCTGCACGTTTGGCGGTTCCTTTGAAGAGCATGTGCTCCAGCAGGTGGGCCATGCCCGATTCTCCATAACCTTCGTGCCGCGCCCCCACAAGATAGGTCACATTCACCGTCACCGTGGGCTTCGAATTATCCGGAAAGAGCAAAACCTGGAGTCCGTTGGGAAGCCGGTATTCGGTAATTCCCTCGACCGAAGTGATTCGCTGAACGCCGGCCGGTGATGTTTGTGAATACGCCGACAGCGCGAAGGCGATAGCGGCGTAAATTACAGGAGTGAACGAGCGGCGCACTATTTGATGCATACTTTGTCCTCCGTGCAGGGTTACAGAATCAGCATACAATCGCCGTAAGAAAAAAATCGATATCTCTGGGCGACGGCGTGGTTGTAGGCCGCCAAAGTCAGATCTTTTCCTGCAAAAGCGCACACTAAAACCAGCAGGCTTGACTTAGGCAGGTGAAAGTTCGTCAACATAGCTCCCGTTCGCCGGAACTGGAATCCCGGGTAGATGAACAGGTCCGTTTCAGACGCATCCGGATCGCTTTCAATCGCGCGGACGCTGGTGGTCCCCACCGCCAGAACACGCGCGGCGCGCAGCATGGTTTCGAGCGTCTCTTTCGGTACGGTAAAAAACTCCTTGTGTAAGTGAACTTCTTCCAATTTCTCGCTGCGCAGCGGCTGAAATGTGCCGAGCCCCACATGAAGAGTCACGCGAGCGATATCCGCGCCCGCGGCCCGGCAGGCTTCCAGTATTTCCGGAGTGAAGTGCATGCCGGCTGTGGGTGCGGCGACCGACCCTCGTTCGCGCGCGTATACGGTTTGATACCGCGTCCGATCGAGATTAGTATCGGCGCGGCGAATATACGGCGGCAATGGAACATGGCCTACCCGGTCGAGAACCGCGAACAAATCCCCGTGCGGGTGCAGCCGCAGCGAGCGCTCGCCGTATTCACCTCGTCCGAGGATCTCCGCACTCAGTTCGTCGGAAATCACGATCCGCTCCCCGGTACGCATTTTTCGGCCGGGGTGCACCAGCGCCTCCCACGTTAAGCCGTTGGGAGAAATCGGCCGCGTGAGGAAGATCTCGACTTTGCCGGACCCGTGCTCACGCACTCCGTACAGCCGGGAAGGGAAGACGCGCGAGTCATTGAGGATCAGGCAATCGCCGGGGCGCAAGTAACGAGGAAAATCCCGAAACACACAATCCTGCCACGTCCCAGCGGGGCGGTCTACGACAAGCATGCGCGAGGCCGCGCGGTCGCCGAGTGGCTCCTGCGCGATTAATTCCGGCGGAAGGTGGTAATCGAATTCGTTAAGCAGCACAGCGTGCGACAAACGACCCGCGATTAGAATAGCAGCGCACGCAAATCGGCAAAGCATGGTAAACCAAGTCAGGTGGAGCAGGCTTTAGCCCGGCTTTAGCCTGGGACGGGTGCTTCAGCACCCGCGCGGCGCTGGGCTGAAGCCGATGCTGAAGCCCCTAAAGCTCCCCGCGATGCGATTGCCCGTTCCGGCCTTCCTGCCGTTCTCATAAAACTGATAGTATTTATCAGAAAAGGACATCCAAATGACTCGCATCCTTTATGTCTCCATTGCTGCACTGACCCTTACGGGCGTCGCTCTCGCCCAGGGTCCACCGCCTGTTGCGCCTGGTCCAGGCGCTTTACAAGGTCCGGGGCGAGGGAACTTCGCACCGGTTGTGGTCGGCCCTTCCGCGCCCGTCTCACCGGAAGTAGCGATCCCGCGGCCCACTCCGGAAGAGTTGGCGCAGGTCAACGATGCAATCGCCAAGTGGGTAGCCTCGAATAACTCGCCCACTAAACCGCTGCTGGAGAAATTTCAATCCTTGATGATGCTGCAACCTCCACGCTTGAACGTTGCGGCGACATACACGCAGACACAGCAGCGCATGGGTCCGCGTCACTTGGGTTTCGTAGACATTGCGAGCAAAGGCAACATCGACCTGCTGCTTGAAGGGGATTCGATTACCGACTGGTGGGTTCAAGGCGACGCGAATAAAGCAATGTTCGACAAATATTTCGGCGATATGCGGACTGCCAATTTCGCAATTGCCGGCGACACGACGCAGGGAGTCCTGTGGGGTCTTAAGAACGGGGAAGGTCAAGGGTTCCAGCCCAAGGCCGTGATGCTGATGATCGGCACCAATAATAGCGGCACATTCACTGCTCCCGAGATTGCCGAGGGCGTCAGCGCAGTTGTCCTTGAACTACGCAACGATTTTCCGGACGCGAAGATTCTGCTGCTGGCGATTTTTCCGCGCGGACTACCCGGCGATCCAGTGCGCGACAAGATCGCCGATGTCAACAAAATCATTTCGAAGCTTGACGACCAGAAGCACGTATTCTATATGGATATCGGTCCGAAGTTCCTTGATGAGAGAGGTTACTTCCTGCCCGATTCCTTCCGTGCTGACAACCTCCATCCTCAGGCGAAGGGTTACGACATCTGGGGAGCCGCGGTGAAGGATAAGCTCGCCGAGTTGATGAAGTAATCAAGCGATCGCATTAGAGAGTCATACGCGCAGAAAGCGGAGGAGTTCTCGATCCGCAACTGCCGACGCAGTTTCCGCCGCGTCAGAGTGCCCCGGTTTCCGCTAACAGGGTTTCATCGAAGTTTGGGTGACATCACCTTGGAGCGTCTTCACACCCTGATTAACTTGGTGATTGGATCCGGTTAACCGAAAGGGGCGTGAAAAGTAACCGAACGCGCGAGGCGATTTCGATCTGGTGTCTTGTGAAACGGTCCACGAGGGTCGCGCCCCGAGCGGACGCCGAAGGCCGATGCGACGGGGATGGCTCCGAAGAAATCGGCACGTTACTGCCTGCCGCGGAGCGACGCCCTGCCCCACTGTTTTTGGGGCAGGGCGGCGCGGAGCGTTGGGTAGGCAGCATTAACCGATCCTCTTTGGTGACATTTTAGGTGACCCAATTCCATCCCTTGACACGCTTTTGCCCCTGAAGTATAGTCCCCAAAGCGATTTTACGCTTTAAGGCCAAGGTGAGGGTCTTCTATGCGAGCTTTATCGTTCGTCCGTTTTCCATGCGTTGCGCGGTCCACCGGCCACCGTTCCTGCGCTGCCGTCCCCGCCCTTACCGTTATCGCCATCGGCGGCACAGGCGCCGTTCAATTAATCCACCTGAGAGGTAAATATCGATATGCGCATCACTATGATCGACGTGTTTGCCGGATCCATTCTTTGTCTCGGGCTTCCCGTGGGGGCTCAAACGTTGGGCGAGATCACCGGAAGAGTTAGTGATGCTAGCGGCGCGGGCGTGCCTGACGCAAACATAACGTTAACCAACAGCAGCACCAACGCAATTCGCCAAGCCATGAGCGGCGATGATGGGTTCTATGATTTTCCGTCGCTCCCGCCCGGCGTGTACAACGTGAGGACGGAACATGCAGGCTTCAAAAACGCCACCAGCAACAACATCGAGGTCCAGGTGCAGCAAAGCGTGCGGCTGGATTTCACGCTCGAAGTCGGTCAGGTTACCGAATCCGTCCAGGTGGAGGCTTCCGCGGAACTGCTGCAATCGAGCGACGCTACTCTCGGCACTGTGATCCAAACCGAGAGCATCAATGAACTTCCCCTGAACGGACGGCAGTACCTAAATCTGGTGACGCTGGCCTCGAATACCAATACCCTCGCACCGGCGGCCGGGCAGGCCCAGTCGCGGCAGGGCGGCGACCGCGCCAACCAGTCCATCTCAGCCGGCGGCAATCGCATCTTTTTCGACTATTTCACGCTCGACGGCGTCAACAACACGGATGTGAACTTTAACACCTACATCGTGCTTCCCTCCATTGACGCCATCCAGGAATTCAAGGTGCAGACAGGCGTGTATCCGGCGGAATTCGGCCATGGCGCGACGCAGATCAACGTTGTCACTAAGTCCGGCGGCAATGCCTTCCACGGTTCGTTATTCGACTTCGTCCGCAACGACGTGTTCGACGCTACGCCGTACGCATTTACCACGGTCCATCCCTCGAAGTCTCCTTTCAAGTGGAACGACTATGGTTTCGAGCTGGATGGCCCCGTCTACATTCCGAAGATCTATAACGGGAAGAACAGGATATTCTTTATGGTCAATAATGAGTGGCTATCGCAGCGGCAGCACACTCTGGCGACCTACTCCGTGCCGACGGCGGCGATGGAACGAGGCGACTTCAGCGCCTATCCCTCCGTCATCTATCAGCCGAACTCGGGCGGCGTCCCTTATCCCAACAATATTATTCCGCTCACGCAGCTCAACCCGATCTCGCAAGAACTTTTGAAATACTACGCCGCTTCCACGCTGCCCGGATTCTCCAACAACTACACTCAATTCACCAGCTCCCCCTTCGATCGCAACGGATTCGTTCTCCGCATGGACTTCATCGAATCCGCGAAATCGCAGTGGACCGGCCGTTATAGCCGGGGCGATGAACTTCAACAAACCGGCGGGCTCAATATCACGGGAAGCAAGGTCACCACAAATTACTCCCAGTACCTTCTTTCGAACACGCGTACGTTTCGGCCCAATCTGGTGAATGAGGCGCGGTTCGGTTACTCCCGTTTTTACAATGCCATCAGCACACTTTCCGCCTTTGGAACGAATATCGTCGGCTCGCTGAGTCCCGCGATCCCCAATTTGGCGCCCGGCGCGCCGGTGCAATGGGGCGTGCCACCCGAAAACTTCACCGGCGATGGCTTCACCGCTATCGGCGACAACTCGGATTATCCTTATCAGAACGACAACAACACCACCCAGTTTGTAGACAACTTATCTTGGATCAAGGGCAAACACACCTTCCGATTCGGGTTCGAATACGACCGCCAAAACTTCAACCAGGAAGGCAATCAATACCTGCGTGGCGGATTTACCTTCTCGCCCAACGCCACACAGAACCCCACCACTCACACCGGCGGCGATTCGTTCGCTGAATTTCTGCTGGGCGACATCTTCCAATCCACCACCGCCCTCCAGATTGCCTCCGCGAACTTTCAGCGCAACGTGGAGCATGCCTTCGTTGACGATAACTGGAAGATTACGCGCAAGCTGACCTTGTCGATGGGCCTGCGCTATGAATTGACGCCGCCCTTCACCGATACGGTCGGGAACCTGTTCAGCATCGCGATCCCGCACATCTACGGCGTCTCTAACGCTCCGGTTTCCCAACAACCCTACTTCATCCGGCAGGGGAATTGCACCGATCCCTATGCAGCCGCTCCTTCCATCCCCTTCACCTGGCTCGTCACGCCGGCGGTGTGCAGCAACGGGCGGTACAATTACGCCCTCAATATGACGAGGTACAACGACTTTGCGCCTCGCGTCAGCATCAGTTACTCGCCCGATTCCAAGACGGTCTTCCGCGCCGGATACGGAACATTCTTCGTGCAGGACAACGCCAACTCCATGTATTTCGATCTGGCGCGCAATATCGGCGTGCGTTTCACGGCCAGCGCCGTGACCAATGGGACCGTTTGGGGTCCATCGTCGGGAGCGCTGACGGGCCTCCCCGCAAACTGGAATAACGCCGTTACTCCGTTCGGCGCGGGTTTCGGCGCGCCTTATGGCTACGTTACCGCCTACGAGCACCACACCTCATATACCGAGCAATACCTTTTCAACGTGCAACGCCAACTTGGCGCCGACTGGGTGATTGAGGCCGGTTACCTGGGTTCGCAAAGTCATCACCTGTACGGCTTCCAGAATGTCAACGACGGCATCCCCGGCACCGTCGGCACCGCGGCATCGCGTCTGCCGTGGGCCGATTTCGGCTTTATCCAATTGGTCGCCGACGGCATGAATGCGGTCTACAACTCTCTATCGTTTAAGGTCACCAAGCGTTTCAGCCACGGCATGAACCTTATCAGTTCCTACACTTTTTCGAAATCGATCGACAATTCGAGCGGTATTCGGGTCCAGGGCTATGACACGCTGTTCCCGCAGAACAGCTTTTGTCTCCAGTGCGAGCGCGGCCTTTCCGCATTCGACGTGCGCAATCGCTGGGTCACGTCTGTCCTCTATGACCTGCCGGTCGGCAAGGGGAAAGCCCTTAACATTAATAATCGCTTCGCGAATGCGGTCATGGGCGGATGGACAACCGGTGGCATCGTGACTGTGCAAAGCGGCGTGCCGGCGACATTAAGCATAGGCGGCGTCGACAACTCCCAAACCACCGCGGGTTACGACCGGCCGAGCGCGACGGGAGCGCCGCTGTATGTTGCCAATCCGAGCCCGGGGCGCTGGTATAACCCGGCCGCGTTCGTCGAGGCCGCGCCCGGAACTTATGGCAACGTCGGACGGGACACTATGATCGTGCCGGGCACTTTCATCATCAATGCCGAAGTGCACAAGGAATTCCGGATGCCGTACTTGGAAAACCATCGTCTTCAATTCCGCATGGAAGCGTTCAACATGCTCAATCATCCGAATTGGGGCGCGCCGAACGGCAACATTTTGTCTGGCGCGGCGTTTCCGGGGCAACCGTCGACAAACCCCCATCAGAATTTCGGGGTCATCACCACTACCGCCCAACCCATGCGTCAATTGCAACTCGGATTGAAGTATCAGTTTTAGAAATAACGGCGCACCCGCCAACGTCAAAAAAGAGATCCGACACTAACGACAGAGTTCGTTTCGTGATGGATCGGGCGCCCGGAGCCGCTCTGGCTTCCCACCTCTATTAACGAAGAGACGCCACAGCAGAAGCCAGCTTTTGATCAGCCGTCAAGCGGGCAGGTTAAAACGACTAAATACTGTTTGCAGAGAGACTCGTATGTCGTGCATTGGCGCGATGGGCGTCGCGGAGGGAGCGTTTAGCGGGAATTATGTCACGTTTTCTATCAGCGGAGCTTCGACTACACACCCTTACGGCATTAACGGATTTGTGCGTGACCCCAGCGGAACAATTATGATTCTCCACCGGCCCGGAAGCTTGGGGACAACCGCTTCCAGCATCAATGAAGAAGGAGCGATCACGGGATATTACTATGAGACGGGCCAAGGAGGAGGGGCAGAGATACATTCGCGATCCCGAAGGGCACTTCACTACGTTCCATCCGCCCGATGCCCACGAGCATCAATGACGCCGGAGCGGTCACGGGCCTTACATCGTGGCCAGTGGGCGGGCATTTGGCTTTTTTCTGTGCGATCCACATGGAAAGTCACTTCGTTCGACCCAGGTTTTGATACAGCCCGGCAGAGGATGAACGACGAAGGAGTGATCACACGAATACCGAATCGGACTTGTGCATGACGAACGCACGGCCTTGTGTGGTCGCGGGACGGAACGATTATCCCTGTCGAAGTGACTGGATGCCCGTTTCAGGGGTTGCCTCTAAGCATCAACAATAAAGGGTGGTCACAATTGTGATATTCGTTTGGCGACGTGAAATCCGGTAGGATTTGTGTGTTTTCCGGAAATGTCTGCACGGGGGCGCTACGGCGCAGTGATTTGTTGGCAGCCCCCTCCCGCGGCAATAATGCGTGACTGAATAGCTACGCAGAGCCTAGCCGAAACAGATGGTCAACGAAAGTATCTTGTATGCAGTACGCCTGATGAGAAGCACCAGGCGGGAGACCACTTCCCTCGGAGGGACATCGATGGTTACATTCAAATTTGGGATCGGACAACGATTTGTACATAGCAGAATTTCGCATAGCGTCAGTTGCGGATTATGTTCAATAATAATGCCTGCGGCGAGCTCGAATATCGTAATCAATACGAGCTTTGAGACAAGTGGCTCACATTGCTTTCAGGCCTCGCAGTGCACCCCGATTGAACAAACACCGATTTTCAGGCGCTCTGGAATGGGCTGACGGCCTCTGAAGATCCGCCCGGCAATGATCCCCTGCACCAACTCGACTATACTCAAATAACATTGCCTGCACTGTGGGCGACCAGTTCGAGCACTACACTCCTTTTTGACGGCTACAACGTAATCTCACTCCATCATTTCAATGACGTCTCGGTGAGCGAAGTTCCCGCAATGGCGCCGGAACCAAAAACATCGGTTTATAGCGATTTGTGGCGGGTAGCTATTGCGATTCGTAAATTTGTGAAGAATTTGAACGGTCGCTGAAGGGCCAAGTAGCAGTTACGAGTCCTCATAACCGGGCGAACCAGGATGAAATACTAACCCGAACGATAAAGGTCTAAACTCTATGAGAAAAGCTTGTCATCTTGTACTGAGTCTCGCGTGCGGCAGCCCTGCATTGTGCGGGATCGCTTGTTGGCTCCTACTCGCCGGAACCGTTATCGGCAACCCGCTAGGCAATAGAGCCGCCGTCCAGCCCCCCACAAACGCATCGCTGACTGGTAACTATTTCTTTCGCTACCTCGGCGTGAATACAGCGTCCAACAACCAAGTGACTAGTGCATTGGGCACTATTGCGTTCGATGGGAACGGCGGATTTACGATCACCGGTCAACAGAGCGTAAACAGTGGCCCGGGATCGGACAAAGGTTCAAATGTCTCGACGGCTGGAAAATACAACGTGCTTTCCAGCGGCGTCTTCACTCTTCCGAATGCTTTTGCCGGCTCCAGCTCATCAAGCGTGACTCTCACGGGTGGTATTGGGACTGGATCTCTCGTGGCCAGCAGTACGGATTCTCCTTTTACGGATATTTTTATAGCGATACCGGCGGCTACCAACCTTTCTAATGGCAGCTTGAACGGGACCTACAATGCGGCGAGTCTTGAATTTCTTAACGGCGATGTAGCCAACTCCTCCCGCAACACATTCTTCCCGATAAGCGCGAATGGGCAGGGAGGAATTTCCACAATTTCCGTGAAAGGAACAGCGAATAACGGCGGCGCCGGCGTCAGCATGCAGTCGATTACCGGGGCGACCTATTCATTGTCGGCGAATGGCAGTGGAACGCTGACTCTTCCTTCCCCGAGTGGAGTGTCGTCCAATAACGTATTAATCTCAGGAAACAAGACCATCTATGTCTCTGCCGATAGCAATGTGATCCTCGGCGGTTCGCCTTCTGGCTATGACCTTTTTATCGCCTTGAAAGCGTCCGGTGCAGCCCTTGGCAACAATTTTCAAGGAACTTACTTTACGGGGACGCTCATCAACAGTACGGGGCCGATGAGTTCGGGGCTGTACGCCTCTCGCGGCGCCGCTACTGAACTTGGGACCGTTACCGGAGCGGGCACCTGTGCGACATTGAAGCAGCCTTGCATAGATGAATTGGCATACGAAAGAGCCAATCCGGCAGGTGGGCCAGATTACGAGTACACGTACCACGATCACATCTTTTCAAATACGACCAATGGAGTGGCGTTCGGTCCAGTTAACCCCTTCCAGTACGCCTTCAGTCCCGACGGCAATTATCTGATCATCGCTGGCTTCGGCAACAATTATCAGCTAACCCTCTATGCGAAGGCTCCCACCCCGACAGGTACCGGTGTATTCCTCAATCCTATGGGGGCACAGAATGCGGCGAGCAATGTTCCGTTTGAAACAGGACTCTCGCCTGGTGAGTTCGTCACCTTTTACGGAACGGGGCTGTCGCCCGCCACGCTCACTGCGCAAAGCCTGCCGCTGCAATCGTCATTGGGCGGCATAGAGGTGACTCTAAATGGCGCCCCAATGCCGATTTACTATGTCAGCTCAACGCAGATCTCAGCGATCGTGCCGTATACCGCTCCCAGTGACGGTAGTGTAGTCACGATTCAGGTCAACAATAATGGGACGCTGTCCAATTCCATTCAACTGTCAACCAGCAAGACCTCGCCGGGAGTATTCACCATTCCGCCGTCCGGCATCGGAAATTGTGCAGTGCTCGATGTGAAATACAATCTCGTCAGTCCGGCGAATCCAGCAAAGATCGGTGACACCATTTCGATCTTCCTTACCGGTCTAGGTGCTGTGAATCCGCCCGTCACCGCCGGTTCGGCACCGCCGGCGAATCCGGTGGTCAATCAAATACAACAGGTATTCATCGGTGAGACGCCGGCGACTGTTTCCTATCAGGGACTTGCACCCGGCTTGCCAGGGCTTTACCAAGTAAATGCGGTCATACCCCAAGGTGTGGCGCCCTTCAGTGCGGCCGATGCACCGTATATCGACTTGGAAATCGTGACGGTGGACGCCGACAATTACATGCGGGATTGTATCGCCGTTACTAAGTAACTTCCGAGGTAGGCGGATAACCGCTTCACCGTTCTTGCCTGGCATGTCCTAGTGAGCAGCAACGGTGGCCCCCGTTCGACGTGGTGCCCTTAAACACCAACCATGAACGGAGGGTCACCGGTTGGTGCTGTTCATTGGGTGGACGTCGAAAGCCGTCTGAGGGTGTTTGGGGATTCGATGCAGTGCCCCATTTCGGTGACCTTGGACGCGTGCTCGGCCACGGCAACAGCGGCGGCAAGGGAAGAGAGCGAGTGCCGCGGATACCGCTTCGGGCTTCGTCACGCCTTAGGTTCCCGCCCGGCGATCGACCAGGCAACTCATCGTGCTAATTGGACCGGACAACTCACAGGCTGGGAGCCCCCCTTGACGTCCACCCGGGCCGGTGATAGCGTGTCTCGTCAGTTCGATCTTGCATGCAATGGGAGGGGTAATGGGTCCCATATCGAAAACTGTCCTCAGTGTTTTTTTAGCGTCCGCGGCCGTGTTGGCCCAGACGTCTCAAATCAACGGCATCGTCAAGGATTCCACCGGAGCCGCGATTCCGGGCGCGGCCGTCAAAGCCACCCAAACAGCTACCGGCGCAATCCGTACCACCACCAGCGGCGCCGATGGCGGCTACGTTCTTCCCACGCTGCCCATCGGCCCGTATTTGCTCGAAGTCACCAAAGAAGGGTTCACCAAGTTCGTCCAAAGCGGCATCGTGCTGCAAGTGGACACCGCGCCGACGGTCGATATCACCATGCAAATCGGTTCGGTGAACGAGCAGGTGACCGTCGAAGCCGGAGCTCTGCAGGTAGAAACTCGCAACACCAGCATCGGGCAGGTGGTGGATACGCAGCGCGTGCTCGAAATGCCGCTCAATGGCCGCGAGGTCCACGAATTGATTTTCCTCGCCGGAATGGCGAATTATCCGGGAGCGGCGTCGCTCAATACCGTGCGCAACTATCCGACGGTAGTCGTCTCCGTAGCCGGCGGCGCGCCGGACTCGGTCTCTTATCAGCTCGACGGCGTGATCCACCAGGACCCTTACAATAATCTGAGCCTGCCTCTGCCGTTCCCCGACGCCTTGCAGGAATTCAAAGTCGAAACCAGCGCCATCACTCCGCAGTTCGGCTATCACTCCACGGCCACGGTGAACGCAGTTACGAAATCGGGAACCAACGCTTTCCACGGCGATCTGTTCGAGTTCCTGCGCAACGGCGACTTGAACGCCAACGACTTTTTCAATAACGCGATCGGCAAGCCGCGCGATACATTAAAGCGCAATCAATTCGGCGGCACCATCGGCGGACCGATACGGAAAGACAAATTGTTTTTCTTCGGCGGGTATCAACGAACGTCGCTGCGCTCGGACGGAGTTTCGAATACTGCCTTTATTCCCACCCCTGCCATGACGACTGGCGATTTTACGGCCATTGCTTCTCCTGCATGCAATGGAGGACAGCAGATCGTTTTGCCGGCTTCGCTCGGGTTCAACAACAACCAGATTTCTCCCTTGCTGCTCGATAAAGTTGCGCTGGACATCGTTAAAACCATGCCCGCTACCACGGACCCGTGCGGCCGGACGTCTTATACACAAGTCGCCAATCAGGATGAAGACCTGGTAGCCGCCAAGATCGATTACCAGCTCAGTGACAAACATTCCGTCTACGGCCGCTTCTACTCGGCGAAGTTGAACCAGGGATCAACCTTTGACGGTAAGAATCCGCTCTCCATCGCGAATTACGGCTTAAACGATTTCGATTACGGGCTTGTGCTCGGCCACACTTACCTGATCAGCAGCAACGTCGTGAACACGTTTCGAGCAGGCGCCAGCCGCACCAATATCGTCAAGGTTCCCGACAACTACGCCTCCTGGCCGAGCCTCGGCGCTAATGTCAGTCCGCTGGCCGGAAATATCATTGCCGTCGCTGCGGGTAATCAATTCTTGATAGGCGGCGGCGCGGCTTCGCCAGGGCAGTCGCACAACGGACCGCTTTGGTCCGTCTACGACGACGTGAGTTGGATCAAAGGCTCACATCAGATCGGCTTCGGCGGCAGTATTTACCGCCAAATGTTGAACTACTGGTCCGGCGTGAATGCCGTCGGCACCGCGAACTTCGACGGCTCCGTTACAGGAGCCGGCGGCGGCGCGAGCGTGCTGGCCGATTTCATGTTAGGCAGGATGAGTGGAGTCGGTTTCAGTCAAGGCACTATTTACGGTTTTTACAGCCGCCAGTATTACGCATCCTTGTACATTCAGGATTCGTGGAAGGCGAATCGCCGTCTAACGTTGAACTACGGCGTCAGGTGGGAGCCATACCTGTCCGTTTATCAGAAATATCCGTTTCAGGATGAGCACGTCGATGCGGGGTTTTTCGCCCAAGGCGTCCATAGTGCGCACTATCAAAACGCTCCGGCGGGTGTAGTGTTCTCAGGCGACCCGCAATACACCTGCGGCAACAGCTTTAACTGCGATAACTGGCATAAGTTCTTGCCGCGTGTGGGTTTCGCTTTGGACCCCACCGGCAGCGGCCGTATGACCATCCGCGCGGCTTACGGATTATTTCAGGACCGCATGAGCATGCTGTCGCTCAGTCAGGAGCAGTTCGGACCGCCCTTCGGCAACACCGTCAGCCAGAGCGGCGCGAACCTGACGAACCCATGGTCAACCTACCCGGGTCTGGCGGGAGGCGCTTCGCAGCCAGGTCAGAATCCAATGCCGATTCTCGCGTCGCTGCAAGGGTTGGGACATTCGGCCGCCGACATTCCCTTCCCGGCTTTCGGAACTTTTGTCAGTTCGCCTTTGACCAACTTCCATACGATGTACGTGAACCAATGGAATCTCAGCATCCAGCGCCAGATCGGGCAAGATTGGCTGGTTAGCGCGAATTATCTCGGAACCAGCACCATTCACCTCCCCAGCGGGGAGAGCATAGACCCTGCCATTTACATCCCGGGAAGTTGCGTTGCCGGCCAGTACGGCCTAACTGCTCCGGGTCCGTGTTCTACCACCACGAACACCAACTTCCGCCGGATTTTCTATTTGCAAAACGCGGCGCAAGGCCGCTTGTATGGCGGCGCGGGCACGTTGGATGATGGTGGAACCGCAAGCTATGAAGGGTTGAACTTTACCGCGCAAAAACGCCTGAGCAAAGGCACAACTGTGCTCGCCAACTATACGTGGTCGCATTGCATCAGCGATCCCTGGAATCAGAACCCAACCGCCGCCGGAGTTGCCATTCCCGGCGCGCGCCGCCAATGGCGCAGCAACTGCGTTGGAACGGATCTTCGGCAATCGTTCACGTTGAGCGCTGTGATGATGAGTCCGCGTTTTAGCAACCGAGCGCTCCGTGTCGTCGCCGGCGATTGGCAGCTCGCGCCGATCATGATCATCAAGTCGGCGCAGGAGTTTTCGGTGTTGTCCGGCCTTGATCGCGCGCTAACAGGTGTTCCTGGCCAGCCCGCGAGCCTGGTGAGTCCGAATCCGTACCCGGCGAACCAGAACGTGAACCAGTGGCTTGATCCTAACGCGTTCACCCAACCCGCGCTCGGCACGTACGGGAATCTGGGATTGAATAACCTGAAGGGTCCCGGCGTGTTCCAGTTCAACCTGGCCCTGTCGAGAAACTTCCCCATCCGGGAACATTCCACGCTGCAAGTGCGCGGCGAAGCGTTCAATCTGCCGAACACTCTGAACCCTTTCACCCCCGGAATTTTGCCTGTGAACACGACTCTGTTCGGTGGCCAGCAGAATCGGAATGCAACAAACTTCGGCCAGATCACCAGCGATATCAGCGGCAATAACGGCTTGACGCTGGGCGACTACCGGGTGATTCAACTCGCGATGAAGTTTATCTTTTAGGAATGCGCCGTCCATGGGCTGTCGCCGTCGTGCTGGCAGGGGCGGCCGGCTTAACAGGCTTCCAGGCGAATCGCCAGGTTGAATGGACCTACTACGGCGGCGATCCCGGTAACAGCAGGTATTCGCCGCTCGCGGATATTACGCCACGGAACATAAGTGGGCTGAAGATCGCCTGGCAGTGGCGCCACTTCGATACGCCACTCGAACAGTACAAGACCGCTCCCGGCTTCTTTGAAAACACGCCGCTGATGATCGACGGCGTGCTGTATGTTACGACGCCTTACAACAATATCGCCGCGCTCGATGCCGAGACCGGTAAGGAGCTGTGGCGCTTCGATGGTGAAGGCTACAAGCTCGGCCAAGTATTGTCGGCGAGCGGGTGGAAGCTGCGCGGCGCCGCTTTCTGGCGCGACGGCTCAAAGCTCCGCATTTTTCTCAACAGCCGCAACCGGCTTTTCATGCTCGATTCGCAGACGGGAAAGCCAGTGCCGTCGTTCGGCAACGAAGGCAATGTGTCTCTGACGGACGGCTTGCCGCGGCTCTCGGTCGCATCGCATGCCACCCAGAGTTCGCCGCCCTTGGTCTATAAGGACGTCGTGATTCTCGGAAGCCAGGTGCCCGACCGCGTTCAACTGCCCGATCCCGTCGGCTACGTTCAGACATTCAACGCCCGTACTGGGAAACGCGTCTGGACGTTCTCCGTTATTCCGCAATCGTCCACCGGCGGGGGCGCCGAAACTTGGGAAAACGAAAGCTGGAAGACGAGTGGCCATGGGAACGTGTGGGCGCCCATGGCGCTGGACGAAGCGCGCGGCCTGCTGTATCTCCCGACCTCTACACCCAGCAGCGATTACTACGGCGGCCAACGCAAGGGCGCGAATCTGTTCGCCGAGTCGCTCGTGTGTCTCGATGCCGCGACGGGAAAGATGAAATGGTATTTCCAGACGGTTCATCACGGCTTGTGGGATTACGATAATCCGGCGCCCCCGAATCTGATTACGATAACCGTGAACGGCCGCCGCATCGATGCCGTCGCGCAAGTCACCAAGCAGGGATTCACGTATGTGTTCGATCGAGTGACCGGCAAGCCGGTCTGGCCGATCGTCGAGACTCCCGTGCCAAGCGACAGCAATGTCCCTGGTGAAAAACCGTCTATTACGCAGCCTGTCCCAAGTAAGCCGCCAGCCTTCGTGAATCAAGGTGTAACGCTTGACGATGCCAATAATCTCACGCCGGAAATCCACGCCATGGCTCAGGAGCAGATGCGGAAATATCGGCTTGGCCCGCTCTTCACGCCGCCATCGCTCGAGGGCACCCTGCAGCGTCCGTCGCAAAGCGGCGGAGCCAACTGGGGCGGCGCGGCATTCGATCCGGAAACCGGATACCTGTTCGTGCGCGCCGCAAACCAGGTCGGATTGAATAAAGTTGCGAAGAATGACGGGTCCGACCCGCTGGTGCAAGTGGATTATTCAAACGTGTTCGCGCGCACCGGAGAATCCGTAAGCCTGCCGGGCGGCCTTCCGCTAGTTTCACCGCCGTATGCGGTCCTTACGGCGATAAATATGAACAAAGGCGAGATCGCATGGAAAGTGCCGCTCGGCGAAGGCAGCCCGGCGATTCGCAATCACCCGTTGTTGAATGGCATCGAATTGCCGGCTCGACTCGGGTCGCCGAACAGCCGCGGGGGCGCCATGGTGACGCAGTCCGGACTGGTCTTCATCGGCGGCGGAGACGGATATCTGTACGCCTTTGATAAAAGGACCGGCAAAGAGATCTGGCGTGGCCCGCTCCCCTATGACACGGCGGCGGTGCCGATGACATATAGGACTCGCTCGGGCCGCCAGTTCATAGTGGTCGCAACGGGCTCGGGCGCGCAGAATGCGCTAGTAGCGTTCGCGCTGGAAAAACATGAGTGAAGGAAACAAGACCAGCTTGTGGGTTTTGCTACGAGCCCTTTCCTCCTCATATGTGCTTGTGGTGAACGCCATGCACCGTCCAACAGAAAATTGATTCCGATCCAGGGCGGAGAACTCCCCGCCAACAGGCCTGTGTTCCATTACAGCGGCAGCCCAGCGACGACAACCTCCA
Organism: Bryobacterales bacterium; assembly: GCA_019261985.1. Taxonomy (GTDB): domain Bacteria; phylum Acidobacteriota; class Terriglobia; order Bryobacterales; family Bryobacteraceae; genus Palsa-187. The sequence continues at coordinate 35,919 of JAFAQY010000112.1, read as the reverse complement.
CGTTCGCCATAATCGCGGGCCAGATCAGATCTCCCAGCCTCGCGCGCGCCTGCTCCAGCATTTGGCAAAACCCCGGGTAGGCGTCGAAGATAGCTTTGGAGGAGGGCATGTTCATATTGAAATCCTGCAAGCTAAGCCACTTTGCAACGCGCTTAATAATAGTCAGCGGCTCGCCGTCATGATCCAGTAGATCGTATCCGGCCAGATCGGAAACGAATTTCTGGTGAACAAAATTAGGTGGCACCAGCACACACCAGTTGTGCCGGTCGGAGGACGCCGTTTGCTGATCCCGCAGATACTGAACTCCGAGAGCCATACCCAGTTCGAGAGGCATATTGAATCGAGCTAAATTTTCGTTGCCCTCGCCTTGAAAGCGCGACAGATCGTGAATCGAGTATTTGCACTGCAATAGCCCAATCGCAATGCGCTTGATTCGCGTTTCCGATTGCCCTTCACTTTCCCGAGCGGAGCGCGGCACGAACCCCAATGCCGCGACGGTCAGTATGATTGCATGAAAAAGAGGTTCGAACTCTTTGTCGTACGGGCAGTTTATGAATACGGACTTCTCATACGGCGCGGGCACGGTTCTTTAAGGCCGCGCAAGCCCGCCCGCTTTGCCTCTTGTTCCGCGAGTTCCCGCGAATATTCCTGGAGATTCCGCAGCGCCTCTTCGCGAGCCTTACGGCCGCGTTCAAGTTGAGCGGGATCCACGGTGCTGCCCGGCGAACTTAGTGCGCCGGCAATTGAATCCGCGAGCGCCTCGAAGTCAATAGAAGTTGGAGCGACATGGATGGATTTGCGAGGCCGCAAGAAACCGGGAAGCTTGGCCTCTCCAATAACAACGGGAATCAATGGCTTGGAAGGATCGAGATAAGCTTCTTCGTCAACTACTTGTTCGGACTCGAATTTCTGGAACGGGTCTCCTGGCCCGTCGGGCGGACCAAGAAGGAACACGATCGCGTCCGCCTGCCGGATAGCCGAGGCGACTTGCTGGTTCCAGTCCGCGCCGATTTCAAGTTCGCGCGAATCAAGCCAAGGCTTTAATTGGCGGCGCTGCAGCGCGTCATAAAGTTTATTGGCAAGACTCGCGTTTTGTCGCGAGTGAGACAGGTAGACTACCATAAGCGCCTCACGGCTCTAAGTCTAGCATCGGGGTCGCCCTGGTATAAAGCCGGGCGTTGAAATCCCGCCACTCGGCCGCTCGCGGCCCGCGCTCGCCAAGCCGGCCTATCCCTCTTCCGGCAAATCCGCCAGATCTTCCGCCCGGTTCTCGAAGCGGGTGAACTGCCCCAGAAACCGCAGCGGCACCACTCCAATCGGCCCGTTGCGCTGCTTGGCGATAATCAGGTCCGCCAGGCCCTTTATATCCTCCCGGTCGCGCTTGTAAACTTCCTCGCGATAGATGAACGCTACCAGATCCGCATCCTGTTCGATGGACCCCGAGTCGCGCAGATCGCTCAACTGTGGCTTGTGGTCGCCGGGACGCGTTTCCGAAGCGCGGCTCAACTGCGATAGCACCAGGAACGGCACGTTCAAATCCTTCGCCATCAGCTTCAGCCCGCGCGAAATCGCGCTCACTTCCTGGTTGCGATTCTCCGAGCGGCCCCGGCTGCTCATCAACTGCAAATAGTCGATCACCACCAGCGCGAGCCCATGCTCGCTCTGCAAGCGCCGCAGCTTCGAATGGACGTCCATCAAATTCACGCCCGCCGTGTCGTCGAGAAACAGCGGCGATTCCGTCAAGTCCGCCAGCGCGACCTGCAATTTCCGCCGCTCGTCTTGATTCAAAAACCCCGCGCGGAATTTGTGCTGATCGACGCGGGCGGCCGCGCACAACAATCGCGTCAGCAAGCTTGCCGACGACATTTCAAGCGAAAAAACCGCGACCGATTTGCGCAGCTTCGGATGCGTCGCCACGTGCTGCGCGATGTTGAGCGCCAGCGCCGTCTTTCCCATCGACGGCCGCGCGGCCAGAATAAACAGTTCGCCTCCGTTCAGCCCGCCCGTCATCTCATCGAACTTGGCGAATCCTGTGCTCAACCCGCGAATGCGCTGGCTGGGGTCGAGAAACGCGCCCACTCCCCCCGGGAACTGCTCGACAATCGCCCCGGGCGAGCTGAGTTGATCGCGCGTCCGCCCTTCGCCCAGCTTCAGCAGCGCATCTTCAGCCGACGCCAGAATCTCGTCCGGTTCCTCCTCGCCGATCAGGCACCGGTTGATCGTCTTCTGCGATTGAAAGATCAGCTTGCGCAGCGTCGACTTATCTTTGACGATCCGGATGTAGCCTTCCAGATTCGCCAGCTCGGGCAGCCCTTCATCCAGCGAGATCAGGTAGGACAGGCCGTCGACCGACTCGAGCTGCCCCTGCTTCATCAGCTCGTCGGCGAGCGTGATGCGGTCGATGCGCAACCCGCGGTCGTACAGGTCCTTCATGCGCCCGAAGATCCGCCGGTGTTTCTCGAGGCTGAAATCGTCCGGCTCCAGCGCGCCCGCCACTTGCAGGTACACCGAGTCGTTCAACATGATCGACCCAAGCACGAACCGCTCCGCGTCGGGATTGGATGGAAGGCCTTTTTCGAAAGCTAAATCAGCGGGAGATGCCATTGCCAATGAAGCCGCGATCAAGAATCGCGGAAATTGGGGGAAGTGAAGTTAAGTTTACATCCAAGCTTCCCCCCCGGCAACAGCGAATTTTCGGTTGAACTATTTCTTCGTATCAGCGGCTTTGCCGTCGGCGGGAGCGGCCGCGGGCGTCGGCACGATGGTCGCCGAAAGAATTTTGTCGAGCATTGGGAACTCGCGGTCCGTGTACGCCTTGCCCTCCGATTGCAGCCGGCCTTGATCGGGACGCTCGCCGTAACCCGCGTAAATCTTATCCACGACAGTGTCCATGCCCTGCACCACTTCGCCGAATGCCGCGAACCCCTGAGAGTCCAACGGCACGTTATCGCTATAGTTGATGAAGAACTGAGTCGTGCGTGTATTTGGCCCCGCGGTCGCGAAAGTAATGGTCCCGCGTTTGTTGCTGTGCCGCACGGGATCGTCCACAATCCTGGCGCTCTCCCAAACTCGCGCGACATCGGGCCGCGGGCTGATTCCAAACTGCACCACGAATCGCGGCACTATGCGGAAGAAGGTGCAATTGGTGAAGAAGCCGGACCGCACCAGGTTGTAAAAGCGATCCGCGCCCAGAGGCGCCCACGCTCGCGTAACTTCGATCACAATGTCGCCCTTAGTAGTGGTGAGCTTCGCCTGGAACATTTCGGGAGCTCGAGCTTTCAAAGACGACGGATTCAACAGACTCGACGCCGCCGGAGCAGCCTTGGCCGCCGGACCAGCGGCTTTCGGCGCGGTCTTCGAAGTGTCCGATTTCGGCTGGCCGAGCGCGGCCGCCGCCACAATCAGAGCGAGCATGAATTGTTTCATAAGCGATCATTTTACCGCGCTCGAAACTTAAATTCGTGGCGATCCATGCGCACGCGCCCGCCGCGGAACTCAACCCCCTCTGCCTCGAGCCGTATCCGCTGCTCCATGCCGCTCTCACCCGTGAGCAAAATTTTCCCGCCCGCGCCCAGCACACGATGCCACGGCAATCTGCCATTCGCTCCTCGTAACGCCCAAGCCACTTGCCGCGCGGCCCCCTCCAATCCCGCCGCCCGCGCCACCGCGCCATAGGTGGCGACCTTACCCTTCGGAATCTTCGCGACAGCTTTGTGAATTGCGGTGAACATCAGTTGCTAATATACAGACCATGGCGCGGCGGAAGTGGGGCAGGATGCCATCCTGCGCGCGATTGCCAATCGCGCTAGTGCTGCCGTTTACCCTCCTCTCGCTCGGCCAGCCCTCTAGTGTGGCCATCGAAGCCGCCGCCGCCCGCGCCGTCGGCTCCCACGACCCCGACCCCTTCACCCGCAATCCCGACTGGCTCGCCGGCCCGCTGCTCAGTCCAACTGAATTGGCGCTGATCTTCAGCCACCCTGTAAATCGCGCGGTCGATCAAGACCCGCGCATCTCTGTCCAAGATCCCGATGTGCTCCCGCTAATCAAGCTCAACACGGTGCGCACGCGCTTCATCGACGATGCGCTTCAGCGAGCAATCCACGGCGGCGCAACTCAAGTCGTCATCATCGGCGCCGGCCTCGACAGCCGCCCATACCGTTTCCGCTCGCTGCTTCAGAATGCCAAAATTTTCGAGCTCGACGACGCAGCCACTCAGGAAATAAAGCAGCGCCGCATACAAGATGTCTTCGGCACTCCGCCGCCGAACGTTAAGTACGTTCCCATCGACCTCCCTCACGACAAACTCTCTCAAACTCTGCGAGGCGCCGGCTTCAGCACGAGTGCAAAGACTTTCTTCATCTGGGAAGGCGGCAGCATGCACTATCGCGACGCGGCCGTGCACGCCATCTTGCACGACATTTCGCAATCCGCGCCCGGGAGCGTCGTCGTGATGGATTTTGCGAACAGCGATGCCGTCGCCCGCGCCGTTCACGACCCAACCTCTCCGCAGGAGCGTTTCGATGCCGCTTGGGGCCAGCCGTGGGTCTTCGGCATCCCGGAAAAACCGGAAACCTTCTTTCGCGAGCTCGGCTTCGAGGTAGTGGAGGTTCTGCCCGTCGACAGCCCAGTCGCCATCCGCCGCTACTTGACGCACCGCGACCAGACGGTAGTCGGGCTAGGTTTGCCCACCCCAGATCCCGCGCCGCTGACTTTGGCTGAGTTGGCTATCCCGTAGCGCTTCGTATATGCACTCCGCATGAATTCACGGAAGAGATGGAGGAAGTCTTCGCGAGCGGCCCAGAGACAGGCGGGCGCGTCAAAAGCACTACATCGGTCCTCTCCCGCGCGAAGCTATGACTTAAAACCCGAGCAGAGCTTCGCGCCGTGGGAACGAGTGGCACAGAAGATGAGCGACACCGAGCGTGCGCGCAGATCGGAGCCGCCAAGAACCAACATTGCGGCGCGTCAAGAGCGAATCGCCGCGGCCCCAAAGAACTAAGGCTGCACTGCGCGGCTAGCAGCACGGCCGGGGGCTGTGGAAAATGCCCACAATCCAGGCATGACTATGACAACTAGTCCCGTATCTTCAAGCCCAAAACCCAAGAACGAAGTCGGCCGGCGGGCGGCCTCGCTCACTCCGATTTTTCAGGATCATCTTGTATTGGAAACGGAACCCGATTTCAGGATAATTCTTGGATTAGAAATGCCAAAGTGGGGCAGGTTGCCAACCTGCGGCGGTTGCTAACCCGCCTGGCCGCGCGTTTTGCAGCCCTAATTGTCTATCGGCCTTTGCTCCAAATGATCGATCACCACTACCGGCATCGTGCGCGGCTGCTTTTCCAGCTTCACCCCAAGCTGCTTTTCGATGGCCTCGAAAAGCGAGTACCCGGCGACAGGGTCCGAGGCTTGCGGCAAGGCGCCGGGTTGCGCACCGTCGCCGGCCGCGGGACGGGGCAAATTCGGAAATGACGCGAGCTGGCTGTAGGTAAGGCTGAAATCCCAGCCGCCGTCGAGTCCGGTCGAGTCCAGAATCGGCGCGCCAAATCCGGGCGGCAGGCTCCGCAGGCGCTCCGCCAATTGCGCCATCGTGGTGTTCTCGCAAGTCAAACTGATCGAGCCTTGCGGCGCGGCCGGCGGCCCGAAGGCGGTTTTGCACGAAATGCGGCTTTCGGGATCGGCCTTCTTGAACTTCGGTTTCGCAGCCACTAGTGTGTACGCCGGTACAGTCCGCTCGTCCGTGTGCCACGTCATCTTGAATTGATCCTTGAGTAACGCGCGCAACATCGTCGCGAGGTTCTCCTGGTCGATCATGGGTCCGGAGAGCGAGCCTTCCGGCGCAAGAGCGGTGATGTCGAACCGCGCCGTATCCGCCCACTTGGGGACCCCGATGAGTTGATCGTTGCCATAATCGCTGAAAGCGCGGCCGATCAGAAACCGCATTGGAATGCCTTGAATATTGACGCGCCCTCCCGGCTGCGTTTGGAACCTCGAAAATCTTTGATCCGGGTTCGTGAGCTTTACGTCCGCCACTTCAAACTCAGTTGGCGGTGGTTGCACGGGAAAAGCTTCCGCCACACCAGCCGGGTTTGGGGTTGCGGTACGGTTCACGCTATCGACAACGACCACGGGAGTAGGAACCGGCTTCTGTTCCAACTTCAGCCCGAGCTGCTTGTCGAGTGCATCGAAGATGCTGATCTGACCTCCGGAATCGCCATTAGGCGTGAAAAACTGGATCGAGTATCGAATATCGAAGTTCCAGCTTCCCTTGAGGCCGGTTTCATCCGCTACAGGATTCGGACCAATAGCAGCGCCTAACATTCCACGCAGTCCCGCGGCAAAGGCGGCCATAGCCATATTGCGGCAGATATAGTGCACTGTTTGGCCCGGTCCGAGGACGATGGCGGTCTCCTTGCCGCTCGCGTCCATCATCCTCAGCGTGTTCACTCCCTCCCGCGGTGGACCCGACGCAGTCTCCATCTTGCAGCCGGTCTCGCCGGAGGCGTCGGCTTCCTTCAGCTTCGGACTCTTTCCGGCGGTCAGGACGTAGGCCGGCAGCGGCTTCGTTTCCTTGTGGACCACGAGCTTGAACCGGTCCGCCAGCAGCCCCTGGAGCATCAGCTTCTGCGTCTCGGGCGTGGAATCGGCAGGAACCTTCGCGATCACATCGAAGCGATCCAACTCCAGCCAGTTCGGGCCGCCTAACACCTTGTCCGGGTCCATGCCGTAGGCGATGCGGACCAAGTCCAGCATGCTGGCGGTCCTGACTTCATAACGGCCGCCGCGCGCCGGTCCAGTCCGCACAAATGGGTTTGGCGTTTTCGCGCTATTATGAACATCCGCGATTTCGAACTTCGGAACGCTTTCGGGCGATTGGCCGAAAGCTTTCGAGAGGAGGACGAGGATGGCCGCCCATGCGATTTTTCGCATGATCCCAAACTCCCTGGTCTATGAGTCCCTTCGCAATTAAATGCGCGGGTGAGGCTGCCTCCCGCGCAGGTCAAGAACCAGCGTGTACTTACGTTAGCATGGTCGCGAGTACGATACAGCCCACAGCTGGCTGTATGCCAACTACTGCAAATAGGTAGCGGAGCTTCCGCGCGGCGCGGGTGCTTTACCATCGTGATACAGGCATGGCAGGCAAGGAATCCCGTTACGTTCGCCAAATCCGCTTTGCGCCCATCGGCGCGGAAGGACAGCGGCGCATCCAAGGGTCGCGCGTCGCGATCGTCGGATTGGGCGCGCTCGGGTCGGTACAGGCAGAGCTGCTCGCGCGAGCGGGTGCCGGCACAATGCGTTTGGTCGACCGCGATTTCGTCGAACTCGGCAACTTGCAAAGACAATTTCTTTACGATGAAGCCGACGCCGAAGACGCCGTTCCAAAGGCGGTCGCGGCTGCGCGCCGGGTTGCGCGGATCAATTCCAGCATTGAAGTAGATCCGATTGTGGCGGACCTCGCGCCTTCGAACGCCGATGAACTCCTCGGCAGCGTGGATTTGATTCTCGATGCGACGGATAATTTCGAAACTCGCTATTTGATTAACGATTTCGCCGTGCGCGAAGGCACGCCTTGGATCTACGGCGGCGCGGTGGGCAGTTACGGACTCAAGCTCGCGATCGTGCCTGGCCGCACGGCCTGCTTCCGCTGCGTCTATCCCGACCCTGCGCAGGGCGCGCAGCCGACGTGCGAAACCGAAGGGGTTCTGGGTCCGGCTACTGCCGCGATCGCTTCACTCCAATCCGGCGATGCGCTGAAGATGCTGGCGGAAGGGCCGGATTCCGTCGACCCGCTCCTAACGACGATTGACGTCTGGAGCGGGCGGATCCGCCAAATCGCCGCTCCCGCGCGCGACCCGGATTGCCCTTGCTGCGTTCGCCGCGAGCTTCCATATTTAGACGGCCGCCGGCGCGCTCCCATCAGCCTCTGCGGGCGAAACGCAGTGCAAATTCATGAACGGTCCCGTCCTCTGGATTTGCTGGAACTTGCCGGCCGGTTGCGCCCGTTCGCGTCCGTTCGCTTGAACGAATTCGCACTGCGCGCGGTGGTCGACGAGTACGAAATCACCGTTTTCCCCGATGGCCGCGCGATCGTTCGCGGCACGACGGATACCGGCGTAGCGCGCAGCATTTACGCCCGCTACATCGGAGCGTAAATTATTGACCATGGTTCGTTGACTATGGGACGGTCGCTGTGTGGAAGAAATCGCGATTTCGAAACTCAAAGCGACCTGTTTAGCGGTACTCGAAAACGTGCGGCGCACACGAAAGCCCATTCGGGTCACACGGTTTGGGCAGCCTATTGGAGAAATCGTCCCGCCCAAGGCGGAGCCGAAGCGATCCTGGCTGGGTTGTATGCGCGATACTGCGGAAGTCGATAACGACATTGGCGGGCCAATCGGCGCCTTCGATGGATGGACTGTCGAGGAGCCATGAGGCTCCTACTCGATACGCATATTTGGATCTGGGCCTTACTGCGTCCCGACAAAATCAGTCGGGAAGTTCGGAGACAACTCGATAACCCGAGGAATGAACTTTATCTTTCTCCGGTTTCCATCTGGGAAGCCCATCACCTGCACCGGCGCGGCAAATTCCGATTGAAGAAAACATTTACCGAGTGGATCGATCAAGCTTTTCGAGAGGTTCCGGTTCTCGAGGCCCCGTTTAATTTTACGGTCGCAAGCGAAACATCGCGCATTCACCTGCCGCAACCTGACCCTGGCGATCTATTGCTCGCCGCCACCGCGTCGGTGCTCGACCTCACCCTGGTCACGAATGATTCGCAGTTCATCGAATGCGGATGGCTTAAGGTCCTCGTCAATAGCTGATCACGGGTTAATCGGCGTCAGATGGCAACTTGTCTCCGGAAATCCCGGCCGTCATAATACCTAGGGGTTTTTATGCGCCAATTCCCGCCGGTGCTGTTATTCGCCGCGCTTCTCAGCGCTCAAACTCAAACCCGCGTCACCGCGTTCGAAGGCGCGCGCCTCATTACCGGCAATGGCGATGTGATCGAAAACTCGGCGTTCCTGGTTGAGGAGGCACGCTTCACGCAGGTCGGCCGGCGCGGCGAACTGCGGATTCCCGCCGGGGCGGCTCAGGTCGATCTCACCGGCAAAACTGTCATGCCCACGAAAGTCGATCTGCACGGGCACATCGGTTTTCAGCATGATGTCGATGGAACGATGGCCAAAGAGTACTACACTCGCGAAAATCTCATGGACCACCTGCAGCGCCTGGCATACTACGGCTTCAGCGCCATTATCGGCATCGGCGATCTGACGGACCGATCGGATTTGCACGGCGGCCGCACGCACTGGGGCGACGTTCCGCTGCGTGTCCGCGATGAGATTGTGCCCGGAGCGGCGCTCTTTCGCACCGCCGGTCCGGGAATCGCCTGGCCCGATTCCGGAGCCCAAGGCCACCCCTCGCGCGCGGATGTGCCGTATCCGGTAACCACAGTTGCCGAAGCCATCGAAGCGGTGCGCGACAACGCCCGCATGAAACCCGAGTTCATCAAAATCTGGGTGGACGATCGCGGCGGAACAAAGAAAAAGCTAACGCCCGAGCTTTACCTGCCGATCATCGAGGAAGCCCACAGATTGAACATTCCAGTGGGAGCGCACAACGTGACGCTGGCGGACGCCAAGCTGCTGATGCGCGCAGGCGTGGAGGGGTGGCTTCATCTTCCCGTGCGCATGGGCGAGGTCCCCGACGACGAACTGATCGGCATCATTAAAGACCGTATCGCGCGAAAGGATCGGCCCAATATGTGGTTCAACCCCGGCGCGGGATGGACCGCGACTAGCCGCGAGGACTGGAACGATCCCCTTCTTCGCGAAACCGTTCCTGCGAGCCAAATTCAAGCGCAGTGGGGCGATTATCTGGCGAAATTGACACCCGAATCCGTCGCCGGCGCTAGAGAGAACCTCAAACAGATGGGCGCCGCGAACGCGCTAAGGCTGCGCGACGCGGGAATGAAGATTGTGCTGGGAAGCGATACGGGGCAGACGCGCTTCTTTATCGGCTGGATGGGCCAGCTTGAAATGGAGAACTGGGTCTGGATGGGCCTCACGCCCATGCAAGCGATTGTCGCCGCAACTCGCGATTCCGCCGAAATGGGCCATTTCAACACCGGCGTAATCGCCGCCGGCAAGAACGCCGACTTCATCGTGCTGAACGCAAACCCTCTCGACAACATCGCGAACTCGCGCCGCATCGACAAAGTGTACCTGCGGGGCGAGGAAGTGGATCGCGCGGCGATGAAGGCCAAGTGGCAATCCAGGTGGTAGTCGCTGTAGGGCCGGATGCTATCGCAATGCCGCTTAGATAAGGCGCCGCCCCCCAAATAAAACAAAACTAAACAACGTCATATTGTCTTATATGACCTCTCCCCAACAAAACCTGACATGGGCGCAGTTGCGCGGCGGCCCGCCGCGGGAGCTTAGTTTCGCGCATGTGCAAGCGGGGCCTCGCTGATGTGCGCTTGCATTTGTGTCCACGACCTTGGCGGCAGTTGCTTTCGATTTGCGCCCTGATCGCCTGCGCGTCCGATTCGGCGATCGCTCTTGTTACGAATATCCGGGCGTATGGAACGCTTTAGCCAAGGAGCTTTTTTCAATCGAGTACCCCGAGGCAGGTTCCCCTATGTCCGGCTCACCCCACATCTCCTGCGGCATTGGGATGGCATCCGGCCCCACGTTGGTAAGTATGCGAAGCTATAGGCACGTTGGAGGTTTTCTCGCATGATTCATGGCGACGCCGAAGTGCGATTCGTCAATCCCCTTATCGGTTACGGCGTTTTCGCCACCAAGCTGATTCCGAAGGGAACCATCACTTGGGTGGGGGATCCCCTGGACCAGGTGATCACCCAGGAACAGGCCTTGCGCTGGCCGGCCATTACACGCGAATTATTGAACAAATATTCCTACCTGAACGGACGCAATCAGCGGATTTTGTGCTGGGATCACGCGCGAATCGTGAATCATTCGTGCAACGCGACATGCCTCGCCCCCGGATTCGACTTCGAAATCGCCGTGCGCGACATATTGCCGGGGGAAGAAATCACCGACGATTACGGAACGCTCAACTTGGAAGAAGAATTCGAATGCCAGTGTGACGCTCGGGAGTGCCGCGGAATGATCCGGCCGGACGATATGCTTTCGCTGGCGCCCTACTGGGACGCGGCCGTCGCAGCAGCATTTCCTTTACTCCGGCGCGTCGATCAGCCGCTATGGGAGCTCGTGACCGACAAGGAGACGGTGCTTGCGGCATCCAAAGGCGAAATCCCCGTCCCTTCTTGCCGCGTTCACTACAGCGGTCTATCGCCTGTCGCCGGCGGCTGACTGCCTGCAGCGCCGTGAGAAAATTTGGAATGAGTTCAACCTCTTCTCCCACACCGAATCCGCTTGGAATTATCGAAGCCCTGGATGCGTACCAGATCTCACTGGCGCTGCGGGGCGCTGTCGAACTGGATGTGTTCACCCATATCGCCGACGGAGCCACGACTCCCGCCGAAATTGCAAAACGGGCGAAAGCATCCGAGCGCGGGACGCGAATTCTATGCGACTTCCTTACAGTTCGCGGTTTCCTTACAAAGACCGGCAATGCTTACGGCCTTACGCCGGAAAGCTCCGCGTTCTTGAATAAGCGCTCGCCTACATACATCGGTTCGATCGCGCTGTTTCTGGCGCACAGTTATCACGTCACCCACTTCCTGGACATCGCCGCGGTAGTGCGAAATGATGGGTCGCTGAATCAAGGCAATATGGGGCCGAACGATCCTATCTGGGTCGAATTCGCGCGCCATATGATGCCGATTGCAATATCGGCGCGCGAGATGGTGCCGATGGTGGCTCAGCCGGGGCGTCCCATGAAAGTGCTGGATATCTCGGCGGGGCCGGGCCTGTACGGGATCTTCGTCGCCCAGCACAACCCGGCAGCGCAGATCTACGCCGTGGATTGGCCGAATGTCCTGGAAGTATCCAAGGAGAATGCGGCGAAGCTCGGCGTCGCCGATCGTTTTCACACGATTCCAGGCAGCGCCTTCGAGGTCGATTTTGGCGGCGGATACGATTTGGTGCTGCTGCCCAATTTCCTGCATCACTTCGATCCGCCAACCAACGTTCAGTTGCTTAAGAAGATCCGCGCGGCCATGAATCCGGATGCGCTACTGGCCACGCTCGAAGCGATTCCGAATGACGACCGCGTATCGCCGCCGTTCCTCGCCGCGTTCAGCATGATGATGCTGGCTACTACTCCCGGGGGCGATGCGTATACGTTCTCCGAGTTGGACGGCATGTTCCGGCAAGCCGGGTTCGGCAAGAGCGAGCTGATTCCGCTAAAGGGCTCGATTATGCCGCTGGTCCTCACACGGCAGTAACAATCGATAGAATCATCCATAGTACATACGAGAAAGGAAACGGACCCATGAAGGCTGTCATTCCGGTACTATGCCTGTTGGGCGCGCAGGTTTTCGCTCAAACGGGAGCGAAAAACGGCGAGTGGCCTACTTACGGAGCCGATCTCGGCAACACGCATTACTCCGCGCTGGATCAGATCGATGCAAGCAACTTCAACAAGCTGACGGTCGCCTGGCGCTTTAAGACGGACTCGCTGGGTCCGCGGCCGGAGTACCAGTTCGAGACCACGCCGCTCATGGTGCGGGGCGTTGTATATACAACGGCGGGCACGCGCCGCGACGTGGTGGCGCTGGATGCGGCCAATGGCGAGATGCTATGGATGCACCGGGAGAACGAAGGCGCGCGCGGATCGAATGCGCCGCGCCAGCTTTCCGGGCGCGGCCTCGCCTATTGGACCGATGGGCGCGAAGAGCGGATTTTATACGTCACGCCAGGATACCGGCTGATCGCGCTGGATGCGAAAACCGGGAGTCCGGTCTCGAGCTTCGGTGAAAAGGGCGTCGTCGATTTGAAGCTGGACGACGATCAGGAAATCGATCTGGTGACGGGCGAAGTCGGGCTTCATGCGACGCCGGTTGTGGCCAAGGATACGGTCATCGTCGGCGCCGCGCACCGGTCGGGAGGCGTTCCGAAGAGCTTCCGCAACGTGAAGGGGTTCGTGCGCGGATATGACGTCCGCACGGGGAAACGCCTTTGGATTTTTCACACGATACCGCGCCCGGGCGAGTTCGGCATCGACACGTGGCTCAATGATTCCTGGTCTTATACCGGCAATACGGGCGTGTGGGGACAGATTTCCGTTGACGAAGATCTTGGTTTGGTCTATCTTCCGGTGGAACTTCCCACAGGGGATTACTACGGCGCGCACCGGCCCGGCAATAACCTTTTTGGCGAGAGCCTGGTTGCGGTGGATCTGAAAACCGGTCAGCGCAAGTGGCATTATCAGCTTGTCCATCACGGCCTGTGGGACATGGACATTCCGTGCGCGCCGATTCTCGCGGACATCACAGTGAACGGGCGAACGATCAAAGCAGTCGCTCAGCCCACCAAACAGGCGAACCTGTATGTTTTCGATCGCACGAATGGCCAGCCGATTTGGCCGATTGAGGAAAGGCCCGTCGCTAAGGGCGATGTTCCCGGCGAGTGGTACTCGCCTACGCAGCCGTTCCCGACGAAGCCGCCGGCGTACGACCGTCAAGGCGTCTCGCTTTCCGATCTGATCGACTTCACGCCTGCGTTGCACGATGAGGCAGTAAAGCTCGTATCAAAGTACAAAATCGGTCCGATGTTCACGGCTCCCGTGGTGAGCAAAGCGGAGGGACCGCTGGCCACATTGATTCTGCCGTCGGCGACCGGCGGGACGAACTGGCCCGGCGGATCGTACGATCCGGAAACGCACATGACGTACGCGTATTCGCAAACCAACATGGGCGCGCTGGGGTTGGTGCCGTCGCCGGATTCCGGCTTCTCCGAAATGGAATTTGTGCAAGGGACCGCCACGGCGGGAGCGCGCCGAACCGGTGGCGCGGGGGCGGAAGCAGGGGCCGAAGCTCCCGCGGGACCCGCGGCTGCGGAAGCGAGCGGCGCTTCGCTCACGGTGCAAGGCCTTCCGCTGGTGAAGCCGCCATACGGGCGCATCACGGCGATCGATCTGAACAAAGGCGAAATCGCCTGGCAAATCGCGCATGGCGAAACTCCGGACATTATTCGAAACCATCCGGCGCTAAAGGGCTTGAACATTCCGCGTACAGGAAGGTCCGGCATTATTGGAACACTGCTGACCAAGACGCTAGTGATCGCGGGCGAAGCGGGAACGTTCACCATGCCCGATGGGCGCAAAGGCGCGATGCTGCGCGCTTACAACAAAGCGACTGGGCAGGAGGTCGGCGCGGTCTATTTGCCGGCGCAGCAAAGTGGGACTCCGATGACGTACATGCTTAATGGCAAGCAGTATGTCATCGTGGCCGTCGGCGGCAACGGGTATGCGGGCGAATTGATCGCGTTCCGGCTGCCGGGGTGAGGTGATAGCGAATCTTTATACTTACCTGGTGATACGTTATCGAGCACGTACCCTGACACGGATCACTCCGAAACGGAATCCAGATTCGTAACAATTGGGATGTCTGAGCGCAACCGAGTTTTAGTTGTGGTTCATACGGACCAGGGTGGGACTATCCGAATTGTTAGCGCCCGACGTGCAACTCGCAACGAACAGAAATTCTATGAACAAGAGTAATTCACCAGACGACGACATCCGCCCCGAGTACGATTTTGCCGATATGAAAGGCCGGGTCCGCGGGAAATACGCAAAACGTTATCGCGCGGGTTCCAATATCGTCCTGCTGGAACCAGACGTCTATGCCGCTTTTCCAACCTCGGCCGCGGTGAATCAAGCTCTGCGAGCAGTGCTCGCGCTGACGAAAAACCGTCCATCCTCGCGGCGCGAAACATTGAGGCCAATGCGGCGACGGGCTTATTCCGCCCGCAACATCTGCGCGGGGTCGATGCGGATGGCGCGGACGACGGGCGGTACAGCGGCGAGCATCGCAGCCGCCAGGATCGTAATCGCGGGCGCGGCCAGGATTGCCGGGTCGGTAGCTTTCACTTGAAAGAGCAGCATGGCGATATAACGCTCGGAGGCGACTCCTAACGCAAGTCCCGCAGCCGCGCCAAGCGCCAACATAGCGAAGATTTCGAGCGTAACTTTTGAAGCGATATGCCCGGCTCGCGCACCGAGGGCGATACGGATACCCAGTTCACGGCGGCGCGCAAACACCGTGTAATGAAGTACGCCACACAGCCCGACGCCGGAGAGCACCAAGGCCACAAGAGCGAAGAAGAGCGACAGGGTAGCCAACATGCGTTCCTGGAGGGTCCGCCGCCGAACCAATTCGTCCTGCGTGCGGATGTTCGAGACGCGCAACTCGGGGCGCACGCGATGCACTTCTTGGCGCAACATCGACGCGAGCGCCAGCGGGTTCCCGGTGCGCGTGCGAACAAGAAAGGTCGCCGAGTCCGAACGGCCGACCACACGGCCGACCATAGTGCGGAAAGGCACGTAAACGGTTGGCGGGATCGGCCGGCGCATGTCCGTGTAACGAGCATCGCCGACGTACCCCACGATTCTCACAGTCACGTGGGTGATCCGCCCGTTAACTTCCTGGACGGTCTCAAAGGAGCTTCCTACAGGACTTCCCCCATCGAAGTACTCGCGCGCGAATGTTGCATTGACGGCGGCGACTTCCGGGAAGGCTTCGTCCGGCCGGAAATCCCGGCCGTCCAGCAGCGGAATTTTCATCGTTTCAAACCAACCCGGTGATACGCCGAGGAACCATGGCGGCACCTCACTGCCGCCCGGAGAATGGCCGTTCGCCCAGACGCCACCGTTCCAACCGCTGCCGCTGAACAGCGCCCACATTGCGGCAGAGGCGGACTCAACTCCCGGAAGTCCGCTCAGGTGGTCTGCCGTCTGATACCAAGCCTGTTGAGGCAGTTCGCGCTCGCTAACGGTTTCAAGCGCTAGTACGTGGGCGGAGGAGAACCCAGTCGGTTGGTTCGCCAGTTTTTGAAAGGTCGAGATAAACATTCCGGCCACAAAATGCACTAGAAAACAGAATGCCACCTGTGCCGCGACCAGCATGTTCATCAGCCGGCGCCGGGAATTGGGATCATCGCCGCCCTTGAGCGCGCTTGCCGGCTTCACGGAAGAAGCACGGAGCGCAGGCGCTAAACCAAATAAGATCGCGACCGTGAACGTGAGCAAAATCGCGAATGAGGTCACACGGAAATCGGCAGGCAGGATCAGGCGCGCCGGATCGTCAGGCGGATTGATCATTCCCACCACGAACGGTGCGGCCCACCATGCGAACCCGATGCCGAGGAGCGAGGCACTTGCGGCGAGCAATGCACTCTCGATCAGAACTAGCTGTACCAGCCGCACCCTTACCGCGCCGATCGATACTCTCAGGGCCATCTCGCGGACCCTTGCTGCGGCTTGCGCCGTCATCAAGTTCGCGACGTTCGCGGCTGCGATCAGGAGTACCAATGCGACCAAGGCTCCCAAAATAGCGAGAGCACGCCGGTACATCCGTTGCAGGTTCGAAACGCCAGCGGCTGCGGGCTCCATATGAACCGGCTCCGCCAAATATTGTTCAATTGCTCTCTGGGGCGTTCCGGTCCAGGATTTTACCTGCTCCTGGCGATGTGTATGGAGGGCCGCGCGTAATCGCTGCTCAACCAGTTCTGGGCGAACGCCCGGATTTACGTGAACCCATATGCGGAACCAGTGCCAGTTCTGTTCATTGATCGCTTTTGGGTTCGTCATCATGGGGAGGAAAAAATCCGCTAGCGTGCCTGGGTCAGTGCCGGTGAAGCCCGGCGGTGCAACGCCAATTATTTGATAGAGGCCTGCGGAGTGGAAAGTCTTCCCAAGCACGGCGGGATTCCTTCCAAAGCGGCGAGTCCAGTAATCGTAGGACAGGACTGCGTAAGGGCTCGCGCCGGGAGCACGGTCATCGTCCTCCGTAAACAAGCGGCCCAGCGCGGGCTTCAACCCAAACTCCTGGAACGTCCACCCTGAAACCCGCTGCTGATAAGCTTTCTCCATTTCGAGATCGGAGCCGTAGGTAAGATCGGCTCGGCCCGCGTCGGCAATCGCCATCAATTCCGCCTGCCCGTTGACGGCGGCGCGCAATTTGCGGAAACCCGGGTAGTCGAACGAATCGCCAGTCACGGCTTGGCCGTGCTCGTTGGATGTGTCGTAGGTAAGTACGTACAACCGTTCGGGATTCGCAACGGGGAGCGGGCGCAAAAGCATTGCGTCGATCAGGCGAAATGCAGCAACGCAAGAGCCGATCCCTAGCGCGAGAGAAACGATCGCCGCCGCCGATGCAGCTTTGTGCTTCAGCAGTTGCCGCCCTCCGAAGAACACATCGGCAGATATCGATTCGAGCCAACTCGCCACCACCGCGTCGCGTACGGATTCACGCGCGCGCAGAGGCGATCCGAAAGCTCGCGCGGCTTCGGTCGGATCGCGGCCTTCGAGCCGCGCATCTTCGATGTGAGACCGCAGCTCTTCGTCGATGTCGTCGTTCAGACGGCGACTGAAAACATTCGCGATGCGGAACCACGCAGACATGGTTAGGCCATCCTTAAGACGCGGTTCACGGCGGAGGTCCCCGCTTGCCAGCGCGTCTCCTCCGCCGCGAGTTGTTTTTTTCCCGCCGTGGTCAGTTCATAGATCCGCGCCCGGCGTCCGGCGTCACGAGTGATCCACTTCGCCTTGAGCCAGCCATCTTGCTCCATGCGGCGGAGCGCGGGGTAAAGCGAACCCTCCTCCACCCGCAAAACACCTTCGGACGTATTCTGAATCGCCGTCATAATCCCGTACCCGTGCAGTCCTGGCGTACGCGAAAGTATTTTCAGGACCATCAAATCAAGCGCGCCCTGAAGAGAGTCCTGACGAGGCATACCAAGTACTCTTAGTATATAGATATCTTAGTTACAGTCAAGGGTGGATTTTTGCGCGCTGAAGATTGATGAAATTCTTGCCAGCGTCCTCGCCACTTGTGTTCAATTGACGCTTCGATCCGATGGCAGGTAATGCAGGACCTGATCAGTTTGCCCGGAAGAGGTCACGGACGAGCGGGCTCGCGGAAGCCTGCCCGCCGTTTAATCCCGCTTTCGGATGGACTCGATCGTCCTAAGGTCCAAGCTTGCGGCTTCAGCTGCGCTCGATTCTTCTGTTTCCGTCCGGTTCGTGACCTTGTGACTTATTTGCCTGGCACCATTGTCTTGTTGTGAATTAACACGGCTCGGCCCGTTGCGATTGAAGGACGGGCACAGAAGCACCAACTGTACGCCCGGCCTTTACTGCCGAGTCGCGTCCTCGCTATCATCGCGGATTACCGGCTCCGCTCGAGTTTATGGTTGGCTCGGCGGTGCAAATATGCGATCTCGCATCAACATGCGCAGAATACGAGGCCTATTCTCCGCACGCATGCGGAGGATCGCGGGCAGATGCGGAGATTATATGCTATAGTCTCCGCAGGATCTGCGGAGAATGTATATTCATGAGCTCAAAGATTGGCCCATGTTCCACTGGAGCGCGGAAACAATCGCTGAGCCGCTCGCCTCCGTCCGCCACCGGCAAGGCCGCCTCATCGGGCACATGGAGGCTTTAGGTTTCAACCTTCAGCAGGAAGCGGTGCTCAAAACCCTTACGGCGGACGTTCTCAAAAGCAGCGAAATCGAAGGTGAAATGCTCGATGCGGACCAAGTCCGCTCGTCGATCGCGCGCCGGCTCGGCATGGACATTGGCGCGCTTAAACCCACGGATCGACATGTCGAAGGCATCGTGGAAATGATGCTCGATGCGACCCGCCACTATAACCAGCCGCTTACGGCTGAACGATTGTTCGCCTGGCATGCGTCCCTCTTCCCCACCGGCCGAAGCGGCATGACCGCGATCAAAGTGGGCGCTTGGCGCGATGACAGCACGGGACCCATGCAGGTCGTTTCCGGTCCGATCGGGAAAGAACGCGTCCATTACGAAGCTCCGAAGGCGGATCGGCTTGATCGCGACATGAAATCATTCCTCGACTGGTTCGAGGGCGACAAATCGAATGACCAGGTCCTTAACGCCGGACTCGCCCATCTGTGGTTCGTCACTATACACCCGTTCGACGACGGGAACGGACGCATCGCGCGCGCGATTGCAGACCTCGCTCTCGCGCGCTCAGAGCATAGCCCGCAGCGGTTCTACAGCATGTCGGCGCAAATCCGCCAGGAGCGTAACGACTATTACGACATCTTGGAACGCACGCAAAAAGCAAGCGTGGATGTGACTTCATGGATGGAATGGTTCCTCGCCTGCCTGGGCCGCGCAATCGATGGGGCACAGGAAACCTTAAGCGCCGTACTTGAGAAAGCGCGTTTCTGGGACCGCATCACGGACGTGAAGCTCAACGACCGTCAGTGGCTCGTGATCAATCGTTTACTCGACGGATTTGAAGGCAAGCTCACGACCTCGAAGTACGCAATTCTTGCCAAGTGCTCGCAGGATACCGCCCACCGGGACATTCAGGACCTCATCCAGCATCGTGTGCTCGTTCAGAATCCCGGCGGCGGACGCAGCACGAGCTATTCACTCGCTCATCTTCAATAGATCAACGCCGAAAGCGCGGCCGCCTGCTGGCGCCCGCTCAGGTAATAAGAGAGAATCGGGGGACGGCTGGCGCCGTCGTCCAGCACGCGGCTCACCGGGATACGAACTCTCCGAATACAGCTGGCGCGCGCCGTTCTGTGATCGCGATAATCGCCGCGCCGCCGAGCAAAATACGCGAGCAGTATACTGCACATCGCGTTCTGGAAACGCTCGGCTTTGCAGTATACTGCTTCATGGTGCAGCCCCTGGAACTCCCGGACCGATATAACCTCGTCGATCACTTCGTCGACCGGCATATTCGAGAAGGTCGAGGCGAAAAGACTGCAATCGTTTGCGGAAGCACTCGGGTTACGTACTGTGAGGTGGCAACGCAGGTCAACCGTGTCGGCAATGCCTTGCTTGGGTTGGGACTTCAAGAAGAACAGCGAGTGCTTTTAGTCCTCCCAGACATTCCGGAGTTTGCGGCTGCATATTTCGGCACGATCAAGATGGGCGGCGTTGCCGTCCCGACTAGCACCGCAATGCGAGCCAGCGATTACGCTTACTTCCTGTCGGAGAGCCGCGCCAGAATTGCGATCGTGCACTCGGCGCTCATCGCAGAACTGGCCCCGGCGTTTTCCGGTCAGCGCTACCTAAAGCACGTGATCGTCTGTGGCGAGCCCGTACATGATTACCTGAATTGGGACGAGGTCCTCCGGCACTCCTCACCAGACCTCGAGCCGGCGCGCACAACCAAGGATGATGTCGCGTTCTGGCTCTGGACATCCGGCAGCACGGGTCGCCCCAAAGCCGCTGTTCATCTGCACCATCATTGGGTTCACTGCTGCGAACACTATGCTCGGGGTGTACTGGACATCCGCGCGGGCGATGTGGTCTTTTCCTCGTCCAAGCTCTTCCACGCTTACGGCCTGGGCAACGCGCTCATGTTTCCATTCCATGTAGGCGCCACCACGATCCTGTACCCGGGCAAGCCGCACGCGAGGGCGATACTGGAAACCGCGGAGGCAAATCGTTCGACGCTGTTTTTTTCGGTGCCGACACTTTACGCGTCGATGCTACAAGAGGCCGAGAAGACACGCTACGACCTCGGGTCTATCCGTCTGGCTGCTTCCGCCGCGGAGCCTTTGCCCGCGGAAATCTTCCGGAGGTGGAAAGAGCGCTTCGGAGTCGAGATTCTGGACGGCATCGGATCGACCGAGGTGTTGCACATCTACCTTTCCGCGCGGGCAGGACGAGTTCATCCAGGCAGCACCGGCCAGGCGGTCCCCGGCTACGAACTTGCGCTTGTCGATCACGCCGGCCAATCAGTGCCGCTGGGTGAAATCGGTGATTTGATGGTTGCGGGACCGAGCACCGCTCAGTGCTACTGGAACCGCCAGGAATTGAGCCAGGACCGCATGCGGGGACGGTGGTTCTTCACGGGAGACAAGTACCGGATCGATGAAAACGGCTACTACTGGTACGCCGGCAGGTCGGACGACATGTTTCGTGTCTCCGGCCAATGGGTCTCCCCGATCGAAGTCGAGAGCGCGCTGATTGAACACTCCCAGGTTCTTGAAGCCGCGGTAATCGCCTTCGAAGAAGAGACCGGGCTGCACACTCCAAAGGCATTCATTGTCCTGCGCGATGGCTGTTTGGGCCGCCCAGGGTTAGCCAGGGAGCTTCAGGACTTTGTCAAGCAACGGATCACGCCCTACAAATATCCCCGGCACATCGAATTTGTTCCGGAGCTTCCTAAGACAGCCGCCGGAAAAGTGTTGCGATACAAGCTCCGCGAATTGGGAGGGAGCGCAAAAGTATCACAAGCCTCGATGACGTGACGTGCGCAACAAATTAAGGAGATCCGCGACGCTCTGCACCACCCGGGCGCTTAGCCATGGAACAGGTTCAATATCGTATTGAAGATCGCATCGCGATTCTCACGATTGAGAACCCGCCCGTGAACGCTCTCAGCGCCAGGGTGCAAGAGAGCTTTCAGCAGGCGTTGGCGCGAGCGATCGACGATTCTAAGATCGATGCCATCGTTCTAACAGGCTCCGGAAATACGTTCATTGCGGGCGCGGACATCAAGGATTTGCAGCGGATGGCGAACGAGGGTGCTGTGCCCTCCATTCTGCCGCGCATCCTGTTCGACGTTGAGTCCGCTCCAAAACCGGTGGTGGCCGCCATTCATGGGAATGCCTTTGGGGGCGGGCTTGAGGTCGCGCTTGCAGCCCACTATCGCATTGCCACCGCTGACGCCAGAATCGGACAGCCGGAAGTCAAACTCGGAATCATCCCTGGGGCCGGTGGCACGCAGCGCTTGCCGCGTTTGGCCGGCCTTGAAGCGGCTCTCGAGATGTGCGCCTTCGGCGAGCCCGTGCGCGCCGAGGACGCACAGCGTTTTGGAATCGTGGACCGGGTCGTTGAAGAAAATCTTCTCGGCCACGCTATGGAGGTCGCGCGGGAGCTGAGCGGCGTTGCCCCTCGACGCACGCGCGAGCTTGCTGTGAACTTCGGCAATCCGGAATCCAACGCCGCCCTATTTGCCGGGTACCGGGAAAGAGTGCCGAAGACACGGAAGAAGCTGCTTGCGCCGCTTGCCGCCATCGATGCTATTGAAGCGGCTACACAGTCGAGGTTTGAAGAGGGCTGCCGGAAGGAACGCGAAATCTTCCATCGGATGCTTGTTTCTAGCCAGGCGAAGGCCCTGATTCACGTCTTCTTCGCGGAGCGCGCGGCCCGCAAGATACCGGCCGCAAGCTCTGCCCATGGTGAGATCCAGGCCGCCGCTGTTGTCGGCGCCGGGACCATGGGCCGCGGCATTGCGATGTGCTTCGCAGATGCCGGAATTCCAGTGCGGCTGAAGGAAGCCTACCCGGAAGCGCTGGCGTCCGCGATAAAAGCGATTGAGGCATCTTACGAAAGCTCTGTGCGAAAGGGGCGAATTGCGGACGCCGAGATGCGGACCCGGTTTTCTAAGATTCAGCCGCAGCTTGATTACGCGGGCTTCGAAGCCGCGGACATTATCGTCGAGGCAGCCTTCGAAAATCTCGAAGTCAAGAGGGTATTGTTCTCGGAATTGGCCGGCGTCGCCAAGCCCGGCGCAATTCTTGCCACTAATACGTCTTATCTGAATATCGACGACATCGCTCAAGCGTGTCCGCTCGCCGAATCTGTTATCGGCCTACACTTCTTTAGTCCCGCAAACGTGATGCGATTACTCGAGGTCGCGCCGGGGAAGGCAACTTCGGCGCGTGTTACGGCCGCGGCGCTTGCTCTCGCCAAGCGGCTGGGCAAAATTGCCATCGTGGCCGGAAACTGCCCCGGCTTTATTGGGAATCGCATGCTTCGCGTTTACCGCCGAGAAGCTCAGTTGCTGCTGGAAGAGGGTGCATCGCCACAGCAGGTGGATCGAGCGCTCGAGGAATGGGGAATGGCCATGGGGCCGTTCGCCGCGCAGGATTTGGCCGGGATCGATATTGCCATGAGCAGCCGGCACGTGTTTTCTGCAATGGAGCCGCCTGAACTGCGCCAACCGCGGGTGATGGAAATGCTGTACGCGTTGGGCCGGTTCGGGCAAAAGACAGGCGCCGGATGGTACGCCTACGATGAAAAACGCAACGCGCTGCCGGATCCGAAGGTGGATGCGCTCATTGAGACCGCCGCGAGCGAAGCTGGCGCGACGCGCCGGCCGATTTCGAACGAAGAAATTGTCGAGCGCGCCGTCTACGCGCTCGTGAATGAGGGCGCGCGCATTTTGGAGGACGGATGCGCGCGGCGCGCCTCGGATATCGATCTCGTGTATATCAACGGGTATGGATTCCCGGCGTACCGCGGCGGGCCGATGCATTATGCCGATGAGGCCGCACTAGATACGGTGCATCAGCGGGTACTGGAGTTCGGTTGGAAACCCGCTCCGCTTCTAACCCACCTTGCTAAATCGAGGAGTTCCTTCTCAGCTTTCGACGCCAAGGCCTCGACTCTGCGGGCGGCGGCCGATGATGCTAATGCCGATCATGCTTAGCGCCAGTTCGTCGCGTTGATTCAGAGCTTCGATCCTCGCGCGGACTACTCCACGATCCGGCTTGGAACGCGACGGGCGCGATTCCAGAATTTCCACTCGAATCCGCAGCGTGTCGCCCGGCCGCACGGGATTCGGCCAGCGAACTTCATCGACGCCCGGCGACGCCAGGCTCGCCACATGCGAAAGATAGTGATCGACGTAGAGCCGCATCGTGAGGCTCACGGTGTGCCATCCCGAGGCGACGATCCCGCCAAACCGGCCGCTCTTGGCCCGCTCCGGATCTACGTGAAAGTATTGAGGGTCGAATTTCTGCGCGAATTCGATGATCTCCTGTTCGGTTACCGAGATCGTTCCGAATTCATAAACGCGACCGGGCACATAATCTTCGAAATACCGCTGGTCAGCCGCTACCGCGAAATCATGAGCGGGCACGTGCCGCTTCCTCCGCCTCGGGCGTGAGCGTGATTTCTTCGAAAGGATATGCGTTTGATACGCGAATCAGGCCGGCGTCTTGCAAACTACGCAGCAAATCGTAGAACTCGCCCACATCCAGCCCGCACGCCTCCAGAATTTCGGGCGGCGTCGCCACACCTTCGGCTTTCGGACGGAGCGGACCATGATAGGCCTCATTAACGATGATGTCGAATAATTTCCGCGCGGGCGCGGCGAGACCGCTAATTGAAACGGACATACTCGAACTCGATCGGCAGATTATTGATGCCGCGCGCGGGCGGAGCAATCCAGTTGGCGAATTGACCCGGCTCGATGACTCGTCCCATAAGGGAATTCACGAATGCGTGGTCCTGGTCGGTGGGAAGCCAGGCGGGCGACTGCCGCTCCCAATCTTCCTTGGAAATAACGCGACCGTCCGGAGTGATGTAGTGACCCGCAAAGCTTCCTATCTTGCGATGAAAGCCGGCATGCGGAAGCTTCAACCGGATGGGTATTCCAAATTTCTCCGGGATTCGATTCCATCGATCGAGGCCGGCCTGAATCTCGCGGGTGAAATCGTCCCGCAGGCGGGCGTTGAGAGCTGTCAATGCCGGGACTTGCCTGGCGACGATCTCGCCGCCGGCGACCTCCTGGACCGCGTAGAAATCTTCCGTTAGCGAATGATTGTCCTTCAAGTTGGCTTCGCTGAAGCGGCCCTTCAGTCCTCCGGTGTAGTAGCTTGCCGCATTGGAGGAGATCTCGGAGCCAAAAAGATCAAGCGTGGCGCTGTAATGGAAATTCACGAATTTTTGCAGCGTATCGAAATCGATCACGCCTTGAGCCCGGACCTGCGCCGGATCGGTAAATTTGTTCTGGCTCATCGCTTCGCACGTGCGCTGCAGAATGCGCGCCACGCCGGATTCGCCAATAAACATGTGATGGGCTTCCTCCGTCAGCATGAACCTGGTGGTGCGGGCCAGAGGATCGAAGGCCGATTCCGCCAGAGCGGCCAACTGGAACTTGCCATCGCGGTCGGTAAAGAACGTGAACATGTAATAGGCGAGCCAGTGGCTGGTCTTCTCGTTGAAGGCAGTTAGAATACGCGGGTTATTCGCATCCCCCGACCGCCTCTGCAATAAGGCCTCGGCTTCCTCTCGCCCGTCGCGGCCGAAGTACCGGTGCAGGAGGTACACCATGGCCCACAGATGCCGTCCTTCTTCGACGTTCACTTGGAAGAGATTTCGTAAATCGTATAGCGAAGGGCACGTCGCGCCTAGCAATCTCTGTTGTTCTACCGATGCCGGCTCGGTGTCTCCTTGCGTCACAATGATGCGGCGCAGCGGCGACCGGTATTCGCCGGGCACATCCTGCCAGGCAGGTTGACCCCTCTGATCGCCGAAATGAATGTTGCGGCCCTCGTCGCGCGGCGTCAGGAATATGCCCCATCTGTACTCCGGCATGCGCACGTAGCCAAAGTTCGCCCATCCGTCGCGATCGACGCTGACAGCCGTTCTGAGATACACCTCCAGATTGGCGGTATTCTCCGGACCGGTTTCGCCCCACCAGCTCAAGAACGCGGGCTGCCACCGTTCCAGCGCGCGCTGCAAGGCCCGGTCATTGGCAAGATCGACATTATTAGGGATGCGCTGAGTGTAGTCGATTGCCTGCTGCGTTACTTCCGCGGTGTTTGCCATGTCTATACCCGTTCCCAATCGAACTTGGGGCGATTGCCCGTGCCGTAAACTTTAAGAGCTCCCGCGGGCCCCACCGCGTTCGGCCGGATGAAGATCCAGTTTTGCCAAGCGGACAGGCGCCCGAATATGCGCGACTCCATGGTTTCGCCGCCGCCAAACCGGAGATTCGCTTCGAGGCCCGTCATGGCATCGGGCGAGAGCGCTAGCCGGCTCTCGACGGCAAGCCTGATCTCATCGCTCCAATCCAGCTCGTCCGGTGTGAACGTCACTAGCCCTAGCTCGGATGCCTCGCCAGGCCCAAGCGCAGCTCCAGCGCGCCGGCGGACCGCATCGATTCGCGATGCATCGCCATAGAACCGGCCGGCCAGCCGCGTGCGGCCATTGACCGCTTCCAATCCACCGAAATTCATCTCCGATAGCGCGACGGAAGACTTCGAATCATCCAGCATGTAGACGCGATCCGCGGCCAACGCCAGTTCAAAAAGAGAACCCGCGAAACAAGATCCCGGCTCGACGATGGCGTAGATCGATCTTGAAGTCACGTCCACGCGCGCGAAAGTCCGGCGCATCATCCCGATGACTTCGCGCACAAACCAGTGATCGCGGTGTGAAACCAGCGTCGAATCGATACCGAGAATGTTGGCCGGATCGCCTTCGGTCTTGAAAACCCACAGACCCAGGTCGAGGTGATTCACGCGCAGCGACAAGATTGCATCATCCAGTTCGCGCGCCATTTGCAAGGGCCACCATTTCGCTCCGGCCGTGAGAATTTCCTGGAGCGATGCAGGTCCCCGCGATTCCGGCGCCTTGATCGAGAACGTTGCCGTGCGCCGCTGCGGCTCCAGCATCACGTCCACATGCCGGTAGTGGTATCCGCGCTCGTCGATGGTGCGCTCGAGCGGTGTAAGCTCAACGCCCTGCGCATCGCGCGGACGGTCGCTCGCTTCCGCTAGAGCCAGCGCCCGGCTCATCACGTAGGCGTCGAAGTCTTGCGGTTTGACTACGGCGTCCACCAGTCCCCACGCCTTGGCGCGTTCGCCCTGAATACCTTCCGGCATCGTGCTGAATACGTCCGCCAAATCCCGGCGTACCCGCCTCTTATCCGTCAAGCGAGTCAATCCGCCCGTTCCAGGGAGCACGCCAAGCAGCGGCGCCTCGGGGAGACTTACCGTAGAAGACCGGTCGTCGATCAAAACGATTTCGTCGCAGGCCAGCGCCAGCTCATAGCCGCCGCCCGCGGTGGACCCGTTACACGCGGCAATGAACTTCAGCCCCGAATGGGCGCTGGAATCCTCCATTCCGTTGCGAGTCTCATTGGTGAATTTGCAGAAGTTCACCTTCCATGCGTGACTGGAAAGTCCCAGCATGTAGATATTCGCGCCAGAGCAGAATATCCGCGGCTTGGCGCTTGCGATCACCACGCTGGCGACTGCGGGATGCTCGAATCGAATCCGTTGAAGTGCATCGTGCAGTTCGATGTCCACGCCCAGATCGTACGAATTCAGCTTGAGCTTGTAGCCGGGACGAATTCCGCCGTCTTCCTGGACATCCATGATAAGCCTGGCAACACGGCCACCGCCTTGTATAGCCGGAGCGATTGACAGCTTCCAATGGCGGTACAGCGAAGGTTCAGTCTGAAAATCGACGAAGTTTGCGACAGAACTCGGCTGCTGCGCTACGGCTTCCATGATCAAACGATAATGCACTTCAATGCGTGAAGTCAACGACTCGAATGCACTATACTGCTTGACGCCGGTCTCTGGAGATGATACAGAAGAAAGATCATGACCCACCGGATACTGCTCCTCGTGACGCTCACTAGCGCGTTTGCCAATGCTCAAATCCAGGGAGGCGGCCGTGGCCCCGCGCAGGGCGCGCCTCCAGCGGCGGCTGGCCGAGGCGCGGCGCAACCCACATTAGGGGTGATTCCCAAACCGGCCATTGCCAATGCCAAGCCTGTCCGCTCTTGCGAGAGCCTCGCAATGGTCTCGCTGCCGAACACGACCATTGAATCGGCCGCCATAGATTCAACCAATCCGGGCATCTGCCGCGTGACGGCTGTCACGACGCACCCGCCCGCGGGCGACAAAGTCAGGATTTGGCTCGCGATACCGGCATCTAACTGGAACGGCCGCTTTCTAGGAAATGGCGGCGGCGGATTTTCAGGCGGCAGTCAGCAAGGCCCCAATGCCGGCGCCGCGCTCGGTTATGCGGCCGGATCGACGGACACCGGACACGAAGGCGGCAACGGCAGCTTCGCGTTGGATGCCAACGGCCGGCTGAACTGGCAGCTAATCCGCGATAACGCTCACGTTGGAATTCATGAGATGACCGTGACGGGCAAGGCGCTGACGCAAGCGATGTACGGCGTCGCGCCGAAATATTCCTACTTTAACGGATGCTCCACAGGCGGCCGGCAAGGCTTGATGGAGGTGCAGCGTTATCCGCAGGACTACAACGGCGTCGTTTCCGGAGCACCCGCAATCAATTGGGCGAAATTCATTCCGCAAGAGCTATGGGGCTCCGTTGCCATGAATGCCGCCGGTAATCCGATTCCCGCGTGCAAGCTGGCGGCGGCCACAGCGGCTGCAATCGCCGCGTGCGACGCAATGGATGGCGTCAAGGATGGCGTCATCGAAGACCCGAAGCGCTGCAACTACGATCCGAAGCCGCTTATCGGCACGTCCGCTGGAGATTGTGGAGCTTTCACCGAAGCCGACGTAAATCTCATTCGAAAGTTTTGGGAGGGGCCGCGCCGGGAGGATGGAAGCTTTCTGTGGTACGGAATGGCTCGCGGAGCGGACCTGAGCGCGCTATGGGGCAGCCGCGGCACACCTTTAAAGCCGCAGGCATTCGGAATTTCAATGGACTGGTTCCGCTATTTTCTTTCGCAAAACCCTCAGTTGGATGCGGCGGCGATAACACCCGCCGCGTACGAACGTTATTACGATCAATCCATCGAGGAATACGGGGTGGTCATCGGCACCGATAACCCCGATCTGACAGCTTTTCGGGATCGCGGCGGCAAGGCGATCATTTGGCATGGCTGGGCCGATCAGCTCATCACGCCGGAGGGGACCATCGACTACTACACGCGAGTTCAGGAAAAAATGGGCGGCGCCAAAAAGACGTCCGAGTTCGCGCGCTTGTTCCTGGCACCTGGCGTCGGCCATTGCGGCGGGGGAGCGGGTCCATCGCCCTATGGGCAGCTTGATGCACTCCGCGCGTGGGTTGAGGATGGTAAAGCGCCCGAGACGTTGACGGCGGCGCGCCGCGATCAAGCCGGCGCAATCACGCGGTCGCGCCCCTTGTGCCAATACCCGCTGGTGGCGAAGTACAAAGGCAGCGGAAGCACGGACGATGCGGCGAATTTCGCGTGTAGCACGGGCTTCTAAACACCACATCCCAAAATCGTCCGGCCAGGCGTTTACGGCGAGGATGGAGCCGCGTCGTATCCTTTTAGAAACATGAAGAAGGCCGCTGCGCGAACCGCGCGGAATCCCAACAGGTCTGGTAAACGCGCCGTTCAGACCAAGTCCACCGCCCCCGACCCGCTGAAATTGCTCGGCGATCGCGTCCGGCAGGCAAGAGCGCGCCGCGGGATGACACGGAAACAACTCGCCCGTGATTCCGGCGTGTCCGAGCGCTATCTCGCGCAAATCGAAGGTGGAAAGGGCAACATTTCCGTCCTTGTGCTGCGGCTACTGGCGAAAGCGCTAAACGTATCCATCGACGCGCTGCTTCTGGAAGGCTCGGAGCCGCCGGTCGAATTTGTCCACACCGTTGAGTTTCTTCGCCGCCTTTCCATCGATGACCTGAAACTGGCACGCCAGATGTTGTTGTACCAGTTCGGCGGGGTCGATCCGGCGGCCCGGCACCGGCGGATCGCGTTAATCGGACTTCGCGGGGCCGGCAAGTCTACTTTGGGCGCCGCTCTTGCGGAACGTCTGGAGATGCCCTTCCTGGAGCTCGACCGTCTTATCGAACAAACCAGTGGACTCACATTGGACCTGATCTTCGATTTCCACGGACAAGCCGGCTTCCGCCAGTTGGAGCGGCAGTGCCTGGAGGATGTCCTCCAACGGCGCCCCTGCTTTGTGCTCGCTACCGGAGGCAGTCTTGTTTCCGAGCCGGGCACTTTCGAACGGCTGCTGTCCACGTGCTTCACTGTATGGCTTCGCGCCTCTCCGGAAGAGCACATGCAACGCGTAATCGCCCAAGGCGATATGCGCCCAATGGCCAACAATCGCGACGCGATGTCGGACTTGAAACGAATTCTCGGCGAACGCGAAGTACTGTACAGCAAAGCCGACCTTCAATTGAATACCGCAACCAGGAGTCTCGAAGAAAGCCTCGAAATGCTGATCCAGGCGTTACGCGAGACTCCGGTGCGCGAGTCGCTGGCGGTGGTTTCTCATTGATCTCTATCCGCGCATTCGCAGAGCGCTATTTCGTTGACGGCCACTGGCTGGAGGCGGCCAGAATTGAGCCGCGTGAAGCTCATCTTCCGGCGCTCGTTCTGCTGCATGAGGGACTTGGATCGGTTGCTCACTGGAAGGATTTCCCTTGCTTGCTGGCTGAGGCGACTGGGGCGGAAGTATTCGTTTTCTCGCGCTATGGGCACGGCGGCTCGGATGAGCTGACAGAGCCTCGTCCGGTATCCTACATGCATCGCGAGGCGCAAATCGTGCTTCCCGAGATCTTGAGGCAGGCAAACATAAATCGGCCGGTCCTTCTGGGGCAAAGCGATGGCGCATCCATCGCCATCATCTACTCCGGGACTTTCCCCGATTCGCCGGCCGGAATCATTCTCGAAGCGCCCCAC
The DNA here is from genome assembly GCA_019261985.1 of Bryobacterales bacterium. Lineage (GTDB taxonomy): Bacteria > Acidobacteriota > Terriglobia > Bryobacterales > Bryobacteraceae > Palsa-187. The sequence goes on along the minus strand of JAFAQY010000112.1, from coordinate 5,381 downwards.
GTATTCGTCGAAGATATGACCATAGCGAGCATCGCTCAAGCCCGAGAAGCCTATAATCAAACGGACCTGCCCCAGCGATTAGCCCGCTATCACGCAAAAGTGCATTCGTTGTTCTGGGGTTGGAACGATGTCTGGCTTGATCCGGCTTTTCGCAACTGGAATATCGAATCGTCGTTGGACCATATCCGCTGTCCCGTCCTCGTGCTGCAAGGTGTGCGCGATGAATATGGAAGCGCCGAGCAGGTCGCGGCGATTCAGCGCAAAATCCCCGCGGCGGAGGCCATGATCCTGGATAACTGCGGTCATGCGCCGCATCGGGACCAGTGCGCAGCTACTCTGTCCGCCATCTGCCGGTTCATGCGCGTCATCCCGGACTGTTCGCTGTCGCAATAGGAAAGAATCAGGCATATGTGGGGCAGCCTTTAGGCTGCGGCGGACTTTAGTCCGCCAAGCGGACGGGCGGGCTGAAGCCCGCCGCAGCCTAAAGGCTGCCCCACTAGTGCTTTATACATCGGGGCAGTCCAAGTAAAAGCTAGTTAGTTCGATCTCGCAACAGGATACTTATAGTACTTCTGAGCCCACTCGATCATCCAAATGGCCGGCTCGACATAGAGGTTTTTATCTATGCCCACAACCATGCCATCTTTGACCTGAGCCATCGCATTCATAAATTGGCGGCGATCGTTCTCCATTTTTTCGCGCATCACCGAAGACGGCTTGTAAAGCTCGCGAACCCGGGCAACAGTTTCGGGGTCGTTCTTCCAAGCATCGGCGCCATTCTCGCCTTTCGGCAGGCGGGCGCCGCCTTCATCGAGCCAATCCCGGATGTCATTGTTGGAACGCTTCATCCCATCTTCGTGACAACCGATACAGGAACTCGCATTGCTCAATCGCTGATCCGTGACACCGCCAGGTCTGCCGGGGCCGGTCAGGTTTGCGTTCGTCTTATCGTCCACGTATCTCTGCAGCCTCGGATCGCGAACGATCTGGGTAAACGCGTCCACGCGCCGCTGACTCCAGGCGCCGAATATGGCATATCCCTGGAGTCCATTGGGCAGGCTCCAGATCATTTCCTCGGCTGAGGCTTGGGCGCCTTCACCTCCCGTATATTTATAGTTCGCGTAGCTGCCGAGTGGCAACGTAGCCACGTACGTTAGGTCTTCAGGTTTGGTTCCGCCCTGGTTGGAAATGAATTTCGGGATCGGATGCGACCAAAACGGGTAAGTGACCTTCCCTTCCCGATAGCCTTTCATCCGGTCGTAGTTGCCCTCGGTAAAGATATCGAACGTCTTCCAGTAATATCCGGTCGGTGTCTGCGCGCGGTAGTAGAAACGGGAATCGATCGTGATGGCCCGATCCGTAACCATGTAATCGTAGGAATCAATACCTTTCGATTTGTCGACGCCGAGTTCATTTTCAAACATCCACATATATCCCGGAATCGCCATGATCGCGTTGTAGACATCGGGACGGGTCAAGGTGTAGGCAAGCTGGGCAGCCTCTACATACTTGAGGTCCGCGGGGTCGACGTACTCGCGCTTGTTGCCGGCAATTTTCCTATCCCCGACGAATCCGTCGATATTGGGAGGGAAAGATTCCTCGTTTGTCGCCGCTTCCACGTTGCCTCTGAGGACGCGGGCCCAGACGACGCGGGCGAACTTATCGTCTCGCGTGACCTCTGACTTTACCTTGTGAACCTGTTTTAGCTCGTCAGCGTACTTAAAAACGTTGCCATCTACATCCACCTTGCGCGGCGCGAAAGCCGTATCGTCGTCCGACAGGGTGGAAAACAGCTTAAAGTCCGGAGCTGAAGTGTCAATGAGCGAATATCCCCAATAATCTCGAATGTCGAATTTATAAAGGATTCCCTTTCCGTTTACGTCTTTCGGATTAATAATTCGCGGGGCCCAGCGCGCCGCGGTGTTCAAGGCTTTGGATAAACCGGCGCGCGCGGTGTTCATATACTGAGGGTTCACACCGGCGTTATGAAGCGCATGAAAGGACGCGTACTTAATAAACTCCTGGTCCTTCTGCGGGGTCTTCGCTTTATCGGCGGCAATCCAGTTCAAAATCTGCGCTTCGCTGATTTTCGTGGATGCGTCGACACCCCGAGGAATCGGGGGGAGCATATCGGCGATCTTATCGCGCCAGGCGGTTACGGCTGCCGACATTTGCTCAGCCGCAACGCCGCAGTTTGCAGCAAAACAATTGTGGCGGTCGATAGCCATACGAACCACGAACTTTGAGTTTTGGGGGTCGCGGAAGTTCACCCGAGTCAGCGCGTATTCGTGAGCTAAGTTAACGTCGGCGTCTGCATGAAGCGGCGCCTGCGCCCCGCTTGCGGACGTGTTTTCCGTGCTATGGCATCCGGAGCAGTGGGCGCGAAGCACCGGATAAAGGGTATCTTGGAACGCCTTCAGCGACCGTGCCTTGTCAAAATGCATCTCATCGCTGTAAGCGACGCCTTCGACGTTGACGCCTCCACGTCCGTTTGGAAGCTCTGAATACCCGCGTTTCGTCCGAGTGGCGGTTGCGCTCACAACAGCCAGCAGAACCAAAAAAGACAGCGCTACGAACTTGATCAGGGTGGTTCTGTTTGTCATCTCCCGCTCCTTTTGCAGCTAAAAGAAAGCCTCAGTTCTTTCGAAGCACCAACAAGGGCCTGACAGCAGCCGGAATGCGATCGTCATCTCGCGCGTAGACTTCTCCTCCTGGGCAACCTGCCCCAGTCTTGAGCCGAAATCGATCGGGTTCATAATATTACGCTGCTCTGGTATTGTCAATCAGCATCCCTTCCGTTTGACACATCCGTACCAGCAGCGACACAGCAGCGACGGCGCTTGACATCAATAGATCCACATGATACTGTTCCTCCCAACACTCACTGAAGTTCCATGTCCGTTGAGCTGGGCGGAGGTGAGCCAAACGGCGGTGCGCCCGGGGTTGGGGCTGTAAACTCCAACGATGCTTTGGTGGGCAATTGTTGCAAAGCGATCTATTGTGAATAGGGGTTATAAATGAGATCTGCAAAACTAGCGATAGGTATTTTTTTCTTCGTTTACGCCGCGTTCGGGCAGACGGGCGGCACATTGACCGGCGTGATTTCCGACCCAGGGGGAGCGGTGGTTCCGAACGCTCCGGTCCAAGCCAGGCATACGGAATCCGGCGTTGTCTATCAGGGCGCGACCAGCGCCACCGGCAATTACACCTTCAGCGAGCTTCCCGCCGGTACGTATGAGATAGAGGCGTCCGTACCCGGATTCAAGAAGTACATTCGGACGGGGATCACCGTTCAGCAACTGCAAACCACACGCGTCGACGTGGAGCTCGAAATCGGTCAAGCCGCGGAAGCTGTCACAGTGAACGAGGACGCGCCGCTCCTGAAAACGGAAAGCGGCGATATTAGCCACAACGTCACTACCACCACACAAGACGATCTCCCCATCGGCCAGATCGGCGGCATCCGCGTCAGCACGGAGGTGGTAGCAACGATTCCCGGCGTCAACGGCATACAGGGCGTGAACCTCGGCTTCACCGGGATTGCCATCAACGGCTCGCCGGCCGGCAGCGAGCGGATCCGGATCGATGGCCTGGACGCAACTTACACCTTGGGCAACGTCTATTACTCGTTTGGAGCGCCGAGCGTCGATTCGCTCCAGGAGGTCGCGATACAGACCAGTAACTATGCGGCTGAATACGGTCAGTCGTCCGGCGCCGTTTTAAGCTACACGATGAGATCGGGGACCAACCGATTCCATGGATCTCTTTATGAGTACCTGGTGAACGAAGACCTCAACGCCCACGGCTCTTACTCCCACCTCCGACCCAAAAGTCGATCGAACGACTACGGCGGCACCGTCGGCGGACCCGTCTGGATTCCCAAGATCTACAACGGCAAAGATAAGACCTTTTTCTTTTTCAGCTTCGAGACGCATCCCACCACCACCACTACGTCCACCAACTACCTCACGGTTCCCACGCCGCAATATCAGATGGGGAATTTTAGCGCAGCCACGGCGGCGGTCGGCAATAAGGTTTTGGGAACCGATCCCTTAGGGAACCCCATAATTCAAAACGCGATTTACGATCCGGCCACGCAGATGCTCGCCCCGAATGGGCAACTCGTCCGGACCGCCTTCCCGAACAACACAATTCCGCTCAACCGGCTCGATCCGGTCGCTTTGAGAGTTCAGGCCCTGATCCCGCAACCACAGGGACCGTTCGCGGCCAACTTGATCAATAACTACGTTAACCCATATACGGTCCACATGCAGGACCATATTCCTTCGATTAAGGTCGACCATTCGGTGAATTCCAAGATTAAGCTGAGCTATAACTGGGGAGAGGTGTTCATAAGAACCCCCGGGCCGCCCACCAATCCCACTATCGATGGTTTTCCCACGCTGCTTTCCAATTTTCTTACGACCTATTGGGTCACCACCAGCAATCGCCTCAACTACGACCAGACCCTCAAACCCACTCTGCTCCTGCATTTGGGTGGGGCGTTCGTGAAAAGCTCGCTCTCCGCGCCCGCCGCGGTTACGGGTTACGATCCAACCGCGAGTCTGGGATTAAAGGGGCCATTTACTCCGTTGGAATTTCCGGCATTCACAGGGCTGTTGGGGGCTAACAGCACCGGCGGCGCGGGTAACCCCGTGACAACTGGCCTTGGGGTGGCCGGCGGCATTGATGGACAGCAGCTCTCGCTGGAAGAAAAGACCAACTTCATCGCCAACCTCACCTGGGTCAAGAACAACCACACCTATAAATTCGGCAGTGAAGCGTCCATTGAAGGATACCCCAATTACAATGTCATAAACACCGACGGTGTTTTCGGGTTCAGCGCGGCGGAAACCGGTCTCCCCTACCTCGCCAACGGCAGCACCGTCGGCGGCAACAGCGTCGGACTTCCCTATGCCAGTTTCCTGCTGGGTCTAGTTGATAACTACAACGTTTCAGCGCCCGCGGTTGGCAAACTCGGGAAACACCAGTTGGGATTCTACGCTCAGGATAGTTGGAAGATCACCCGCAAACTTACGCTCGATTACGGGCTGCGCTACGATGTTTCCACCGCTTCGGTAGAGGAGCATGGCCGTTTTGGGACCTTCGACCCCACGGTACCGAATACGGGAGATGGCGGACGTCTCGGGGGCGTCACCTATGGGGCGACGTGCCATTGCACATTTGCCCCCACCTACCCCTATGGTTTTGGGCCGCGGCTGGGAGTCGCGTATCAGTTGAATTCGAAAACCGTGCTCCGCGGAGGAGCGGCCCTCCTTTACAACGGTACACCCGACACCGGCATAACGGCGCGCAATATTCTATCCAACAATCAGAATTTTTCCCCTGCTACTGGCCAACCGGCCATGACTTTGGCCGCC